>CAYSZW010000057.1:0-1598 GCA_964435665.1 uncultured Gammaproteobacteria bacterium | reverse complement strand
GTAAACTCTCAATGTAACTCTTACACCATTAACTTTATATCTTTTATAAATTGATGCCATTACATCAAAACCAGCAGGCTGATGACCACTACCCGATTCATCTGTATCATACATTGCATTAATCTTATACCTTTGAATACTACCCATAAGTCCTGAAGAACCTACAGTCATAGTATGAGTTCCACTATATGTCATTTTCTTAAATTGAAACTCAGGAAAAGGATTTCCAGTTGTAAACTTATTCACAAACTGTAAACCTGATTTATTTCCTCCTCCTTGACGTTTCTTATACCTCTTTACATACTTCTTTGTCTGTGCAACCGCTTTCGCAGCAAACTTTTTTGCTGACATAGTTTTCACTTTCTTCATATAACTATACCCGAGAAAAAAAATTTAATTATTTTTTCTTATATATTGTTCCCAATATTTAGTGCGTTCAAATTCATCCGTGAATTGCACACACAAACAAGCTGATCTATATCTAAATAATTGTGGATAATAGCCACCTTTGGCATATTTTAAACGCCCGTCAATAAATTTAAGTGCGTTTTTTACAAACGTTTGTATAATTCCTTCAATATACCATCTTCCTTCTTTAACCTTAAAACGTCCATGCATATGGACTGTGCCATCTTTACAATACTCAAAATAATGAACTAAATCACCAAGGCATTCAGCCATGGATTTCTCAACTTCCTCTATCAGATTCAGATAAATCTTCATCTGTTCTTCTGAGGTCTTCTCAGCAAACTTTTTAATGCCTCTAGGATAATTGAATGTAAATTCAATAATCGAATCTTTATATGATATATTACTCTTCTCTTGATCTTTAGCGTATAATGATACTGCTAAAGGAATTGTGCTATCGCACAATTCTGAAGTTAAGTTTTCCCAACTCAACATAGCGATCTTATAATTACTATATTGAAAATAAATTTTCAAAAAAAACGAAGTGCGTTTTTTTATAGTATCCCAATGACCCCAGTCTTTTTTAATACACAGGAAAGATTAAAAAAGTATTAAAGATAAAAACGCGCCTCCATAAGTCGCGTTTTTACTTTAATAATTTTTTAATCTTCCTTTAGAGTGTATTAAAAAATACGGGGTCTTAGTGTGAGTTAAAGTAGTATATGGGGGTCAGTGGATATTAAGTAGTATATTAAGATTGTGCCAATACTATTCTATTATACCACATGACATAATAATCTAATATAATGTTCACCTTTACAGAACCTGATGATCCACCTTTCGGATCTGCTGCCGCAAATTGAAATTTACATAAATTTCCTGGATCTCCAGTTCCTACTGCTGTAAAATTATCTGGATCTGCTTTAAACTGTAACTTTGTTACCCCTGCTATTCTATTAACTGGAAGGAAAAATTTAAACTCTTTATACTGACTTCCTGTTCCTGAAACCAAAACTGTTCCAGATTGTTGTTTTTCAGTAACATCATCTATTGTCTGATTTGCAATTGATTCACTTGGATTCGATGGGTTTGTTAACATATAACCCAACGTTACAAAATCTATAGTTTCCGGATCGTAAACTCTCAATGTAACTCTTACACCATTAACTTTATATCTTTTATAAATTGAT
>CAYSZW010000056.1:0-1600 GCA_964435665.1 uncultured Gammaproteobacteria bacterium | reverse complement strand
GAATTATCAGCCTAAGTAAACCTCTGTCATCACTCACCAGTTAAAACAGGACGGGTGATCCACTTCGTATGTCATCCCGGATGCCGATTACATCGAGTGCCGACTGTGTCGTGCATCCACGATCCTATCGGGACATTCTCGGCAAAGGCGGAACCGATAGAATTCTAATACTGCATCACAGCCTACCTGTAGAGTATGGATTAAAATTGTTACAAGACCAGGGCGTTTTAAAGATTGAGGATGCTATTGTTAGGATATTGAGACCTGAAAATCTAGGTATTTCTACATTTCAGACATCAGTTCTTCAGTCTTTTTCTCCAAGTAAAAAGATAGAAAAGGAAATACAACAAATGACATCTTTATATATTGAGCTTTTTGATATAGAGAATAGATTGCGTTTTTTTATAGAAGCTGTTCAGAAGAAAAATACGGACTGCTGTGGTTTAATGACATTAATGTTATTCCTTCTTCTATAAAAGACGATATTAACTACGAAAAGTCTAAGCTTCAAGTTCATGTTGATGAAACACGTCAAAAATATCTACAATTTAGGCTTACTAAGCATTTAAGCGGTATACTTGCAAAAAACTGGGGAGTATTCGAAATCTATTTTGCAAATACGCCATATACTATTGAAGTAATAAAAAACGATTTGATCTATATTAATAGTCATCGAACATTTATAGCTCACTGTAATTTTTTGGTACAAAAAGATAGACAAGCTTTTATAGATAAAGTAAATGGTATTAGAAAGGTACTTGAAAAAGCAGGGTTCTAGTTCCTGGATCCCGACTCATGCTGTATCTTGGCCGGGATGACAGTGGGAAAATAATTCTATTTTTTATCGTACTGATAAATTCCGTAAGTAAATATGCCTTTCGAATTCGGGATATTTACAACGTAACATAAGTTAAAAATGCGTTGGATAAAATCTGTTGTGTCGCGGGTCATAAGGCAAATATTTTCACCATATTGCATCGTAATAGCGCCTAAGAATAAATCCGTTATATTGAGTGCAGTTCCATCAAGACCATATAGCTTTATTACTTCATAAGCACAGTCGTATGTTTTGGGAACTATCGGAACCGTAACATCAACTATGTTATGTATGAGGATTTCCTTATCTTTATATTTAGTACTACTTGATGATCCTTTTAATAGCTCATACTTAACCATGTCGATGGTGGTAAGAGTTACCTCAGATTGCTTAAGTTCGTTAAAAAATGCAGCGAATACTGCTGGCTTAGAAGAAACATCTCTAAATATATTAGTGTCCAATAGAAGATGCTTGTGTTTAAGAAATGGTATAAGTTCGGGAAGATATGTGATGTCCATGTTTCAATTTTTTCTCATACAAATACTCTCTTTCCTGCTCGAAACTTTCATGCACTTTTTTAGCAACTTTAACGAATTCCTTTTCTTGTATTAGTTTTTTATGTTTGGCTATAGGTAATGACATATGGTTACTCCTTTAGATATATGATACATGCTCTAGCAAATTATGTAAATAGTTATAACTGGATCCCGGCTCATGCTGTATCTTGGCCGGGATTGTACATGTTCAGATATTCGATGACAGAACTAATAACGATTGAATAGG
>CAYSZW010000055.1:0-1760 GCA_964435665.1 uncultured Gammaproteobacteria bacterium | reverse complement strand
TATGGAAAAAGTATCTAAAAATAGTTTTCAGTCAACTATTCTATATATAGCCTGGTTACAATCAGTAATTGCTACATTAGGTAGTTTATTTTTTAGTGAAATAATGAAATTCCCACCATGTGTATTATGTTGGTATCAACGAATTTGTTTGTATCCATTAGTCGTAATATTATTTGTTGGAATGATTAAAAAAGATAAGAAGGTATATCTATATGCCTTACCATTAAGTATTACTGGTCTTGTTATCGCAATCTACCATAACCTTTTATATTATAAAATATTGCCAGAAAGCATAAAGCCTTGTACGTTAGGTATATCTTGCACAACTAAATTTATTGAATGGTTTGGATTTGTCACAATACCACTTCTTTCTTTAATCGCATTTACAGTTATAACTATTTGTTTGTTAGGTTTTATAAATAATTCTAAAAGTTTACAAAAGTGATCCAAAGTTACTTTACATTATTACTTTTTGTTCAGATAATCCACTCTATTGAAGAAATAAGTACTGGATTCCATAAAAAATGGTATTTATTTAAAATGCCACTTCCAGTGTTTATTGTGTTTGAAATAATTCATTCAATATTTTGGATATCGGTGGGATATTTTAATGAGTTTCCATTTAGGATTAACCTAATGATTATCTTTTACATTTTGATGTTTGCCAATGGGATCCAGCATATTGTTTGGGCAAATATAGTAAAGAAGTATGTGCCTGGACTATATACGGCTCCATTGTTTATATTAATTATTTTAATTTTTCTTTTTAATTTTTACCTATGAATAAAAACACAATCCTTATAACTATAATTTCTTTACTTGCTATATTTGGGTTTATATGGGGAGCGTATTCTTTGACAAGCAAACCAGAACAGACTTCATATCCGGAAGTTAATAAGATAACAAATACAGATCATATTAAATGGTCTAAGGAAAAAAAGAATATTCTTGTTGAATTTGCTGATCTTCAGTGCGAAGCGTGTCGTGCCTATAACGAATATTTTCAGCAATGGCAAAAGACTGATCCAAAAGGTTTTGAACAAGTTAAAAAGAATATTACATTTGTACAGCGTCACTTTCCGTTACCAGGACACGCAAATTCCCAGCAAGCCTCGTATGCCGCTGAAGCTGCAGCTAAGCAAGCTAAATTTTTTGAATATGCAAATATTTTATTTAGAGAACAGCCTACCTGGGACAAAATTACCGACTCTGACGAGCTTCATACTTCATTTGAAAATTATGCGCGAGAACTTAAGTTAGATATAGACAAATGGAATACAGATATGAATTCAAAAGAAATAAAAGACAAAGTAGCAGCAGATATGGCGCAAGGAAAGTCTTTTGATATTCAGGGAACTCCCACATTCTTCTTAAATGGAGAAAAAGTAACGGATGTACGTTCGTTTGATGAATTTATTCAAAAATTATCTGAATTAAAGTAGCATCAGATGAATTAATGAAGAAATACTGATTGAACTTTACTACATTATGTCGTAATATTTTCAAGTAGCATTTTTTATTAGTAATTTGATAACGTTTATGAATAGCAAAATGACAGTAATAATCATCTTAGTAGTTGTTTTAGGAAGCATATCGTTCATGGTAATAAATAATATGAATTCAAATAAATCACAACCTGAACCACAAGAAAATACTGTCATGGAAGCTAAACCTGTAGAATCCATTTCGACTACCTTACCAATCGCAAAGAAAACATATACTTTAGACGAAGTAGCAGAACATAGTGTAGAAACTGATTG
>CAYSZW010000054.1:0-1790 GCA_964435665.1 uncultured Gammaproteobacteria bacterium | reverse complement strand
ATTTTTTATAAAGATAACTACGATGCGCAAGATTTGTTATGGTCTCTTAGTCGAATTATGGCTTCTACTCTTAATCTCTCACACCTATCACAAAGAATTTTAGACAAAATGCTTTCGGAAATGAATATTAGTTATGGTTCAATTGTTTTAACCAGGAACTCTTCTGTAATTTGGGTTGGTACAGAGGGACAAACTATGGGTCATCCGTTTAAAGGAATGGAAATTTATCAACTAATTCAACAGTCATTTAAACCACATTCAAAAGATGAACCATTATTAGTCTATGAGGAGATTTCAGACTCTGCAGCTATTAAAACAATTATGAGGGAACATGAAATAACCATTGTGTTGCCACTTGTAGTTCGTGAAGAATTAATAGGGGGTATCCTTTTGGGACAAAAATCTTCTGGAGAAATTTATTCCTCTGCAGATATTGATGTGTTAAAAATAGTTGCACCAGAAATTGCCGTAGCTGTTAAGAATTCATTATCATTTGATGAAATAAAACGTTTCAATGTTACATTGGAAGAAGAAATAAAACACGCAACTGAACGTATACGAAATGCGAACCATCGATTAAAAGAATTAGATACATTAAAAGATGAGTTTGTATCCATTGCATCACACGAACTTCGAACACCAATGACAGCCATAAAAAGTTATTTATGGATGGCAATAAATCAGCCAGGACAAAAAGTAAAAGAACCTTTAACTCAGTATTTAAAAGTCTCATATAATTCTACGGAACGTCTTATTCGATTAGTAAATGATATGCTAACTGTTTCTCGTATAGAACGTAATAAGATTGAATTAAAACTCGATGAAGTTGATGTGTTTGATATTCTAAAGCAAGTATATGAAGAATTAAAAGTAACCGCTGATGAAAGAAAAATCCATTTCAATCTCAAAGGAAAAGAAAATGCACCTTACATTGTTGCAGGTGATAAAGAAAAACTGCGTGAAGTATTTCAAAATATTATTGGTAACGCGCTAAAGTTTACATCCGCTGATGGAACAATTACAATCCTTGTTGAAAGTAAAGGGGGTACAATTCATGCCTCTATTTCTGATACTGGACCTGGTATTCATAAAGAATCCATGAAAGATTTATTTAAGAAGTTTAGTAAGATTGAGTACTCCTATGCTAAACATAGTAGTCAGCCTGGTACAGGGCTGGGATTATATATTTCAAAACAAATAGTTTCTTTACACGGTGGTGATATTCAAGTAGAATCAGAAGTAAATGTGGGAACAACATTTACAGTTCTCCTACCTGCAAAGAAAAAAGGAAAGGAGGCAAAAGCATCATGACAAAATATATTCTTATAGTTGAAGATGAAGCCGATCTGCGAACTCTCTACGTCCAAATTTTACAAAAAGAAGGTTTCGAAGTTGATCAAGCAATAGATGGTGAAGAAGGATATTTAAAACTTTCAAAAAAAGCATATGATCTGGTTTTACTAGATATTATTCTTCCTAAAATTGATGGATTACAAATGTTAGATAAATTAAAAGATGAAGGGAAACAAGTTAAAGGTAAAATTGTTCTTCTTACCAATCTAAGTCAGGATTTAGTTATATCTAAAGCAGTTGGATATGGGATTAGTGGATATATGGTAAAAAGTGATTTAACACCAGATCAGATTGTAAAAGAAGTAAAAAACTATGTAGAAGGAAATGAAAGTAATACAGCAATTTAATTTTAGAATCTTAGTATTGTACAATACATATATGCAAGTGAATTATAAATCTGGACAATCATTACTCGTTATTGTTTTATTGATTGCTGT
>CAYSZW010000053.1:0-1809 GCA_964435665.1 uncultured Gammaproteobacteria bacterium | reverse complement strand
CTTTAGTACTTATTCAACCAGATCTTGGTACTGCAGCAGTTATTGCTCTTACTGCGTCTCTTATGTTCTTTATCTCAGGAGATGATTTAACTCATTTACTTTCTAGTGCACTTGTATTCCTAATCCTGATAGCAGCACTCTTTGGAGGTCTATTCTTACAATCTTATCGGCAAGAAAGACTTTCTGTATACACAGATCTACTTACAACAGGAAGACTATCTCGTGAGAAAGCACTGGATCAAGGATATCCGCAACAACAAGTATTAATAGCTATTGCTTCAGGAGGAATATGGGGAGTTGGATTTGGAGAAAGTAAACAAAAGTATTTTTATTTAGTTGATCAAACAGCATATACAGATACGATATTTGCAGTAATTGCTGAGGAATTTGGTCTTGTAGGCTGTGTACTTATTGTACTTGGATATTTAGCTTTGGTACTTAGGGGTTTAAAGATTGCTCAAGGTGCACCAGATAGAGTGGGAGCACTTCTTGTATATGGAATTATTACTTGGATAGGGATGCAAAGTTTCTTTAATATTGCAGCTAATGTTGCACTTGTTCCTTTTAAAGGAATAACCTTACCGTTTATTAGTTACGGTGGTGCATCTATAGTCGTTACACTAGCAGCACTAGGAATTGTTGCAAATATTTCTAAATTTACTAAAACAAAGTAAATATTTTTAATTGTATGATAATATACCGATATGACTGAAATTGTAGTTAGAAAAAAGTTTAGTGAAATAGTTAAAAATGGAGATCCATTTCAAGCACCTAAAGAGAAAATTACTCCTGGACATTCATTAAAGGTACTTGTAACTGGAGGACATTTAACTCCTGCTATTGCAGTGTGTGACGAACTAATAAGAAGAAAGATAAACAATATTGTATGGGTAGGTCATAGACACTCACAAGTAATGGATAAGAATGATAGTGTAGAGTTTAAATATGTAAATTCTAAAGGAATAAAGTTTATTGAGCTAGTAGCTGGTAAGCTATTTAGGGTTTGGAATGGAAAAACAATAATCCCAGGATTTAGATCTCTCATAAACATCCCAATCGGCTTCATTCAATCCTTAATAGTTCTTTTGAAAGAAAAACCTGATTTAGTAATCTCATTTGGCGGATACTTAGCTCTTCCAATAGTAATATCAGCCTTTATCTTACGTATTCCTCGTGTTACTCATGAACAAACTATTGTTACAGGTTTGGCAAACAGAATAATTGGAAAATTTAGTAATAAGATATTCATATCTTGGAAACAATCTATTAAATACTTTAATCCTTCTAAAACTATTTACTCAGGGAATCCTGTAAGAAAAGCAATATTTGATACAACTAAATCTAAGTTTAGTTTTAGTGATGATCTACCAACAATATATATTACTGGTGGTAATCAAGGAGCAAGTACAATAAATAAAGTGATAGTGCAGATACTTCCTAGCTTACTTCATGATTTTAATGTCATACATCAAACTGGAAACTCTTCTGTTACAGGAGATTTTGAGAAATGTAAGTTAGTAAAAGATAAGTTACCGGAAGAACTCTCTAAGAGATATTTCGTAAAAGATTATGTATATGAAGACGAGATAGGGACTGTATTTGATAGAGCCTCTATTATCATAGCTAGATCAGGAGCAAACACATGCTATGAACTTATGGCTTTAAATAAGTACTCTATCCTTATCCCTATTCCAACTACATCTCAAAATGAACAGCTACTTAATGCTAGAGCTCTTGAAGAGATAGGACTGTCATATGTCATAGAACAGAAAGATTTAACTCCAGAACACCTAAATAAAGCGATATTTG
>CAYSZW010000052.1:0-2271 GCA_964435665.1 uncultured Gammaproteobacteria bacterium | reverse complement strand
CCGGTAAAACAATTGTGGTGTATACCGATTATGATGCAGATGGTATAACTGGTGGATCTATTTTATGGGAAACGCTTCATTTATTAAGTTTTAAAGTGATGCCATATGTGCCACACAGAAAGCATGAAGGATATGGATTTTCTGAAAAGGGTATTAACAATGTTAAAGAAAAATATGACCCTGCCTTAATTATTAGTGTAGATCATGGTATTACGGCAGTTAATCAAATAAAGTATGCAAAGTCTATTGGTATTCCGGTTATTGTTACAGATCATCATCATAAGCAAGAAAAAATTCCAGAAGATGCAGAAGCAATTTTTCATATTCCGGTGCTTTCCGGTTCTGGTGTTTCTTATTTTTTTGCAAAAGAAATTTACAATTATTTTAAAGAAGAATCTGGGAATAAATTGGTATTAAAAGAGAACTTTAGAACAGACTATTTGTCACTCGCTTCAATTGGAACAATTGCAGATTTAGTTCCATTAGTTGGTCCTTCACGAAGTGTTGTAACGTATGGATTAAAAGCGTTTCCTTTTGTTAAACGTGTTGGGTTAAAACAAATTTGTAAAGAAGCCGGAATTGAAAATAAAATAATTACTCCTTTTGAAGTAGGATTTGTAATTGCACCACGTATTAATGCAGTTGGTCGTTTAGAACATGCAATAGATGCGTTGCGATTGCTTTGTACTACAAATAAAGCCCGAGCAGAAGAGCTTGCCAGCAAAGTTGGATTAAAAAATTCTGAACGAAAAGATTTAGTTAAAGAAAATGTACAACAAGCAAAAGATATTATTGCAGGTTGGGAAGAAAAAGGAGATTTAGATAATATTATTATTCTTCATTCAAAGGATTGGCATGAAGGAGTTATTGGATTAATAGCTTCTAATATTTTAGAAACATATTACAGACCAGTAATTGTCATGACACAAGCTGATGGATTTTTTAAAGGTTCTGCCAGATCTATCCCATCATTTCATGTGACTCATTTTTTTGAAGAATTAAAAGAATTTTTTATTAATTTTGGAGGTCATGCAGGAGCAGCAGGTTTTACATTACCAGCAGAAAAATTGGAACAATTTATTCAAACTGCAACTAAAAAGGCAAATAAACAAATAAAAAAAGAAGATCTAATTCGAGAAATGGAAGTAGATGTAAAATTACCACTTTCTGTAATTACAATGCAAATTGCAAAACAAATTGAAGCACTCCAACCGTTTGGTATTGGAAATCCAACCCCTAGTTTTTTGAGTGAAGTAGAAATAGAAAAAGCAGAATTGTTCGGTAAGACACAAGATCATTTAAAAATAATAGTAAAAGATATAAATGATGAAGGTAATTCTTTAGAATTAATTGCTTTTGGAAAGGCAGATTTATTTACACAATTATCTAGAGGACAACAAACAAAATTGGTATATCAACTAGATATTAATAGATGGAATGGGAGAGAGACACTTCGTGGAAGAATGCTTCATATAGACCTATAGCATTGATAATATTCTTCAAATTTAGTATAATTATTATAGTAACTGTAATCTAACAACAAGGAGAAACTAACATGCAACGTTTGAAATTTGTGGTAGGGTGGATCTTAATCATCATCTCATCGAGCGTGATGATTGGCAACATTATTGTTGCAATTCTACATCAGCATATGCTTGTAGATTTCTGGATCCTGCTTTTTGTTATGAGCCTGTTTTTATACGGCTCAAAGCTAATCCCTATGGTAAATGAGTTTATACTGGCTCATTCTTGGCTAGTGCTCATCATCATAGTCTTAGCTTGGTTGATACCAGACATGATGACTACACCTGATTTTAGTTATAATCCAACAAGAATTATTTGGAAATAACTATTCAAGAGTTACAAAGAGGCGCGCCAAGCTTGGCGCGCCTCAATAATTTCTCAAGGACAAGGTTAACATGAACAAAATGAGCAAGTTTCTTCGCGACATGATTGCGATTGGAATGTCGTTTGTTGCACTCAGTTTCATCGGTAAAAACCTGTTCAATATACTTTTGAAACAGGCTTATTCACCATGGGAGTTATTACTTTCTTTCGTTGTGATTTGGGTAGTAGGAAGCTACTATCCGGGTTTACAACGGATAAGGTGGCTGGCACTCGCCATCATTGTGTTTCCTATAGGAATAACTATGTATTTTAATAGTTAATCTGCATAAGAGGCGCGCCAAGCTTGGCGCGCCTCACAACTTTCCTATAAATGTTATAATTTCACATGTCATTTCTTCAAAGCATAGACATCAACCTTCCTAA
>CAYSZW010000051.1:0-2452 GCA_964435665.1 uncultured Gammaproteobacteria bacterium | reverse complement strand
AAAACATAAGAAAAACCCCAATGCTGAATTATCAATATATGGACAAGAAATAGTTACCCAAAATGTGAATATAGCCAGAATGAATATTGCCATTAATGGTTTAAATGGCGACATCAAACAATCTGACTCATATAAAGAAGATATATTTGATAGTGTTGGAAGGTTTGACTATGTAATGGCTAATCCTCCTTTTAACGGTAAAGGTGTGGATAAAGATACAATAAAAGATAATCCCAGATTCAAGCTAGGAATGCCCTCAATAGATAATGCTAATTATTTATGGATTCAAATGTTTTACAGTGCACTAAACGAAAATGGTAGAGCCGGATTTGTAATGGCGAACGCCGCCAGTGACGCAAGAAACAGCGAACTGGTTATCAGGAAAATATTAATCGAAGCGGGTGTTGTTGATGTTGTAGTTTCTATAGGTACTAACTTTTTTTATACGGTAAAACTACCTTGTACTTTGTGGTTTTTGGATAGAGGTAAGGTTAATACAGACAGAAAAGATAAAGTTTTATTCATCGACGCAAGTAAGTTTTACATTCAGATAGATAGAGCTCACCGAGAATTCACAGAAGAACAAGTATATTTTCTTTCAGACGTAGTGCGAATGTTTAGAGGAAATAAACCAGAATACCCAGATGCAGGTATATTCAAGGAGTACTTCGATGAACATAGCTACCGTGATATCAAAGGATTTTGTAAAGTAGCGAAAATAAAAGAGATTGAAGAGGAGGGATATAGCTTAAATCCCTGGAGATATGTTGGGGTAAAGGACATAGAAACTGATGGTTACGAATTTATAGCGAAATATAAGGAGTTAAACGAAGAGCTAGAGCTCCTAAACACAGAAGCACATGAGTTAGAAAAACAAATAAGAACAAATTCAGAAAAGCTAATTACGGAAATTTCGCAGGAGTAGATGCCATATACTAGCTACAGAATCAAACTTGAAGATGCCTTAGATGTGTTAATTGACTATAGAGGCAAAACACCAAAAAAGAGTGCCGAGGGGATACCTTTAGTAACGGCGAAAATTATAAAGAACGGTTTTGTTCAAGAACCTACAGAATTTATCTCTGAAAATATTTACGAAAAATGGATGACTCGTGGATTTCCTAAAGAAAACGATGTTTTACTTACTACAGAAGCTCCTTTAGGGGAAGTCGCTCTATTAAAAAATACAAAAATTGCTTTGGCACAAAGAATAATCTTGCTTCGAGGTAAAAAAAACGTACTGAACAACTTCTATCTTTATTACTTTCTAAGGTCTCCAGATGGGCAAAATAGAATTAAAGAGAAAGGTACAGGAACAACTGTAGTAGGTATAAAACAATCAGAATTGCGTAAAATGCTTATTGATTTGCCAGATTATCACTATCAAATAAAGGTATCTAACTTTCTTTCTAATCATGATGCACTTGTTCAAAACAACACAAAACGGTTAAGAGTACTTGAGGAAATTACACAAAGTTTATATAAAGAATGGTTTGTTAATTTTAGGTTTCCAGGCCATGAAAAAGTAAAAATGATTGATTCTGAATTGGGTAATATTCCAGAAGGTTGGACAATTGAAAAGATGGGAGATTTAGTTGTCAGGTTTACAGCCGGTAAAAAATACGATAATAGAACGGTCAAGTTAACTGGAAAGGTACCCGTACTGGACCAGGGACAAACTGGTGTTATTGGTTTTCATAACGAAGAGCCTGGATTTGTAGCCTCTTGGGATAACCCAGTAATAGTTTTTGCAAATCATACATGTTACCAAAAAATTGTATCTTACCCATTTTCTGCTATACAAAATGTTATTCCATTTAAACCAATGAATAAAACCATGGACATTTTATGGTTGCACTACTCATCAAAAGATTTAATAAAACTTAATGACTACAAAGGGCATTGGCCTGAATACATGTCAAAAAAATTAGTTGTACCTAATAATTTAGATATAACTGCTACATTTGGAAGTCTGATAAGGCCCATACTTAAAGAAATTGAGTTACTTGAGAAAAGAAATACCAATATTTCTAAAACTAGAGACTTATTAATCCCCAAATTAATATCAGGTGAAATAGATGTTTCGGAGATGGACATATGAATAAAATAACCACTATCCAAAACGACTACACAGAAGATTTATTAGTTGAAGTACCTACAATTAGTTTGCTTAAGAAAATGGGTTGGGAAACAATCAATGCCTTTGAAGAAGTAATGGGAAAGGACGGAACACTTGGTAGAGACACTCAAGATGATGTTGTATTAGAAAAGTACTTATATCCACAATTAAAAAAACTAAATGATGAACTGTGTGATACAGCTATAACCGAAGCTATCGGAATCCTAAAAAAAGATTTAAGTTCACTTTCCATAGTAAAAGCTAATCAAGAGATTTACAAACTATTGAAAGAAGGGGTAATTGTGGATTTTATTGATGATGAGGGAAATAGAA
>CAYSZW010000050.1:0-2462 GCA_964435665.1 uncultured Gammaproteobacteria bacterium | reverse complement strand
CGACAAAGGAAGTCGGTTTTTGAATTGAATGTATTACTTTAAATAACTGATTTGTAGAAAATGCACTTTTCATGCTGTTATATGCTGGGGTTATTTCCAAAAAAGTATATTGCTGCTTTATCACTCTCTTGATACGAAAGTACTGATAGACTGCTGCAATAACGCAAATTAAAGTTAGGCAAATTACAGCGATATTAATTGCCTGAGGCGTGAAAAGCACCAGTATATATGACGGTAGAAAATCGGTGAAATCTATCATATTCGCATTTTGGATTATAAAGATAGGCCAATTTTACGAAGTATAGCAATAAGTAGCCGGAAATGAAAGACAGATATAAGAGCCATTGAAAAGATAGTAAAATAGTGAAACCATGAATATTGATCTGTTAAGTTTTATAGCTGAAGAAAGAGAGCGGTTCGAAGTTAGGCATAATAATATGTTTGCTTTCTCGCTAAATTCGATTTTAACTTATAAGAAATTCCTAGATATTATTATGGATCGTAATGCAATTGTTACCAAAGAGTTTATACATAATAATCAAGCGATTGGTGAAAGTATCAAACGCCATAAAGAACCACACGGATTTATTAGTCAAGAAGAAATGAAGTTATTTCTAGAAAATGAGCAGATAAGTTTGCGGCTGCATTTAGAAATAGAAAGTTTTTACTTATTTGCTAAAATTTTATTGGATAAAATATCCAGAGCTCTGGAGTTTTATTTTGGTGCTGCACATAAGCGTCCACTGGACTCACATGATGATTTAGCAAAAAATATTGAAGTGTATTCAAAGGAAAAAAAACTGCAAATCGATGCTGAGCTAATAAGCACTATACAATTACTAAAGCGTAATATATCAGATTTTAGAGATTATGCAATTGCTCACGAAAAAAGTCCAAGAACACTCAGGTACTATTCAATAAATGAAAAAGGAGCAAGAATGGTGCTAAATACTATCTACCCGAAGGAGTCAGATCAATTAAAAGAATCAATCAACCTAGAAGAATTACATAAAGATATTACCCAATACATTAATAAAGTTGTGGAGCTTATTAAAAGTAACTCCGACAAAACAAATTTGACCTTGAAAAAGTGAAAAATATGTATGTACATTTCTACTGTCTATTACAATGTAATAAGATTCTCAGGAGATCATTTTCTAAGTCACATCATATTAGAAGACTTTATGCCTAAAGCTTTTGCAATTTTAAGTAGGATGTCCAGTGAAGGGTTTGCATCACCACGTTCTATTCGGGCGTAATAATTAGGATGGATTTCTACTAAACCCGCTACTTGTGCCTGACTTAATTCTTTTTTTTCACGCGCTTGTTTAAGTTTTTCACCAAATTCTATGCGGGATTTCTGATCTGTTAACCTGTTCATATTGATCTATAGTATATCATAAACAACCTCATAATATTATAGGACTCTTTTTTAACATAATCACCCTTGACATTATCCCTGCCAGAGATATATACTATCTCTATGAGAGATAGTTATTTTATCTACGATTATGGAAACTAATAAGATTTTACCACTCTCTAAAGAAGAATTGAATACATCCGCTCAACCGCATACTGACCCTTATAACTTAAACATGGAAGTGAACTCTCTAAACAACCTGCTTCACACGCTATTTCCTGAAAACAGAGCCGAAGACAAAGAACTTCTTAAAGTAAAACAGATATTAGGCGAAAAGGGCAAAGAACTTACTTCCGAACAGGTGAAAGACTTAATGACTAAAGTTCAATATTTAGTTCAATCTTGGCTTGATGAATACGAACGACAAATATTTAAAGGTCAAACGTTACAAGAATTATTAAGTTCAAAACAACTATGACACAAAAAAAGGGTGACGCTGTGGTTGAGCCGAAGAACGCTGTGCTGTACTTACGGGTTTCTACCGAAGAGCAGGTTGATAATTTTTCTCTTGATACTCAGGAAGACATCTGTAAACGGGAAGCTTTGCGGCGAGGATATACTATTACCGAAGTATTTCGGGAAGAAGGGCGATCGGCTAAAACTATAATTGGTCGTCCTACACTGCTTCAAATGCTTGAATACTGTCGCAGAAATAAGAGGACAATCAAGGCAGTATTTATATATCGGCTTGATAGAATATCACGTCAGACTGCCGACTATTTAGCTATTCGTAAAAAACTTACCGAATGTGACATTACTCTAATCTCTGCTACAGAGCCCACAGGAAACAGTCCTACAGAAAAATTAGTTGAGACAATGCTTGCAGGGTTTGCTCAGCTTGATAATGACGTAAGAAGTGAACGAACCAGAAATGGCATGAGAGCACGATTTCTCTCAGGACTCTTTAACGGCAGACCACCTGCCGGATACCTTATGAAGGGCGGTATTGTCATTAAAGATCCTGATGGTTTTGACAAAATGAAAGAGGCTTGGGAATTAATGGCCACAGGAACAAAAAGCCTTATAGAGATGAAAAAGATAA
>CAYSZW010000049.1:0-2513 GCA_964435665.1 uncultured Gammaproteobacteria bacterium | reverse complement strand
CTAGTAGTATTAGAAGATATTTAGAAAGTACTGGCCAGTTAATACCTATGAAGTTTGTTTGAGCAAATATGGTCTTTTGAGATGTAGATCCATAGAACACATTAAGTTCAGCTCTGAAATAACTAATATCTTCCATATCAAACTCTTCTTCAAATATTCTTTTATTATTTGGAAGTATATTTTTACCGGATAAATTTATTTCCTTAATTTTATTACCAAATAGGTCATATATTAAAATCTGACCGAATGGCTTGACATGAACATTTCCTGTATTTTCTAAAAGAGCAGAAAGCTTTATTTTGGTGTCTGTATAAAAGAACTTGTCTGATTGAAAATATGTTAAACGCAAGTCTTCTACAGTATCTCCAGGAAGTCTTAATAGTATAATTGCACTAGATTTCTGAATAATGTCTGCACCTGTTGATGTGAATTCTTTTTTATCACCTGTAAATGTAACAGTAAGTGCTCCATAATGAGTTCCCGGCTCAATATCCTTGGGAACATTTATTGTAAAATCAAAATATGCAAAATCTTTAGGCTTTATTCTTTCAGATTTTTTATTTAAGACTACCCATTTTTTAAGTGAAAATGTAGGTTCCTCTTCTGTTAATGCTACTTGTCCGTCTTGACCATATGCAATTAAACTTTCAGGATCTATTGTCACATTTATTTCTTCATTATTAATATTTTCTACTCTCAGTACACCGCTTATCTTATCACCGGGTTTTGCATCATATTCAAAACTAAAAGGTGAAATTGAAAATCCTATCTTTTCAGGGGTTTGGGCAAGTGTGTCATATGGAAAGATCAAGAGTAATACAGGTATAAATAAAAGAAGTTTTTTAAAAACTTTAATTAACACATATAGATTATAACATTTGAGTTTTTAATCTTCTAGTAGGTTGGCACAGCAGAATATACTACTGTTGTAGTATACACACCAGCTTCAGTTGCACCTGAAATTGCAACCTGATAACCAACTCTTGTAGTATCATTTGAAACAGTTCCAGTCGCACGTGCAACTTCCTGTATTGTTGGGGTATTAAATGTAGAGCTATATCCTGCCCACTTATTTGAACTAAATCTTGCAGCAGATCCTGACAATGAGGTACTTGCTGTTGTGTAACCAAAAGCTTCCGTGCCAGCTGCAGTGAATGTAGTAGGAGCAGCATTAGTTCCTGTCCAATCTGTAATTGTAGCTCCAAGATAAGTTAATGCTCCTGTTGACTTAACATAAACCGTGTATCCATTAATTGCATTTGTACTTACAATTAAGTCATGGGCTGCTATTTTATTTGTAGCAGATGTAACTACGCCAAAATTTACGGCAGTTGCCGTAGTTGTAGCTGCATTTGTAGTTGCACTATTAACAGTTTGACCTGATGCTACATTTCCGAGTGAAAATGACAAAGAGGGATCTACTGTGGCACTTACTGTAACACCGTTTGTATATATAAATGCAATTACTGATGAGTCTACAGGACTAGATACACAATCAACATTATTATATGTGCTAAATTGTATGTAATATGGTGTTGAAGCGGTTGAACCATTCGTAACAGCACTAATAACAACAATACCATTAACACCTGTCTCTCCAGTGGCATATGTAATAGGAATAGCGCCTGTACCATTATTTGGTGTTGCAGTCCAAGAAGCCGGAGTTGGGATAAGTGTAGTTGTACCGCCTAATGTAGCCCCAGTAATAGTCATGCCAGTTGGCTTACTTCCCCCAGTTGCAGCATCTGAAAACTGAATATTTACACATTTGATAGTCGTTGCAGTTAAACCTTGAAATCCAATTGTATAGGTTACCGAAGCCGTACTTGGTCTTGAATCTGAAAGAGTTACGTATCCATTTGTCAAAGTTGCAGCAGTAACCTTTGAGGTAAATACATAAAGAGGGAATGCAAAAACTACCATTATAGTGATTGCTATTCGGGCAATTTTTTTCATAATATTTCAGAGTCAATTAATTAACTTATATTAGAATATATAATTCATATTAGGATGTCAACTCCTAGTCTTTGTGCTTTTTACTAGTTCAATTGCTTTCTCAAAACTTAAAGCTTTTTGAACAACACCTCCAGAAATGAAATATATTTCATCAGCCTTCCTAATTGTATTTAATCTATGAGCAATAATGATCTTTGTGGTATCACTTGGTAGCCTATCCATAATGTTTTGGATTAATTCTTCTGTAACTGTATCTATATTAGCTGTGGCTTCATCTAAAATTAGTATCTTTGGTTTACGTAGTATTATTCTAAGAAAAGCTATTACTTGTTTTTGTCCATTACTAATATTTCCTCCATTCTCAGTAGTTACCTTTGTATCAAGTCCATCTTTAAAACTTTTAAGAACTGTGAGTAAATCCATTTCTTTTAATTCTTTTTCTAATTCAACTTTATCTTTAATACTTCTATTTCCATACAAGATATTGTCTGAAACTGTTCCAGTGAAAATGATACTGTCTTGTAGGATGAATCCAATAAGATTAGATATTTCATCAA
>CAYSZW010000048.1:0-2586 GCA_964435665.1 uncultured Gammaproteobacteria bacterium | reverse complement strand
GGAACCATAAACTGACAGCCGTGATAATAAGAGGATTAAAACCGAGTGAAATTGAAGACTATAAAAACAATGGCATAACCTGTTCACCGGAAACAAATAACAAACAAAAACTTTCCAAATCCGAAGCGGAAACAATAGCGATGGATTATTTGAAACACGGTCTTCCGAATTTCGATCAGATCAAAGACCAGTTTGCATATTCCCAGCAAAACAACGGAGAATCCCACGAATGGTTATGGGAAGATAAAACATACACATTACCGGAAGGACTAAGCAGCAGACCATATCAATACCCAATCATCAGAATATCGGTGTACGGCAATAGTGAAGTCCAGTATTGGAACACAACATCACTATTTAAACAATAAAGAAGTGATAAAAACAGACCAACCACAGATTAGGGATTAATATTAAAATATTTTGCTGCTAGTAATGCAGCATCTTTCCTACCATCTCTTTTCTTTAAACTACTTAAAACCTGCTTTTCTGCTTCTGGTGTCCAATATATTTTTAACGTGTCTTTTGCTCGTGTTATGGCAGTATAAAAGATATTGTGTGTGATCATCTCTTCAACTTCATCGGTGATAACGACTTTAACTGAAGTGTATTCCAATCCTTGTGCTTTATGAATCGAAACTGCATAGGCGACTTGAAAAGGGACTACTGTGTTGGAAGAAGAGTCGTCATCCTCGTCAGTGCTTCCATACTTATTCACAAAGAAGCGAATAACGGAATTTCCATTCTGGGAATTGTCCATTAATTGAAAATCATAATACTCTGCATCTAATTGATTTATTACTCTATCCAGCTCGATGTCAAACTGTATTCGATCATCAATGATTTCAATTCCTACGATTTTTCCTTTTAAGTTGTTATAAATCAGTGGTGCAAATCTTTCAGACTCATTAAACAATACTGGGTCATTAACTTTGTAGGTATGAACCCCCCATTGTATTGGAGGATTTTTATTATCACCCTGTAAAAACCGATTAATATTATTTATTCCGTATAGCCCGTCATAATTAAGGCACAAAATTATTTCATCCTCCTCTGTATGATCAAAAATTGAATCATCTAGAGTAACTGAGTAGTCATTTTTAGTAATATGTTCCAAAATATCCTCATCAATGTTTCTTACCTTATTCCATAGGCTAAGTAATTTAGGATTGCTGCTACGGTAGGGTTTTATCAACTCGAAAACAGAGCTTGTTGGGATAAAACTTCTAGCCATACTGAACCAATTACCAAATCGTATTGATTCTATCTGAAAAATATCGCCAACTAAGACCAACAACTTAAATGAAGCCTTTTCTAACACTTTAAGCATGTCACTGTTGCTAACAGTACTACATTCATCAATTATCAGTAGATCAAAGTCTGTCGCTTCGTTCCTAATAGATAAAAACTTCGCGATAGTCATAAAGGTAGAATTCGCAGCATTAACCCGCCTTTTCAGATTGTCGACTGCTGGATTTGTGTTTGCAAGATAAAGCTTCGCTCGGTCATGGAAAAAATTAGAAATATGATTTATCAACGTAGTCTTACCAGTCCCAGCAGATCCGTATATTAAAGCGACGCCGGATCTTTCAAATACTTGGCTCAAGGCGAGTTTCTTTTCTTCACTATCAATCTGATAAGCAGATGATTGTAGCCAAGATTCGACTGAGCTTGAATAGTTTTTTATATGCACAGATGAAAGCTGCTTTAACTTTTCAATAATATGGAGTGTATCTTCTTCATATCCCTTTATGTAAAGATTATCTTTATAGCTTTCAATCCTGCGATCACCATGTTTAACATACAACCTGTCGTTATACGACCTAATTAAGACATCCATATTTTGAAATCCAATTATGTCCTGTCTAGCTGTATATAGTTTCCCTTTTATTTCTATATTGTTCCTTATATATCTAGCAAACAATTCATGTTCTCGATTTTCCGAATCTATACAGTCAAATAAATCAGTAAGTCGTGGGTTATGGTCAATTAATGAAGTGTTGAAGGGCATTTGATCAAATGGAATACAACCATATTTGAGGTTTAAATTTGATAGTCTTTCACAGCCCTCGTATATATATTGACGTTTAATAATTTTATTATTAAGGCCGTATAGTAAGTATCTAATTACATTACTCCCAGGAGCGTTATTTCTTATTAGCTCACGACTTTTATCTAATGCATCAAAAAAATAGATCGATTTTGCTTTCTGGGTTATCATCTTTTTATAGTTTTCGTATGATTCGTCTGAAAAGTTGATCATTTCAACTAAACTTAAACCCGTTCTGCTAAGCACTTGCATTAATTCACGGTACTCGATAGTTCCTCCATTTATTTTCGAATGTTCGCCAAATATGTCAGCAAAATGGTCTAGCTCACATGGTCGGATTGATACTTCCCAAGCATCAATGATTTGCATTGGCATTCTTTTACCCATTACTTCTATTTCGTCATTACTTATGGACAGTTTGACAGCGTAGTTAGGGGATATATCAAATTTCGTAAATGCGATAATTCTGTCAAATTTACTTGCGTAGTCGTTTGCAGTCGTAAATGTTACTTCGTAATACACTTCGTAGTCGACAAAAA
>CAYSZW010000047.1:0-2636 GCA_964435665.1 uncultured Gammaproteobacteria bacterium | reverse complement strand
ATAATAGAAAACAAAAATGATGTGACTGAAGAAATAAAAGATATGCTTAATACAATTCAGTTGCGAGGAGATACGCCTATACTATTAGCTGATAAAAACGGTGTAAAAGGAATTATTGTTATTACTGATCAGATAAGACCAGAAGCTAACAATTTAATTGATAATCTAAATAAACTCGAAGTAACTCCAATTATGTTGTCTGGTGATAACGCTAAAACTGTGTCATCCGTTGCAAATTCATTACACATAAATGAGTATTATGGTGATTTGTTACCAGAAAATAAAGTTGAAAAATTAAAAGAATTGCAATCAAAGTACAAAACAGTAGCAATGGTTGGAGATGGAGTAAATGATGCCCCTGTCTTAGCAACCTCAAATATTGGAATAGCTATGGGTGCTGTTGGCTCTGATGTTGCTATTGAATCAGCTGACATAGCATTGATGAATGATAATATTGAATTAATACCATTTCTCATTAAACTGGGGAAATATACAAAAAATACGATTCAATTTAATATCGGTTTAGCTCTAATTACAAAGTTTGTTGCATTAGTATTAGCCAGTTTTGGTATTATTGGATTAAGTTTGGCGATCTTTGCTGATGTTGGTGTTACAATTATAGTGATTCTTTTGAGTTTAAATATTTTCAATTTTAATCAGCATTAATATTATTAATTATATAAAATGATAAGACTTACTGGTGAATTAGAACAACTAGTTTTAAAAGTTTTAAAGGATGAGAATAAACCTTTGAAACCTGCAGATGTGCAGAAATTAATTAAGCCATACAAGATGCTTGCTTACACTACTGTAATGACAGTTTTAAAGAGATTATACGAAAAGAAACTATTAAAAAGAGAGAAACAGAGTAACGCGTTCGCTTATAGCTTTCTTAAATCTGATTCGGATTCTTCAGATTTGAAAAATATTTTTGATGGTTTACTATCGTCTTATGGAGATATAGCTATCTCAAATTTTTTTGATTCAGTTAACACCAAACCAGAGCATAAAGAACTGTTAAAGGAATACTTGAAAAATGCAAAGAAATAATTATATAAAGCACAAAACAGCTTTTAATGTACTTATATACATATTATGGCTTCTCTATATTGGGACTTTACTTTTATCAACTTTCAAACTGCTGACTGGAATTGCAATGCACAGCGTTCATGTCTTGGAAGCTATTTCTAATCATCTGCCACTTTATAATGTTTTAACACCTACAGAGTTTATTCTCTATATTATTTTTTCAGTAATCATAATCATTCTTTGGATCAAAATATTTAATGCATTTACTCAATTAATAAAGATAATAAGAGCAACTAATAAGTTTTTAAAGAATCCTTCCGCTGTATACTCTAGTGAATTAAATGTTTACGTTATTAAAACTAATAAACTACTTGTATTTACATCTGGAATCATAAAATTTAAGATATTCATTTCAACAGCGACTATTAAGTCTTTAAATAAGGAAGAACTTGAAGTAGTTATTCTCCATGAGTTGCATCATGTAAGAAGCTTTGATCCTTTAAAGAATATTATTAATAATTTTATTGAGTCGTCAACTCCGTGGTTTCCATTAAAAAAACAACTCTTTCAAAATTACAGTACTATCACTGAGCTTTCAGCTGATAAATATGCTAGTGAGAGTATGAATTCTGAAGATTCCCTTTTAAAGGCTTTAAATAAGCTTCTTGATATTTCAAATCCAACCGCATTTAGCATTGCAACATTTATATCAAAATTAGAACGGATTCCAATATTAACTGGAAATGCTATATTTTCTTTCAGAAGTAATTACTTATTACTCGTGGTAAGTATAGGTATTGTTTCATATCTTGGTGTGTCGCTACATAGTTTTAATCCAATTGCCAAATGCGATGATTTCAATCAATGTGCTACCTCTTTATTTACAAGTAATAAAGAATTAAAGTCAGAGACAGGAATGTCATGTATAAGTAATTAGATGGGCTTTTTAGAGTGTTATTAAAATTTTCTATAGTAAGGATTGACACAAACCACCCAATCTACTACACTGTAGTAGATTAAATTATTAACATGTACCTTAAGATGAAAAAGAACGAGAAATCCCCCATTGATTTTGACAAAATTGGAGGCGAATTTGCAAAAAAAGAAGCCGTAACTCAAATATCAATCAATACAGAATTATTAACCCCTATTTCAATATTTTTTGGAGCAATTATTATCTCGTTATCAATTTTCTTTAGTTTTAGAGGGTTGAATATACCAGTAAACACTAATACTGCTAAAGCTCCTGATACTACTACAGAGGTGCAACAGCAAGCGCAAGCCCCAGAGAATCCAACAGTTAGTATAGACAAGGTGAAATCTTTATTTAATGGTGGTGGAATAAGTTTTGGTAGCGAAAACAGTAAACTTTTATTTGTCGAGTTTTCAGATCCTAGTTGTCCATATTGTCATATTGCAGGAGGTAAAAATCCTGAGCTGAACAAGCAGGTTGGACAACAGTTCATACTAAAGGCAGATGGTGGTACATATGTTGCACCTGTACCTGAAATGAAAAAGTTGGTAGATGAGGGTAAAGCTTCGTTTGTATGGATTTATACAAATGGTCATGGAAATGGAGAATTAGCAACAGAATCACTCTATTGTGC
>CAYSZW010000046.1:0-2765 GCA_964435665.1 uncultured Gammaproteobacteria bacterium | reverse complement strand
GATTATCAGAAGGAGTGTTTTCCATTCTTTTATTAGTCTATATTTAATTGGAGCGGGGCACTGGAGGAAGTCCGAACTGCACTTAGTACAGGTGCCTCACTTTTCATCGATAATTTTAATATTCTTAACTAATTTTGATTATAATATAAACATGAAATTTACGCATGGGAAAAGTGGAATGATTATGAGATCATCTTCATTTAACTGGATTAGTTGGTTGGTCTCTTTTGCTTTTTTACCAATTAATTTTTTAATAATACTATTTGGTATTTGCCTACACTTAAAAAAGAAATCGTTCTAAAAAGGCACAAACTAGTGGGTAGTATGTATTATTACTACCCACTATGCTTTTAACACTACTTAAATAACGAAGTCACAGTCTCTAGTTCACTCACACTGATGACAACATTGCTCCCATTAACTTTTTCGTTTGCATTAATTGGGTATGGGTTGCAGTCTGGTTTTTCAATAGCAAAATCTTCAACAGAATAACTCTTTTCACAAACTGTACAAATAAGTTTGTTTCCTTCTTGTACATAACCTTTACCATATTTTGCACATTGTTTATTACCATTAGCTGCAACTCTGAATTTACCCTCAGCATCTTTTAAGACCATAAAATAGACTATTGTTCCATCAGGTAAAGTTGCATTAAAGAACTTTACTTTGTTCACCTCGAATCCAATAGTAGGGATCGTAACATTTCCATCAACCACTTGAAGTGTCTCACCCTTATTTCCTGTAAATACATACGCTTCAGTTTCTTCTACTGTATTTGTTGGCGTTGCATTTGATGTTTGCTGAGCTTGGCTTGTTAAATTGTCAGACTTTGGCTTGTTATTCAATGAATAAAAAACTAAACCTCCAACAACAATCGCTACTATGATCAAACCTCCTAATACTTCTTTTTTCATACATTAATTATTTAAGAAATTAAATCTTTACAAACTTCAATCTTAGTGAATTTGTAACAACTGAAACACTACTAAATGCCATTGCTAAACCTGCAAATACTGGATTTAAAAGTATTCCCCAAATTGGAAAGAGTAATCCAGCCGCTAACGGAATACCAACAACATTGTAGATAAATGCCCAAAAGAGATTTTGTTTAATTGTAGCCATTGTTTTCTTCGACAACTTGATAGCTTGTGGAATCTTTGAGATATCTCCTGCAAGCAATGTTATGTCTGCGAATTCAATTGCAACATCTGTACCAGTTCCCATCGCAATTCCTACGTCAGATTGAGCAAGTGCAGGTGCATCATTTACACCATCTCCTGCCATTGCAACTACTAAACCTTCTGCTTGAAGTTCACGAACCTTGTCTGCTTTTTCACTTGGTAATACTTCAGCAAAGACTTTATCAATTCCTACTAAATCTGCTATGTATTTTGCAGTATTCTTATTATCGCCAGTAAGCATTACCACCTTAATTCCAAGTTTATGAAGCCTGGCAACTGCATCGGCGCTTGATTCTTTGATAGTGTCTGAAATTGCAATTGTTGCTAACACTTTTTTATCATCAGTAAAGAGTACTGGTGTTTTGCCTTGTTTCGATAATTTATCAATTAAATCCTTATCGTAATCTAGATTTAAATCATCCATAAGTTTTAGATTGCCAGCATAGTACATCTTTCCGTCAATAGTACCTTTTAATCCTTTACCTTCAATGATCTCGAAGTCATCAACTTTTGCAAGTTGAATATCCATAGATTTCGCCTTTTCCTTGATTGCTTCAGCTAATGGATGCTCCGAGTTCTTTTCTAAAGAAGCGATTAATTTTAGAATCTCAACACCATCTAAAGATTTGTCACCATACGAAGGAAGTATGTCGGTGACTTCAGGTTTACCTTTTGTAATTGTTCCTGTTTTATCGACAACAATGGTATTTACTTTATGTAACTTTTCTAGACTTTCAGCATTTTTAATGAGAATACCGTTTTGAGCTCCTTTACCAACACCCACAATGATTGCTGTAGGGGTAGCTAGACCTAAAGCACATGGACATGCAATAACTAAAATTCCAACAAAGCAAAGCAATCCATAGGTAAGAGCTTCGTTAAATGGCATAAATTGACTCCCCACTGCTAACCATATTATCAACGTTAAAACAGCAATTATAAGTACCACAGGCACAAATACTCCCGAAATTTGATCTGCTAACTTTTGGATTGGTGCTCGAGAACCTTGTGCTTCCTCAACCATTTTAATAATGCTTGCCAAAAGAGTGTCTGAACCAACTTTCGTAGCTTTAAACTTGAATGTACCTTGCTTATTTATTGTTCCTCCAATAACTTTGTCCTCAACTGTTTTATCAACGGGAATTGGTTCACCAGTCACCATAGATTCATCAATTGAAGATTTGCCCTCAATAACAACTCCATCTACAGGAATTTTTCCACCTGGTTTAACAATGACGACATCATCAAGTTGCACCATATCAATTGCTATTTCAATTTCTTCGCCATTTCTTTCTACTAAAGCAGTTTTAGCTTGAAGATTCATCAGCTTTTCTATTGCTTCTCCTGTTTTGAGCTTTGATCGTGCTTCTAAATACTTACCGAAGACAATAAAGCCAATAACAACGATTGCAACATCAAAGTAATTTGTCTCTGGAAGTCCTGCTGAATGTGCAATATTAGGGAATAAAACAACAAACGAACTATAGAGATATGCCGTTAATGTACCAATTCCAATCAAAGTATCCATATTGGCAACTTTATATTGAATAAAGTTTACTATGCCCTTTAAAAAAGGTTGTCCAA
>CAYSZW010000045.1:0-2807 GCA_964435665.1 uncultured Gammaproteobacteria bacterium | reverse complement strand
ATTTTGGAGAGAGCTATTCACCAATGACTTCATTACGGATGTAACGAATAATCAAAATAACAAATTAAGACAATGTTTACGTTCCAATGATGTATACTGTAAATTCTGATTAAACTGACCACGTGATTCTGGAATAAATTGACCATAGTAAAATAGGTCAAAAATGTGGTCTAGAAAGTATTGCCAAAATACAAAATTATGGGGTATTAATTTCTTGTTTATTTTCTGTCTTATTTTCCCCTCTCTTTTTTCTCAAAGATTCACCTTTAAGCTCTATTCTTAGAGAGTTATGTACCATTCTGTCAAGGATCGCATCTGCAATGGTCTGCTCTCCTATAACTTCATGCCATGCGCTTACAGGCAGCTGCGAGGCAATAATTGTGGAACGCTTTCCGTGCCTGTCTTCGATGATTTCCATAAAATCTTGACGTTTAAGATTATCCAGAGCTTGTAATCCGAAGTCATCCAGAATAATCAGATCCTGCTTTTCTATACGGTCTATTTCCTTCAGGTATGTTCCGTCTCCTTTGGCCATTTTAAGTTTAGAGAACAGCTTATTGATATTAAAATACATGACTTTATATCCATTCATACAGGCTTTATAACCTATGGCAGAAGCAATAAAACTTTTTCCAACACCTGTGCTTCCTGTTACCAGGATATTCTGTTTCTGCCTTATAAAATCACAGGAAGAGAGTCTGCCTATTGCATTTTTATCAATATTCCTTACAGAACTAGTCGTTATTTCTTCCATGAAAGCTCTGTAGCGGAACTTAGCTGTGGTAATCAATCTTTCTATTTTCCGGTTTTCTTTATCATCGAACTCCGCATCAATAAGATAGGCTATAAGTTCATCATTGGTGTAGGAAGCGCTTCCAGCTTCCAAAGTGGTTGAAAAAGCTCTGTGCATCCCGTAGAACTTCAAAAGTTTCATTTTTTCTAATGTGTCCTGATTCATATTATAATGATTTTAAATTTAGATTTATTGGTTATCTCTTTGGACTTTTATTATGTTTTTTCCGACTATAAATAGTTACTGGTAATACTTTCCGCCCCTGATATTTTTGTGTTTTGGGAGCTTAAGCTCCTCGAAGAAGTGCTCGTCATCCTGAAGGTTATCCAGTCCTTTATCAAGTATACTTTTTATGGGCATAAGACCATATCTTTCATATCCTAAAGCTCTTTTACAGGCATTATCTAATCTTTGATGCCCTACTTTTTTGGCAAGATGAAGGATACCGGCACAGGACTTATAAGACTGCTCAGGATGTTGTTTTTTCTCTAAAACTTTAATGATGTATTCTTCGGTATTCTCTCCTATGCCCTGAGCCCAGCTGATAAAACGATCAGGGTTCCATTCTGTCATATACTGATATGACGAAGGCATATGTTCCTTGAGAGTGGTATATCCATATTTTGAATAGATTCTTTCATGAAAAGCAATCCTACGCTGCCCATAATACACCTCAATTGCGGTTTTACTGTAAATAAGCAATACTTTCTTTCCTATATAAGCAAAAGGAACACTATAGTAATGTTTATCCTTGCTTAGATATACATGGCTTGTTTTATGAACTGTAGCTTTAGAAAAGCTTTTTAGCTGGTATTCCATAGCAGGAAGAGAAGATAATTCCGGCTGTTCAACTTCTTTGAAAATAGCTCTTCGGGAGCATTTTTCTCTTTTCATCGGAGCATCATTATGAACTTCTAAAAGCTCTCTGATACTTGTATTAAGCTCCTCAAGGCTAAAGAACTGCTGTTTCCTCAATGGAGCAAATATGCGGGTATATACGATACGTACAGCATTTTCCACCAATGCTTTATCCTTTGGATGATAAGTCCGGGTAGGAAGTATTGTTGTACTGTAGTGAAGGGCAAAGTCCTGAAGGCTATCATTAATCTGGGGTTCGTACTTATCACTCTTCTTAACTGCTGATTTAAGATTATCTGGAACAATGGCTGCAGGAACGCCTCCATAATAGTTGAGTGACTTGGTAAGGCTTCCCAGAAAATCTTCTTTACCCTGTGTCCTTGTAGCTTCTACAAAGGTCATACGGCTGGCTCCCAGAATACTGACAAAAACTTCAACCTCTTTTTCTTCTCCTGTTTCTTTATCTATAATATGAAGCTTCTTGCCTGTATAGTCTACAAACATCTTGTCCCCGGCCTTATGGTCCATATGCATTGATGGACTGATCTTACGACTCCATTGCCGATATAAATGGCAGAACTGTGAGTAACAATAGCCGTCAGGGTATTTTTCCTGGTATTCTTCCCAGAGAATATATCGGGTAACGCCTGTCTTTTTTAGCTCTTTGGTAACATAAGGAAAGTAATTTTCCAGTATTTTTTCCTTACCGTCAGGCTCTAAAATGGTAGTCTCAAATAAATCTTCTATCTCTTCAGAACTTAGCTCTGAGAGTTCTTCGTAAGTAAAACGGTGCTCATGGAATAGGCTTATGTATTTCTTGACCGTATTGCGGGATAAGCCCAGCTGCTTACTTATTTTAACCTTACTTAATCCTTGGGTATATAATCGTAATAACTGTTTCAGATGTAACATGTCTATCTTTTTATTTGCCATAACCTGCTTTTTTAGCTAAGTTATTTCTTAGACACATTATTTGAGTTTTTACTATGGTCAGATTCACCAGAATGGGGTGGTCAATTTGAAACAGAATGAACTGCTCACTTTGAACAGATTACTATGGTCAATTTTTCAAGATTCTACACCTACACTTCGTTAAAGCTAAACTAACGAAGCTCTTTATATTTTTTCATATTATAACTTCAATACAGTAATTTAC
>CAYSZW010000044.1:860-2867 GCA_964435665.1 uncultured Gammaproteobacteria bacterium | reverse complement strand
AAAGAAATTCCAATGAGTAAGAGTGCCATCAAATTATTATTAAAAAGTGGTGGCCTTTGATAATATTGTTGAGGAGGAACAGAACTGTTATGTACTTCCTCTGTAGGTTCGCTCTCACTCTGTTTTTTTCTCATGTAATTATATAAATAGTAATACTACAGAGTGTAGTAGATTTAAACGGTAAATGTCAAATGATTATGAGGATCTTTTTATTGGAGTAAAGAAAAGTTGCTCTTGCTGACATCTAATTTCACAACTTTGATTTCCAATACACATCATAACGACATCTTTTCCTTGTACATGAACTTCAGTAGATGAAACTGGAATCGAAGAAAGTACGGTAAAAACAAGAAATGAAAGGATACTAATAGCAATGTTTTTTACTTGTAAAGGTAATCGTAAATAAGGTTTACCTATAAGCTTAGAGATTCTAGCTTCTAGATGATTAGATTTAGAAAATGATGATGCAAACTGTTTGTCGTCGCTATATAAAAACATTTTTTTTAATGCAGATACAACCGAAGTCGTACCAACTATACCTGTAGCTTTCTGATCAGCATATATTTCTTCTTTTTGTTCAAAATTATGAACTAGATCATTAGTAAATGGAAAAAAGAATAATAAATTCTTTAAAAAATGTAGGCCTACCAAAAATAAATTATCTCTATTCTCCATATGGTATTTCTCATGGAGAATGACTGCCTCAAGTTCTTTAGGGTTCATTATCTTAAGTAGTCCTGAAGATAAATATATTTTAGGAGTAAAGATACCCATACAAAAAGCAAGCGGTTTCTTATCATCTAAAAGAATTATTCTATTTTTTAGATTGTATAAACTTTCAATTTCATATAGAGTTACTGGTCTTTTCTTTTGATATCTATATGTTTTCTTCAATCTATACCCTTTGTACTGACTAACCATGAATTGTAATATTGCATAAAGTAAGGCAATTCCAAAAAGAAATACAATACCACTCGGAATATTTTGCAAAAATGTCTGGCACATGTAAACCGTATGGAATACTGCATGTTTAAAAGAAGGTACAAAACGTAACATCACATATACAAGATAAGATAACAATCCAATAAGAATACTACTATGAATGAGAATGTTTCTATTTATTTTCATATTCCTGTAGTTGCTGTAATAGATATTCTTTCTTTTCTTTTGGAAGATCATCAATACTTTCAGCGAAGGAAGTAATTGCAATATCACCAAAATTATTTACAAGTTTATTAATGAAGGTTTTTACTAGTTTGGCACTATAGTCTTTCTTAGAAAGTTTCGGTACATAAATATAATGATTACTTTCTGCATTTCTATCTACAAGTCCTTTATCGTAGAGTCGTTGTAGGATTGTAGCTACAGTCGTGTATGCAATATTTCGCTCCTTATTAATATGTTTGTATACATCACTTATACTGCTTTTTTCACTCTGCCAGAGAATATCCATTACTTGAAGTTCTAATTCACCGTGTGAAATAGTTCTCATATACTACATAGTGTAGCAGATTTTAGAGATGATTTCTGGCAAAGTGAAAGGAGTCAAAAAGGATTTTTTTATAAAGTAACCCGCCTTTTGACAGATAATTTGGACGTAATTTAATTAGTAAGCATGACAGGAAGAAAAGATACAGAGGGCATACAGAACAGACTTTTTGCCTATTTAATAATTAATTGTATTTTTCTGCTAAACATAATGTTTGAAAGGAAGTACTTTAATTTCTCCGAGTGGACCTGCTGTTAACACTTCACCAATCATATCTGCAAATCTTAGAGTAACAGGATTACCATCAGCATAAATACAGCTATTGTAATTAAGTTTTGTTAAAGAAAGTACATCCCGACATACAGTTTCTAAATCAGCATCGCCCCTGGTAATTCGGATATCGAGTGGATTAGGAGTTTCTAAACCAATTTGTGTTTGTAGTCGTGGTATGAATCCTTTAGTCCACAAATAAGCATGTTTTTCATCTTCCTCGCCCCCTTTCTTAATTGATCTTTGTT
>CAYSZW010000044.1:0-850 GCA_964435665.1 uncultured Gammaproteobacteria bacterium | reverse complement strand
GTTTTTCATTAATTAATAATGCCGTTCCACGAGGGACAGCATATGTTTCTGCTCGATAGAGTTTGAAAATATTATTTGATATTATTCTTACACCTATAACTTTAGATTTACCCTCCGCAGCTTCTAAAAAACCTTCCCATTCATCATCACTAAAGTAAGTCTTGGCATGGATAAATATCTCCTTAGGATATGGAGAGCGTTTATCTTTAAATGTATCCAATGCTTTTTGTAATAGATCAAAAGCGCTTTGCTTCGATAAGTGATATTCTTTTGAATCCGGGTTATACCAGGGACCAACATTTCCCTTAAAAACCATTCCATCTCCTGAATCTAAAAACATTTGCGCTGCACAACAGGCAATATTAGAATCAGAATTATTATCTATCTTTTTATACACTAACCCAACATAACAGACACCATCACGTATATCACCCAATTTCCATGGTAATCCACCGCTTTTATAATATAAAGTTGTGGCTATATTCCATGCCTTTGCTGAATCAAATTTTTCTTCGGAAATTATCTGTTCCAGAGTAAATGTTTCTCTATACGCGATAGTATTTTCTCTAACAATTTGCGTAATGATGCCATCCTTAAGTAATTTAGCCTTTAACTGATTATGAAAATTAATCTCATAACTATATGCATTTATTAATGGTTGATCTTCTTCAAAAAGCGGAGTCTTTAGTCTATCTTCTTTTTTTGAGATACCAATTTTAATATTATCTAATGCCGAAGGTATACGGGATTTAGGACGTCCATAGGTATAAATACCTTCCGGTATCACTACGAACCATACTGTTACCGGAATTTCTTCTTCATTTTTATATTTAATTAATTTTTTAGTATA
>CAYSZW010000043.1:0-3143 GCA_964435665.1 uncultured Gammaproteobacteria bacterium | reverse complement strand
TTGCATCTAACTTCTCTCCTTTCGCTTGTTAAGCGACATACAAAACACAAACGGTCAATGCCGATAGTTTACTTCACCTCTCCGTTCCCAAAACTTCTGGTCTGCCTAAACGGTGAGCAGACAATTCCTTAAAGATTAAGAAACTAACTGCTCACCATAAAAAGCAAACCATACATATTTCGTACATTACATCATCTTGTTAACGTGCACTATATCTCTTTTTTATTATGCTTTATAATAAAACGAAATATAAAACTAAAAACTTGTTGTAACAATATTTTTAGCTATTAATAAACGGCCAATTATAACAAAATATATTGGGTTATTCAATTTTATAGGCTAAATCTTACAAATAAGGAAGGTACTAGAAGATGTGTCCTCGAGAAGATTCGAACTTCCGGCCTTTGGTTCCGCAAACCAACGCTCTATCCAGCTGAGCTACGAGGACATTTTTGTACTCACTATTGTATCATGAAGAAGGATGAAACAAAAGAAGATAAGGCTTACCAACTACCTCCTCCTCCCCCACCGCCGCCTCCACCAGAAAATCCTCCACCTCCTGAACCGGATGAAAAACCTGAACTAGAAGTTGGTGGATCTGCAGCTGAATTAAACGATGAAAAAGAAGAATTTAAACTTCTTGTAAAAGTATCAGCAGTAAATATTCTATTGGCAGTTGAACTTACGTACCAATCAGGTTGTTGCATATTAATATCTTTAAAACGATCTGCCCAAACCTTTTCTACGCCAAATGCTACAGCAAACGGTAATAATTTTTCAAAAAATAATTGATTTTTAGCTTGGAATTCTAACTGTCTTTCTTGAGAACTGAGGAAATTTCTAAGCGAACGTGTAAGATTTGCTGTTTGAACTCCTTCTAATGTTTTCTTTGGCATAATTCTTCCAAATATTGAAGCAGTAAGAATTAAAAAGAAATTAAATGTTATTGAGGCAGCTGCAAGAATACCCATATAAAAACTTCTTACCTTTTCAGGGTGTTCTGGAAAATAACCTTCATGAACAAGACTATGATACAGTTCATCTTGTACTTTTTTTACTGTCTCATAAAGTTTGGCTTCTTTTAATTGAACCTTTTTTGAACTCTTAAATATTCCTTTTAATAAGGTTTTTTCAAATCCTCTTAGTGTTGTATCTTCTAAAAATTCCTTGTTTTTTTCCAATGCAAAATCATTTTTTTTATTTTCAATAATAGTTAGATATCCTCTTCTTGCTAAATCTACAAGTAATGCAGAAATTTCTCGAAAACCAGCATGTTCATCTATCAATGTTCCGGTTTCCGCCGGAGTTAAATGTCTACCAGTTTTTGTTTTAGGAGATTCAAATAATGCTTGAACCTTTCCATTTTGATTAAAAGGATCACGACCATACAGATACCATTTAATTGGTAAATACAGTGGATATAATACATACCAAAATACTCCTAAGACAATTAGTAATACCAAAACAATTTTGCCAATAAGGGTATCAAAAAAAGGAACAACTTCTGTTGGTTCTAAAACCGACACTATATTTTTAGGGAATGTAACAGCTATGGTTAAACCTTCAGACTGATTTAAAAATGAAGTAGTGCTAAACACTACTCGTGCGTCAAGTATTTCTGATGTACATATAGAGGTATTCTGACCCGTTAAACCTGTGTAACAGTCAGCAGTAAGTTTATCTTTTGTTACAGTTGGTATATTTACACTAGCTGAAGCTTTTTCTATTGGCACAATCCAATCATTACCGGTGACATTCCAATATAATTCATCATGATTAGTAAAATACGTTAAAGCACCATCAACTGAATAAGTAATTATGTACGTATGAAGTCCTGTTATAGTTCTATTTGCATCACCAATTTTAAGTTGTAATACTCCATTTTCTGTTGATTCTTCATAATTATAATTTGTACCGTTTTGATCTTTTACCGAATGGATATCAATATTCATTGAAAATTGTTTCCCATCTTTATTAGTTTTTAAAAATGGAATAGTTCTATAAATACCATGTCTTTGTTCAGACCCAAAATCATATTCAATAGTTTCGGTTACTTGTATTTGGCCACTATTTTGAATTTCAATTTGGGAGTCAAATAACTGAATATGTTCGTTAATGCTATTTTGTGCAGTAATAAAATTTGCACTTACAAGAAACAAGAATATATACAAAGCCCAACGAATTAATTTCATAGTTCTATTTTAGCACTCTACTTAATACCCGTCTAGGAATGGCAAAACTTGTTACCTAATGGTATAGGTGACATTTTGAGTTCTAACATTTGAGTTAGAATCTGTTGCTCGAACTTCGAAAGTATAAGTACCTTTTGTTAAACCTACCCCTAATATAGTACATCTTAAAGATGACTGTTGACGAGAACTACCTCTAAGACAATAAGAACTCAAAACACGTGGCAATTTTAATACAGAAACAGAAACTCTATCATTATCTGGGTCACTTACTGTAAATGATGTAGAAAAATAACGATATTGAACTAATGTACTATTAGAAATAGTACTAATAACCGGTGCTACATTTTGAGGCTTTGGAGTTGGTGTAATTATTTTAGTAGGTGTAACAGTAGGTATATTAATTCGAGTTGGTGATGGTGTACTTGTTGGGATTCGTGTAACTGTTGGTGTTGGTGTTTTGGTTACAGTTGGAGTAGGTGTACGAGTTGGAGATGGCGTTGGTGTTTTAGTAGGCTGAGGTGTATTTGTTGGAATTGGAATAATACCCAGTGGAAATTCATAAATACCTGCAGGCCCGCTTCCTGGATTTCTTAAATCAAAAATAGCCTGTGCTATTTGTTTACCGCCTACTACCATTTGTGAATATTTATTATCACTGACACGATTTCCTACTTGATATCCTTGTGGAAGAGTAATCCATATTTTTGTGGTTCCATAACTATTAGATCTAAATAAAAATTTCCAATTTGGTTCAGACAAAACTGTCTTGAGAGTAATATTATTAGATTGTAAAAATGCAATTTCTAAAGGTTGTTTAACTTGCTCTTCGTTTAAATCCGCTTTACCGTTATTATTGGTATCGTACCATACATAACCACTAACAGATTCCAGCCGTGGTGTTGGTGTGGGTGTATTTGTTGGAATTGGCGTTTTTGTTGGAAACGGTGTAAA
>CAYSZW010000042.1:0-3163 GCA_964435665.1 uncultured Gammaproteobacteria bacterium | reverse complement strand
ATTTTATTCATACTTAGAAGTGTTGAGTTAGACACTGTTATCATTTGAACATTTCGATACACAAGCGGCATTAGCTTTGTTTCGAGTATTTTTGCAAGATACGCGACAGGTTTTAAATACCAAGAGATTGCGAGCTGCTCTATTATTATCTCTTGGTGAACATGATGAATTATACCGATTATAGGTTTTCTAACATATAGGGGTGTAAAAAACGGTATTCCGTTTTCGGAATCAATGATCACATCGTATTTACCTCTAAGTTTTGTAAGGTAGTAAAGCGGTGCCCAGATATAAACTGTATAAAATCCACCGTGCCTGACAATATTTACTCCATCTATTACTTCGTGTGTCTCATTCAACTGGTCGTTGCCGCAGACCATAGTTACCTGGTGCCCTTCATTAACAAGTCTTTTTGCAATTTCATGAATATAAACTTCAGCTCCTCCAGACCATACATGCTTGGTGTCTCGCCAGTTAAAAATAAGTATTCTTAAGTTCTTATTTTCTTCATCAAGGCCAATTTTATCGGAAAGTATGTCAAAAAAGTCACCAATATTTTTAATAACTGTTATTACATGTCTCTCAAATGCTATCACTAAGCATAAAACTATAAAGTCTACTACTCCAACTATTGTCATCGCGTTAACAAAATCCTTAAGACTTTCGTGCAGCAGCGATACTGTAATTATCTGAATAGCTGTTAGAATCACTCCTACTCCGGCATAGAAATTTTTTTCTTGAACTTGCTTGTATGTGATTAAAAAACTTGTAAGTGCGAAACACAGAATACCAAAACCATAAATCGGTAAAAGATGTGTTATGCTTTTGGCTTTTTCACCAAGAAGTATCGGTGCTGTAAAACTTCCGAAAGCGCCAACAAGTAAGTACATAGAAAAACTCGCTAAAAAGTAAAGCACAAAGATTGCAATAAAAGTTTTGTTAGCTTGTTTAGAACCACCTAACCTGTTACTAACCAGTGGAATAAGCGGTTGAGCAACTATTGATCCAACAAAAAATATCATTTTACCAATAAGCGCGATAATTGCGTACCTACCTGCCTCATATGAAGATAAGTAGTGTTTGGCTAAGAGCAAATCAAGTGTAATGAAAGAAATGACTGCAAATCTTGAGATTATAAATGAGACAAAGCTTTTTGAGGGGAATTCTATTTTCTCTTGGCTAACACTTTGGTGTTTTGCGTTTGCGTACTTAAGTGCAAAGTAGTATCCCACTGTAAAAGATGCTAACAATGCTCCAGGTATAGTAAGATAAATATAATCAACAAATCCCAATTTTAATATTAACCAGGTTAAAAAAATCTTACTTACAGCCTCTGTAATTAGCATAAGCGATAAAATGTAGAATTTCAGAAGACCTGATATATAACCTATATCAACCGCAGTTAAAGCATTTAGTACAAAGATCGGGGCAATTAGAAGAAATGGCAATGGTGTTTCAATATTGAAAAAGTTCATTGAAAACGGCGTTGCTATAAGCCAGATTAATGTGAATACAAAGCTTACATTGAAAGTCTTTTTTCTGACATGTAACCAAAACCCTGCTAAAGCAAGTTTCTCCTTGCCTAGGTGAAATGCCACTTTTTTAACAATGGCGCCGCTTAGTGCTGAAAGCGGTATTGAAGATATAAAGATAAAGCTGCCGGCCAGGCTTATAATCCCAAAATCTTCGATCTTAAGCTGTCTTGTTAGGTATGCGTTGTAAGCATAGTTTAAAAAGTTAGCTATAACTCCTGCTCCAAGGTAGGTCAATGTAGCTATGGAGTCTTTCGGTGCACCGTTTATAAACTTTGCAATAGATTTAGGATGCTTAAAAAATCCATTGTGTTTTTTTGAAAGAGCTTTTATTAATAGAACTAAACTTAGGATGAGGAGAATCAAAAATCCTAATCCACTTATTATGTTTGAGTATTGAGTACTTAGTACAAAGAAAAAAGTCTGAGTAGCAATAACTAGTGCTCCAAATGCAAGTATGTAGGTATTTATGCTGTAATATTCAAGCGCTGCTCGCCAATTACTGTTTGGGAGAATTCTTTTAACAGGTCTTAGGTAATCTGTTTTAACTTCAATCGCTTTACCCTTTTTGCTTTTCACAAGACCGTGGTGAGTCTTTTCCCAGTGATGTGGGTTGAAAATTAATTGATAAAACGCTTTTATTGCAGCAAAGCTCATTAAAAGCCAGTAAAAAGGAACAAAGTACACATATTTAATTAGTTCCCACCTACCTCTTTTTGCAAGTCCAATCATATAGTTGTAAAGGTAAACGAAGTTACCAAGAACAAGGGACGTTACTGCCATGTAGTAGATAGGTGCCGGGTACAGGCTTTCGATAAAATCTCCAACATATGCATTAAAAACAAAGTATGAGATTGTTGTAATCCAAAGGATTGGGTTGATGAGGATGAATGAAATTCTCATCCCTATTATTAGTTGAAACAAAAAGAAATGCCTACCTCGTTTTGCAAGTTTAATAGGATTTCGCATGTGGACTAGGTATGTTTGAAAGTAACCTTTAATCCATCTTGACCTCTGTCTTATCCAGTTTTTAACATTGCTGTTTGCTTCTTCAAGAGTTACAGAGTCAATAATTGTTGTTTGATAGCCGTTTCTAAAAAGTCTAATTCCAAGATCACAATCCTCTGTTACGTTAAATGGGTCCCACCCATGCATTGCCTTTAAAACACTTGTTTTAAAAATGTTGCTTGTGCCACCAAGTGGGATAACAGTATTGATTGATTGAAATCCAGGTAAAATAACATCAAACCACAGTGAGTATTCTGCTGTAAAAAACTTAGTTAATAAATTTTGACTACTGTTAAAGTAGTTAAGCTTTGCTTGAACACATACTACTTTTTCGTTTGAGTTCTTAAATGCAAGGAATGCTTTTTTCAACTGTTTTGGATCTGGTTTATCTTCAGCGTCATAAATAACAACATATTCACCGGTACACTGGGCAAGTCCATAGTTACAAGCTTTTGGTTTTGTCTTTGGCATTGAATGTGGTACAACCATCACCTTAACGTTATGTGGTAGTTTTAGTCTTTGTGCTTTTTCAATTGTCTCGATATCGTTCTCTTCAAGGAGAAGTAGGATCTCAAGCTTTGTCGTTGGCCAGTCAATCTTTTGCATGTTTTTAATGAAGTCGC
>CAYSZW010000041.1:0-3277 GCA_964435665.1 uncultured Gammaproteobacteria bacterium | reverse complement strand
TATTATTGATAGAAAAATATTATGGGAAGGAAGCTTGAACATTCTATCTCAAAATAATAGCAGGGAAATAATGAGACGTATTGAAAAAAAAGCCCTAGCTATAGAGATGCTTTCTTTTTTAAACCTGCAAAAAGTCGTCATTTGACTAGCTGCTTAATATTCTTCAAGTTGTGGCTATAAGATAAAAAATTGCGGTAAAATATAATCAAGTAAAATATATGGTTATAGCTTTACAACAATTTATATGAGGCAAACAATATTTATTTCACATGCAAATCCTCAAGATAACGACTTTACAGTCTGGCTCGCCTCAAGATTGCAATTGATGGGTTATAACGTTTGGTGCGACGTTGAGGGGCTGATTGGTGGAGAGAAGCATTGGGAAGTGATAGACAATGAGATAAGAGAAAATGCCGTGAAGTTTATTCTTGTAGTATCAAAAGATATTTGTATTAAGCCAGGACAGCTGAAAGAGGGAATTGCAAAAGAATTTGCATTAGCGGAATCTGTTGCAAAAAAAGTAAATAATGACTTTATTATTCCCTTAAAGATCGATACCGATGCACCTTACGATTATTTTATAGGTTTAAATAGATATAATCATGTTAAATTTCATGAAAATTGGGCAACAGGATTAAAAGACTTAATTAGCAAACTAGAAAAAGATCAAGTAGAGAAAATCTCACTGCAAGATAATAAAATACTGAATGCTTGGTATGCTAATCAATTCACAACAAAATTTGGATTAAAACTGAAGAAAGAAAAATACTTCACAAATCTTTGGCCGGTTGATGAAATATGGGACAAAATTGAGATATATCAATATGAAAGCGCAACCATTGCCACGGAAGTGCAAAGGGAGAATCAGATTCTTCCAGTAATCAGACATGGCAATACTCTAGCTACTTTTGGAAATGCTGTTACTGGAATTACTAAACCTTCTCCAATAGGGAAGATTGACATTAAATCCAATAATAAAATACTTGTTAATACACAAAATATTTTAGATAAATCTTACAGTTCACACTCTTTTCCTACTCTTTTAGATTGTGAAAATATATTAAAACGTTTACTGACCCGCTCATTTCATTTGTTAGCAAGATCAAAAGGTATGTATTGGTACGAACTGGCTTCTAAAAGGAATTGTTACTATTTCCCAATAGGGAGGAGAGATAAAGTTGTCTTTTCATACTCAGGAAAGAAAAAAGCGAAAAATCTTATTGGCAAGTTTAAAATTAATGATACAAAAACTGGCTATTGGCATTTTGGAATAACCACGCAAGTATTGCTATATCCTGTAGTGTCTTTCTCGTTAAAATCTCACATTTTATTCTCAGATGATGGAGTTAATGTATGGCTAGATAAAAGCAAATTACATAGCGCAAGAAGAAAAAAGGGGCGAAATTGGTTTAATGAAGAGTGGAGAGATCAACTACTTGCAATTATAAGTAGTCTAAAAAATAGTGACGGAAAAATAGAACTTAAATTGAACGAAGAATGTACTATCGATATGCCCGATACACCTCTGACACTATTCTCTCCTATGGATTACGATGAACCAGTGAATAAATCACGTTTGAACGTGCTTGCCGAAGAATCTAAAGAAGGATTAACAATCTCAAATAATACAGAATCAGTATGAAATACGAACTACAGACTATTCAAGAGCCATTACTAGAGTTTGGATTTAATCAGAAAACTATTGATCCCAGAGATGGAATTATGTTATTTGGTCCACACACTAAGGGCAAATTGGATATAGGCAACTTCGGAGTTATAGGAACTTCACAAGGTATAGAAAGAATGAAAAAATGGCTAAAATCGATTGAACAACCTATTTTCAGTAAAACTCCTGATATAGCAAGGCCTTTCTTTCCTGGCATTGAAGCTGCTTTTGATTTTAACGTTAATATGGAAGGTCTACAGCAAATAGTAGTTTTAGATAAAGAAATTGATAGATATTTAAAATACAAGGATAAATTTCAAAGAGTACATAATTGGGTGAATGTGTTTACAAGTAAACTAATTAAATTCAAAGAGGAGGAGGAAATACCAGTGACAGTATGGTTTGTTGTCATTCCAGAAGATATTTACACATACAGTCGTCCACAATCTCGCAACCCCTCTGAGGCAAATATAAACATAGGACTTAAATCCAGTTATGAACGTTTTAATGCTTCACTCTTTCCAGATATAAATGAATTAAGAGAAGCATATCAATACGAAGTTAACTTTCATAATCAACTAAAAGCAAAACTGCTTAAATATGGAATCATTACGCAAATAATACGTGAAGGTACGATAGCATATAGAGAGTTATTAAAGAGTGATTTTCAAATTGATAATGAGGAAAAATTTGATTCAGCTAAAGCATGGAATATTAGTACTACTTTATATTATAAAAGCGGTGGTTTACCTTGGAAACTAGCTTCAGTAAGAGATGGTGTATGTTACATCGGCTTAGTTTATAAAAAAATTGAAGGTGTCCAGAATAAAAAAACTGCCTGTTGCGCAGCTCAAATGTTTCTAGATTCTGGTGATGGGCTAGTATTCAAAGGCAATGTTGGTCCATGGTATAATCCAGAAAATCATGAGTATCACCTCTCAAAAGATAGCGCTTTTGATTTACTAAATAAAGCACTACAGACATTCAAAAAAAGAAACAACAAATATCCTAAAGAAATTTTCATACATGGAAAAACCTACTTTGATAATGAGGAATGGATAGGTTTTGAAGATGCAGTAAAATCAAAATCCAAAGTGATCGGTGTTCGCATAAGAACAGATAGCAATTTAAAGCTTTATAGAGAACAAACCTATTCAGTTCCCCGTGGTATGGCACTCTTAATTAGTGAAAACGAGGCGTATTTATGGACGAAAGGCTTTGTACCACGGCTGCAAACCCAAATGGGGTTGGAGACACCGAATTGCCTGAATATCAGGGTAACTAGAGGTTCATCAGATATAAGAACAGTTTGTGCAGACGTACTCTCCTTAACAAAGTTAAATTACAATGCTTGCATATACGGCGACGGAATACCTGTAACTTTAAGGTTTGCTGACATGATAGGTGAAGTATTAACAGCTGGGCCTACGGAAGATATAGAAATTTTACCTTTTAAACATTATATTTAATTACTTTACCGCAACAAATATATCCGCTTCATTCTCTTTCTTATACACCTCAAAATCTCCGGTATACGTTCTTTCAAGATCAGATTCCCATATCCACTTCCACACTTTTATCAACTCCTGCGGTAACTGACCTTCAACATGA
>CAYSZW010000040.1:0-3550 GCA_964435665.1 uncultured Gammaproteobacteria bacterium | reverse complement strand
AATGCAGATGTAGTATTAGTTGAATATTCTGATCTTGAATGTCCATTCTGTAAAAATTTCCATGGAACTATGCAACAGGTAATGGAAGAATATGGTGATAAGGTAGCATGGGTATATCGTCATTACCCACTCTCATTTCATCAAAATGCTCAGAAAGAAGAGGAAGCTTCTGAATGTGCAGCAGCACTCGGTGGAAATGATGCCTTTTGGAAGTATACCGATACAATCTTCGAACGTACCACTTCTAATGGTACAGGATTTGCACTAGATCAACTGGTACCACTTGCTGAAGAACTAGGACTTAATGGTTCTCAGTTTAAAGAGTGTCTTGATTCCGGAAAATATGCTCAGCATGTGAAAGATGATATGGCTGGAGGTACTAAAACTGGAATCAGTGGAACACCCGGAACAGTCATTGTAGCTAAGAACGGCAAGAAAGACTTTGTCGGAGGAGCATTCCCTTTTGATGCGGTTAAATCACAAATCGATGCTCTATTGAAATAAAGGCATAGATATACTCTTTTCGTTTACACTGAATATCTATGATAAAGAAATCCCTTACCATTGCACTCGTAGTACTTACCTTTTCATGGGTAAGTACTACTGTGCTTTTTGCACAAGAAAATAGTGCGCAAAAAAGGAATGATCTTGAAAAACAAATCAAAGAATATGAAGAAAAGATTGTGGATCTTCGTAACCAAAAAAGCACTCTCGCTTCACAGATTGAGTATATGGATACACAAATTTATTTAACGAAGCTAAAAACACAGGAAACATCTAAAAAAATTGAAACTACTGAGTATGAAATTGAGACATTGGATAATTGGATAGGTGATTTAGATACTTCATTAGATAGATTGTCAGAAACGATGTTAAAACGCATTGTTGCAGGGTATAAAACAAGGAAAGCATCTGTAATTGATATTATTTTTGACACTACTAGTGCTACAGAACTTGTGAATAAATTTAAATATTTTGAAATAGCCCGAGATACTAATAAAAAAGTATTACTTGAAGTACAAGAAGCGAAGTTAAATTATGAAGAACAAAAAAAGTTAAGAGAAAAGAAGAAGGAAGATCTTGCAGATTTAGAGAAGGATTTAGAAAAACAAGAGGTTCTACTTGCTTCTCAACAGGAAGCAAAGAAGACTTTACTTACTCAAACTCAAAATGATGAAGTTACATACCAGAATTTATTAGCAAAACTCAGGTCTGAATACGCTGCTATTCAGGGTATCGTCTCAGGAGCTGGTACAGAAACGGAGATAGGAGATGTAGCAAAGGGTGATACTATTGCTTCAGTAATTCCTGGAGCGTCATGTAATTCTTCAGGAGGACATTTACATTTTATAACTCAGGAAAATGGCTCTGTTACCGATCCCTTTAGATTTTTAAAATCGGTAGACTCTAATAACTGTTCTGGATCAAGTTGTGGTTCCGGTGATGGAGATTCTTTTAGTCCAACTGGTACTTGGGACTGGCCTCTAAGTCCACAAATAAAGATGAGCCAGGGGTATGGCACGACATGGGCTGTTCGTAATACCTATGTTGGTAGTATTTATAGTTCGCATAATGGAATAGATATTACCGGTTCATCAAATAATGTAGCGGCAGTAGCTGATGGTACATTGTATCGTGGTAGTTATTCTGGTAGCGGTGGTTGTGCGCTTCCGTATGTAAAGTTAACTCATAAAGATTCAAATATTGTAACATTGTACCTTCACGTGTATTCTAAGTAATTCTATGATTGACAATATTTTTATTAACTACTACACTATGTAGTAAATACAATACTATGACAAAACTTAAAAAAACTACACTCTATATAAAAGGCATGCACTGTCCATCTTGTGACATCCTTATCAAGGATAAGTTTCAGGAAGTTTCAAATATTAAAGAAGTAACAGCAAATCATCATACACAGGAAGCAGAAGTTTGCTATGTGGGTACTCTTAATAAAAATGAACTGAATAAACAAATTAATGAATTCGGATATCAAATTACCGATAAAGTTACTGATACACAGGAACCGCTTTCAAAGCGATTAACAGATGCCGGTACTATAGCCATCCTTCTTTTTATAGTTTATTTTTTTGCACAGGAATTTAATCTTATTCCAGATTTTAATATTACTTCCAGTTTAAGCCTTACATCAGCATTTATTTTAGGTCTTGTTGCATCCACTTCAACTTGTATGGCAACTTCCGGAGCATTATTTTTATCAACAATAGGAAAATTACAAAACAAAGAGGCATCTATAAGGGAAAATGTAGCCCCGGCTATTAGTTTTAATGTGGGACGAATACTTTCTTATGGCGTTTTTGGTTTTATATTTGGCTTATTGGGCAAAACCGTTGCATCCAGTTTACAGCTTGGTTCTTTTCTTTCGATGTTTGTAGCTGCAATGATGATTTTAATTGGACTTGATATGTTAAAACTATTTTCCTTTTCTTCTCTCTTCACCTTTTCTTTTACCAAAGGGTTATTTGAAAAATTAGAGCATAAATTTATTAAGTCGCCTAAAAAAACTTCATTTTTCTTAGGAGCAATCACTTATTTACTACCATGTGGGTTTACTCAAGCAGTAACCATATATGCGTTGGGTTTAGCAAGTCCGATACAGAGTGCTATCATGCTTATGGTTTTTGCCCTTGGAACAGTACCTGCGCTTATTGCCTTAGGATTTGCCTCCTCCTTTACAAAACATTCTTTCTATCCAATGTTTCAAAAAGTAATTGGAGTGATTGTGTTCTTTATTGGAATAAGTTACACGACTAATGCTTTAGCTCTATATGGAATAAACGTTAATGTAACCGGAACAACTGATAAGGTAGCTCAAGTTGCCGATGCGAATGTAAAAGAGGTAAATGGATATCAAATTGTAAATATGAATGTTACTTCTAAAGGTTATGAACCTAACGTGTTTACTATAAAGCAAGGTGTACCTGTTAAATGGATTGTAAATGGAGAAAATGTCTTTGGATGCCAGGGATATTTGACTGCTCCTAAAGCCAACGTCCAAGGTGCTTTACAGGTTGGAAAAAATACCTTTGAATTTACCCCTAAAGAAAAAGGTCCATTAACGTTTTCATGTAGCATGGGTATGTTTAGAGGACAGTTTAACGTTATTTAAAATTAATTATTTATATATGAAAAGTACAAAGATAGTTTTAGGATTAATTGGATTATTAATAATCATCGGTATATTTATGTTTATAACTAACAAAACGAATTCATCCCAGCCTACTCTACCAGACTCTTCAAACTCAACTGAAGAAGTTACGGGTGAAACTGCTGCTGCGGATAAAACATTCATAAATGAGATGATTGAGCATCATATGGGAGCTATCGCGATGGCAAAAGAAGCAAAGGAGAAATCACAACGACAAGAAATAACTCAGCTGGCTAATAATATTATTACTGCACAAGAAAAAGAAATAGAAATGATGTATCAATGGAAAGAAGACTGGTATAACGACACTGAAAAAGTTGAAATAAATACTGAAGGACATGGAACAAGTATGATGCAGGATCTTGGTGAGGCAGATGA
>CAYSZW010000039.1:0-3860 GCA_964435665.1 uncultured Gammaproteobacteria bacterium | reverse complement strand
TAAACCCTTAGTACGGAGCAATCCGTAGCGAGAGTTCGAATCTCTCCCCCTCCGTTGATTTAGAGGAATAAATAACATATAATATTATGGGTTTAATCTTATATTTTATAGATAAATAATGGAACAGGCACCGGTAAAACAAACAAGTAAGCTTAGAGAGGCACTTACAACATTTACAAAAGGTATAATAGACAAGTTCCCTAAAAGAAGAGTTCAAGCTCCAAGAGAACCATCTAAAAAAGAAGCAAAGGCAAGAAATGCAATATTTGGAATTAGTGGGGGTGGATTATTATTAGTAGCATGCGGTGCTTTACTTGTAAGTAATGGAAATAAATCTGCAGGTCCACAACCAATTTCTGTAGCTACTTACTATTTAACCCCAGAGGCTACTAAATTGGCAACACCTGTTCCAACTCCGACTGCAGTACCTATACCTACTACGGTCAAACCAGAAGCTACTCCATCACCAATTGCAGCACCAATAGTAGCAACTAGAGCAGTTACTGAGTCAAGAGGTGGACCTGGAGCAAGTAACCCAGAAGGGGTAAAAGTTTTAAACGAAGCCCTTCCATATATTAGAAATATTAACACTGCCTATACAAACAAATCAGAAAATGGAGAAGTTGTTCATGGAGTTGATAACGATTATGGTGAATCTATTACTATTAAAGGTGGAAGTGAAAAACAAATTCCATTCACAATAGATACTAGGATGGGACAGAAATATATTGCAATAACAAACGGGGGAATAAACAAAGATTCACTATTTGTTAAAATAACAACTCTAGGAGGAGATGCTGAAATAGACATAAAAGATAAAAAGGCGTTAACATTTGATCAGTTCCTTCAAGAAGTTAAAGCTCAGTCTGAACTAGATAAAACATTACAAGATTTAAAGGTCAAATTTGGGATAGGACTTGAAACACAGTTAGGAATAAAACCAGCATACAGCGATACTTATAAATATGGAGATAAGGGAATATGGGGATTTTCTGATCAAGAGGAACCAACAACACATCCAGCAATGAGTTATGAAGAGATTTATGCAGGAGCAAATACAGAATTAAGAAGTCTACTTTTCAATTCTAAGGAAAGATTATTTGGACAAGATCACTATTTTGTCGTTGTAGTTTCGAAAGAAACAAATGAATCTTACTTTAATTTGATTAAATCAAATAACGAGACAAGTGCAGCAATTCTTACAAACCTTGTTTCTTTGAAGATTCCAGGGGCAAAAAATGTAAATACATATATGCAAGCAAATTTAGGTCCTAATGGAATTTTAGGCTGGGTTTCATCAACTGATAAATATGGATATAGTAATTATGCTGCAGTAACTGTTTTTGATCAAATAATTCCAGATAAAAAACCTATAAAGGGAGTTGTTATTTGGAAAACCTCGTTTAATAAATCAAATTGGATAGACAGAATACTACTTCCTAACAAAAGTGTTTTTCCAGAAAATATGTTCTCAACCGCGCTTATGATTGGAAATAAGGCAAATAGTATAATCGGTGCTAAGGACATGAGAATCACGCCCGGGACAAAATTATCATCTTCTGAAAATGCTTTGTCATTAACTTTTGACATAGAAACTTGGGAACAATTTAAAGAAGCGATTAAAAAAGTTAAGTAATAAAAGGAATTCTTTGTTGAGAAGTGAATTGAAGATATCTTTTCCATGTGGTAGATTTGAATATGTTCAATTTATTGAGTAGTAAAATTATACAAATTGTTTTTGTCTTACTTTTCTTTCTCTTGTTATTTCCAGTAGAGGAGGCTTATTCTGCAACATGTGACGCCGGATTTTCATGTTCTGCTACAAAAGTATGTTCCTTAACTGGACACTATGAATGTTCTGGTATACCTGGTTGCCCAGGAACTATACAAGAATGTGCAGATGATCCTAATCCAGACTGTAAAACATATGTTCAAGAGGCAGGGTCTGTAACACAGTCAGCTGATTATGGTTCATGTTGTTCAGCAAGCTCTAATGGCAGTTGTGTACCTGGTCAACCCTGTGATCCTGGAGCTTGGCCAACAGTTAGTTATGACAGGTCTGGTGGTGGCTGTGGATGTGGAGGAGATAATTTTACATATGGAAGTTGTAGTGTTACTTGGAATGGTCCAACAACTGTCACAGGTTCATATTCTTGTGTAAATAATTCATGTGAATATGTTGAAGATTCATCAGGTGACTATACCAATCTTGTAAGTTGTAGGACAAACTGTGGAAATACAAATCCCACAGGTCAATTTTGTAGCTGGTGTACAAATCCGGATCAATGTTTTAGTTCAGGTGGATCTTTTCAAGGTGCAGGATCAGGATGGTGTGCTGCACCAGACGGTGGCTGTTGTACACAACCAGCACCTCCTCCACCCCCTCCTCCATCATATAGTTGTCAAAATGATTCTTGTTCCTATGCAGGGCCTTCTCCCGCTGGACAATATTTAGGGAATAACTGCTCGGGAAATTGTGGAATTAAATGTACCGTTATTTCAAATAGTGGGGCTAATGTTGGATCAAAAGACCATAACTCAAATCTTTGTAATTTAGGAACAGTTACAGCCAATAATAATCCTATTCAATATAAAATCACATGTACTGCAGAAGGAAGTGGTTCAAGACTTTGGCATGTAAAATCCATAAATGTGCCTGATGCTGGAATCGTAAACTTTAACTCTAACCAATCTGTAAATAATAATTTAGTAAATGATTCGTACCTGGCATCAAATGTAAATATTACAAATCCTCTCTCTGGGTCACAAACCGGGGCAACTACAACAAAGATGTTAAGGTATAAGTTTAATATGAATACATCTCTACCTAAACCAGCTGACAACAAAGTAATATGTAGTAATATTCTTCCCGCAGACACTGAACCATCTCTTTTAGTTACTTATCCAGCAGCTAATTATCAAGAGTATGTAACCCAATGTTATGCAAATAGTGAAACTGAAGATAATATGAACACGTCATTCTCGTCAACCTTAAGTAAAGCTAACTGGGGAACTATTTCATATAATGCCGGAAGTAATACTTTTTCAGAGTCAACAGGAAGAATCCCGTATTTGTCTTCTACATATATATTATCAGCATCAAATACAATACAAGCTAGCAAGGGTGCAAATGCAATACCAGCAATTGCTGCTAATTCAGTTACTTCAAATAACTATACATTCTCGAGCTCAGATATTGGCAAAGTAATTATTTGGGATATTTCTAAACCAACTTCAGTGGATGTAATTTCAGCAGTTGATACTATAAACAATATAGCAACTGTTTTAACAAGTGATGTAAGAGCAAGTACTAATTCTGCTATTCTTAAATTTCAAGATAAGACTCAAGTCAGAATGATTGTTAACAAGGGAGTAGCAACTACTGAAAATGGAGTTACTTGCACAGCTCTAACCTCCTATTCAAGCAATATTAATAATACAATTGATTATGAAACTATTTGTACAACAGATACACTTGGAACTGATGCATTAAAAACTGAGGTCCTAAGAAGAATAAATTTAACAGGATATAAATCAGTAACATATAGTGATCCAAATTATTCCGAACAAATAATAACAGTAGGAAATACTCCAAGATTTAACTCAATATATGGAAATATTACACAAAGTTCTGGTAACACTTCTAATACATACACGGTAGACATAAGTCTTGCAGTACCAGATGGTTTGGCTAGAGCTAGCAGAAACATAACTGTAAATATTTCAGACAATATTACAACAGCTCCAGTAAATGTTACCCACTTAATCGATACTTCCCTTCCTCTTGTAGAAAGAGAAGTTAGTGTTACTTCAGCTACTTTACTTAAAGTAGTACATAGTGCTACAGATGATTTTCAACT
>CAYSZW010000038.1:0-4312 GCA_964435665.1 uncultured Gammaproteobacteria bacterium | reverse complement strand
TAATACTCTCTAATAATTCATCTGTAAATTCCATAGGAGGAATATCTGGTTCTGGAAAGTATCTGTAATCCTCTGCTCCTTCTTTAGATCTTTGGGAATACGTAATCCCTTTATTTTCATTATATCCACGTGTTTCTTGAACAGGCGTTTCTCCTTTATCTAAAATCTCTGCTTGTCGTGGTAGTTCGTAATCAATGGCTTTTTTAGCGTAATTAAACGAGTTAATATTTTTCACTTCAACTTTGTATGGTGGGAATCCTTTTTCATCTGGCTTTCTTAAAGAAATATTTGGTTCTAAACGCATAGAACCTTTTTCCATGTCAGCGTCCGAAACTCCAAGGTATCGAATTATTGTATGGAGTTCTTCTAAAAATATTTTTACATCTTCTGAGTTATCAAAATCTGGTTCGGTAACAATTTCGACAAGTGGAACACTAGATCGATTAAAATCGACCAAAGTATCTTCTCCAGAATGGGTAAGTTTACCCGTATCTTCTTCTAAATGAATTCTTGTAATATGAAAACGCTTTTTTTCTCCTTTTGCTGTGACAATATCTAAATACCCTTTGCCACAGATAGGTTCATCGTACTGACTAATCTGATAACTCTTTGGTAAATCTGGGTAAAAATAATGTTTTCGATCAAATTTAGAATGATTGTTAATTTTACAGTTTAAAGCCTGACCAATTTTAATTGTCCACTCAACAGCTTGGCGGTTTGGTACAGGGAGCGCACCAGGCATACCCATACACACAGGGCAGACATTTGTATTTGGTTCTTTTCCAAAGTAGTCACCAGCGCACTGACAAAACATTTTAGATTTTGTCGCAAGTTCTACATGGATTTCTAAACCAATAACTGGTGTGTATTTCATATTATTTATAAAGCTCCTGTCCTTTTTTAATAACATCAAAATAATTTGTTTCTTTTTCAAACTGGTATGCTGCGTTTAAGATATTTCCTTCATCAAAATAATTACCCATAATCTGCAAACCAACTGGCAAACCTTTAGAATCTAAACCACAAGGAATACTCATAGCCGGTGTGCCAGCAACTGCTGCTGCTTCGTTTAGGATATCCATAGTTTCTCCAAAGAATGGATATTTTTCAAACTCTCCAAGTGGCAAGGCTGTAATTGGTGTTGGTGCTGCCATAATAAGATCTACTTCTTTAAATACTTTCTGCATATCTTGAATAATGAGCGTTTTGATTTTTTGTGCTTTTTTATAAAACGCATCGTAATACCCATGAGAAAGTGTATACGTTCCAAGCATCATTCGACGTTTTGCTTCTTGTCCAAATGCTGTTCTATCATTTCCGTAACGAATACCGTCATATCTTCCTAAGTTGGATGAAACTTCTGCACGCTGTAAGATTGTATAAACAGAGATAGAAAAATCTGGAGATAAAAGTGAAACTTTTTTAAGTTTATGACCCATCTTCTCAAAAATCTTTAAAGATTCATTAACCTTTTTTTCTACATCTGGATCTAAACCTTTAAAATACTCTTCTGGAACACCGATTGTATAGGTTTTCTTTTCCTTCATCTGTGCTTCGTAATCTGGTACTGCGATATCTGCAGAAGTTGCATCAAATGGGTCTTTACCAGCAATTGTTTTAAGCAAATATGCTGCGTCTTCTACATTTTGAGTCATTGGTCCTGGGCAATCAAAACTAGATCCCATGGCAATTACACCATAACGAGAAACTCTTCCATACGTTGGTTTTATGCCGACAATTCCACACCAACTAGCTGGCTGACGAATAGAACCTGCTGTTTCTGAACCAATTGCTGCTGGAGCTAAATATGCAGAAACTGCTGCTGCTGATCCACCGGAAGAACCACCAGGTGCACGAGTCACATCCCAAGGATTTTTAGTTGGACCGTAATCTGATGTTTCTGTTGATGATCCATGTGCCCATGCATCCATATTTGTTTTACCCGTATATGTTGCACCAGCTTTTCTTAACTTTGTTGTAACGGTGGATTCATAAGGAGGAACAAATTGATCTAATACTTTTGCAGAAGCTGTTGTGCGAATTCCTTCTGTACAAAAATTATCTTTAATAGCAAGTGGAACACCAGCCATTTCTCCATTGTTGGAGTCTGTATCGATAAGTGTTGTATAAGCATTTAATTTTTCATTATGTGTTGCAGATCTTTTAGCAAAATAATCAAATACTTCTTTAGAAGTTACTTTTTTTGTTTCTATTAAACTAATTATTTCTTTTAATGATTTTCCAAATAAATCCATATTAGCCTTCCATAATTCTTTTAACTACAAACTGTCCATTCTTTGTATTTTTAGCATTCTGAAGTGCTTCTTTTTGTGTAAACATTCTGGTGCATTCTGTGCCATCTTCAAAAAAAACATTCGTTACATTCGTAGAATGAGAAGTTGGCTCAACACCATTTGTATCTAACTCATCTAAATTCTCTACATACTTAATAGTTTCAGAAAGTTGTGTACGATATTTTTCTATTTCAGATTCTTGTAGCGTAATATTGGCAAGCTTTGCGATATGGAGAATATCTTCTTTTGTAAGATCTGTATGTTTTGCCATGAGCAAATTATATATCAGCACTACGTAATTTTCTATGTAAATTACAAGAGTTTATTAATATTTTCTGTATACTATGTGCAACTATGATTAACCTTAAAGAACTATATCGAAACGAAAACTCAGAAGATCCAACACTTACCCGTGCGAAAGATTTAGCTTTTATATATAGAACGGTTACATCAGAACAAGAACAAAAGCGCGATAATTTAATTGCAGCAACAGCTTTGGAAGAAATTAAGTTAGAACAACATACAAAAGATTTAAGAAAAAAAATTCTCGATATGCGTGTCGAAGCGGATGAGATGGAAACTCTTGCAGAAAGACATGGGTTAGTTGCTTCAGCAGCTGAATCAGCAGTAATAAGACTTGCATATCCAGATCCAGTTATTCAAGGATTAGGAAAGCTTTCTGTAGGAATATTAGAACAATTACACAAGGATCGAAAAAAAATAGCTAAGTTTAAAATTCTCACATCAGATACAGATTTTGGTTTTTTTTACCACCCAACAACGCATAGATTAAATGTTCTAACTTCACAAGATAATACGGCAAGATTTGCTATTGGCCCTGGAGGTATGGTGGGATTAACAGCTTTTACAGAACAATTATCAGATACTCAAATAGCAGCTATCGTTTTATCTGGAGGAAGAAATTCTCACTCAGTTTCAAAACGAATATTTAATACAAGATCTATTCCTGGTAATCCAACACCATATTATGAACAAGGCTCAATGTATGATAAAGTTGCACATTTTGATTTAAATTTTACAGATCCACAACAATTACCTGACATGTTAGGACCAGAATATGATGTTCTAAACGAAGCGGTACAACAACTAGTTGCTGACTCAAGTTAAAATTATTATTGGAGTTTGTTCACTTCCTTGTCCCATTGGATTATCTCGCATGACATCTTCAAAAAAACTATCTGGCATTTCTGTTGCATTCCCAAGTACATTTCTTCCTAAATCATTTGCGTCGATAATAACTACACCACCAAAGGTTTTTTGTTGAGATGTATTCATATGTTTAAAAATTTCTATACCAATCTTTCGTGCTTCTTGTTCCGGATCTTTTGGAGCTAATTTTGCAGAAACATTTGAAGGATATACAGAATATTCTGTAGGACCATCTATTGCAGCAATTTCTGGTCCGACAACTTTGTAAAACACACCTTTTATGCCAAACGGCTTTGTTACAATAGCACCAATTGCAGCTGCCATAATATGTGGTAATCCAACTTCATCAATTGCAATTTGCATAGTCCAAGGACTACCTAAACCAATACCATAAGGTGTTCTGGTTACAAATTTTGAGAGTGTTTTTGCCCAAAATGTAGGTTTAATATCCCAAATAAAGAACGATCTTCCCTGAGAAATAGCAACAATTTTTTCTGAAACAATGACATACCATTTATTTTTCGTATTTTCTGTTCCAGAAATATATCGTTTTACATATCCAGCAACAAATTCTGTAATCTTTGTACCTTTTTCAACTAAATCTGTTTTTATTGGGTATCTATTATATGTTCCTTTACTTATTGTTATTGCAATCTTTTTACCTTCATTGGCATCTCCAATTTGCCAAGGTTTTAGAGGTTTTAATTCTTGTTTTTCATCAAAAAACTCGCGAAGCCATAGCTCTACATTCATTAATCGCCAAAATAATAATGTGTCATCATTTTTGCCTTCTATAAATTCACGAAACGCCTTTACCACTTCTGGCTGATTAAAATAAGGACGATTCA
>CAYSZW010000037.1:0-4466 GCA_964435665.1 uncultured Gammaproteobacteria bacterium | reverse complement strand
TATTTTTCTGAATCAATCTTATTCAAAAGGGTGGCAAGTGAAAGCGGGAGATAAAAAACTAAATTTCAGTTTGGTTGGGCCAGGTTATATCAGTATAGAAATTCCCGGAAACTTAACATCAAAAGAGTTAATTCTTACGCATTCATGGACAATTTATCAGGTAATTTCCATGTATGCAGTTTTCTCAATTATATTTGCCGTCTTTATTTATTTATTTCTAACTCGAAATGCTACACATCAAAACTAGTGCAATTCCGGCAAGTGCATTATTCTTTATGATTCTTGCCCCTTTTGCAACTATTTTTTACGCTTCATATGTTTACAATGTCGATAATATTGGCAATATTTATCTATATGTTCTGCAGTTAATAGCAGATACAGTTTCAATTTCACTTATCGGCTCTCTTTGGATAACTATTTTGCTTGATCTATTACAGCCTGAATATCATAAGAGGAGTTTCCATTATTCTGATGATTGGGTAAGAAAACACAAACCTACTGTCGACGTAGTTGTACCAGTCGCTAATGAACCAATCGATATTATTAGAGATACATTAACAGCTGCTGTTAACCTTGAATATCCACACAAAACTTTTGTATTTGACGATGGTCATTCATTTGAGGTTGAGAACTTGGCAAAAGAGTTAAAAGTAAACTATGTTTCTAGACCAAAAGAAAATAAAAAATTTGCTAAGTCGGGCAATATTAACCATGGATTGCAAGAGTCGAAGAGTGAATATTTTGTTGTCTTTGATGCTGATTTTGTTCCAAAGAAAAATTTTATTACCAGACTTCTCCCTTTCTTTGAAAATGAAAACGTGAGTCTTGTTCAGACTCCACAAGTTTATAGCAATACAGAAAATTTTATTGCAAGTGGCACCTCACAGGCTCAAGAAATATTTTATAAGTATGTCCAACCTGCTAAGAATAGTTACAATGCAGCTTTCTGTGTTGGAACAAATGTTATGTATCGACGAAGTGCCGTTGATTCAATTGGAGGAATTGCTCTTCGAGATCATTCAGAAGATATATGGACAACAATCCTTTTACACGAGAAGGGGTTTGATACAGTCTTTTTAAATGACAAACTTGCAATAGGAAGAGCTCCAGAAACAATTACAGCATTCTTTAGACAGCAAAATAGATGGGCTAGAGGGGGCTTTACATTATTTTTCCAGAAGAATCCATTATTTATTGAAGGTATGACTATCGACCAAAGGCTTCAGTATTTCTTTTCGAATATTCATTACTTCAGTGGATTTTCTATGCTTATATACTTGTTACTTCCTTTACTCTTCCTTTTAACAGGTGAACACGCTATGAAACTTACTTCAGGCAGTGATTGGCTTCTGCACTATCTACCTTTTTTTGGAATAGTTTACTTTTTACCTTGGTTTTTGTTAGGAAAGCTAAAGCTCTCCACAATCGCAACTTCAGCGGCATCTTTTTATCCTTATTTAGCTGCGTTTACTTCAGTAATACTCAAAAATAATTTTAAATGGGTCGCCACTGAAGCGAAGAAAGTAAAAACTAGCGCCATCATGCAACAAATTTGGCCACACATGTTGGTCCTGTTCATATCAACAGTTTCACTTTTCGTGGGCTGGTTCCGACCAATTGACATTATTTCTACCAGTGTATCCTCGTTTTGGGTACTAATAAATATGTATATTATGTCAAGTTTTATTATCAATGGACTAAACTCAAATGCCTAAAAAAATTACAGAGCGACTAATTAATTTAAGTTTATTAGTAATTACTTTTCTCATTGCTATTTTCATTGGTTCAATATCGATTGCTGCTAAGGTAAATCGATATAAACAAGATAATACTCACATAATTACTTCGACGGTATACAAAGAAGAGATTCCAATCACTTCTGTTTCCAAAGGAATCATAAATAGTATCAATGTAAGAGTAGGTGACATTGTTGAAAAAGATCAAATTATTATGGAATTAGATAACCCATTATTAAAAGAGAAAATTAAGGCTTTAGAGCAATCACCTGATAATGTTTCAGCAAAAACTGAAGCTGATGTAGCTAAAGCTGAGCTACTCGGACTAACCATCAAAACACCAGTCGCTGGAGTTGTAGGAAAAATTAATGTCATACCAGGTAGTTCGGTACAAGAGTTAACTGTAGTAGCACTTGTTTATTCAGAAGCAGATACTTTACTACTGTCTCAATTATCACCATCAGAGTATCAAATACTTAAAGATCGAAATGTTGTTAAGGCTTATAACCAAAGACTAAAACAAATGTATAACGTTGTTCCCTTAAAAGTTGATCCGAAAGTTAAAGAGCCCAAACAGGGTGAACTTAAAAAAATTGGATTATATTTCAAACTTAGTGATTCTAAAGACAGCTTGAGTCTTCTACAAAACGAAGACCTAGAAGTTATAATGGAAACTGGTGAAGAAGTTACCAAGAAACCTGCCGAACTATTTTCAGATTTTTGGAGTAGTTTGTTGGGTTATAAATGAAAAGTTACTTAGTTTTTCTAACTATCGTCTCTAGTCTGCTAATAAGTGGATGTTCTTTGCATACCCAAAATTCAGCCTCTAATTCAAAATCAGTTGTTCAAAACTCTATTCGAAAAACTAATCAATGGTATAGTAGCGTCTTAAAATCTAATGTCTCTGATGGAGTATTCTTCTCATATCCACTTGCTTTTAAAATTGATAAGGACAAAGTATCAGTGAGTTATCCTCAGTTAAATTCTGTTCCAAAAACAGTATTTGCAAGCTTTGTACCGCAAGTAAATTTCAAGTTTCCTAAAGAAATTAAACAATTATCTGTTCATAGAATCGGCGACTTTAGTTTAAGTTTGGAGATACGTGTTGGTGAAGAGACTTATTATATTCAGAGTGTTAGGGGTTTGCCATCATTAGTTATTACGCCAGCAAATCAGATTGTAGTTGAAGGTATAGGGACCGAAATTATCGAATCAAGTGAGTCTAGTTATTTATTGAATAATAAAGATTTCAACTTTGTTATTAATAAGGATAACAATTCGTTAAGACTACATTTGTCAAATAATAATTTTGATAAATCAAAAGTTGAACTTATTGATAAAAGTACAATCGAATCAACTGACGTTTCTTGGAAAGAGAACGAGAAATCAGTAGATATCACCCTAAATGTAAAGAATAATAGGGACGGATTAATAGGTCTATTACCTGTTCACTATTTAAATAGTGATAATACAAATCTTTACGATGGTTTTAAAACACTAAGGGGAGACATTAAATATTCTTTAAGTAATAGTTTTACCTTTAGACTTCCCAGATACGACATTTTACGATCAAAAAGAATCAAAGATAGTAGGCTACTCAAAAAGATTAAATCTACAATATCCCAAGAGGCAATAAAACAAAAATCCATACGTACAGAAAGTAAGAACTACTTTCTTGGAGTAGAGTTAGGAAGAATTGCAAGATTGCTTGAGTTATCAATAAAATATGAGGTGTCGGACGCGACTTCCCTTTTAACTAACGAACTTTTAACAAGGTTAGAGGAAGGATTAACTCATTACAAGTACGATGACACAAAAAAATCACTCATTTCAACAAAACCTGAGTTTGGAAACGAAAATAACAACGACCATCATTTTCATTATGGTTATTTCATTAATGCAGCTTCTGTCTTGCTTGAAAACAAAGTTACTTTAAGTGACACCTCTAAAAATGTAATAACCGATATGATCTCAGATATTGCAAATCCACATAAAGATGAAAGATTTCCTATATTAAGACATTTTGATCTTTTTGAAGGACACTCGTGGGCTGATGGATATGGAAGTTCTCCTGACGGTAACAACCAAGAATCAACCTCTGAAGCAATTCAAGCCTGGTACTCTTTGATTAGGTGGGGTAAGGTGACGAATGATAAAGCAGTTCAATCTTTAGGAGTAATGCTCTTTAACTATGAAATTGCTAGCACAAAATGTTACTGGTTCAATGAGTGTGGGGTATACACTCAACCCTATGCTCATGAGATTGCATCTATCGTTTGGGGTGGTAAAGCTGATTTTGCTACTTGGTTTAGTGGAGAAGCTAATATGATATATGGTATTCAACTACTTCCAATTTCAGATTGGTCATTCTATTTAGGTAGTTTGAACAATGCGCAAAGATACTTTAGAGACATAACTACTTCAGGTGGAAATAGCTCAAAAGAGTGGGGAGATCTCATTGATATGTGGAAATCAATGTACTTAAAAACAGAAATTCAAAACAAATCTCTTCCTACAAAAGTACAAGACGGAAATTCATTATCGAACTATTTAGATTTTGTTTATTCAGAATAGACATGAAACGTACATTGATTGTTTTTGTCGTAATTCTAGTAATTTTAACTATTTTTCTTTGGCCGAAGGTGGTCAAGACCAAACTTGCAGACACTAGATATTGGTCTTTCCAGTCGATAGACACCATGAAATATTCTCGCGATCTAGCGCGAGAAA
>CAYSZW010000036.1:0-4475 GCA_964435665.1 uncultured Gammaproteobacteria bacterium | reverse complement strand
TTTATACAAATGGTCATGGAAATGGAGAATTAGCAACAGAATCACTCTATTGTGCCAAAGAGAAGGGTAAGTTTTGGGAAGCACATGACTTGTTGATGAGTAATTCAGGATATTCAATTATTAATGACACTGTTAAAAATGATAGAAGTAAATCACCAGAACTAGCTAAATTCCTGAGCTCTGTGATAGACAGTTCCTTTATGCAGGGATGTTTAGAAGGTAAAAAGTATAATGCGAAAATTGCTGAAAACCAAAATTTGGCTAGAAGCATGGGAGTAAGTGGTACACCAGGATTCTTTGTAAATGAAACTAATTTCGCAGGTGCATACAGTTTTAATGATATGCAAAGTGTTGTATCGGAAGCATTGTCTAAATAATAAAATGGAAAATAATATGAAAGGTTTTGCAATTGGAGTTACTCTCATTTCATTTATTATGCTCTTTGGATTTGTTTATCTTCTTGGGAAATCTACACCTTCTCAAGAGGATAATGCTTCAATCCTGAGTATTGATAACGATGATTGGGTATATGGTAATAGAGATTCTAAGGTTGTTCTGGTTGAATATGCTGATTACGAATGTGAAGCATGTGCTGCAGCCTCGCCTATGGTTGAAACTATTAAAGCGGAATATAAGGACAAGATAGCTTTTGTTGTTAGGTATTTTCCTTTACCTGGTCACCGATATTCAAAACAATCGGCCTATGCAGTAGAATCAGCAGGCAAGCAGGGTAAATACTGGGAAATGAATAAATTAATGTTTCAAAATCAAACTGATTGGTCTGGTAACCCTAAGAGTGATGAAATCTTTAGAGGTTATGCACAAGACTTAGGGTTAAATATTGAGCAATTCAATGCTGATACAAGTTCAGTACAAACAAAAGACAGAGTTGATCATGATTTAAAAAGCGGAAAAGATTTGAACATTCAAGGGACCCCAACTTTTTTCTTGAATGGTAGAAAAATACCTACACCACGTAATATTGAAGCTTTTAGAAATCTTTTGGATGAAGAAATTAACAAATCAAGCACGATAGAATAAATATGAATATATTTGGTATAAATACAAACCAAGCTAAAACAATAGACAGTAATTTCGCGTATCTTGATCAGAATAAATATTTTTATTTCGATTCAGCATGTCAAACACTCAGACCGCAAGTAGTCATACAATCAGAACAAGATTACTATCAAGAATATAATGCTTGTGGACATAGAGTAAAGTATGAATGGGGCAAAACTGTTGATAGCCTTACTGATGAGACGAGAGAGCTACTTCTTAAAGCCGTTAACAAAACTTCTAAAGAATATACTGTAGCCTTTTGCTTAAATACTACTCATGGAATCAATACGATTCTTCATCAATTAAATCCTAATTTATACGATAGGATTGTAACATCTGAAATTGAACATAACTCAGTCTTCTTAAATGCCTTAACATGGAGTAAAAGAAACAATAAGAAAAGGATTGTATGTAGTAGGCATGAGGATGGCGGATTGGAATATAAGAAAGAAGATTTGAGTAAAGCAGTTGTACTTGTAAACGAAACTAGCAATATCGATGGGAGAAGACTTACTAATATAAATGAATTAGCTAAAGATGTTCACAATGTAGGTGGGATTATCTTACTAGATGGTGCTCAAACATTTGGTCATGACATTCATTTCCTAAAAGATATTGATTTCGATGCAATTTTGGGCTCTGGACATAAGATGTATGGACCAAGTATAGGATTTATTATTGTAAAAAAGTCATTATTAAAAAATTTAGATAACTACCTGATTGGTGGCGGTACTGTTGAAAATGTAAGATATAATGATTTTGATCTTGTTTCAAATGATGATGAATTATATGCTCGAATAGAAGCAGGATTACAGAATTTTGCAGGAATAATAGGACTCGGTAGTGCAATAAAATGGAAAAGTGATTTTCGGTATGGAAGTCTTAATGCCACAGAATATGAGCAAGAATTGAAAACATATTTACTGCAAGAACTTTTGAAAATAAAATCAATTAATCTACTGAGTTTAAATCCAAGCTCAGTTGTTTCCATATACTCCAATAAAATTGATGCACATAAATTAGGTGCGCTGCTTTCTACAAAACAAATAATGTGCAGAACTGGATATTTTTGTTGTCACTATTATTTAAAGGAACTCAAACAGTTACCACCACTACTTAGAATTAGTTTAGGGTTAAATAACACAAAAGAACAGATCGATTTTTTGGTTGAGAACTTAGATTTCATTATTAGTAAATTTTAAAATCCAAAACTATGCTTTGTATAATAATATTCGTACTCTTTCTGCTTTTTTTTCCAATAGGAATGTTTTCAAAAACGTACCGTAATCTTTTTAAAAAAGCATGGATATGCGCATTCAAAAAAATTACTCTAAAACCGTGTGATGAAGACTTTGGAAGCGAAATTAAAAATCTAATTGTAGGGAAATTGTTTTTCAGATTTCCCCGAATTGCAAAATTTCTTGATAAAACAATGACTTTCTGGGCTATACTTTTCGTCGTTCTATCTGTTTGGAGCTTGCTTTATACAGCTAATGCTGGATTAAACTTGTGGGTCTATGATACATGTAATCCGACAAATGGTGAGTCTTGTTCACTTGGAGGAGAATCATGTGGATTAAATACTGAACAAGCACCCAGCATAATTGAAACTCTTTCAAGAGTACCTGAGCGATTTAAAAACTGGCAAGCAAAGGAATACGTTTCAGAAAGTGCTACATACTACAATCCGTATGATACCTCGAAATCTGATGCCGTAGAATTTATTGATCCAGGATGTCGATTTTGTAAAAAACTTTGGGGCAACATAAAAGAATCAGGTTTTGAAAACGAGCATAATTTAACGTATGTTGTCTACCCTATACCTCAAAAGGATTCTAATTCGGGATACCACTTTCCTCATTCTTATTACATTTCCTCTGTTTTAGAATCAATTAAATTAAGTCCTCCGCCTGAGATAACTAATTCAAATATTCCAAACGATTGGAGACTATTAGATAAATTGTTTACTGCGCAAGATGATAAATATAAAACAGACCTGCAAAACGCAATAAACACGCTTTACACAAGAGAGGAAGTCACATTAATTATTCATGGCTACTTACGAGAATTTGGCTATAGTGATGATCAAATTATTGAAATTGAGAAATTGGCTAAGACGGATAAGGTACAAGATAGTTTGAAAAATCAGGCAACGATTGTAACCGATAAAGTTAAGACAGTGAAAATACCAACAATTATATTTAATGGAAAGCGTTTTGACAGGGTTGTAGATAGAGAAACTTTATCAAAGTAATTTTACTAGCCTCTTTGAAAATTTGCCAAAGCATGCTACACTTGTAGTAGTTATTTTATAGTAATTAATAAGTATGAAATCTTTAGTCCTTGGTGACCTCGAACAAGAAATATTATCAATTATTTGGGCTTCAAAAGAGCCAATGAATGTTCGAGCTGTACTCGAACAACTTAAAGAAAAGTCGGCATATACAACTGTTATGACAGTGATGACAAGAATGGAGAAAAAAGGTATTCTTAAACGAATACCTGAAGGTAATTCATATGTATATACTTATACAGAAGATAGAGAAGAATTTGCGGGTAAACACTTAGGTGAAATTTTTAACTCTTTAGTAGACATATATGGAGAATTGGCAATTTCACAATTTGTCGATTCTATGAAAAGTGATAGCAAAAATGCCAAGCTTCTCAAAGACTTTATTAATAAAAATGAATAATATTTTTAAAAAACAAACAAATCGCCTTTTTATAGTTTATTGTATTTCAGGTTTTGCCTATTTAACTCTTCTACTGCTTTTGTCTGTAAGAGCATTGCCAGGTTTTTTTATGCAAGTATTGTTCCTTGTTGATGCAATGATCAAAAATCATACAGAAATTAGTTCTATTATATTTAGTGATACATTTATTAAAGCTTTCGTATCAGGGGGAGTCTCTTTGGGTTTAATATTTATTGCAATAAAGGGAATTTCTAGCTCTACAAAACAGTTAATTACCACTAACAAATTTTTAAACTCCTTGAATATTAAGTCCAAAGTAAATATTGTTAGCTTAGATGTCACAGATACTTCTGTGTTTACTGCTGGAATGATTACACCTAAGGTCTATATTTCATCAAAGCTAAAGAATTCATTAACTTCTGAACAATTAAAGGCGGTTTTGCATCATGAGTTTTCACATTGTAAAGACCATGATCCTTTGAGGGGTTTTATTGTACAACTCATCAATAACATACTTCCTCAATTTCCTTTTAAGAACAAGCTGAAAGATATTTACTTCACATCTGTTGAATTAAAAAGTGATGAACACTCAGAAAATATATTAGGAAAGAAAAGGCCAATTATCGAAGCCTTATATTCAATTTTAAGTAATGATTTTTCCATAGCAATGCAACCGAATTTAGCACATTTTAGTAATATGCCCGAAAGAATACCTGTATT
>CAYSZW010000035.1:0-4941 GCA_964435665.1 uncultured Gammaproteobacteria bacterium | reverse complement strand
GAAATAATTTTATCTGGCAACATAGCACTAAATTTTTCAACTAAATATGCAATAGGTGCTTTCCATCCTATGTATTTTTTCCAATATTCCAATCCCCACACTTCATGCCAAGTAGCATACATTTTTTTACCTTTTAGAAGACATACAATCTTTGTAAAAATTACAGGATAAAAAGGCATATGATCTACATCAATTACATCCCAATCTTCTTTTATAAGTTTTAAACAAGATAGTCCAAATTTAATAGCTTGTGAAATACTTCTTCTTTCACCTGTATATAGCGGATAGAGTGGAGAAATAGCATGCAAGTGAACACCTCTTTCTATTCTGTTAAGTTCAGGATCTTTCCACCATTTCATGCAATACACATGAACTTCATGACCTTGAGCAACAAGGCGCGTTGTAATATCGATTAAACGTTTTTCTTTACCACCTTTGTTATATGGATAAATGGCGTCTGAGACATAAGCTATTTTCATTTGTTAGGACGCGGAGACCAGGTTAAATTATCAATAAAAGTAAACAAAATCTTAATTCCATCTGTGAAAGAACTAATCTTTGAGTAACCTAATCTTCTGTCATATGTTATTGGTACAGAATATAAACTCATATTCATTTTTTTCATTTTAGTAATCATTTCCATTTCTATAGCAAAACCTTGAGAATCCAAATGCATTACCAATTTATCAAGCGCTTCTCGTTTAAATGCAAAATAACCTGACAAACAATCTGTAATATTTGCTCCATAAAAATGTCTTACCAAAAATGCAAAGAACCAATTAACAAGTCTATGCGACGTAGTTAAAGAACCACGAATTGTTTTACCACCAATGCGTGAGCCAATAATTACATCACAGAAATCATTTTGCAAAGGTTCAAGCAAACGAGGCATTTCTGCAGGTTTATACGTATTATCTCCATCGAGAATAACAACATACTTAACATCTGGGGCAACTGAATTAAAGCCTGTTTTTAAGGCATGTCCCTTGCCTTTAGTTGGTTCATGAATAATTTTTATATTACGCTTTTTAACTTCTTCTCTAGTAGCATCTTTTGAATTATTATCTACGACAACAACATTCACATCAAAACCATGATGTTCTAAAATATCAAAAGGCATTGCATCTAGTACTTTACCAATACCTTTTTCTTCATTGTGACAAGGTATTATCACTGTTACTTTCTCCATAAATTTATATTAATGTGTTAATTACCATTTACCCAAAAGTGAATAGATTGGTTCTTATTTTCTAAACTTACATTTATCTTGGTTCGTATACTAGCTTCTGCTGTAGAAATACTCTCTGTAATGGTTTTATACTCATCATGATTAAGAGTAAAACTACCTTCATTTAATAATTTCGCACTCTCTGTTGAAAGCGCTTCAACTTTAAAGTTATATGTAAATGGTTCATATTCTAGATTATGAACAGTAAATTGGAATTTTGGCTCTTGTGTAGCAATAAGCTGTTTTGGAAGTTTATCATGATCTTCAAAATATAATTCAGTAAAACGTTCAGGTTGTGGTAGCAAATTATATTTATTTAACATTGCTACTACAGAACTTTTATCAGTAAACAACAGAAGAAATAGAATTAATGCTACAACAGCTCCTGAAAGTAATAATGTTAATTGTTTACTCATATTTACACATTTAATACTTAATTATAATGAAGAATTGTAAGTGATATGTAAAACCTATTATAACAGCAAGAATCAGCCACACACCATCAAATTTAACCCAGTTACGTTATCAAACTCTCGATCTATTTTTCCATCAAATACTTCTAACCGAACTTCACACGCAGCAGAGATAACCATACTGCGAATATGTCCGCCATATGTTGTCATATCGCGCTTACCAAACACACCATGTGCATGAATAAATGGCTTTCCTTTAACTAAAGAAACATTTCCTATTAAGCTTGCAATCTCTAAATCCTCGATATATTCATGATCTTCATAACTTTTAGTTTCTAAGTTATACCAAGCAAGAGTAAGGTTATTACAAGCACCAATTGCCGTAAGATAGGCTGCATTTATATGTTCTTTTTCACAAAAAGTAGTTAGTGTTTTTAAAAAATCGGAATCTTTTTTAATTGAAATAAAATAAACGTTATTTTGTCTTAGAACTATTTCCATACGTATACATTATCATATCCTTACATGTTATTCATCAACTTTGTAGAAAGTATTATGTAGTTAGATGAGTGCCAATAGGTGTTTCTAACCTTTTGGCACTCATTCATATTCCAACTATGAAACTATTTGAAATTAGATCAGATTCCAAAAATTCTTTTTTTCTGGAACCTGATAACTAGTAGGCACGATACTTGTTACCCATTGTTTGATTTGAGGAAGATTTATTAGTTCTTGCAAACCAATGGCTTTAACCTGACGGCTAAATCGGTGATTCCACTTTACTAAATAAATCGTATCCCCATTTTTCTCCGTTTGAGTTGTTATATTCAAAACTCCTTTCTCACTAAATAAGGAATATGCTTTCCTCAAGGGAAACGAAACAATTTTCCCAATAGGGTAGATTTGACGATATACATTACTCCACGCATAAATAGTAATACAATTACTCAATAATGCGAGGGTCAGTTCCATAGAATACTTTGCAGTCTCTTGCTTAACAAGCTGTAGAATACTTGCATCAATTACAACATCTCTATCTACTACAGCATATTCATCAACCTCAAAGAGGACTGTAAAATCAACGCCACACTTCGAAATTGGATGAGAACTTGTTAGAGTATCACTACAATTTGGACATTGCAGGGAAGTAATTTTAGGATAAACCATCATTATGACCTTCCTATTAGTATCAAATAGTTCATAGAGAGACGAACTTGGAATGAATTTTCTTGCTAATAACATGTTAATCCTTTCAGAAAATCACGCTACAGACAAAAGAATTTTCATTTCAAGATAACTCTCCATGAATTTTTATCTGTTAAAGAACAATATATTATACCATAATATGTCCTATAGTATTAATTGCGGTTAATTTATTTGAAATATTATTTATAGGCAATTTTATTAATGTAAAATAAGTCTACAATCACTAAATAATAAAATTTTCTAAACTTATTAGTTAGTATCATTTAGTCATCTTCATTATTAAAATAATTAACTCCTAAATAAGACCTATAACATTGCATTGTGGTCAAATTTACTATATAATTACGCCAATAACAGGTGCAATTTCGCAGTTGTTAACAACGCACATTCATAAAGGAATAGTTAACACCTATGTTAACAATTATCAAAGGTCGTAAAATCACCGAAGAAGTTCGCGCATATTTGGAGTCAAAGGGATATACGGTACTGCCTTACTTGCCCAAAACGCTCCCAGAAAAACTTCCACAAGTAGTACGTCCTAAAGTACTACGTGTAGATGGCAAATTCGGATGCCAGCAATTCAGAATAGAATTGACGAATTACGACTATATCTATGTTCGTACCAAGTCAGCCCCTAGGAATGAATTGGTTGTTCGACGTTTTCGGGAGAACGATCGCGACGAGATTCACATGGTCTTAGGAAGCAGAAGTTCGTTTGAATATGCTGCCCTAACCACTGAGAAATTCGTCGAAATGATTGATTCAAATGCATTAGGTGGGACCGCTATTTCAGTAGTTAGTAAATTAATGTACAACATGCTGTTGGGCAAAATAGACTATCTTGATTTCGTACCCGAAGATGCAGGTTGGTCCGAAGAAGATTTCATCCTAAAGTTGGGATGGAACTGGTATCTTGAGTAGTGTGTGCATTCCGGAGTGGCTTGTTTCAAGTCGCTCCGGAAGTTTATTCTAAACTTCTTTAAATACTTCTTGCAAAATCCCATAGTTGAGACTATAAATATATCAACAAAAATATGGAAATTACGACTGCACAGCTTCAGCAAAAAAGACTTCGTTATACCAAAGAAAAAGATCTTACTATAAAACGTATAAAACAAGGTAAAGGATTTAGATACAGAAACGAAGATGGTAAAACAATTACAGATAAAGAAACCAAGAATAGAATAAAAAAACTTGCAATCCCTCCAGCTTGGGAAAGTGTTCGTATTAGTTCTGCAGATAATACACATATTCAAGCAATTGGTTACGATGATCGCGAACGAAAACAATACATATATCACCCCAAATGGATAGAACTGCAACAACAAAATAAATTTAGCAAAGTAATTTTCTTTGGAGAAGTATTGCCACACATTCGCACAAAAGTAAAAGCAGATCTAAATCAAAAAGGCTTAGGTAAAGAACGTATTATTGCAACTATTATTTGGCTATTAGAAAATACTCTCATTCGTGTAGGAAATGAAAAATATGCTCAAGATAACAAATCCTATGGGCTTACAACTCTAAAAAATAAACATGTAGATGTAGATGGTAATGATATACATTTTGAATTTAAAGGCAAAAGTGGTGTGTATCATTCGGTAGATATAACAAATAAAAAAGTCGCGCAAGTTATTGCAGCTTGTCAAGATTTACCAGGACAACAATTATTTGAATATGTAGCAGATGATGGCACCAGACATGATGTAAGCTCCGATGAAGTAAACGACTATTTAAAAATAATTACAGGTGAAGAAATAACAGCAAAAGATTTTCGCACATGGGGAGGAACTGTTCATGCAGGTGATTCTTTAAATGCTAAAGGTGTTTTTGAAAACTTAAAACAAGCAAAAAAGAATATTACAGATACAGTAAAAGAAGTTGCATCTCATTTACGCAATACACCTGCTACCTGTAGAACTTATTATATTCACCCAACTATTCTCAAAGCTTACGAAAAGAAAATCTTAGTTCCACATTTTACCGAAATATACGCGCATAAAAACGACAAACTTTCTCTCTTCCTTCCTGAATATGCTAGCTGGACGCTACTTAAATCTATTTGAATGATAGTATCATACGATGTATAATAAA
>CAYSZW010000034.1:2904-5757 GCA_964435665.1 uncultured Gammaproteobacteria bacterium | reverse complement strand
CAATGCAACCGAATTTAGCACATTTTAGTAATATGCCCGAAAGAATACCTGTATTAGTTGGAGCAAAGAAATTTAACTTTAAACTAGTTACCGCTTTATCATCATTCTTTCTTTTTACCTTAGTTAGTCTACCTGTCTTCGTATATACAGTGAAATTTTATAACTGTGAACACATAGAAGATTGTATTCAAATATTTGTTAATAATTTGCAAAGTAATACTTCTGAAAACTTATGTTCTATGCATTCGATGGATACTCCTACTTCCTGTACATCAAATTAATTCCAAAAGTACTTGACATTTAATCATTAAGCTACTACACTTGTAGTAGCTTAATTTGTTATGAACTATGAATGAAAAGTAAATCGAAAAAAACAGAGCCTCAATTAAAAGAATGTAGCTACTCGGTAAAGGGAATGCATTGTGCAAGTTGCGAAGTGCTCATTGAAAAAAAACTTATAAAACAAACTAATATTGAAGGCGTAGATGCCTCTACTTCAGATAACAAAGTAACAATAGAATATAAAGGCGAGAAGCCTACTCTAGAACAATTGAATAAATTGTTTAAATCTGAGGGATATAGTTTTGATGAAAATGACAATAAGGATGCAGTTCAAGAGGATGTTGAAAAGTTGTTTCAAGTCGAAAATGGTAAGTTAACTTTTAGCACAAGCAAGCTCAACTCAATTCTCTTTATCATCGTTGGGGTTGCAGTTATCTTCTTAATCTATAAACTATTTGTACGATTTGGTTTAGCTTCTGCCGTCTCAGTAAACGCTACATCTGCCTTACCTGCCTTTTTCTTTTTTGGTATCGTGGCTGGGTTTTCGAGCTGTGCGGCTCTTGTTGGTGGAATTGTTCTGTCAATGTCTAAGCAGTGGTATGAGCTTCACTCTACGAGCAATTCTTTTTCAGAAAAGTTACAGCCACATCTTTTGTTTAATATAGGGAGAATTGTTTCATTTGCAATTCTTGGAGGTGTTTTAGGTGCGATTGGAAGTATTTTTACAATATCTACTTTATTTACGACTATTGTTGCAATTCTCGTTTCAATAATGATGGTGTTATTGGGTTTGCAAATGCTCGGTATTAAGGCTTTTCAACGATTTCAGTTTAGAATGCCTAAAGTGTTTTCAAGGTACATTGCTGATGAATCCAATTTTGCAGGTAAATACATGCCTATGATTATGGGTGCACTTACATTCTTTCTTCCTTGTGGGTTCACCATTACGGCTCAAGGGTTAGCTATGGTATCAGGAGATCCTATTCGTGGAGCATTAATCATGTCACTATTTGCGTTAGGAACTTCTCCTATGCTTTTATTCATAGGTATGTCTAGCACAAAGATGTATGAAAAAGCTCATATTGCTGAAAACTTTATGAAGTTAGTTGGTATTCTCGTCATACTCTTCGGGCTTTCAACAGTAAATATGCAATTAGTTGCACTTGGACTACCAAATTTGAATGACATTAGTTTTGGACAAAGCAGTATTAACCAGAGTAATAACACTGGATCTTCTAATAGCACTCTTCCCGAAATTGTTAATGGAAAACAGATCGTAAAAATGGAAGCAAGTGCTTCAGGTTATTCGCCTAATAATATCAAAGTGAGAGTTAATGTCCCTGTTCGATGGGAAATTAATGACACTGGGACTTCAGGCTGTACAAATGCCATTATATCTAAAGGTCTTTTTGATGGTCAGATAGATCTTGAAACAGGAAAAGTTGCTATTAAAGAGTTTACTCCAACAAAAGTTGGAAAATATAGATTTAGCTGTTGGATGGGAATGGTAACAGGGGTAATAGAGGTTGTTGATGATTCAGGTAATACATCAAACGACTCGGGAGCTCAAAACAATCAAGTCGTAGTTGAATCAGGTGCGAAAGGATGCGGTTGTGGTGGAGGAGGTGGAAATTCATGCGGAGGTACAAAAAATAACTAATGCAATTGCATAAATGATCCTAAGAATTAGCCCAACAAAACTTATTGTTCAAATATTTGTTACTCAAACAGTAGTACTGGTATTTCTTGGATTAACAAATATTGTTGACCACATAACACTTTTTTATAATACCTTCACTCATTCTCAATTTATTTCTTTTGGTGTTTTAAGCTTAATTGTTAGTTTGGGAGTACTTATTGTTTCTATTGCATACGGTCTCTCTTTGTGGCTCAATACTGTATACGAGATAAGCAATGGAAAGCTCACTATAAAGAAAGGACTTTTAAACAGACAGGTATTAGAAATCAAATTAAGCAATATCGTACAAACTGAAAGTAATGTACCATTTTTAGGAAAGTTCTTTAATTATGGAGATATTTCGTTTAAAACTGAAAATGGTGGGAAAACAATTAGGATTGAATCAATAACAGATGTGCTCGATGTTCAAAAGTTTCTCCAAAGCCAAAAAATGATTAACAGCAGTAGGCTTCCAAAAGTTACTAAAGAATCTATAGTTGAAATCATCAAAAACGGAGAGACAGATGAAATAGAATTCAAATCGAGTTTAAGATGGGATTTATCACTTCACAAAGTAAATAAAGTATTAGAGAAATCAGTATTTAAGACAATAGTTGGTTTTCTCAATGGCAATGGTGGATTGTTAATTGTTGGTGTTAGTGATATAGGTGAACTCTTAGGCTTAAATAATGACTATTTAAGCCTTCCAAAGAAAAATATAGATGGTTTTGAAAATCATATCACTCAACTTTTTGGTGAATGTATAGGGATTGAACATAGGCACTTAATAAAAATATTTCACTTCGTTATTGAGAACAAAGAAGTTGCAGTCGTGAGAATTAAACCAAGTAAAAATCCAATTTATTTAAAGAATGGAGAAAATGAGGATTTTT
>CAYSZW010000034.1:0-2804 GCA_964435665.1 uncultured Gammaproteobacteria bacterium | reverse complement strand
ATTAAACCAAGTAAAAATCCAATTTATTTAAAGAATGGAGAAAATGAGGATTTTTACTTGCGTACAGGGAATACTACCAGTTTACTTTCTGGGCATGAGATCTTTAATTATCTTAGATATCGTAACAAAATATGAAAAATTTATTAACAAAATTACCGTTTGTAATTTCACTTTTATTTATAGTTGCTACATTCTTAGCTGTACTTGCCCCAGTATTTGCTTATTTAAAACTAAATTTCTTATCCGACCCAATTTATTGGTTTTATCAGTGGTTTTGCCATCAAAGACCGTGGCGTTCATATCACATGTTTGATTATCAATACGCACTAGATGCAAGAATGATTACACTGTTTTTAGGTTTGGGGATAGGTGGATTATTAACATATGTAAAAAAGATGAAACCCTTAAAATGGAAACAAGCAATGATTCTTATCATTATAATGCTTATTCCTATGGGAATTGATGGCATAACTCAATTAATTGCAGAGTTAAGTGTTATAAATAAAGTAACACAGTTGCCATTTTATGAAAGTACAAATTTTATCAGAAGTATTACAGGTATTTTTGCAGGTGTCGGAATTTCAGTTGCATTATTCCCATATATTAGTAGTGGCGAATCTGTGGAGTTTAATAAAGAGTGTGTTAAAACAATACTTTTTGCCATGCTCATAACATCTTTATCAATTCCTCTTTTTGTGTATTTGTGGTTTATATCCTCTACTAAATACGTGCCATCTTCAATGTTTATTGATTCATTACAAAGATTTCCTGGATACAATTATGAAGTAACCACTAGTGGTGGTCATTCGACTATCAATAGGATCATCAAAGAACCTACAGATCTTTATAAACAAAGAGAAAAGTATTATCAGAATGAGGCTAATGAAAAATGTAATGTAAGTACAAAAGAAAATTGTAATTAATAATTGACAGACTACTACAATTGTAGTAGTATAGCTAAGTATGATAAAGATTAAATTTTTAATAATAAGTAATGTCTAAAAAGAATAAAAATATGCAAGAAACTACCACAATTAATGGAACAGGAATATTGATCGGGATTGCTGTAATTGTAGTGATTGGATTTGTCTTTCTCATTGGTTCTGGGAATAATAATTCCGCTGACGTAAAAGGTGCAAGTTCAAATGTCGTTAGCACTTCAGGAGATAAACAAATTATTGAAGTTACAGTTAGTGGTGGCTATTCACCTCGTACAATTAACGCCAAAGCAGGTGTCCCAACAATTATTCGTATGAAATCAGATGGTGCTTACGGTTGCGAAAGAGCTTTTAGAATCCCAAGTTTAGGAATTTCAAAGACATTACCTGCAAGTGGTAATACTGATATTGAAATTACTTCTCAGAACGCAGGTACCAGCTTAAGAGGTTCTTGTAGTATGGGAATGTATAGTTTTGTAGTTAATTTTAATTAATATTTAATATGAAATACCAAATAGATATTTCAGGTATGCACTGTTCAGGATGCAAGAACTTAATAACCATGTCATTAGAAGATATTGGGCTAGAAGAAGTTGCTGTTGATTCTGAAAAGAATGTTGCTACTTTTGTGACTGCTAAAAATACTGAGGAAGTGGAAAAAGATCTTCAAGAAGTATTTAAAGAGTTAACAGACTATAAATATTCTAATCTTAATATTATTGCTTAATTTTTATTTCAAATAACTATGTCAAAATATATAACAATTTCGCTCGTAATTATTTTCTTTGTATTAGGTACAGGTTTAGGTTATGTAATATCTCCGCAATATGCAATGTCCAACTACGAATCTTCACAAATGGTAGATTTAGGTAAAGCAGATAAATATGTTGATTTACGATACATAAATGCAATGATTGCACATCATAAAGGTGCAATGAAACTAGCAGAACAGGTTAAAAATGAATCTAGAAGACAAGATATTAAAGATCTTGCAAATATGATTCTAACCGATGAACCAAAAGCAATTGCTGAATTATATCAATGGAAGAAGGATTGGTATAACGACACAACAGAAGTCGCTTCAATGGAAGTTCCAAATTTAGGTACATATGATGAGAAATTGGATTGGAGATTTTTAAATGCTCTTATTACTCATCACGAATCAGGAATTGAAATGACTATGGAGATTCAAATGAAGTCAACAAGAAATGAAATCTTGAACAATGCAAACGCAGTCGAAGACTTCTTGCACAAAGGTAAGATCAAATTAAGTCAAATGAGAACTGATTGGTACGAAGTCAAATAATTAACCTACTATCATATAAATAACATGGAAAAAATAACAATACCTATTAAAGGAATGCACTGTGCAAGTTGTGCATTAACCATTGAGAAAGCAATTTCCAAAGTAAATGGAGTTGACTCAATTAAAGTGAATTATGGCACAGAAAAAGCTACTATTGAGTTTGATAAAACTGCAACCTCAATAGATCAAATGAGCGAAAGAATTAAGCCATTTGGCTATGAATTACAAAATGAAGTTGCAATGCCAATGAGTCACGGAAATATGTCTGCTAACGAACATGCAGAACACTTAGGACTGGATAAAAGCAAACAAGAAAAACTCAAAGAACTTGATGATCAAAAAGCTAAAGTTGAATTTGTATTACCAATAGCATTAATGATTTTTGCTTTAATGATGTGGGAAATTAGTGCAAAATCATTCCCAAATGTCGTTCCTGCATTCTTTCTTCCAATGCAACTATACTCCACAATGATGATGATTATTTCTTCTGTAGTACTGTTTTGGATTGGACAACCTTTTTTAAAGGGCATAGTAAACTTTATTCAATATAAAGTTGCCAA
>CAYSZW010000033.1:0-6236 GCA_964435665.1 uncultured Gammaproteobacteria bacterium | reverse complement strand
CTGCATTGTGGGATTTAGGTAAATTGGTTCTAACTTCTTCCCCCACAAGCAGCCAAAAAAGATGGTGTTCGCTTGAAAAGCGGACAACAGCTTTTTTTGTCGAGGTCTTGGGATAGAAACAGTGAACGAGTAAGCAAGCTTGCTTGCTACGCAAGTGAACAGGTTCATACGTTTGATGCTATAGAGAGCGAAGCGAACTATAGCTCAAAGGGTAGCGAACAAAGTGAGCGTTTATCCCTGACCCCCAGCTACATTTTCTTTTACAGATATTGCGGAAGTAAGAGAAGAGCCGACTAAAAATATGGTATATCCTCCGAAGTAATAGGAGCAATATCATATTACGGTATAAACGGGTTAACTTCGCGTAAAAAAGAATTTGTAAATATTTATTTTAGTGTAAATAATTGTATATATGAAAGATAATGGAAAAGAACTATTCGACAAGGTAGTCAATCTAAATAAAGAATACGATAGTAAAATAGATACAATTCTTATAGCAATAAGCTCACCTTTATTGCTCGGTTATTTTGCACTTATAAATATAACAGATCCCTTAATGCTCGTAGTTAGAATATTCCTGCTGACTTCGTTTATAGCAAACTTGTTAGCACTACTCTTTATGATTTGGTATGGTATCAGATACAAAACACGATATATTGACTGGACAGAATTAGTAAAACAATGCAGTGATAATAACTACAAGCAGTTTAGGATTCTGATGGACAAGCTAGTTGTACCAAATACTTTATATAAATTTAGTGGGGATTTATCAAAGGTACTGGAAGTGGAGAAACCTAAAAACAAAGAAGAATTCAAGAAAATTATTATGAGAGAACAAGATAATTTCTTAAGTATTATTAATGACGATTCAAAAGAAACGAATTTGGCTATAGCTTACCTTATCAATAAAAGTCTCTTAACCGATGTCATGATAATAGATGAACGTGTCTTCAGGAAACCTAGAGTAGAAAAATATTCTAAACTTAAATATATTATTGATATTGCTTCTTGGAAAACAAGGTATTTATTTTTCACTTTAGGTATTTCTACCACCGTTATAGCAGTTATTTTGCACATTTTGACTCTATAAAACTTTCAACTAACTCCCAAGTGCCCAGGTTCATATTTTCGAACGAAGTGAGAAAGGTAGCAAGCAGCGCAAGCGTTTATCCCTGATCATTCATATGACAAGTCTCTCTTCTCTTCAATAAGAATTTTACTATTATTGCATCGAACCTATAAGAAAAGGAATCACCACTGTCAGTAGTGTAGTGATGGAGGTTACTACCACAATTACTAAATCTCTTCTAAATTGGATTGAAGGCATATCAGGGAAAGCATACTTTAGAAAGTTTCTATAGGAATACTTTTGGCTCCTATCACGCTTTTTAACTCGATACTTTTCATAAAAGGTTGCGGCCTCATATTCGGGAACATTTAATGGGTATGTACCTATTTTCAACTTGTAGTTTAGAAGTAATCGGAAAAATTCATATATTAAATAAGTACTTCCATTGGGACATTCTCGCTGAATCTTTCTCAGCATAGTGTCGTTCATAAAGATAATGTTAAAACTTGGATCTTCAACAAAAACACCAAAGCGCTTTCTCATAGTATCTGATATCTTTTTAGAGTGTGCGCTGTGTGCTCGTTGCAGGAGCATAGCATAATTCCCTAATATTCCAAATGTCACAAAATCATCGTACTCTTCAGACCTTATAGAATTTTCGAGATCATTTATTACAAGTACAGAGTCGGTTTTGATGTTATATAAACCTTTCAAAAGAGTAAGCTCGTACCCAAGCTGTTTTCTATTACGTATGAATTGGACATTTTCATTTAATGCAATCTCACATGTTTGATCTGGTGAGTCATCATCTATAACAAGTATATTTCTAAACCCAAGTTTTCTGAAATGATTAATAGCTGCAGCGACGTATGCACCGTCCTTATAAATGGGGAACAATATTGTACAATTGTCCAACGATTCTTGATCCTGACTTCGCATATGAACATAATACATTAAAAATTAAAAGTTCAAACAAGTAGTCAAAAGTTGTGGCAGCAAGTGATAAAAAATGGAGTTAGTATCTTCACTGAACGCCTATTTGTAAGGTTTACAATAATCACACCACGACAACCATGGCGCTAACCTTCTTTGAATATATGAGACAACATACCTCAAGATGTATAATTAACCCATGAACATCAAAACACTCACACAAAGAATAGTTACATTCCGCGATGCCCGTGACTGGAAGCAATTCCACAACCCTAAAGATTTGTCACTATCGTTGGTACTTGAAGCAACCGAAGTCATGGAACATTTTCAGTGGAAAAGTGCACAAGAAATGGAGCAATACATAGTAACAAACAAAAAAGAAATTGGAGAAGAACTTGCCGATGTCCTCTATTGGGTCTTACTCCTAAGTCACGATCTTAAAATAGATGTACTCAAAGCCCTTGATGAAAAACAAACATTGAACGAGCAAAAATATCCAGTTGAAAAAGCCAAAGGTAAGCACACTAAATATAATAAACTTTAGATATGATAATTTACTCATCTACAAAACAAGCCTTTATTAATGAAGTACAACAAAACACAATTGTACAAACACTAGATAACGAAATATTTAAGAAAATGGGAATGTATGTATCACCAAGTGAAGAGGAATCTTGGAAAGTTTCATTAAGATACATGCGTGATGTATTAAACGTTAATGATATTCCAGATGATTCAGGTGTTGCTCTTGAGTATGTGCTCCCACAAACTTCCAAAAGAATAGACTTTATAATCACAGGTAAAAACCAAGAAGATGTTGACCATATGGTAATTATCGAACTTAAACAGTGGTCAAAAGCCGGTTTAAGTGAAAAAGATGGGATTTTAAATGTTGCTTTTTATGACGGTGAAGTAAATCACCCTTCCTACCAAGCCTGGTCATATGCAGCGCTACTAAATGGCTTTAACGAAACTATAGAGCAAGAAAACATACAATTAAAACCTTGCGCATATTTGCATAACTATATTCCTGACGATGTTATAGCAAACCCTGTATATCAATCGTACTTAGACCAAGCCCCTGTCTTTTTACAAGGTGATGATGAAAAACAAAAGTTACGAGATTTTATAACGAGTTTTGTAAGAAAAGGTGACAATGGAGAACTACTTTACAGAGTTGATAATGGGAAGATAAGACCTACCAAAAGTCTTACTGATGCTCTAGCTAAGATGATGAAAGGTAACAAGGAATTTGTCATGATTGATGACCAAAAAATTGTCTATGAAACTGCAAAGCATTTAGCTATAAAATCTACTGAGTCTAGTAAAAATGTCTACATAGTACGAGGCGGTCCTGGAACAGGTAAATCAGTAGTAGCCGTAAATTTATTAGTGGATTTACTTAAAGCGGGATTGAATTCCAGATATGTTAGTAAGAACGCAGCGCCACGTGCAGTTTTTGAAAGCAGGTTAACGGGTACAATGAAGCGCACAGAATACGGAAACCTTTTTACAGGTTCGGGGAAGTTTGTAGGGATTAAAGAAAATACTTTTGATGTTCTACTAGTTGATGAGGCGCATCGGCTGAATGAGAAATCTGGGTTATACGGAAATTTAGGCGAGAATCAAATTAAAGAAATCATGCAGGCAAGCAAATGCTCTGTGTTTTTTATTGATGAAGATCAACGCGTTACATGGAACGATATTGGCGACAGTGCTGCGATTGAAAAATGGGCTCATGATTTAGGGATAAATGTAACCAAAGGTTCGTTAGCTTCGCAATTTAGGTGCAATGGTTCCGATGGTTACCTTGCTTGGTTAGATGACGTGTTGCATATTCATGAAACCGCCAATTACACCTTTGATCGGGGTTCTTATGATTTTAAAGTATTTGATTCTCCTACTGACTTAAGAGAAGTAATTACTGAAAAAAATGCAGATCGTAACAGAGCAAGAATGGTTGCAGGATACTGCTGGGATTGGAAGAGTAGGTCAGATAAGAACGCTTATGATTTAAAAATTCCCGAATATGGCTTTGAAATGAAGTGGAATTTAGTAGCCGATGGAAGCACTTGGTTAATTGCAGAAAAGTCTGTAAATGAGATTGGGTGTATTCACACTTGTCAGGGCTTGGAATTGGATTATGTAGGTGTAATTGTTGGTGATGATCTAGTAGTAAGAAACGGTATTATAGTTACAAATCCAAACAAAAGAGCAAAGACAGACATTTCACTCAGGGGCTTTTCTGCTTTGTCTTTAAAGGATCCGGAAAGTGCGAAAAAGAAAGCAGACAGTATTATTAAAAACACTTATCGTACTTTGATGACTAGAGGTATGCGTGGTTGTTACGTGTACTTTACTGATAAAGAAACATCGGATTACTTTAAGAACCGCTTAAATATTGTCTAGGAAACACTGTTTCTCGTTCTGTTATTCCCCTACTTAGCTTATTATGCTTTAAAGCCCATAAATGCCTTGGTGCATCTAAATACACAAGTAACTCAGTCTTAGAGATCATAGTGCTATTATACAATTATGACCGACAAATTTAAGGCAGTTTGGGTTTCATTTTCATCAATAAGCGACTTTATCAAGTGCCCCCGTGCATACTATCTTAAAAACATTTATAAAAACCCTCAAACAGGTAAGAAAATCGAAATTACATCCCCTCCATTGTCTTTAGGTACAGCAATACATGATGTGCTAGAACCCTTATCTGCTTTACCGCCTGATACAAGATTCAACAAAGACCTTATTGAGCTTTTTGATGCAGAATTTATAAAGTATCAAGGTGAAAGAGGTGGCTTTGCAGGTGACGACGAGTTTTCTTATTACAAGAACAAAGGCCATAAAATGCTAGCAAATGTTATAGCTAACAAGCATATACTTGAACACCCTACCTATATTACAGACAAACCTTTGCTTGATCCTTGGCTGTCAGAAAAGAATAACATTGTAATTTGCGGAAAAATTGACTGGATAAACAAAGACGAGGAAACGAGCAATCTATCCGTTATAGATTTTAAAACAAGCAAAGAAGAAGATATAAATGACCTTCAGTTGCAGATTTACGCGCTACTTTTATATATTTTAAATAGAGCCTCTGTAAATAAATTATCTTATTGGTTTTTAGATATTAACGAAAGCTTGACTGAAACTAATTTGCCAAATGTAAAAGAAGCTTACGAACGAGTATTGGCCTTGGCATTAGATATTAAAGAGGCTCGTAACGTTGGCTTTTTTGAATGTGCCAAAGGTGGCTGTTTTCATTGCAGGGACTATGAAAAGATAGTAAGAGGGGAAGCCACGCGAGTAGGAACAGGGAACTATGGCAGGGAGATTTATATTACTTAAGTAAAAAACTCTATAACATCCTGCATACTTATCTCATCTACATCCTTATCTGCACCAGCTTTCTTCATGTGGGCTGTTTCTGTGAGAGGTAGTACACCAACCTCATCTGCAAAATGTATTAAAACGGGAAGAAATACTAAGAAGTCTCCTCGTTCGTTTGTGACTTCCATTCCGTCCGCGCGGCAGTTAGTAAATTCCCTCCAATTTGTAGACTCTACAAAGGGACTTCTTCTAGTCCCTCTAGAGTCACCATCCTCTACAGTAAAAGTCTTGCCGCCTAATACTATTTCAAAATGTCTCTCGCTACGCTTACTCAGTTTATTATTTCCATTTTCATCTGTATAGAATCGTTCATACATTTGAGAAGCTATGGAACGAAAAGGATGTACAAATTCTGAAGAAGACATGTTTAATTTATCCAGTTCTTCTTTGTATCTGGTTCTCAATTTTTCCAAAGCTTCAACAGTAAATTCTGATTCTGGGAAAAAATGATAAAAGTCTTGTTCTCTTTCTTTATATCTTCTCACTGGTTCTTGAGCCCAACTTTCACCAATTGATTCTGCAGATTTTTCACCCTGCTGTATAAGTTTTTTGTCTGGACCTATTAACCAAGCAAGTTTTCGCTCTTTCGCCTTATCCCTATACATGTTTTCTATATCTGCCATTTTTTCAGCAATCTCCGGATCAGCGATTCTGCCTGAATCGGGGCCTTCTGTTACGTAAAGAGTACGTTCTTCGGCTGGTTCTGGTATAAAGCTTTCAAGCATATCTAAAGTATACAGGTTTTATCATGAGAAAGACGATAAAAAGACAGTTCGCGTTTCGTCCCCCACAAACAGCCACATATTGTTAACACCAATCTATGCACCCGTTGATGCTA
>CAYSZW010000032.1:0-6700 GCA_964435665.1 uncultured Gammaproteobacteria bacterium | reverse complement strand
GGTTTTGCTCTGCCACATACCATCGAAGCTTGATTATTTATTAAGGTACTAACCAAAGTGCTTATAACATGTTCATGTTCAAAAATAGTATCAGCATCTGTTAAAATTAGTATATCAGAGTCAAATGCCCCTATAATATTTTTTATCCTCTCTAATTGCCCTCTTCTTTCTTTATACTCAAGGACTTTAACTTTTTTTGAGTAGTCCTTTGCATACGCAACTGTGTTGTCTGTTGAGCCATCTGACGCAACAATAATCTCCTTTAGTTCAAAGTTTTCGCCCGTTTGCTTAATTAAGGCTTCAAGACAAGTTCTTATATTGTGTTCTTCGTTTAAGGCGGCTAAACCTACAGTTACTGTTTTTTTCATTTTGTACTAATTGCGGGGCTCCACAATTCCCCACTTGTTTCTTTACTAGTTAATGATTTAACAAATGCAAAAACATACAAAAATAAATAACCTACATATAGCAACATGTTATTTTTTGCTCCGTATAAATTTATTTTTAATTTATCTCCCAAATCTATATTGTAAGCAATTTTTACTTTGTTCCTATTAAAATAGCTCTCTAGTTGTTTCTTTGAATTTCTATACCTACCATTTTGCTTTAAATGGTCAGCCACTAACGAAGGTGAAGTGTATTCAATAAAGTAAGTTGAAAAGTACTTATACTTGTAGTTATTTTCTTTGGCAAAAAACCAGATATAGGCGTCATCTCCTATTATTTCCGTTGGAAGCTTAATACTCTTATATAGGTTTTTAGATAAAACTAGACCTCTGCCCACACATGTGTGTACATTGTCAGGGCATTTTGCATTTTCGTAATAATAGTTCTTAATTTTTTGGCCATAACTAACTATCTTACTGACTAAGTTAATGTCACCAACAGGATTGACCTTTAAAGACACTAAGTCACAGTCTAGTGCTTTAGCTTCCTCTAGAATGTTTATAAATAGATTCGTATTATTTAGTTTAATGTCGGCATCAAATACAATAAGAAAATCAGTTGAACTACTATAGAATATAGTATTAAGTGCATTATTCTTTCCTAGTCTATTTGGGTTTTCTATGATCATAATTTTTTCGTCTTTTAGGGCTCTCGCTTCAGCAACCGTGGTGTCGTTACTTCCGTCATCTACCAAAATTATTTTAGATATTTTCACACTTTCTTGTTCAAGGATTGCCTTAAGCAAACTTCTTATGTTTCTTTCTTCATTGTATGCTGGGATTCCTACTGTAACCTCCATTAAAATGCTCCCTTCAATGTAGTAGCTGAAACTTTGGTTGAGTCGGCATTTGTCCAAGATACACCTTCATATTTTTCCTTTAGCTTATCCTTAAATAGTCTAAGATACCCTTCAAACAAAACTGCAATTGATGTATTAATCGGATGTTTCAAAAAAACCTTAACAAGCGCTTTTATCTTATATTTACGATGTATTGCATATATATCTGCTGTCTCGTCGCCAAAGTATTTTATTATATTTTCTTTAAGTGAAATAAACCTGCCGTGTTGCAAGAAATAATCCCTTAGGTTACTAGGGACTTTGTATAAGACTCTAGCATTCTGTGCAAATTCAAATATAAAACCTTTCTTTAGAATAGACACGAATAAGAAATCGTCATTTGAATAAATGTCAGAGGGTATGGTAATGCCTGCAACAGCTTCTCTTGAAACAGCTGAAACCTTTCCGTTGTGATTATGGATACTTCGTCCTTCTTTATAATCTTTTCTTGCTAAATACCAAATCTCCAGCCAAGTTACTATGAATTTCTCAACAAAGTTTGTTGGGTAAAATGGTATTGGGTTTCCTCCAACTATGCCTACAATAGGACTTTTAAACGCTTTAACAATTTCGTTAAGCACATTTTTATGTTCTAATACAACATCTGCATCAAATGTCACAAATATGTCGCTCTTATTTAAGACATAGAATTCGTTAAGCCTAGCCGCCTGCCCTTTCCGGTACCCGTCATCAATTACTGTAACATTATTAAAACTCCTTGCAATTTTTGCAGTATTGTCTGAACAACCATCGCAAGCTATATATACTCTATCAAGTTTGTATTGTGAAGTATCCTGAGTAATTATACTTTCAAGTAAATTGGCTATAGTTTTCTCTTCATTATGCGCTGGTATTCCTATTGTAATGGTAGGCTTATTTTTCATAATTAATCCTTTTCCATATATTCCTTGTTACTAGCTGTTTTTTCAACTCTTGTATCGGTTTTGAAATAAGTGCGTTAATTTCGCCATATCCATGCGTTACATTAATAACTGTTCTTGGCAATGTGTATTTAGTTTCATTTTTATAGTAACCAGGTTCAATGCTAAACCCTGCTTTATAACCAGATTCTTTTACAACTTCAACAACTCTTGTGTTGTATTTGCCTCTTGGGTAGGCAAAGTACTTAACTTCTTGTCCTATTAAATTCTCAAGCTTTTGTTTGGACTCAAAAATCTCCTTCTTGAGTCCTATGATATCTAGCAGAGTTAAGTCCGTATGCCTTGCTGAATGGCTTGCAATTGTGCAGTGTGGTAATCTAGATAGATTCTTAATTTCATCATCACTAAGTAAGTCCACTTTTTGGCCTAAAAATTCACCATCTACATTATTTGGATCAGTGATTATAAAGATTGCGTAAGGAATTTTTCTCTCTTCAAGATATTCAAGTCCAGGTATAATGGATTTCTCGCCATCATCGAAGGTTATTGCTATCCCTGTTTCCCCTAAAAGAAGTTGATCTAAGGTTAAGAATTTTGATTCCTCCGAAAGTTCATTGATTTGTCTTTGAAAATCAACTAAATCAACATCATAAACTGAGTTGCCATCAATTCCATGGTAGCAAATTACTACACCATTTTGGTTATCAAATTTAAAGGGTTTGAACAAAAGACTTCTTATTGTTCGAACGATATTAATTTTTACTATATTGTTGACGAAATTCAAAAAAGTGTATTTTTTATCTTCATCTACAAATGCATCCTCAACCCCCCATTTAAACAAAGTTGCAATAAGGTCCAACATTAAACTTTTGTTTTTTGTTAGTTTTAATGTGGCTTTTATTTTGTTCGAAAAATCTGGATTCCTGCTACTCTCCAATCTAAGCGTATTTGTTATTTCAGCATATTTTGTAGTAATAGACATGTATTCTAGATCTATTAAATAGATTTTATCATTTACCAAGATCAGATTTTCCAAGTGAAGGTCCCTATGTGCTAGCTTGTATTCGCCATTATTAAATTTATCTTTCACATTAATTAAGTAGTAAAAACCTAAGGCGACCATGTTAAAGAATTTCTTAGGATGCCATCTCAAAATGTTAATAAGGTAAGGAATAAAAGTTAGAAAATCATATTTCCCATTCCTAAATGGTACGTCCTTATAATTATTCTTTACAAAATCTGTTGCTTGTTCTAAAAACTTGATGACATCGATGTAAGTTTTAAACTGAGTCGCTAATTGCTTGTCAACCAGACTTTCACCGCTTAGATACTCAACCATAATAATTAGGCTATTTACATCTTCTTCTTTTAGAAGCACTGTTGGTACTGTTACAAGTGTCTGGTTTTGTTCTGAGTAACTTTTCAGCTGCATATATAAATTGTATTCATTCAAAAGACGATAATATCTATGGTCTTTCTTGTCACCTTTCCAGATTTTTACAAATGATTGTTTTTCATTATGTTTGTATATGGCAGTTTCAAAATCTCTACCTTTGCTTATTTGTTCACAAAATTCCCATTCATCAATTCTTTCTGGGAACTCAAACTCTTCATATTGTTTATTTCTACTAAGTGTGAATAAGTATTCTTTTATTGTCACAAAAAAGCTAACTTTATTCATACGCAAATTCCCCCTCCATTTGTTTTTTAGTTTTTGTTTTAAGCTTATTTTCAATAATCATTAACAATATTTCTGCCGAGTTCTCCCATGAAAATTTCTTCGACCAAACAAGTGCATTTTTTTCAAGGTAATTTCTATAGCTCTCATCTTCTATTATCATATTTATGGCATTAGCAAAGGCTTCTATGTTATTTTGTTCAACAAGTATTCCTGTCTTGCCATCTATTACTGATTCCTTAAGTCCCGCCGAATTAGCTGCAACCACACAGGTGCCACAAAAGTTAGCTTCTAGATTCGTTAAGCCCCAACCTTCTACAATAGAAGGTTGTACTGCAACCCAACTGGAAGTATATAGTTCTGCACGTTCTTCATCTGTAACGCGTCCCTTAAAATCTACTTTGTCGCCTAGATCTAGCTCGTTTACTAACTCCTTAAGTTTAGGCTCTTCTTCGCCGCTTCCTGCAATTATGAGTCTAGCCTTGTCATTCTTTTTGACCACTAGTTCAAATGCTCTTATTAGAACATCAACTCTTTTATAAAACCTTAGTCTACCTAGATATAGGATTGTTGGATCAATTGTTTTGTTTACATTTGGTACTTTAATTTCTACTCCATTTGGAATAATTTCGATTTTGTGACTTTTTCCTAAACCAATTTTCTCCATTTCCTTTTTTGTACTGTGTGAGATAGTTAACATTTGAGTTTTTCTATATACAATTGGCATTAATTTGCCTTCTAAAGCCATAGATACTTGTTTTGTTGGAAAATTAAGACCTGTTCTAAACATTTCCTGGTGAATGTGGTGCACAAGGCTTACTTTTGGCCTTCTAACATATATTGGTGAGAAGAAAGGAACACCCTTTGGAATGTCAATTACTAAATCGTATTTACCCCTGAATTTAATGACATAATAAATGAACGCCCAAATAATTACAGTATACAAACCTCCTTTTCTATACACTTCAATTCCATCCACATTCTCATATGATATGTTTCGCTTATCTTTGCCCACAAACATAGTTACAGCATGTCCTTCCTGCACCATTCTTTTAGCTATTTCATGAATATAAATTTCCGCTCCACCTGCCCATTTATGCTTAATATCGTACCAGTTCAGAATCAGTATTTTCTTTTTGTCTGTTTCCACCTTTTCCTTTACTAGGGAAACTTTTGCATGCATTAATGAAACGGTTATTAAACATAAAATACCTGATACCATCACTGAATTTACAATGCTACTTATTTCACTATGGAAATTTATAATTAGGATTATTTGAACTACAGCAAAAAGAAGTGCAGCGTATGTAAATTGCTTATAGTTTTTAGTTTGATAATAGCTAATTATGCTGCTTGCAATTGTAAAGCACAAAATACCTAGTCCATAATATGGCAATAAACCAACAATCTCTTTGCTTTTTTCTCCAAACAAAATTGGTGCAGATATCCATCCGAAAACGCCAAGTATTAGGTAGCTTACAAATGTAGTTACTGATACAGCGCCTACAATTTTGTAGAAGGTATGTGCTGTATCTTTTTTCTCACCTGATTCTTTAGCTATAAAAGGCACGATAAATTGTGAAAACATTGACCCAACAAAGTAGATCATTTTACCGGCTAAGGCTAGTAAGGCATAGTAACCTGCTTCAGTTGGGCTTAAGTAATGCTTAGCTAGAAAAATATCAAATGTTAAAAAGGATACGACTGCGAACTTAATAAATATTGAGTGCTTAAAAAAATTAGTAGGAAAATCAGAAGCATTGCTTAGTTTACCTCGCTTCAAAGATTTTGCACCCAAATAAACAAATATAGCTGAAACAACAACTGATATTGGAACTGCAGTTACAATAAGATCATTACGCCCTATTTGAAATAAATAAATAGTCAGGGCGAGCTTTGCAACTGCTTCTAAAATTAGTGAGGAACCAAAAAGCCGGAATTTTAAGTTTCCATTCAAAAAGCCACCATCTATTGAGCCACTTGCAGCTGCAATAATGACTGGAATATAGATAAAGAACACAAAACTGTCACTTACGTTAAAGTAACTCTTCATATATGGCGTTAGTACAAACCATAATAAGGCTAATGCCACACTAATAATCATTGTTACTTTCCTGACTCTATGCCAAAAGGGTATAGCTGTCGTATCATCTTTACCTAAAATATAGGCTGCTTTATATGTCACTGTTCTAGACAGTGCCGCAAGAGGTATAGACATTATGAATAAAAAGTTTCCAGCAAAAGATAAGACTCCAAAGCTTTCTATATTCACGTTTCTACTTAAGAACGAGTTATACAAGTAATTAATAAAGTTTGAAACAAGTCCAGCAAAAACTAAAAATGTAGCTTCATTACCTATTTGGGCGGTAATTTTCCTTAGTAATGCGTGTCTGCTTACAAAAGGTATAAATGCATTTTTGTAAAACCTAATAGTCAAAATCCCAATAATCAATATAGTCAATATAATTTCAACATAAAAAATTCCCTCAATCGCAATAACAGCCCAATCAGCGTTTACAAACGTCAAACCCAATTGCACAGCCAGTAAAACAAGTCCAATATTTATCATTGCAAAAGCCCAATCAACACGTTTTAAAGATCCAGCAAACTTCCACTCGCGCTTTTTGTCTTTAACAAGCCCGTGATTTGTTTTTTCCCAATGATGAGGTTTTACAAATAATTGGTAAATTGCCATCCATGCGGCAACAGCCATTAACAGCCAGTACAAAGGGACAAAGTAAACATATTTTATTAAGCTCCATTTCCCTCTTTTGGCAAGTCCAATCATGTAGTTGTACAAGTAAACAAAGTTTCCAAAAACTAACGAAAAAACTGCCATGTAAAAAACGGGTCCTG
>CAYSZW010000031.1:0-8743 GCA_964435665.1 uncultured Gammaproteobacteria bacterium | reverse complement strand
CTTCGTGAATAAAGCGTTTCATAGGCATGCCTGATGAGAAGATAATTGCATCGTGGGATGCAGCTGAGATTAATACAAAGCCTTTTTTAGGACCTGCATTTTTCGCAAGCCATCCTGATACCTCTGAAACGTTCTTTTGACTAGATCCAACTCTTGCATCATCAATTGTAACAACATCTTTTGAGTAGAATTGAAAAAAGACTAACATTAAAATAATTCCAACAAGAGGTACTCTAAGCCCTTTTATTTTCTCAAGCATTATGGCTGTAAATACTGCGATAGATGGGACAAGCATGACGCCGTACCTAACATTAAACCAAGCAGTACCGGATAAACCCTGAATAAAGAGAACTGAGTGACCAAGATATAAAGCTAAAATGTTAAAAAAGAGTGGTGCTAAGAGTGCTGAGACTGCAATCTTAATCTTCAAACTATAATCTTTAGATATAAAGAATATGATTGATCCAAAAAGTCCATAGAGCATCAGAAACGCATTTGAGTTATATGCAAGCGCAAATAAGTAATATTTGGCGGATAAAAATAAGTTTAGCTTTGTTGGCAATTCCCCAGCACTTGCTATCTGATCTTGCTGAGCTTTTGCGGAATACGGACCAAAAGCAAAATAAAGCGGATCTTTAAAAATCATCAAATTCCATAATAGCCATAAAAATATACCAAAAGATGCAAGTGTTAAAAACAAAAACAGCATACCCTCAGTTTTAGTGAAATTCTTTGTAACTAACTTAATGAGATTTCGAGCACTTACCTTTAAGCTTTTTGATCTCTTGTAGCCTTCAAATAGAATAACTAATCCAACAACAGTAGTCACCCATGCAAGTAAAAACCATCCATCATATCTTGTTAAGGTTGAAAGCATAATCCAGAATGCGCACTTTATTAAATGTGATGAGTTGTTGTTTTTAACCCAAAGAAGTAATTCGTACGACGCATAGGTCATTGTGAAAAGCAGTAGAAGCTCTGTCATTGCCGTTGACTGGAGATACAAAATATTTGTATTTGTTGTCCAGATAAGCACGCCTATTGTTTTACCAAGAAGTCCGATACCGAGTTTATTCAAAAACTGATAGATCAAAAGACCTATTGCAATGAAAGACAACATAGATGGAATTGCTCCAGCAAGACCGGAGTGCCACATAAAATCACTCCATATTGTTGGAAGCATAAGTACATGGGGTAGCGGTAACCATACAGAGCCTAGTTGCGCAAAGCCAGGCTTTAACCCTTCAACAACTCTTCTTCCGATATCAAGATGAGACCTTGCATCGTTATACGCGATTCCGAGTCCGTTATCGTAATATGTTTTAAAAGTAAGAACAGAGATAATTGTTAATACAATAAATGTTAAGACTCCAAAATATTTATTTATAAATAGCATCAAGTGCTTAAGCTTGTTGTCTGGTAACGCAATATTGATTGAAAATCTTGAGTTATTCATCGCCCAAGTCCTTTGAGTCTTTATTAAATAAGTAGTATGAAGCAACCATTAAACCTCCAAAAGCCATGTAGGTATACATAAGCATGTGATAATAGTCCCACGCTCTAATTTTTCCTTTTAGGTATTGATTAAAAATAAATGATCTAGATACATCTCGTGACAAATAATCATAACCCCTTTTTTCTGTATAGCGCTCTACTCTACCAGTCACTGATTCAAGAGCAAGAACCTCTACTTTTGGCGGGATATTACTTGTTGAAACTGCCCCAAGGATATTCACATGTGTTGAATATGCAAGTGTTGCTGCAAAAACAATTATGAAAACTGTATTCTTACCAAACCTTGTTAATGCAACACCAAGAAGTACTGCCAGTAATGCAAATGAAGGGACCATGTATCTTGAACCAAAAGACCAGCCGCCCCATGGATCTCCCCACATCGAGTAAAGTATTAGATTTACAAGAATTACTGATAGGATTAGTGCCAACATGCCACCTCTTTTTTTATACAAGAACGGAAGTGCAAAAAGTCCGAGAAATAGGATTGGAGCATATCTTAATGTTCCTCTGTCTGCACTTACTAAATGAATGTATAGTCCATTTAATATGTCTCTTGTATTAAAAAAGCCAACTGCGTCTTTCTTTTTTTCCATCTCTGCTTTTTCATTTTGTTCAGTAAGTTTAAGTGAAAGTTTTTGTTTATTTAATTCTTCTGCTTCTTTTTTAAGATCAACCTCGTTCTTTATACCTGTAACTCTTTTTAATGTTCCTGCTAATTGAAACTTGTTACCAAAAGCTTCTTGGTTATAAGTTAAAAACATAACAAGAGGCAGTACCATACTTAAAAATGTAACTAAATAAAGTGGTTTTATAACAAGAGTTTTCTTCTCACCTGCACTCTGAATAAAAGCCATTTTACCAAAAGCATAAATACCAATTGGTGCAAGTAAAAATAGATTAGGATAATCTACACTAATTGATAGAGCGCACATAAACCAAACAATAGTCAGAGCTATAAAAGGTCTGAATTTTAGTAACGCGTAAATACTGCTTAAGATTAGAAAAACTGTTATGTGGTGTTGGTATAAAACTCCGGCATAGGAGAGAGCCGGTGTTGCAACTATAAATGTAAAGGCTGCAATATAACCTGAAGTTTTATCTGCACCAAGTTTTTCTGCAATCAATTTAATTAAAATTGAATTTATAAACGCAAACAGCGCTACTAATACAAAAGTACCCAGAACAGGCATCCCAAATGCCTTACCAGCAAGATACCCTGGAACTGCAATGAGAGAGGTACCTGGTGCAAATAGTGATACATAGTTTTTCCCAGTTGTCGCAAGGTCGGGAGTTGCAAATTCAGCAAGAGGTAATGAAAGAACAGCAGTCTTGTTTTCAACAATTGCGTATACGAGTGCAAACCTACTTCTGGGAGAAGAGTTCTCAAACGCACCAAATGATGTATCTACGCTTTTAAAGTAATTTTGATTTAATGGCAAAGTGTTACCTGTTAAGGTTAAAACTAAGAGGCTTGCAATAAAAACAAGGACAACAAAGCCCCCTGCTCTGTTAATAATCGTTCTTGCGTTTTTAGTTAGCGTAATTTTAACCATAAATCTTTCTATATGTTTTGCTTAATTGACTTAACAACAATTCCTTCAAAATCTAGATCGTCAAACTTAATAATCATCGATACAAGTTGGGCAACTCGCGAAGGTTGTAGGAAGTCGTCAGCAGAGAGAGATAAGAAGGTATTTATTGTTCCTGGCATAAGACAGATAACCCTACAGCCAAATTCTTTCAACTCTTTGTTTAATGCAAAACTGAAACCCTCGACACCGTATTTTGTCGCAGCGTATAGAGTTTTGTTAGGTAGAATATTAGTGTTGTGACTAATCTTAGAACCAATATTTATAATAGTTCCGTATTTTTGCTTTTTAAACACTTCAGTACAGGCATGCGCCATCTGAATAGTCCCTTTAAGATTAACATCAAGTATAGTGTTAAGTTCGGACTCAGTTACAAGCTCTAGTGGCTTTTCATTAAAGACACCTGCATTGTTGATAAGGACGTCGATTTTACCAAAAGTTACAATTGCTTTCTTTATAGCTGTGTGACACTGATCGAATTCTGTAACGTCACACTTGAGGTAAAGAACATCTTTTGAACGTGCTCTAAGCTCTTCAACATCTTGCTTATGATCCTCTACATCATCTCTCCCAAGCAGGACTACTTTACATTTCTCAAGTATTAACTGCTCAGAAATAGCTTTGCCAAGACCTTTACTAGCACCGGTAATAATTACAACTTTATTCTCAAGCCCATATAGAGGTTCTAACTTATCAAGCCTTTTAGTTAGTATAAGTTTTATAAATTTAACTATTTTACTCATTCTCTGATCCTCGTTGTTTGTTATAGAAACTAAACATACTTTCTGCGACATTTGTCCATGAATGTTTCAGGCCGAACTCTTTGTTTACTTTTCGCATCTCTTTGATTGTATCGGATTCCATGTTATCAAGAATATAATTTATTTTATCTGCGACTGCTTCGCTGTCTTTGACCCGTAAGCAGTATCCGTTTACACCATCTTTGATCAAGTAAGGTAGAGCATAAACATTAGAAACAACACATGGTAGTCCTTGGCTCATGCCCTCATGAACAACATTACAAAAACTCTCCCAAAGTGCCATATGAACCATTAATTGTGCGTGTTTTATCAGGTAGTACTTATCAACGCCTCTAATAACACCAAGGAAAAGTACTCTGTCAGAAACTCCAAGTTCGGAAGCTAATTTTTCAAGACTGGGTTTATAGCTATCATGATAGTTATTTTCAACAGGACCAACAATAAGATACTTAATATCTTTAGGTAATTTCGGTAGGGCTCTAATTACTGTTTCGTAATTTTTAATAACATACACTCTACCTATTTGAATGATGTACCTGCCATAACTTTCTACCTGTTTCTTAATCTCATCACTAGCACTTTTTTCGCTGTCATGATATGCCTCATCTTCAATACCGTTTGTTATTACTTCAACTTTATTTCTATCAACTCCCCTCGCAATAATCTCTTTCCCTTCCCACTCAGAAACTGCTCTTACTCCATCAACAGAAAGATTTATCATGAGTGTGCCGATCGTATAGTGATAAAACTTCTTAACAAGCCTTATGTGTAGTGGGAATATAGACCACTCTGGATTAAATCCACCGTGTGGGGTTAATAGAAGTGTGAATTTCTTTTTTCCAAGAAGTTTCAGTAGTAACGCATAACCCATTATGAAAAAATGTGGGAACACGTTGAAGTTATGTAAAGCAACAAAATCAGCCGTATCCCAGTTAATATTTGGCCAGTATCCAAAGCGTTTGTACTCATATCTTCTTACATTAATTCCACGAACATTATCAGTCGTAGGAAGTACATTCTTTTCAGTTAGTGTGTCTGTTGATGTGTGAATGGTGATATTCCATCTATCTACCAACTTTGAATAAGTCTCTCTTGTATTGACTTCAATCCCAGCAGTTACAGGAATGAAGTATTTTTCTATTACGTGTACTTGTGTCATTTTTGTTTCACTGCCCTAACTGCCACGATAACCGGATACTGAGGATCATGACTATCCAATTGTTCGCTAGATAATTCGTTACTTGCCATACCAACCCAGAAACACTGCCCTGAAAGTACGTTTCCATATGTTTTAGCTTCAACATTAGTTTCGCCAAAAACCTTACCAAATGCATATTTACCTGAAGCTTGAGTAAATCTCCAGTATTGATTTAAATCAATTCCGACTCGACCAAGACACGGCATAGTGCAAAGTAGTACTCCGCCAGGTTTTAGTATCCTGAAGCTCTCTTTAATAGCAGCCTCAAAGTCGTCGATCATGACAAAAGTTTGCGTTACTATAAAACAGTCATATGTGTTGTCTTTAATAGTCTTTATATTTCTGAGGTCTCCATATATGGTTGCGTGAGGATTGTTGGTATCTATATCAACAGCATCGGAATGAGTCACTCTTTTACCGCCGTATTTTACTGTGTAGTCATTATCAGTAACCTCAAGACAAACTCCTTTTACGTCATTTTTGTTTTCTTCCATGAATTTCTCCATGTAATACCTGTCAACTGGTTTACCCCTATCATAGCCATAGATGTTACTAAGAGGTTTAGTTGATTTATATGTTCGACCAAACATATAATAAGCAGCGTTTGGCTTTATTGTTGTTACAACTATAGCTCTTAATTTTCTCAAAATATATAATACTCTTCTATACAAATATTTTAATTGCATATTTTCTCCTAAAGACCTGAAGTACCAAGTCCTTTAATAAATTTTCTAAACTTTATATTTGACGGACTAAATGTTTGTTTAAATGCCGTAAAATTGTGAGTTTTATCTACTCCAACTCGTGGTATCCTATACAAATCAGTAGCTTTAGTAATAACCCCATCATCCATTGTAAACACTGCGTTATATCCTGCTTCTTTTATCAGTGTATCGGTAGTTTTATTGTAATTGCCTTTTGGGTAAGAAAAATAGTTTATTTCAATTCCAAGCTCTTGTTCTAGTTTATTTTTTGATTCAATTATTTCGCTTCGTAATTCTTTTTCAGCCAGTTTGTTGAAATTACTATGAGAAAGGCTGTGAGATCCGATCTCCCACCCGTCACTAATTAATTTTTTTAAATCCTCAGTATCAAGTCTTTCAAAGCTTTGTCCAAGTTCCTTGTAATTTATAATAGTGTCTTGGGGCATGACGAAAACAATGGGCTTAATACCCTTTGATCTAAGCAAATCTCTTACTGCAAGGATGTTTTTATAACCATCGTCAAATGTGATCATGAAAGCGGGTTCCATAAGTTCTCGTTTTCCACAAATCGCATTGAAAAGTGCCTCGTGGTCTAGTGGAATGAGGTTCCTACTTAAGTAGTCTATTTGTTTACTAAACTCCTGAAGGTTTATTGCGAATCTAAATGAGTCATCCCCAATGCTGTGATAACAAAACACAGTAATTGGGTTTTTTAACGATAGTAAGCTGTCAATGGTACTCAGTGTTTTATAGATTTTATTTCTAAGAATTACTTTATTCATTCTTTCCTCAAGACTTTCGAAGACTTAGCGATAGACCAAGTGTTGGATGTTTTAACAAAAAAGCTACTTAACGCTGTACTTAATACAATTATGCAATACAGAATCATTTTTATGGGGTTTTTAAGTAAATATATAATAAATCCTTTGGTAAGGAGCTTTAGGTCAATTTTATATTCCGAATTCACATAAGTGTAACCATATTTTTTAGCAAAGGCTTTTATACCATTAAAATTTCGTGTGCTTTGTTTTAAATTATCTTTATACGAGCATACGCATTTAATGTAGCAAACCGCGTCTTTGGCGTAGGCATAATTATACTTATTAAAAACTGTGTAAAAATAAGAATATGCATCCTCACCAACAGAGTCGCCAAACTTAAAGGTTTTATATAAATTTTTTGAAAATGCTCTTGCTACCCCGTGACATGTATAAACATTTAAGCCGTTTTTATAATGCTCAAACACATAATTTTTAAATTCTAAGCTATAAGAAATTATTGATTCAAAAAAACCTGATGGTTTGACACAGTGCATGTTGGACGATGTAAGATCACTACCCGCAATTATTGGCTGAATGAGCTTGTTTACAAATGTTTCTCCGTCAAGTTTAATATCTGCGTTTAATAAAATTAATATATCTGAGTCTGCCTTTTCCATAATAAAATTTTGTCTTGCAGCAGCTCCTTGTCTATCTTTGAAATCGAATAATGTGATTCGCTTGTCATCAAAAGCTCTGACTTTGTTGCATGTTTTATCTGAACTACCGTCTGACGCTACAATAACCTCATTGAGGGTGTAGTCTATTTCTTTTTGAGCAAGGATATCCCTTAGTATGTAAGCTATATTGCCTTCTTCGTTGTATGCAGGTATACCAATTGTTATTGTTTTTTTATTAATCATTGTTTATTTTACCCTTTGTTGAACTTTGGACGTCCCAATTTTGATCTCGTTTTTTACTTGGTTTATAAATTTTCTTAGCATAAAAGTTTATTACGTAAAGATATAAACAAGGTAATGGATGCTTGATCAGCATTTTAAGCTTCTCTTGAATCATGAGTTTGCTTGGGATTTGATGTTCTTTTTCAACAATAGCTCCAAACTCATCTCGCCACGCTAGTTCAAATTTGCTGTTGTAACGTTCTATTTGTTTAACATGTTCGGTTATAGAACTAGGAGATCTGAATAAAACCCTAGCTTCCCTACAACCTCTAGTCGAATACCCGTGTTTTAAACAGTAGAAATATATGTAACTTTGATCTGCTGTGCCAATACTTGGAAATTTCATGTCTTTCGCAACTTTTTTTGTAATACCGTAGAACTTTCCATTACATGAATAGACACTGTTACCGCCCTTTAGTTTATCTCGAAAAACATCCCATGTTTCCCTGCTAATGTTGATGCTGTGCTCGAGCATGTTCCTTGGTTTTAGAGGTACAGCTCTCCCACTGACAAATTCAACCCCAGATTCTTTAAAACGCTCAATCAAGGTATTTAGGGTGCATTTAGTCTCAGGAATAACATCTGCGTCAATACTGATAACAATATCCCCCTTGGCCATGGCAAATATCTCATTAAATCTTGCTATTTTGCCAATTCTTTTAGAATCATCAACAAGTTTAATAAGATCACTTTGTATTGACCTAACTTCCTCAACAGTATTATCAGTACTTCCGTCCGAAACTACTATAACTTCAATGAGTTTATTCTCCCCAAAATCTTGTGATAAAACATTTGTTATAACATTTTTAATATTAGCTTCTTCGTTTAAGGCCGCTATGCCGACTGTAATTTCAAACATGTTGAGTCTTTCTAATTATATCAAGTAGCTTTTGTGTACTTTTTTCCCAGGTAAAATTGTTTGCCCACTCCACACCATCTCTACCAAATGCATCTCTAATAGCACTGTTGGTAAGTAATACCCTTAATTTTTCAGCAAAACCGTGCACGTTACCGTATTCAACGAGATATCCGCTGTGTGGATTGCTGACTGAATCCCTGAGCCCTGGTACATTTGATGCGACTACAGGAGTTCCACTAGCGCTAGCCTCAATTACTGATATCCCCCAGCCTTCCCAAAGACTAGGATATATAAAAGCCCAAGCTTCTGTCATAAGTTTCACTTTCACATCTTCAGTGACATGGCCAGTAAATATTACATTCTGCTCAAGACCTAGACGTGAAACTAGTTTTTCGAG
>CAYSZW010000030.1:0-8922 GCA_964435665.1 uncultured Gammaproteobacteria bacterium | reverse complement strand
AGTAAAGTTGCAGCATCTACCTTCAAATAACCAAGTAATACGAAAACCAACACCAGTAATAGTGGTGTTGAAATGATTTTGAGTTTCGATTTTAGAACGCCCATCGCTATAATTGTATTTTTGTTTCTCTAAGTAAAATCAACAACTATATTATAGCATAGATATGCGGTAAGTTCAAGTTGTAAAATACAACTACCTTTATATCAATAAACCCTTTTAACAAAAATCTGAGAGTTCTACACCTTGCCAAAAATGCCAAATAATGGTATTATTCGATAGTTATTTATATTTATACGGCGCTATCGTCTAATGGTCAGGACAGCTGGTTTTCATCCAGCAAATCGGGGTTCGATTCCCCGTAGCGCTACCAAAGTTTCTTTTTCGTTACTTAGAGATAGATTAATACTGTAAATAAAGGATAGAGTTGGGGTTTTGAATTCCGGATAATGATAAGCCAGATTTTCAGGAAAGAGTATAGACCTCAACGCTTTAAAATCAACTACATCAAGAGCCTGCCATACCTTTGGCAGGTTTTTGATTAGGTTAAAAGAGAAGTCAATCGCATTAGTCACATTGAACTCTGAACTTTGAAAATCTATTAGCGATAGCTGTAGGTTTTGTATTTGATTATCAAGTTTGATATTTTGAGATTTAAAATCATCATCAGATATAAGTGAATTATCTTTTAGCTTCAGCTCCAACATATTTTCTTTTCTCAACTTCAGATTTGCTATTTCTGACTCTATCTTCTTATGGTTAGTAGTGACTAATCCAGCTTCTTGTTTAAAAACTTCTTTTATGGCTACTTCTAAGATTTCTAAATTATCGAGCCCAGGAGTTAGCTGCTCTAAGTAAGAAGTAAATTCAGTTTCAAAGATTATTTTATTTATATGCTTACTAAACTCACAATCTTTTTTACCACATCTATAGTAAGCATACCGTTTACCCATTTTACCTGTTGTCCAATATCCGCTGATACTACCACCGCAAGCACATAACACTCCTCTTAGAGGAAAGTCGGCATGGTCTCTATTTCTAGGAAAGTTCTTTACAGCACCACCAGTTTGGATAATTTGAACTTTATCGTAAAGCTCTTTACTAATTAAGGGCTCATGATTACCTGCGACCGATATCTCCCATTCTGCAGACTCTATTTGCCCATAATAGAATGGGTTGTTTAAAATCTTTTTTAAATACTGAGGTGAGATTTGGAACTTACCATTGCTCATCCTATTTGCTCTTTTAGATAGTTCACGATAGGTATAAATATTTTTTGCGTATTCCTCAAAAACATATCTAACTATTGGGGCTGATTCAGGGTCTACAGATATAACTGAATGCCCAGATTTCTTTCTATCGTGTTTAGAATTCTTATATCCAATAGGAGCCTTGAAAGTCCAGTTTCCAGTAGCCAAAGCTTCCTTCATCCCACCTACTGTTCTTTCTTTGCGATTATTATTATCAAATTCAGCCATTATTGCTAGCATTCCTCCCATAAACTTTCCTGCTGGATCATCTGAGAGAGCTTCAGAAGCTGACAACAGCTCTACTCCATAAGCACTAAATAAGGTCTTAAGTTTAAAGTAGTCTGAGCCATCACGAGTAAGTCTATCTATCTTATAGATAATCAAGTGTCCAATTTTACCTTTATGGAGAGAAATAAATTTAATCATCTCTTTCAACTCAGTCCGATCTGTAGTTTTTGCTGACTCCCCTTCTTCTCTAAATACTTTAACGACTTCTAATCCATTCCTTAACGCGTATTCATTACAAAGCTTTTCTTGAGTTTCAAGACTATAGCCTTTTAACTGGTCTTGTGATGATACTCTGGTATAAATGATAGCTGTATTTAATTTGCTGTATATTTTTTTCATGGTTAGTCCTTATATTAATTAAACCTCGTTTCCAATTAAAATCAAAATGAAAATACCCTCAGTGGAATCGCATCTCACTTATCCGCTTTGCCCTATGTGACTTTACAATTGCCTTAACCAATAACTGCAATGGGCAAGTATGTCGTAGCAATTCCGCAGCCATAGCATTTGCTCTATATCTATATGTATTAATTGGTACCAGAGGATTAAGCATAAGTATCGCTTCTTCCCCATTTGGAACACTTTCGGATTGCTCAAGTAGCTCATAAATACGCAAGCATTCCTTGCAGCTATATTTCTCAAGTTCATCGTTAGTAACGATTATTCTTATCATTGCTTTTCCTTTCTTTTATTACTTCTATAAATTCTCAACAGGATTTGGGCAAGTTCAAGGTACTGATTAGAAATTCTATGAATTTCCTCAGTTGAAAGATGCGGATACTTTCTTGTGAGCATCGCTATTATCTTGTCAGCTCCTTTAATTTCAAGCACAAAAAACTCCTGCTTTTACGCAGGAGTAGAAATTTATATTCAGTCCAAGCTCATGCGTAAAAAATGAATTGGCAAACTTGTTAGTTCGCTTATCACTTTTAAGCATTAAGTCTTGGTACAGATGTAGCAGTTTTCGGAGTAGTTTATCTCTGTATATGTACCTTTCTTGGTACTCTTACAACAAGATAATCATTCTCTTCGCAATTCTGAGTTCTCTCATCTATAACTTAAGGCAAGCCCTTCTCGCTAATCAGCTCGGGACTGTCAAAAAGTAAAATTGTAATGTAACTTTATCAGAATTAAGGAACAATGTCAATCCAAAATCTCACCTCTCTCAAAAAAGAAAAGTCAGTTTTGATTTTCCCGCTCTCAGAGGTATAATACTAATACAACTTATCACCTAAACTCTGTCGTGAGACAGGGCATGGTACTAAATCGCAAGAAACATTGAACCCATTATTAGGGCGTTTCTTGCGTTATCTACCGAAAGGTAGGTATGACTGAAAGGTCACCTAGTAGTGGGCTTTATGTTGCCCATATAATAATTAAAGAAGAAATATGTTGGCAATTTTAGGAGTTATATTTATAGTAGTTATCGTTTTGTGGATTATTAAATTTGTTTACAAAACTGTTAAGCAAGCGAAGCTAGAATCCAAGATCCCTAAAGTCATGATGGTTAATGGTGTAGACATTACAACTGTACCTGAAGAAGAATATAAGAACTTCGTAGATACAATGAATAGAAAAAGAAATATGAGCAAGATTAAAAACAAATTCTTTATCAAACAGGAGTTGGAACAATTAAACAAAGAGAACGACGAAAATTTCCCTCAATAGCAAATACCTATTCTACTTGATGATTCGGTTTTAATTCAACAAGTTTTTTAATAGTTGTAAATTCGGGATTACTTGGTATTTCGGTTTTAACAAACACCGAAATTTTAACAAATATTTTTGTAAAATCCCTTATCCTTTTAACATCTAAAAATGGCTAAGGGAGAGCAATTCTCTCTTTGCCATAAATATGCTACTAGCATATGCAAATACTCTTTAAAGACCAAAATAGGAGCTCCTAACCCTATTTTTTATTTGTTCCCAGATGACAATAACCAGTTATGAAAAAACTCAGTAGCTCGAACATCGTCTTCGTTATAGTCAATAATATCTCTTAGTATGTCCCTATTGTTTGATTCCAACCATTCCATATACCAAGATATACTTTGTGCTCCCCCAGCTTTCTCGTGTCTCCATTTAAAATTAACGAACTCAGACTTTGCAATATCTTTAATTGAGTAAAAATACAGTGGGAAAACAACATACTTCTCTCTTATCTTTTGGAAATCTACTAACCTAGTACAAAAATATTCAAACTCCGGAGAACTAGAATATTTTTTAGACATGCTCAAAGTCCTAGATCTTTCGTAGTCAGCATAATGATAAACATAGTAGTCATCAGTTGGTAAACATTTTAGCCATTCCAAAAATTCTTCCCACAACTTATATTCGTCTGTTGGTTTTTCAGCTAAAAAGTAAACAAAATACTTTTTTTCTTCCGGATACTTTACACAATTTTTGACATTAGCATACTTATATTCACTATCTCCTACAACCCAAAAACCAAACAGATATTCCACATGAGAAAATGGATCTCCTTCTATATCAAAATAGATTTTTATTTTCCCGTCTGGGATTTCTGGTTTATTTAACCATACAACACGCTTTTCTAATAATGATTTGGCTTGGATTTTTATTCTTTCTAAAACTTCAAGGCTTGCGTATGGTACTTTTGGCAATGAACTAATATCCATTTCTGCTACATCATTAACGGTATTAATTCCTACCTCTCTTAAAACCTTGTGAGATCTACCATCAAGTTTATAGATTAACGCTAGGTCATTTGCAGCTTCTGCCTCTTGTACGCAATAACTATACCAAGGACTATCTTTACAAGTAGAAACCAGTTTTAACTCAGGTTTAGCACCTTTCATTATTTCTATAATTTCATAAATTCTACTCAGGGCTTCCTCTTTATCTGATGGTGAAATAATTACATCCACAGTGTCCATCTCCGAATTAACTATTTCTAACTTTTCAGGAAAATATTGTTGTAATTCTTCTAAAATAATCGCATAGAGAATTAACTGAAATTTTTGTTCCTTACTAACCTCTTTAGAAGATTTAATGTCTATTGGATAGTAGTAATAATCTCCAAACCTTGACTTTCCTGGAAATTTCTTTAACAAGTCCGGTCTCCCTCTGTATATTATCCCGTCCTTTTCAAACTGGATTTCACCCTGATAAATTAATTCCACACCCTGTTTCATCAATTCCATAGTTTCATTAAACGCTTCAGTTGAATCTATAGCCAAAACAGGACTACAATCCAAATCTTTTACATAATCTTTTTCATGTAAATTACCTTGCTCAAATAATTTTAAAGTGAGTTCTGTAAATTGACCTTTGGTTTTAGGGTCGCTAAAAATATCATGCCAAATCCAATGAGGGCATTTTTTATATTGATAAAATAAAGATGGCGTGACTACGAGTTCTGTATCACTCACTTCTATATGCTTAATATCTTTTGGAGTTCGTTAATAGGTACAAGTTTATCAAAATCTTCATTTATCCAATCTGAATATTTAATTCTATAAAACTCCCACCCAGCAGCTTCAAGAACAGATTGACGCTCTTCATCGCTATCTATATATATTCCATACTCTTGGTCAATTTCATCCTTAAAATGACACGGACCATCACATTCTACTGCTATCTTTCTTCCATTTTTAGGATTACTTACTACGAAGTCAATTTTGAAACCACAACTTTTGACTTGATTTTGAATCTGTAAGCCCTTTAGTTTATTTTTAGCTAATCCATAAAACTCTTCTTCAAAGTATGAGTCAAAAGGTTGAAGATCCGAAGAGTAGAAGTCTACTTCTCCATTTTCTTCTACATATTCTATATACTTTTTAAGCCAAATTCCTTCTGGCATCTTTGGCATACTATAAAAACAGTGGACTTGTAATCTAGCTCGTGAGAAAGCAACATTTACCCTACCCTTATTTACATCAGATCTTATATCTCCACTCTCACCTGTTAGAGCAATATATTTATTCTTTTGACTTACATCTTTAATTACAAACGAGTAAATAATTATATCTTTTTCGTCTCCTTGAATGCCCTCTATAATGCTTACTTTATAATTATCCCTATCTTCTTTATAGCCTTCTGATTCAAAATAACTTCGTATAAATGAAGCTTGAGCATTGAAGAATGTTAAAATACCTATTGATTTATCTTTGTATTTATCGTCATTTTTTAATTCTTTAAACAATCCTAAAATTGCTTTAGCTTCAGCCACATTTACATGATCTGAAATTTCGTCTTTACCGTCAGACTCTACTAAATGATTAATTAAAACTCTATTCGTATCTTTAAATGTAAGATATGAATTATTTAATGCGATTAGTTCCTTGCCTTTTGGCTTATAGAAATGCTTATTGCTAAATCCTATTAATTCCTTGGGGGATCTGTAATGATAATGTAGGGACTCACTAGTTAACCCTCTCAAACCTGCGATTTCCAATACCGACTGGACTGCTGAACCAGTAGCTTTAATCTGCATATCATCAGGAATTCTATATCTTTTAGCTAACTCATCAAAAGCACGGTTAGACTTAAACATTACCGTATTGTCTCTCATCTGTTCGCTATCTCCTACAAATAATGTTCTTTTAGACCTGTACATTGCTGGCAAGGTGTAAGCGATATTACACTGCGAAGCTTCATCTAAAATTACATAATCAAACATACCAGCTTCAAGCGGTATAATACGACTCGCATCGTCTAATTCCATAATCCAAACGGGAATTAAATCTCTAATCGCATTAAAATTATCAGGATCTTTTCTAAGATTATCAAAAGTTTTATAGGCTTTTTTTGACTTACCAAATGCTTTGGCTAGTTTCTCAATTATCTTCTTTATAGTGATACCTTGTTTCCATTGTGTAATAATTTTATTATTAACAATATTTTGGATATATTTTATTATTTCTTTATTTTGAGAAACTTCAACTTCTTCTAGTTGTTTGGTTAAAGAATTTGGGCTGAGGCTTTTATTCTGTAATCTCTCTAATTCATTCTTTATCTCAAAAACTTTGATTATATTAGACTTTACCTCATCAAACTTTTCTAAGTCTTCTAAATGTCTCTCTAGTAATCCTAAATATTCTGCACTTGATAAACCACAAGTTTCTAATAAATCTTCTAAGCGAATTTTAGTATCATTAACAATTGTAATATTTTCATGAGTTTGCACATGGAAAAGCAACAGATCCATAAAGTCAGTTTGTTGCTTCCTAGATATATTTTCAGCTAGTGTGGAGTCAATAATATCAATGATTTCTCTAGGCAAAATCGAACGATATTTAGATGTTCGGGAATTTCTTAACAAATTATTAGCTTTTCTCATTAAGCCAGAATGCCTATCATAGCCAGTTTTTGCTACATCATTTCTAATAGCTTCAATCGGTTGGGAAAACAATTGATTGGATAAATCCAAGTTTACGAATTCTTTATCAAATTCCACTTTACGAGGGTCTTTATTATACTTGATTACCTGTTTAGATAAATTGGAAATCTTTTCCCTCAACGACTGTATTGAAAGTAAGTTCTCCAGAGTAAATTCATCTACGAAGCGACTTTGATTTGTAATTGGTAAATCATAAACCTTTAACAATTTTAGTTCATTATGAAGCTGATAAATCTTTCTTTCCATATCCATTGTCTCTTGGAATGAACTCTTCAACTCAACTTTATTGTCTACAACTCCTACTAAATCAGGGTTTGTAGTTGTATTGTTTTCATCATATTCAACTAGTCGTTGTCGGGAATTAAACTTGTATCCTAAAGTAGATACGTAATTAGATAAACCAGCTAATTGAGGAGCTATCCCATCAATTTCATCTTCCTCACCTAATTGAATAGAGGCTGGATTTGGTAAATAACCAAACAAGTACTTTATGCCTGTTTTCTTTAATTTATCTTTTACTACTTTTAACGCCTGAGCTTTTTGACTTACAAACAATACCTTATTTCCAGTCGCAGCAAGGTGGCAAAGAATATTTGAAATAGTTTCAGACTTACCAGTTCCTGGAGGTCCCTGAATAATAGATGCTTTATTTTTCAATAAAGAAAGGGTTCTTAATTGATATTTATCATATTTAAATGGGAAAAATAATTCATGTTCTAATGGTACTGAGCCTTCAACATTTAAGTCCGAATCATCAACCCAACTATTCAAAGAAGTACCAATTAAATCCTCTTCGTTTAACTTAGAAAGCTTCTCTAAATCCTCAGCTAAAAAGTAGTTAGCTCTAGGACTCAAGGCTATTTTCATTTCATTAAGCTTGAAAGAGCTTTCATCAAAACTCACCTCCTTTAATTTTATTTTTTCTTTTATGCTATGCCAAATTTCTGTAAAGACATCTGGATTTTGCAACGGTAAACTTAATTTATTGTCCAACTCATAATCACTTATCTCACTAATTAGCTGATAATACAAATCTTCTCCCAGTATCGGCTCTAGGAAACTAATGTTTATTTGTATTTCTGGATCTCCGAAGTATAAAATATACTTTCCTTTGTCAGTTTCAATATTTATCGGTATGGAAAATAGAGGGAAACGATCAATTTTAGATTTAGGTTTTATAACAGTTTCTTCCTCTAATACATCAAGAGCTTCCTGCTGTTCATCATCTTCTATCGGTATTTCTATTTCAAAATACCCAAAACTAAACACAATCTGTTTTGTAAATTGGTCATTTTGATACTTACTATATATCTCATGAATCTGATTAGCTAACTCTTTTTCTTTCTTGTATTGCTTTTTTTGCTCTTCAGTTACTTCTTTTGGATCTAGAGAATAGAACAATTCTAAATTGACCATCTCCCCCAGCTCGCCATCCAAGTCACCATTTAAAAGCCCTTCTAAATTAAAATACTCTTCAGACAACTCTAAAGAGTACTTTTGTTGACTAACCAAAGTTCGTTTTTGGGTTAATTTAACATAACCCATGCAGTATTTTATAAAGTTTGATAGTTCCATGATTTTGTCTCAATTAAGCTAATTTTACAACAAATACTGCATTATAGAAAGAGCCCCGATCAAGCATAGATTTCTCTTCTTGGCTTCTTTTTAGCTATAGCTCCAATTCTTTTAGCAATCTCCCAAGCATCGTCAGCAGTTATATCTTTAATATTATTTTCCCGACAATACTTAAGTATCATCTTCATAAGTAAGTTTTCAAATTCCATTTTAGTCCCTTTCAAGCCTCTCCGACATATATTAGTTAATACTAAGTTTTGGAAAACAAAGCGGTAGACTAGCTACTCCTCTTATCTCCTATTTATTCAGTATTTACCAACTCTTTGTAAGAATCCTGAAAAGAATTCAACTTTTCCAGTAGCTCTAATATGGGTTTTGAATTAAGGTCACTTAGGGCTACCAATAAAAAATTCTGAGCTTGTCTCGGGATTTTTTATTGGTAAAGATATA
>CAYSZW010000029.1:5977-9164 GCA_964435665.1 uncultured Gammaproteobacteria bacterium | reverse complement strand
AGCTGGACGCTACTTAAATCTATTTGAATGATAGTATCATACGATGTATAATAAACGTGGGAAATACCCATATTTAATATCTGCAAAGGAGCAGAATAATGGCAAAGGAGCCAACAGAAACACGAGTTTTAGCCGGGATTGGTATGATTACTGCCACTCCCACAAAACTGCGATTTCCAGAAGGTGAAGTTCGCATTCATCTGAGGAGTGCAGTAAGTTCTATTAAAAATGGATCTCCTTCCGTTCGAAGGACCAACGTTTTAATAGAACGAATAGACGATTCTCCGTTGGATCTGGGCGCACAAGCTGTCCAGATTACCCCTCGGGGAGGAGACCCAGTAGTGGTAAGCTACTCACAGTTTGCTAATTTATTTAGCTAACTAAACTTACCAATTGGTGGATGATGCAATGACGCTTCATCCACCAATCTTTCTTAAACCTATAATATTTGACCGTCTTATTAACTTAAGGTATAATGAGCGGATCAATCGTAACTAACAAGAACTGGAGATAGTATGTCTAAATTATCAAAGTGGTATAAACTTGTAGGTACTCCCTCAGGTTTCGCTTTTTTTCAAGATAACGTTGTAAAACTTATCCGAGATAACAAAGATTGGATTGAATTGCCTTTAGATATTAAAAGCGCAGTTAAACAAGCTATCGACAACCCACATCTACCAAAAGGTGAAGAGCTTTTCCCTAACGACAACTTCACCTTACGCATAGATACTGTGGAAGAAGGAAACACTTCTATTTGTGTGGTTCTTTTCATACCAAAAGTTACTGAAAATGAACCCGATTGGGACTGTAAGGTTAGATATGCCGATTTCATTCGATTGTTGAATGATTATCCGGTTAGCTAACCATTTCAACAGTGAGTGAAGAGCGTTTGCTCTTCACTCACCACCGCACTTTACAAAACCCACTTATTGGAGAAAGATATGACTGACCAAGTAGAACTTGAATGGGTTTCTAAAGACGAACCCGTTTTTAGAACCGATGGCAGATTGAGGGAAAGACAATTTATCGACAAATTGTCAGAAATTCCACTTATGATACTACGGACTAAGAAGCAACCCGGAAAGGAAATAGTAATACGACTAGCAGAAGATATTCTGCATATCCTTTACATTCACTGGGATCGAAAGAAAAGGATATATAAATATCATTTTCTAAAGATTCTTTTTGAAGATGTAAAAGAGTATATAGATGATATGCCTCACTATTCTGCAATCAGAGTTGTCGGCCAGATCATGAATTTGGCCTTCAAAGAGTATATTCCATACCTGGAACGAGAAATCGGTTCAGTTGACGGAAATTATATAAAACTTACCAATAAAATTAAGTGGGATTGGAGGCGGTAATACAATAACTGGAGCGATGGAAATCGCTCCAGTTACTCATTCAAAACTCCTTTATAGCAAACGTACTTTATGGTAGAATACATTGCATGCGCGCGTAGCTCAGTTGGCTAGAGCGTTTCATTGACATTGAAGAGGTCCCTGGTTCAAGTCCAGGCGCGCGCACCATTTTTATTTTGTATAATCTTCCTATGAAACGTATACTCTCTGGTATAAACCCAAGCTCTACAAAAGGACTTCATTTAGGTAATTATTTAGGAGCAGTTAAATCTCATGTTGAATATCAAGAACATGGAGAATGTTTTTACTTTATTGCAAACCTTCATTCGTTAAATACCGTATTCAATAAAAAAGAAGTAATGGATAATACCATGAATATTTACACAGAGTATTTAGCTTTTGGTATAGATCCAAAAAAAACGACTTTTTATGTTGAAAGTGATATTCCAGAAATTACCTATCTGCAAACTATTTTAAATAATGTAGTTACCGTATCTGAACTAAAAAGAATGCATGCATATAAAGATAAACTTCAAAATGAAGTAGAACACGATGCTATTAGTATGGGACTTTTTTCGTATCCAGTATTAATGGCTGCTGATATTTTAATATTTGACGCAGATGTTGTACCTGTTGGAGAAGATCAAAGCCAACATGTAGAAATTTGCCGTGAAATGGCCAGAACATTTAATAATCGATATGGTGATGTACTCAAAATTCCTAAACTTTCAATAAAAAAAGAAACTGCTCGCGTTATAGGAATAGATGGCACTCGCAAAATGAGTAAATCATTAAATAATGATATTCCTGTATTTGCAGATGAAAAGACTATTCGACAACAAATTATGTCTATTACTACAGATCCAGCACGCATTCATCCTACAGACCCTGGAGATCCTGCAAAAAACGTAGCATTTACCTATTTTGAATTATTGGAATATGACAAAAATAAAATTGAAGATATGAAAGAACGATATAGAAAAGGAACAATTGGTGATGTTGAAATTAAAAAAGAACTATTCGATGTCTATATGACATATTTTGCAGATATAAGAGCAAAAAAAGTGGAACTTTTGAATGATCGAGATTATATTCATGAACTACGTATAGAAGGTGCTAAAAAAGCACAAAAAATTGCTTCAGAAACATTAGTTCGTATCAAAAAGGCTGTTGGAGTGGTATAATGTACACTTCAAGTCTAACTTTCACTGTACTTTTAAAGGAGATTTTATGAGACCGAGTGGACACACACAACTTGCCACACTTATGGCAGTTTTGTTTATGATCATTGCCCTTCTAGCAATGCTTCTATTAGGATATGTCGAAGTAGAGCGAATAATGGCAACTTCATTATTCCAAATCATATTTGCCATCTTGGCAATTATTTTCATTGTTTTGCTGATACTAGGACGTAGAACAGAAGAGAAATAAAGGAGACAACACATGCTAAAAGGTAGCTTGAAGGAACGATCAGTAATTTATCTGATCGGCATCGGAGTCATTGCATTATTCACACTATTTTTGTTATGGGTGAACGGCGCAATGACTGGATGACGATATCCGTGGTCTGCATGAAAATGCAGACCACACCCATTTAAACTTGACTTTACTATTGTTGCTGATACAATAATTTCTGAATGAATATAAACAAAATCATTAACAACTTAACTACCACCGCATAATATGTGGAGGTATTGTAATGATTAATGCCTCCATCCGGAGGTTTTTTTTTGCAAAATTATGAATAATTTCTTTTATAAACTCACTACCACTACTACTTGCCCGTTTTTCGGGAAGTTTTTGTAGTGGTACCTATTACAACTATA
>CAYSZW010000029.1:0-5877 GCA_964435665.1 uncultured Gammaproteobacteria bacterium | reverse complement strand
CTACTACTTGCCCGTTTTTCGGGAAGTTTTTGTAGTGGTACCTATTACAACTATAGAAACCTCCTGAAAGGGAGGTTTTTTTATAAGTTGTATACAGAGAGGAGGTGAGTTTGATGTCAGAATATTACAGATCATCTGAAGAAGAGATTAGAAAAAAAGCAGAAGTAGCATTCTCAGGTTGTGTTTTAGAAGAACAACCACAAGCAGAAATGCCTTTGTATGAAAGACTACAGATTGCTTTTGATAATATGTCGCCTGAAGAAAAACAAGCACATATTGCTCACTTACAAGCTCTTTCAGATAAGTATCAAGGACCAGGAGGTCCATAAACTCCACCGTCTTACGTACACAGTGCGCGCGCCACTGTGTATGTGAGCCCAAAATATTATTAATTTGAATGTATAATAACTGTTATGAATAACAATGAGCATTTAAACAACCTACGCCATTCAGCAGCACATTTACTGGCAGCTGCAGTTCTTGAATTGTATCCAAACACAAAACTAACAATTGGTCCACCTATAGATGAAGGCTTTTATTATGACTTTGATTTTGAAGAACCCATTTCTGACAAAGATTTGGGCAAAATCGAACAAAAGATGCGAGAATTAGTTAAAAAATGGAATGGTTTTGAAAAGAAAGATGTTTCAAAAAAAGAAGCATTAGAACAGTATAAAAAGAACGAATATAAAACAGAATTAATTAATGAATTTTCAGAAGAAGGTAAAGACCTTACAACATATACAGCTGGAAATTTTACAGATTTATGTAAAGGTGGACATATTGAAAATCCAAAAGAAGAATTAAAACATTTTAAATTACTTTCTATTGCTGGTGCTTATTGGCGTGGGAATGAAAAAAACAAAATGTTAACACGTATTTATGGCACAGCATTTCCAACAAAAAATGAATTAGAAGAATATCTAAAACAACAAGAAGAAGCAAAATTAAGAGATCATAGAAAACTGGGACAGGAACTAGATTTATTTTTTATTGATGAAGCAGTAGGTAAAGGTCTTATTATGTGGTTACCAAAGGGAACAATAGTTCGTAATGAAATAGAAAAACTTGTTATAGAAAAAGAGGCAAACTATGGATACTTACGTGTTGTAACTCCTCATATTGCAAAAGAAGAACTTTATATTCGCTCTGGACATTTACCATATTACAAAGATTCAATGTACCCTGGTATGGAAATGGATGATGCTGTGTATTACTTAAAAGCAATGAACTGTCCTCATCACCATACAATCTATAATCATAAACAAAGAAGTTATAGAGATTTACCTCTACGTTTTGCCGAATATGGTACGTGTTATAGAAATGAACTTTCTGGAACACTTGCTGGACTTCTTCGAGTACGAGGAATGAGTATGAATGATGCTCATATTTATGCTCGAAAAGATCAAATAAAAGATGAATTTAAAGCTGTTATTCAACTGACACAGGATTATTTTGAATTATTTGGATTAAAAGAATACTGGTTTAGACTTTCCAAATGGGATCCTAAACATACAGAAAAATATTTTGATGAACCAGAAAGTTGGGAATACACACAACAAGTTTTACGAGAAGTTCTTGAAGAAATGCACGTTGAATACAAAGAAGCAGATGATGAAGCTGCATTTTATGGTCCAAAAGTAGATGTACAGTTTAAATCTGTTATTGGTCGCGAAGAAACAATGTCTACAATTCAACTAGATTTTGCTGCAAAAAAGAGATTCGATTTGCGATATATTGATGAACATGGTGCAGAGAATAATGAAGTTTTTGTAATTCATCGAGCACCACTTTCTGTTCATGAACGATTCTTGGCATTTTTAATTGAACATTATGCCGGTAACTTTCCATTATGGCTTACACCAGTTCAAGCAAAGATAATTCCTATTGCAGAACGCCATAACGAAAAAGCTATTGAGCTTGAAAAAGAATTAAAGAAGGCTGGAATTCGTGCAGAAGTAGACATGAAATCTGAATCAATGCAGAAAAAAATTAGAGATGCTCAAAAAGAAAAAGTATTTTATATGTTAGTTCTTGGAGATCGTGAAATAGAAGAAAAACAAGTAAATGTTCGTATGCGAAATGGTGAAAATAAAAATATGAGCATTGCATCTTTTATAAAAGAAACAAAAGAACAGATTGAAAACAGAACTTAACCTTGAAAATAAGGTAAAAAGCCGTTATAATAACAAAACTCTATAGCGCAAGCTATTTGAGATATTATCAGATTTCGAAAACACGTTTGAGGACGACTAATAACAATTACAATAGATACAGCAGGAATAAACAACCTGGTCAATTTTATTACTTAAACCATCGCATACAAGCAGATCAACTGCGTGTTATCGATTCAGAAGGTAATTTAGTTGGTATTTTAACCAGAGATCAAGCAATTCAGCATGCTCAATCACAAGGATTAGATTTAGTATTAATAGCTGCAAAAGCTACACCTCCAGTTGCAAAAATTACTGATTTTAAGAAATTTTTGTATACCCAGGAAAAGAAAGCTAAAGAAGCAAAAAAAGGTGCTAAAAAAAGTACTGTAAAAGATATTCAAATTTCGTTGTTTATTGGAGCTGCAGATTTAGAACGCATGCTTGAAAAAACAAAAGAATTTATATCTGAAGGAAATCAGGTAAGATTAAACTTAACTATGCGAGGTCGCGAAGTTATGAAGAAAGATATGGGCTTTGAATTAATGAATAAATTCATTGCAGATTTAGGTGAAATTAACCTTGCAAAAGAGCCACGACAAGAAGGTCGTGTTATTCGCGCTGTTGTTTCACCAAAAAAGTAACATTTTTCAATAATTTACGTTATAATATAGTTTTCAAATATGGCAAACAAAGTTAAACAAAGAACACACAAAGGTACACAAAAGCGGTTTAAAGTAACTGCAGGCGGTAAAGTACTTCATAGATCTCTTAAATTAAGACATTTACGAGCAGGTAAATCTAAAAAACAAGTTCGTAGATTAAAACAACTTAAGCCAGTTGAAGGAAAGATTAAAACAAAAATTGAAAAGTTACTTGGATTAAAATAATAAATTTAAATAATATATGGTACGCGTAAAAGGTGGAATTGTAACAAAAAGAAGACATAACAAAGTTTTAGACTTAGCAAAAGGGTATTGGATGAGTCGAAGTAAACAATACAAAAAAGCTAAAGAAGCAGTATTACATGCTGGTGAATATGCATTTGCAGGTCGAAAACATAAAAAAAGAGATTTAAGAACACAATGGATCGTTCGTATTAACTCTGCTTTAAAAGACAATGGAATGAAATACAGTGAATTTATTCATCAAATGAATGAAAAAAAGATTACTGTAGACCGAAAAATATTAGCACAACTTGCTTTAGATTATCCAAAAGTATTTCAAGCTTTTGTATCTAAAATCAAGGGATAATATTTGTATCATTCTTGATATACTATCTTCATGGAGAATAATAAAGAAATTGTTTCCGGTTTTATTTCAAAATTAGAAAAAACTACTACAATTACTGCCATTGAGCAACTTGAGACAGAGTACTTAGGAAGAAACGGTATTATTAACGAACAACTTCAAAAAATAAAAGACGTTGAACCTTCATTAAAAAAAGAGTTTGGACAGCAAGTAAATGAACTTAAAAAAGAAATTACAGAAAAACTTTCAGCAAAAAGATCAGAACTAATAGATCAATCAGAATCTACAACACAAACAGATGTTACTCTTCCTGGAACTCAATATCCAAAAGGAAGCCTTCATTTAATTACGCATGCAATAGAAGAAATCTCTCATATTTTTGAAAAAATAGGTTTTATTCGTATGACATATCCAGAAGTAGAATGGGAACATTTTTCTTTTGAAGCATTAAATATGCCAGCCGATCACCCAGCTCGAGATGATTTTGAAACTTTTTTTATCGAAGGAAATAAAGATGAAAAATACGGAAGAATGGTTTTAACACCTCATACTTCTTCTGGACAACCTCGTGAAATGATGAGACTAGGTAAACCTCCCATTAGAATGATTAATATTGGTAAAACATATAGACCAAACTGGGATGCGTCTCACGTACCTATGTTTCATCAGTTTGAAGGTCTTTGTATAGATAAAGATATAAATATTACGCATTTAAAAGGAACCATCGATTATTTTGCAAAACAATTTTTTGGAGAAAGTCGTGAAATTAGATTAAGACCATTCCATTTTCAATTTACTGAACCTTCATTTGAAGTAGATATTACCTGTGGTATTTGTAATGGAACCGGATTTTTAGATACAAACAAAACAGAAAAATGTAAACTTTGTAAATCTGGCTGGCTGGAACTTGGTGGAACAGGCATGGTTCACCCAAATGTTCTAAAAGCTGGTGGTATTAATCCAGATGAATATACTGGTTGGGCATTTGGATTTGGTGTAGAACGTGTTTTTATGATGAAAGAAGGATTAAACCTAGATGATATAAGAATTTTATATAGTGGTGATATTAGATTTTTGGAACAATTTTAATATGAATATCAAAATTACCTATAATTGGTTACTAGAATACTTAGAAACAGATGCCACACCAGAAGAAATTGGCAAATATTTATCACTAAGTGGTCCTTCTGTAGAACATATCATAAAAATGGATGATGATTATGTATTTGATATAGAAATAACTTCAAACCGAATAGATATGGCAAGTGTTTTTGGAATAGCCCAAGAAGCACAAGCAATTCTTCCTCAATTTGGAAAAAAAGCAAAGCTTAAATTTAATCCTTTAGAAACATATACATTTAATAATCTAAAAGCGGAACCCGTTCCTACTGGAAAAAAATTAGATGTAGAAATTGATAGAAATCTATGTCAACGATTTACAGCACTTATTTTTTCTCATGTTCAGATTAAACAGAGTTCAGAGCTTATTAAAAAAAGACTCGAAATGGTTGACATTAAATCAATAAATAATGTAATAGATATCTCCAATTATCTTATGGTTTCACTGGGTCAACCAACTCATATGTTTGATTATGACAAAATTGCCGGTGGTAAAATGATTCTTCGAGAAAGTAAAAAAGGTGAAAAACTTCAGACACTGGATGATCGCGAATTTGAACTTCCCGGTGGAGATATTGTTATAGAAGACGGATCTGGTAAATTAATAGATCTGTGTGGCATTATGGGAGGTTTAAATTCTTCCATAACGTCCAATACAACAACTGTTGTGTTCTTTATACAAACATACAACAAACGAAAAATTCGTAAAACTTCTATGACTACTGGTCAACGAACAATGGCTGCTACCTATTTTGAAAAAGGTTTAGATCCAGAACGCGTAGAAACAACGTTAGTTTATGGTGTGGATTTATTAAATGAAATGACTGGTGGTATTGTTGAATCTGAATTATATGATATCTATTCCGACAAACCTCATGAAAAACATATTACAGTTTCATTCAAAGATATTACACGAGTCATGGGAATAGAACTAGAAGAAGAAAAAATTATTGATATTTTAGAAAGACTAGGTTTTAAAACTACAAAACATGAAGATACTCTTAAAGTAATAATTCCAAGTTATAGACATGACGATGTTGCTATAAAAGAGGATATTATAGAAGAAGTAGCACGAGTATATGGTTACTACAATCTGCCAAATAATATTGCTCCCATGGTGTATATTCAACAACCAAAAGAACTTGAAAAACTATTTTCTATACTACAAAAGACAAAATATTATTTAAGAGATTTAGGTTTACATGAAGTTGTAAATTATTCAATGATTTCTGGTGAAGTAATTGAAAAATTACATCTACCAAAAGATCAACATTTAAAACTAGCTAACACAATTTCTAAAGAGATAGAATATATGCGACTTTCTTTGCTTCCATCGTTGGTTGTAAACATGAAA
>CAYSZW010000028.1:0-9336 GCA_964435665.1 uncultured Gammaproteobacteria bacterium | reverse complement strand
TCCCAAGCTTCTTTCATTTTGTCAAAACCTTCAGGGTCTTTAATGACAATTCCGCCTTTCATAAGGTATCCGGCTGGTGGTCTGCCATTAAATAATCCGGACAGAAACCGTGCTCTCATGCCATTTCTGGTTCGCTCACTTCTTACGTCGTTATCAAGCTGAGCAAATCCGGCAAGCATTGTTTCAACTAATTTCTCTGTAGGACTGTTTCCTGTAGGCTCTGTAGCGGAAATTAGAGTAATATCACACTCGGTGAGTTTTTTACGAATAGCTAAATAGTCGGCAGTCTGACGTGATATTCTATCAAGCCGATATATAAATACCGCCCCGATTGTCCTCTTGTTTCTGCGGCAGTATTCAAGCATTTGAAGCAACGTAGGACGACCGATTATAGTCTTGGCAGAACGACCTTCTTCTCGGAATATTTCGGTAATGGTATATCCTCGCCGTAAAGCTTCTCTTTTACAGATGTCTTCCTGAGTATCAAGAGAGAAATTGTCAACTTGCTCTTCGGTAGAAACCCGTAAGTACAATACAGCGTTCTTCGACTCAACCACAGCATCATCCTTTTTTTGTGTCATAGTTGTTTTGAACTTAATAACTCTTGTAACGTTTGACCTTTAAATATCTGCCGTTCGTATTCATTAAGCCAAGATTGAACTAAATATTGAACTTTAGTCATTAAGTCTTTCACCTGTTCGGAAGTAAGTTCTTTTCCCTTTTCGCCTAATATCTGTTTTACTTTAAGAAGTTCCTTGTCTTCGGCTCTGTTTTCAGGAAATAACGTATGAAGAAGGTTGTTTAGAGAGTTCACTTCCATGTTTAAGTTGTAAGGGATAGTATGCGGTTGAGCGGATGTATTCAAATCTTCATTAAGGAGTGGTAAAATCTTATTAGTATCCATAAATTTAGATAAAATAACTATCTCTCATAGAGATAGTATATATCTCTGACAGGGATAATGTCAAGGGTGATTATGTAAAATAAGAGTCCTATAATATTATGAGGTTATTTATGATATACTATAGATCAATATGAACAGGTTAACAGACCAGAAATCCCGAATTGAATTTGGTCAAAAACTCAAACAAGCTCGAGAAAAGAAAGAAATGAGTCAGACACAAGTAGCTGGTTTAGTCGAAATTCATTCCAACTATTACGCTCGAATTGAACGCGGTGATGCAAATCCTTCATTGGATATATTGCTTAAAATTGCTAAGGCTTTAGGTATAAAATCTTCTAGCATTATTACTTTTTAAGGAAGTTTATCTTATATTAAGATATCATTTAATCTTTTATAGTAGTAGCATCGATAAAAGCTTACATAAACAAGATGATTAGATTAACAATTTAATAAGCCGATATTCTATAAAGATATCAATTAGGAAAATAATTTCACCATCTCTTTTAGAGCTTCACTTGTTTCTTCCTTTGTAGAAAAACCTGAGAGTCTAAAAAAACCATCTCCCGACTCACCAAAGCCGACCCCTGGAGTACATATAATATGAGATTTCTTTAATAACATTTCAAAAAAGTCCCACGATCCCATTCCATTAGGTGTTTTAATCCAAACATAGGGCGCATTTTCTCCTCCATAGCATGTTAAACCTAGCCCTTGGCAGGTCTTTTTTATTAACAATGTGTTTTCCATATAATAAAGAATATGTTTTTTATTTTCTTCCAAACCTTGCTTTGAAAACAAAGCTATGGCGCCCGCTTGAGAAATAATAGATGCACCATTAAATGAAGTTTGCTGCCTCCTTTTCCAAATAGCATTTATCTGTCCTTTTACTGCAAGTAAATTATTCGGAACTACTGTCCATCCAAGACGGATACTAGGAAAACTTGCAAGTTTTGATAAACTCTGCACCTCTATGGCACATTTATTCGCACCAGGAATTTCATAAATAGATTGAGGAATTTTGGAATCTTGAATAAACCAACTATATACAGCATCATAAATAATAATTGCTTTGTTTTCTATGGCATAGTCTACATATTCTTTTAATTGTTCTCTATTGGCGGTCGTGCCTGTAGGATTATTGGGATAACAAAGATAGAATAAATCAATTTTTTTATTCGGCAAAGGTGGACTGAAGTTATTTTCTGGATTCCCAATTAGATAGGTGATATTTTCATAAGAGTGGCCTTTCAATCTCCCTGCATTTCCGTTTATGACTAGTGAATCAATATATACTGGATAGGAGGGGCTTTGTACTGCGACTTTCATTTTTCCTTGAAATAGTGTTTGTAGATTGAAAAGATCCGCTTTAGCTCCGTCACTAATAAAAATTTCACTAATATCCAAAGGTTTATTTATAAAATCATTATAAAAGTCTTTAATCAAAGCACGAAGATTAATGCTTCCTAAAGGATCCCCGTATCCCATAAAGGCCTTCTTGTTTTTCATTGCTTCGACATGAGCTACCATAGCATTGGCAACAGTCTGGGATATGGGTTGAGTCGTATCTCCTTCTCCTAAGTTATAGATATGAATATTTGGATATTTTGAAGTAAATAAATTCACTCGCCTCTTCATTTCCGGGAAAAGATATGATTGACTGAGGCTTTTATAGTTAATATTTGGAGTAAGCATATTAGCTTTTAATTAAAAGAATAGATGAAATTGTTTGGTCACCCGTAGCGAATAACTTTTTCACTATTGTATAAGATTTAAAAAGGTCTTCTTGTGTCGTTTCGTAAAATGCCTGCCTAACTAAATCAGAGGTGCGGCAGATTATTCTTGTCCCGCTGGGTGCCTGTTTCCAGATAGTTTTAAGTAGTTCACTTTTCGGTTTTGCTAAAAGCGCTACAAGGATTACCGAGTATTGAGAATAGTCAGTATCTACCCCGTCTTTATTAATAACATGGATAAAATCTGTATAATTTAATTTAGCTAAAACTTTTTCAGATAGATCTGCGGATGGTTTATATCGTTCTCCACAGTCTACTTTAGCTCCGCATAATTCGTGCATCAAGATTGCAGTAATTGGTATAGGTCCACTACCTATAAATAAAACCTTATCCATATTGGTAATAGAAGCTAAACTAATTTCATTAGTAAGTAATGTTACAAAGCGTTTATAAAGTAAGTAGTTGCTAAACTTTTCGTGGGGGTTACCTTTTTCGTTTATTAATGAACTTGCAAATTCAGTCTCTAAATTTGTTTCAAATATCTCGTAAGCCTTTTGAAAGATAGAAAGCATATTGTTTTCTTGCATGAAGCTATACAATTCATTTTCTTCTTCGAGAGTAAAATATTTGTCCAATAAAGCACCTTCTAACGTTTGTACTATTTTGTTGACTATTACTATATTTCCTGCTGAATTGGCTTGTAAGGTCTCAAAAGAATCTGTTAAAGTTTTTTTTACTAATTGTAAGTTGGAATTTTTCATATAAAAATAATTTCACTTGAAACTATGTGAGAATGCTGCCACCATTTACTCCAATCGCTTCACCATTTATATAGCTGGCTTTATCGGAAGCTAAGAAACTAACAACATTTGCAATATCTTGCGGTTCAGCAATTCTGTTAAGGGGAATACCAGAAATTATTCTTTTTCTGTCCTCTTCTGTTTTTAAAACAGACTGATTAATATCTGTATTTGTAAATCCTGGGCATATGGCGTTAGCTCTAATACTGTATTGTTGAAATTCGAGTGCACATGATTTGGTAAACTGAATAACTGCGGCTTTTGAAGCAGAATAGGCCGAGCTTTTTAAGAGAACTTTTTCTTTTCCTAATCTCGAAGAAATGTTAATAATATGACCACTTGTTGATTTTTTTAAAAAGGAGAGCGCAAGTTGTGTGGATAGAAATAGAGACAAAAAATTAACATTCAATGTATATGCGACTTTATCAATTGGGTAGTCTTCGATCAGATAAGAGAAATATACACCTGCATTATTAACTAGTAAGTCTAACACTGGCGTGATAGTTTCTAGTTCAGTAAAAATACTCTTAATTTCTTCAATATTACTAAGATCGCCATTTATTAAATAGGCTGTACCTTTAGCCGCTTCTATCTCTTTCTGCAATAATATGGCTTTTTCCTTATTTCGAAAATAATGGATTATTACAACATAACCATCTTGTGCCAGAGTCTTTGCTATAGCACTACCAATTCCTTTTGACGCTCCCGTTATTAATGCGTATTTTTTCATTTAAGTATAATTCTTTTATTTATTTCAGTTAATAAAGCTTTCTTAAGATTTTCTAACCTCTTACTGTTTGGCTTTGTGTTATTGGCATTCCTAATACTTTTATCAACAACCCAAATAGGCATTGTAGGATTGGGATCATCTAGGTAGCGTGGAAAAATATGCCAATGTACGTGAGAAACTTCATTTCCTAATAACTCGTAATTCAGTTTTTTTGGTTGAAAAGCGGCAAAGACCGCCTCCCCAACAATAGCCATTTCAATTAAAAGTTTTGTTCTTATGTCTTTAGGTAACAAATGCAATTCGGGTGTATGAGTCTTTGAGAGTAAAATAGTATATCCGTTATAGAACTGATTATCTCCAAGTACTACATAACAAGTTTCAAGTTCAGTTACTAAATACGGATTTGTATTATTTTTTATTTGTTCGATTCTATTGCAAATAAAACAATTATTCTCATTTACTATATTTGTCATATATTATCTCTTCTAAAATTTATATGCGATTGGAGATCTTCCGGCGTACCGAAATGATACCATTCATCAAAGTATCTTTCAATAAGATAATCTGCGCCATGTTTTATTCCTTCGTTGAGAACGGGAGATATGTTAAGTTCCATGTCAGGAGCATTTTTGAGAACATGCATGACTTTTTGATCAAAATACCATAAGCTCATATCGCGTAAAGGGGTTCTACCATCAGTATGGAATGGAGGATATGTTTGTATCTCCGTCACATTGTTACCTTCGGTAAATATTAAAGCATGAGTTGGTGCCGGTTGTAAGTCAACTCCGCCTGATATAACTCCATATATGTCTCCGGAATTTGCATCAAACGTTGAAGCCATATGAGCCTGTTGACTAGAGTGGGCTATTACATCACTCCCCATAACAAAAAAAGGCCCATTAATTAAACCGTCCGCTAGAAGTAATCTTTTCCTGACTTCTAAGTGATCTGGACTATGCACATATTCAAGATCTATATTTCGATATTTAGATCCAAATCTTTCTCTAATCTGTTCACCCTTATGTCCTGTCGTTAATATAACCCGTGCAGATCCAAACTCTTTTTGTAAACCATCTAAAATATGCCCTATTACAGGTTTGCCATCAACTTCAAGCATACTTTTATGTGTTTCATCGGTAAGTCTGCCCATTCTGCTCCCAAGTCCACCTGCTAAAATGACGGCACTAATTTCTGAACTCATATCAAGGATTGAAAAATATATATCTAAGTTACCTAGTATACTCTTAATGCTATGAGATATCAATATTCAATGTTGTAAACACAGTTCAAAGCAGCCTATTCATGAGCGATTAAAAAAACACCTACGATATTTCTATTAACTCTCCATGACCGGGAATTATCCAGTTCGATAAGCCGAGCATTTTATTACGACTTTGTTCTAATATATCGTGATCTTTTGCAAATGAATCTTTTCGCTTAAGAAGCGACTTTATGTCAATCTGAGCCTCACTATCTTCATACCAAAATAAATCACCAGCCACAAGTACATTTCCTTCTTTTGTTCGCACTAGCAATGATGCGTGATCATCAGTATGTCCAGGTGTTTTGAAAATGGTAACATCATTTGTTATTACACTTTTGTGTTTATATTCTTTTTTATTTTGTATCATAATATCTCCTGTATATAGGCGTGCTTTTTCGAAATAACCCATAAGAAAACAATGATCTATATGGCGATGTGAAATGAAAACTGAAGTAATATCTGTAGGTGACAATTGTCTTTCTTTAAGTTTACTAAATAGGATCTCTTTTTCTAACCCTGGGTCAAAAAGTATATTTTGATCATTTGATTCTATAAGCACCACATTACAGCTAGCGGTCCAAATATTTTTGGAAATATATTTTGCATACCCCTTTACTAATATCGAACACGTTGCCATTATTCGTAGATTATAACAAATAATAAGTATGACTATTTGCAGGTTACATTTTAATATAAAACTTGTATTACGAAACAGCTTCCATTTTCACCTACTTATTGCTATACTTCGTAAAATTGGCCTATCTTTATAGCCTAAAATGCAAATATGATAGATATTACCGATGTCCTACCGTCATATATACTCGTGCTTTTCACGCATCAGGCGATTGACGTATCCGTAATTTGTTTAATTTTAGCTTGCATTATTACAGCAGTCTACCAGTACTTTCGCATCAAGAGGACTATAAAGCTGCAGTATTCTTTTCTTGAAGTCACGCCTGCATATAACAGCATGAAAAGTGCGTTCTCCACAAATCAGTTATTTAAAGTAATACATTCAATTCAAAAACCGACTTCCTTTGTCGATAGACTATTAAGAGTTAAAAAAAATATTAGTTGTGAATTGGCATCCACCAAAGAAGAAGGTATCAGGTATTTCCTTAGAATTCCTAAAGAAGATGTTCCGATAATAAGGAAAAGCCTACTTGCTTATTTACCTTCGATAGAAGTCTTGGAAGGAGAAGACTATCTGCCTTCAAAAACAGGGAACACCGTTTTAAAGGAATTTAATCTCACGAAATCATATATATTCCCTTTGCAGGAACAATCAGCTCTGGCAGAATTTGATCCTATTGCCTACTTGACTGCTCATATGACCAAATTGGCTAACAATGAGCTATTGTCGCTTCAAATAGTAACCGCTCCTGTTTTGCCTAGTACTCATGGAAGAGTTATAGAATATATACACACTCTCAAGCGAGAGTTAGTCGACAATAAAGACATATCAGGTAAGATCCAATCAGGTATTTTCTCTATCTTATTTTCTTTGATGAATGGATCAAAAACGAAACGAATAAGTGAACTCGGTAACTCTAAAAGACTTCTTTTTCAGTCTATAGAAGATAAAATTAGCCAACCACTGTTTGAAGTAACAATCAGGCTAGTGAGCGTGTCTAATATTAAAGAAAATAATACAAAAAGAATTAAAGGAATAACATCGTCATTTGATACATTTGCAAATCCGTCACAAGCTCTTAAACTTAAGAATACTTTATCTGTTTATATAGCGGATAAGCTATTAAATGACATAAGCTATTTCTTTTTTAAAAATCGACTATTGTCATTGACGAACAATTCAATTCTTTCGGTGTCGGAATTGTCCTCTTTATATCATTTCCCCTATACCACCACAACCAAGACGGAAGATTTAGTGCAAAATAAAAGCCCAAAGCTTCCGGCGCCATTAAATTTTAAAAAATCAGATATAAACTTCGATATTGTTTTCTCTCATAATGTATATGGGGAAACGATAACTCCGATTGGATTGACGTTGGAAGAGAGACGTAGACACATGTATGTTCTCGGTGCAACTGGAACGGGAAAAACCACGCTATTACTCAAAATGATATATGAGGATATTATTAACGGTAAAGGAATAGCTATTATAGATCCTCATGGAGATTTAGCGGAAAGGCTTATCGGAGTAATACCCGATAAACGGTTGGAAGATGTTGTTTATTTTAATCCCTATGATGTTTTTAATCCTATAGGGCTGAACGTGCTTGAGATGTCTGCAAATGTTTCAGATACAGAGAAACAGCGTGAAAAAGATTTAATTGTTTCAAGTTTAATTTCAATCTTTCATAAACTATATCCGGCACGCTATTCAGGGCCCAGAATGGAACATGTATTGCGGAATACGGTTCTTACTGCTTTAGAACTTGATAATCCTACGTTATTTACCGTATACAAGCTATTAACCAATGTATCGTTTAGAAAGCAGGCAATTGAGAAACTTCAAGATAAGATATTAAAGGACTTCTGGAAGCAGGAGTTTGGGAAATTAGGAAGTTTTCAACAGGCCGAGCTTATATCGCCCATTACAAATAAATTGGGCAGATTTTTGACAACTACCATGACGCGGAATATTTTAATTCAAAAGAAAAGTAAACTGAATTTTGACGACATTATGAATAATAAGAAAATCATTATTTGTGATCTTTCAAAAGGAAAGATAGGGGAAGATACATCCTCATTTTTAGGAAGCCTCATTATCGCAAAGATACAACTTGCTGCACTAAAAAGAGTACATATTCCGCAAGAGAAGCGTACAGACTTTTTCTTATATATAGATGAGTTTCAAAACTTTGCAACCATGACCTTTGCACAGATACTATCTGAAGCACGTAAGTACCGGTTAAACACAATTCTTGCTCATCAAACCATATCTCAAATAGAGGAAAAAGAGATGTTCAAAGTCATTCTTGCTAATGTGGGTACTATCGTTTCTTTTAGAACAAGTAACCCAACGGATGAAGATACGATGTTACCTTTATTTACTCCTCAGGTACAAAAGAATGAGATTTCAAATCTGCCTTCATACAATTTTTATATAAAAATCAACGCCCTAACACCGCAAGACGCGTTCACCGGTACTACTGATAATTTTTCGATTATCAATTGTGAGAGTACGCGCAATAAAGTAGTTGAATACTCCCGGAATAAATATGGAATGATAGTAGAAAAGAAAGCTGTAAAAAAAGAAGAGATCAAATTACCAGTGAAGGGGGAACGAGCTAAAGTCAAAGATGCTATACCTAAAGAAATAAAGAGAGTTTCGATATAGAAAATTGTCGTAGCCGCTGCGACAATAAAGCTCTAATATATATTGCTATAACAGTCTAAATTATTTTTGCTTGTGATCTTTTATTCTTATAAATAAGAAATAGAATAATTTCTTCTCTCTTTATAGAGAGAATGTGAGAGATCTATTACTTACTTATGTTACAACCACACATAACAAAAAAACAACAAGAGATATTACTATTATTATATAGATTTAGATTCCTGACTCGTAAGCATTTTCAAACACTCCTTCATCACAAAGACGAAAAAAGAATTAACGAATGGCTACGGGACTTAACGGAAAAAAACTATGTTTTCAGAATAGTAAATACCGGTTCCAAAGATAAAACTATACCCATCATATACGGAATAGCTAAAAACAGTATTGCGTTCTTAAAAACTCAACCAGCGTGTAAGAAAGAATATATCAGACGATTATATAAAGAAGATAAAAAAACTAAAGGTTTCATTGAAAGGTCACTCTTCATAGCTGATATCTATATGTCTTTACTGCAAAAATATCTAGATACTTCAGGTTTTATGTTCTATACTCAATCTGACTTTACAGTTGGCGGTATTATAAAGGAAATTTTTCCTCTATT
>CAYSZW010000027.1:3569-9795 GCA_964435665.1 uncultured Gammaproteobacteria bacterium | reverse complement strand
AAATAACATTGAGCTTACCGGTATTTTAAATACATACATGGCTACAATCGCTATAGCTATACCAAGTAAGCATATCTTTAGTAGATTACTCATGATAAATTAATAATTTATAACTGCTACCAGTATATGAAATGAACTATTAAGATAGCATGAAGAAATCATAAAGGCCCCGCTATTGTAACGGGACCTTTATAATTTTGTTAATGTTCCTATTTGTTATCTGTAAATTCACCACTTACAAAGTGAAGATTATCTAGAACTGTATCAGTTTTTGCTAATACTTTTGAAACAATTACGTTCTGTCCAAAGAAGTTTTCCAGTGTATCGCCTTCTTTAGAGAACAATTTCTCTTTTTTCATCATTTCAGCTTCTGCGGCACCTATGTATACAGGAAGATATTTTTTGCTCCCGATATAAACAGGATTAAATCCATCCTGTGGAATATCAGCAGTTATTTTCTCAGGAACATTATTGTTTGTAATGAAGAAATACTTCACCGTTCCATCATCTGTAACTTTTTTCTGAATATCGGTCTCTGAAATATTCACATCTTTAAGCAGAGCAGCAAGTATTTCCTTTCCTTCATTTGAGACGCTTTGTTTTTCCTGAACATTCAAAGTTTTTGCTTCTGCGTTCATGCCGGAACTGAACCTGGCAAATTCAATAAAGAGAGCTGTGAAAAGTATACCCATTATGACCGGTGCAATAAGAGAAGCATAGTTACGTCTACCGGGTTTGAACTGTCTTAGTAGTAGAGAATTACCAACTACCGATATTGAACTTAATGCCATCGCTAAACCGGCAAGTTCCGGTTTTAATATAAGTCCGAAACCTACGAATATACGGGCGGCAATTGGAATACCAATAACATTGTAGAATAAGGCAAAAAACATATTCTGCTTTATCTTACCCATGGTTTCCTTCGAAAGATTGATAGCATTTACTACGTCTCGCAGATCGTTTTTAATAATAACTATACCTCCGGTCTCCATGGCGACATCAGTTCCCGATCCCATTGCAATACCCAGATCGGCTTGAGCAAGGGCCGGTGCGTCATTAATCCCATCACCCACCATTGCAACTTTTTTACCTTGTTCTTGAAGCATTTTTACATGCTGTGCTTTATCTTCTGGTAACACCTCAGCAAAAACATTAGTTATCCCTACTTGTTGAGCAATAGCTCGTGCAGTTCTTTCATTATCACCAGTTATCATAAAAGTAGTAATACCCATTTTATGGAGTTTTTCTATAGCTTCCTTAGAAGTTTCCTTCACAGTATCTGCTACACCTATAAGTCCTAAAATTTCCTGCTTAGTTGCGAGTATCATCACTGTTTTCCCTTGTTCTTCCAGTCTATTCATCTTACGATTCAGACGTTCTATCGGAAGACCTACTTTTTCTGATATCAGTTTTCTATTTCCGAAGTAGTATACCGTATTATTAATCTTTCCCTGTACACCGTGTCCTGGAATTGCCTGAAAATCCGAGATATCAAGTGTGGATATACCTTCTTCTTCAGCTTCTTTATAAATAGCTTCAGCTAGTGGATGTTCTGATTGTTTTTCAAGAGATGCCGCTATTTCGAGCAGTTCATCTTCTTCAATAGTATGTAAAGCTTCTATATCTGTAACCTCAGGTTTACCTTTTGTTAATGTACCTGTTTTATCAAAAATTATTGCTTTAATTTTATCTGCTGCTTCCAAAGGCTCTCCTCCTTTGACCAGTATCCCATGTTCTGCTCCCTTACCGGTTCCGACCATAATAGCGGTCGGTGTGGCAAGTCCAAGGGCACAAGGACAGGCGATCACTATGACCGCAGTGAAGGCCATCAACGCAAAGGAAAGAGTTGATCCTAATACAAAGAACCAGATAACAAATGTAAGTATAGCCAGACCGATAACTGCCGGGACAAACCAGGCTGAAATGCGATCAGCAAAAGCCTGTATCGGAGCTTTAGATCCTTGAGCATCTTCTACCAGTCTGATTATTTGTGATAAAGTCGTTTCTGAGCCTACTCGAGTTGCTTTAAATTCAAAGCTACCTGTTTTATTTATAGTTCCTCCAATAACATTATCTTCAGGGTTCTTTTCAACGGGAATACTTTCTCCCGTTATCATTGATTCATCAACAGCGGATGATCCTTTTACGATAACACCATCTACCGGTACTTTTTCTCCTGGTCGAACCATAACAATATCACCACTTAATACTTGATCAACAGGTATATCCTGGACCTTCCCGTCACGGACCACCCTGGCAGTTTTTGCCTGGAGACCCATGAGTTTCTTAATGGCATCAGATGTTCGGCCTTTAGCTTTTACTTCAAGCCATTTACCAAGTATCACAAAAGTGATTAGAAAGGCTGCTGTCTCAAAATACAGTTCAGGTATCTTTGCTCCATTCAATCCGATAAATGAACCGGTATTAAACAAATAGGTAAGATAATTTACCAGACTGTAGAAATAGGCGACAGAGGTACCGATGGCAATCAAGCTGTCCATATTAAAAGTCTTCATGCGAAGCGCTGACCACATACCTTTATAGAATCCTTTTCCAATTATAAATTGGACCGGTGTAGACAATATTAAGGAAACTATTCCGATATAGGGGAAAAATAGAACTCTTCCTGGGATCCAGGTAAAAAAGTCAAATAACATGAAATAAATCATCGGGAAGCTTAATATAAAGCTGATAACAAAGTTTCTAAACTGATTATTTATTTCCAGATTCCTTTTTTTTGTATCATGTTCCGTATCTTTCTGGTCAACAAATGATGCTGCATATCCGGCCTTTTTAACAGCACCAATGAGATCTTCCTGTTTCGCCTGAGAGTTGTCATAGGTAACCACAGCCTTCTCAGCTGCAAAATTTACCCGGGCTTCTTTTACTCCAGACACTTTTTTTATTGACTTTTCGATAATTGCAGCACAAGAAGAGCAGTGCATTCCATAAAGCGACAAATTTACTTTTTGTATTTCGGAAGATTGAGGTTTCGCAGTAACATCAGGAGAAATAGGTACATTGGTATGTTGTTGAACGGGCGGGTCTTTCTCTTTGTTTGTAAAAACATCAAGAATTCCGGCAAAGTTTACTGACTTTAAGAAAGTATCAATAAATGTATTAGACTCCTCCTCATGTCCTTTAGGTACGGTAAATTCAGCCACTTTATCAGTTTGTACTTTACCTTCAAAATAGAGTTGTCCCGACTCATTCTGAGCTACTTTTCCTTCTGCTTCCATCCGTGACTGCAGTATTACTTTAAAAGGATCAGTAGCGGTACCTGTTTTTTTTACTACTTTTATACCATTTCCTGCAACTCCGTTTGGCTTCATTTCATCCAAAATTCGGGCGGTATAACCAGCATTTGAGATAGCAGCTATTATGTCAGTTGTATTTGATTTTTGACTATCCAGTTTTAACATTCCTTTACCGGTTTTATAACTAACTTGTATATCAGTTATTCCCTGAATTTCAGCAAGTTCGTCTTTGATGAGAGTTTCACATGATCCACAGTGCATCCCCTCAATTTGAAATGTAATACTATTCATATAATTAGTTTGAATTAATAACTTGATAATCAGTACCTGTTAGGATAGAGGAAGCTTCTTCAATAGTAATTTTCTTCTCCGATTCAATTTCCGCAATGCCTTCATGTAAAGATACTTTCACGTTGCTAACGCCAGGCAATTTGCCTAAGCGTTTACTAATAACTTTTTCGCATGCTCCGCAATGCATCCCCTTTATTTGCAAGACTGTTGTTTGTGACATATATTTAATTGAAATTAATAATGGTTAAATAACTGTAATTGAACCTCTAGGTACACCCATAGCACAGGTAATGTTATACGTCCCGGTAGATGTTGGAGTAAATTCATAAACCAACGTATTCCCTTTATTTAACATTTCCACCTTGCTTGATAATCCAGGAATAGCAAAACTACCCATGCACCCGGAACCATCATCCTGAACGTCTAATTCCATTCGTACCGGCTGACCAGCCTTCACGGTAAATGTATTTGGCTGGATGTCGGTACTGGTCGTATAAATAGACTTTAATATTTGCACATCTCCATTTACGGTTGGTTCTTTCGCATTAGCTTTAACAGATAAGGAAATACCATTTTTTAAACCACTTAAATTGAGTCCATTGGATATGTTAAACAAAGATAAAGCGATAACCACAATTCCGACAAATTTGAAGAACGGTTTAGCAAAGGCACCTTTAACAAGTGAGGTAAGTCCACCGATTCCAAGGAGTCCAGGAGCTGTTCCGATGGCAAATACTCCCATGGTAAGTGCACCAGCAAGAGGATTACCAGTACTTATAGCATAAAGCTGTACAACCTGTGTAAATCCGCATGGTAAAAAGAAACTTAAACCTCCAAGTACCATGGCATTCTTATGACTATATTCTTTTTCTTTTTGTTCTTGCAGTCCAATTAATTTTGCTATTCCTGATGGAATCGTAAAATTCAAAGTTGATAATCGAGGGAACAGTTCCGTTAGTTGTGCACCAAAGAATAACATTACTAAACCGACTACTATGGTAAGTAGTCCAAGCATTCCGAGTGACATCTGGAAGAATGAGCCGATTAATCCAATCAATCCTCCAAATACAAAAAATGATATTATTCTTCCGATATTAAAAAAGAGATGAGGTTTAAATTTTTCAAGTGGAGTCGCATCAGGATGCTTTTCAGCAAATCGCCCAGAGGCACCAAGTACCAGTCCACCTACGAGTGCTGCACAGGTAGATATACCTGCAGTTAAACCGATTATGAATACAACAGGTAAACTGGCTAAATTGTTTGAACCAAAATCTGCAAGCTTTAATATCCCAAGATCATTAGCAATATAGTACAAGATCATAAAAATAATACTTAAGATTACGATATCAAGATATGCCTTTCCGTCTCTGGTAAACCATGGTTTCGGGGCATCTTTTCCAATATCGTATCCGGCAGTACGAACTGCGTGAACCATCTCTGAGTAGTGCACTTTCTTCGTGTGCTCCACCTGAGCTATCCCTTTGGAATAGTTAACTTTTACCTGGGTCACACCAGGAATGCTACATAACTCATCTTCGATAAGAAGTTCGCATGAACGGCAGTGCATACCTTTTATATATACATTTGTTGTTCTCATAATAATGTTAGGAAATAATTAGTAACAATTCTCAAAGGATACAAAACGGGATATTAAGAAATGATGAAGACCTTAAGCGAGTGGTAAAGTAATCGTAAAAACGCTGCCCTGACCTACAATACTCTCTACATGAATATCGCCATGGTGCAGATTAATGCTGGATTTAGTAATAGCAAGTCCGAGACCGGAACCGAATACTTTATCGGTGTCTGATCCTCGATAAAATCGATCGAAAATATGAGGTATTTCTTTTTCCAGAATACCTTGTCCTGTATCTTTAATATTGATATAGGCATTATTATGTCCTTTTTTTAAGGATAAAGTAACAATACCCACTGGAGGAGTATATTTTATTGCATTATCGATAATGTTCAGCAGAGCGCGAACGAGCTTTTCTTTTGAACCAATAATATGTATATCATTTACAATCTGTACCTTTATATTAATTTTTTTATGAACCGCCATTTTTTGAGATATTTCGCAAAGTTCATTCATTAATTCACTTAAATTGAACCGCTCAGTGTTGTTTTTTTCTATAGGAGTCTCTGACCAGGCGAGATCGAGGATATTTTTTAATGTTGTAGTTAGATGATTTGTATCTTTAATAGCTTCAGTAATGACTTTTTTGAATTCGTCATTGCTTCTTTCCCGGGAAATTGCTACTTCCAAAGCACTGCGAAGTGTAGCAAGCGGTGTTTTCAGTTCATGGGCAACATCAGCAATAAACTGCTGTTCTCGTTTAAATGACTGATTTAATCTATCAAGCAGATCATTAAAAGATTTGGCAAGTTCACCGATTTCATCTTTGCTGTTAATTCCTCTGATATGTTTATCTAAATTCCGGCTGGAAATATGTTTAATTTGTTCAGATAAATCAGTGAGGGAGCTTGTCAGTTTTTTAACTATAAAATAGCCCGCTACGGCAAGAATAAAAAGTAATATAAAGAAGAATTCTGTACTGAAAGGCAGCATAAAGAAATGTACTGCAGCATAAAAGAATACAGCCAGAATTGACAGGCTCATTAGATAAAAGAAAAACAGGCGGGTTCTTAAACTATTTCTATGATTTGTCATAATTAAG
>CAYSZW010000027.1:0-3469 GCA_964435665.1 uncultured Gammaproteobacteria bacterium | reverse complement strand
TCGGCTAAATAAAGGCCTTCTTCGCCATCAAAGGCAGTGTCGACGGCATATCCGAGCTCGATTAAGCCATTTTTAACGACACTGGAAAGGCGCTTTTCATCCTCAATAAGTAAAATTCTCATATCCCAATAATATCACTAATACATTAAGATTTTATTAAGATCTATATTATTCCACCTCCTTTCTCTTAAGTAATAAGTAAAAAATTGCTAGTATCACTCCAAATACCGCTATATCAAACCAGGGATTGTCAAAAAATGTGGCCATATCAAATACGAGTAAACGAATTGTTTTACTATATCCTTCCATTTGATCCATCTGTATTTTGTCAAAATAGTTAAAGAAAGCAATTAAAACTCCTGATAACAAAAATATTCCTGCTCCGATATATTTAAGTATGGTATATAGCTTTTGTCTATTCCTGCCGGAAAGCTTATTGGTAGCTTTCTTATAAAATAAAGACATAACAAACAGTGGAAAGACTATACCAAGTACATATGCGAAAGATACAATGGCGGCTTGAAATAACGATGGTGATAAGGTGGTAAGTGTAATAGCAGCAAAAAGTACCGGCGCACAACAAGCTGATGTTAGACCTGACATTAAACCTAATCCAAAGACCGACCCGGCATTGATGTTTTTATCTAGCTTAGGATTAAAGTGAAAAATTTGCGGTATGTGAAGAATTGGTTTTAACGTCATTATTCCCATCAGAATCATAAAAAGAGCACCAATGTAGTAAATCTGCTTATGATAATCATCGAGAAAAAAGATAAAAAATCTGAAGCCAAGAGCTACCGGAATAAGTATAAAAGACAAACCTAAAGCAAATATGAGGGTATATATCATAACTTTTTTCTCATTCTTAAAAATAGTTCCCATATACGATGGAAAAAGGAACGTGATACAGCAAGGTGCAAATAAGGCAAGAACCCCTGCAAGGAATGAAGCAGTAAGTGAAACACCTATCATAAGTCCTGAGTCCATATTATTTTTGTACAATAGTTTTAATTTTGAAAGCCAGTTTTGCATTAGCTGGATCATTCGTATTCATATACACTTCTCTTTCGACAAGTCCATAAACAGGCATTACATAGGGTCTATAAATAACCTTTAAAGTCGCCTCTGAATTGGATTGTATTTCAACAACATCGTCGCTTTTTGAGTGCATGCCATATTCTTTGCTTGTTTTACCGTTATAGACAATTCGACCTACGGTACAACCACAGCTTGAGGTAATATTGGATAACTGAAGTGGCTTTGTACCTACATTTTTAAACTGGAATTCTGTTACCGATTCATCTTTTAATTTAATATTACCGATATCTTTGAATGTTTCTTTCGCTTCGACTTTCGGTTTCTCATTATCTTTTGAAGTGTAAGTAACTACTTTTGCCTGAGCTTGTCCTGAATTATTTAATAAAACAAACGCACCACCGACAAACAGAAGAGAAAAAATGGCTATCCCGATTAGTATATATTTGTTATTCATATATAATGGTGAAATTAATAACTTAATGATTAGTAAATAGGGCTATCAACTCTTTATTCAAACGCTTTCCTTCTTTAGTGTCTTTTAAAATACTCATTAAACATTTTCTAAAATACTTTTCCAATAATAATGCCTGAGTTTTTTTCAATGCGCTTATAACTGCTTCAAGTTGTTGCATAGTTTTTATACAATCTTCCTCTTGTTCAACCATATCTATTACCTTATTCAAATGACCGTTTATGATTTTCAGTCTGTGTATTTCACTGCCTTTCTGAATACTCATATGCATATATTACTAAGAAGGATATTAAGATTTTATGAAGGAGAAATTCAGTTCAGGATGGGATATTTTTTCACGATCTTGGTCCTGGACCACCAGCGTCCTAACCCCCAGGTATTACCCGTTGGAGTAGTTGTAAACAGAAGTAAAAGCAGTATATATATAATATGTTCGTCAATTATCGGATTGTTTTGAGAAGGAAAAAGTGATAAATAGATTAGAAACATCATGAGCGATCCAGAGTAACCGGCTATTTTAATACCTATACCTAATATAAGTGCCGTACCTGCTAAAAGGAGACCTGACATAAAAAGGAAGTCAATAAGCATATTACCGGACATATTTTGAAATATACTGCTAAACGGTCCTTCTGTGCCAAATCTGAGAAATCCTGCAGTGGGAGATATTCCTTGTAGCCACGATTTATCAGGAACTGTAGCAAAACTCAAGCCAAATACTTTATCAATAAATGACCAGAAGAATATAAATCCTATGGATATTCGGAGTAACGCCAGAAGATATTTATTTTTCATTATAAAATGGAGCCATTAATAACAGTCGGGATGTATCCTATATCTTTCTCTAAAAAGTAATCACTTTATGATGTGTCGCAATTATGCTATATAAGTCTGCGATACCTCCTGCTGGACATTCTTTACTTTCTGCCTGGTTTCTTGAGATCAAGCAAGTCTCACAAGCGATAATTTTTCCTTTCCCGACAGAAAGAAACTTCTGTACCTGATCTTTAACGTTAAACTTGGGAGAACTATTCAGTTCGTATTCCACTCCTTCTCCAATAAGGAAGACACTTACTTCATCGCCTTTTTTAAGAGCAAGGTTTCCAAGCCGGAAAGCATTCCAGTTTTTTTCTGAGTTATTTGTTGAAAGAATAATAGCAAATTTCATATGTATACTTTCCATTTTAACACGTCCAAAAAACTGCTGCTTGACGACCGAATATTTTCTCCTCGTTAATAATTTACATAGTACTTAATATTTGCTGCTGTTTTAAGTGAAGTAACCCACGTTTGTGCTTCCTGTTGAAATTTCTGCTGTTTAAGCTGATCCATTATCTGTTTTTTTGTTTCAGCTTCTTTTCCATCAGGTATGGTAGTTTCATTATCTGCAATATACTTGTTCACCTCCGCATCAGTTACTTTTATTTTATCCGCAATAAGTTTTTCGATTATTTTCTGATTCTTAATATTCTCCCTTAAACTTTCCAGATTCATTCCCTGCTGAAGAAGTGCCTGTTCAAGTGTCCCTCCCTGTTGAGTTACAGATGCTTCAATACTTTTGATTTCCTGATTTATTTCATCTTCAGAAATAACAATTCCTTTCTTTGTTGCTTCATTTTTAATGAGTCTATCGGTAACAAGTGAGTCAAGAGTATTCTTACCACCTTGTTTTTCTAATTTTTGAACTACACTTAATCTGCTTATTGGCAGACCATTTACCATTGCTGCTATAAATAATCCTTTAAATAAAAAAGACCCTGCAAGAGCAATCCCGAGTATTACAACAGCATACATTATGTTCTTATTTTTAAATTTATCAAAAACATTTGTTTGAGGAAGTTCTACATGATCTGTAGACTTTAGTGATTTATTTTTCATAAAACTTTCTTAACTTAAATAAGTATTAAAAATTTGTAATTAAGAAGTATCTATTTAAGATCTCCTATATATAATTTTTCA
>CAYSZW010000026.1:0-10489 GCA_964435665.1 uncultured Gammaproteobacteria bacterium | reverse complement strand
ATTGCAGAGTTCATCCACCATGTAAAAACATCATTTTCATCTGGCCCATATTTCATATTTTCTGTAATCCAATATGGCAAATTTCTGTTATATAAACCTCCATGAATATTTCCAGAAGTAAAAATTTCATCGTATAATTCTGGACCTCGTTCTTTTGCTAACGCACATAATTTTTCATCCTTTTGATATGCAGGAAGACCTAAAGATGCACGATGTGCATTAATCATATCGAGTAACATATCTGAGTTTAATGAAGCTGGTTTTTCAGCCGTAGAAGGGACCGTGGGGGAGATTGTGACTGTAGTTTGGGGAACAGATACAACTTCTTTCGAAGCTATATCCTTAGTTTTTTTATCTGCTCCTACGACAGCGCATATCTTATCTTCTTCACTTCTTGGAATACCTTTCATTTCAGCCGAAACGGTTCTTGTTCCACTAATTATGTATAGCAACAAAAGAATACAAAAACTGTATCTTCGTAAAGTCGCAAGTGACATACGTAAGCATATATTGTATCATATATGTATGAAAATTTCCTTTTTTGAAGTTCAAGAATGGGAAGAACAGTTAAAAAATGCCTTTCCTGAAGCTACTTTTACAGATCACCGCATAGACGCAGAAAATGCTGACCAATACACTGAAACAGAACTCATTTCCTGCTTTGTATACTCAGATTTATCTAGACCAGTATTAGAAAAACTTCCTCATCTTAAATGTATTGCAACTCGTTCCACAGGATTTGATCATATTGATACTGCATATTGTAAAGAAAAAGGAATTATCGTGTGTAATGTTCCCGAATATGGAAGTAATACTGTTGCAGAATTTACTTTTGCTTTGATCATAAATCTTACTCGCAAAATGTATCAGTCTGTTAATCAGGCAAAACAACTTAATTTTAATCATGATGAAATTAGAGGAGTAGATTTATTCGGAAAAACCATTGGTATTATTGGACTTGGAAAAATTGGTATAAATGTTGCACGCATAGCAAAAGGATTTCAAATGAAAATAATGGTATTCAATAGATCTCATGATGATCAATTAGCTTCAGAAGTTGGTTTTTCTTATGTGGATCTCGATACACTATTCTCACAATCGGATATTATTTCTCTCCATTTACCACTTACTCCCGAAACCAAACATATTATTAACGCGGACGCAATTTCTAAAATGAAAAAAGGAGTGTTTCTTATTAATACCGCTCGAGGAGGACTTATTGAATCTGAAGCATTAATGAATGGTTTAAAGCAACAAATTTTAAGTGGTGTTGCACTAGATGTTTTGGAAGAAGAACAAAGTTTAACAGATGAAGCAGCTGTCTTAAACAAACATTACAAAAAGGAAGTTGACCTTAAAACATTAGTATTAGATCATATGCTTATTAATCATCCAAATGTATTAATTACTCCTCATAATGCTTTTAATAGTATAGAAGCCCTAAACCGTATTGATGAAATAACAGTTAAAAATATTCAAGCTTTTTTGGCTGGCCAGCCGGCTAATTCGGTTTCTTAGTTATTCGCCTTGCATTTTTCTTTTTATTTCTTCAATCTGATTTTGAATTTCAATTTTAGTATCTGCTGATGCTTCTTGTAATTGACCTTCCAGTTGCTTAAGTTGTGCTTTCCATTTATCAATATGAGCATCTGTCATGGTAATTCACCTCCTTCTGAATATAACTATTAACTCTTTTTTATCCATTCCCCTTCTTCATCTTTTTTATATGTTTTCTTTACTGCACTCCATGCAACTTTATGTGAAACTTCTTCTCGAGAGGCACTATCTCTTCTTTCTTCTGGAGTATCATACTGTTTCCAGGCAGAATTAAATGCTTCTTTGTATATATCTTCTGCATGAGATGGTAGGTTATTAGTTACCCGTTTAGGCAACTCTTTTTTATTTTTGTATGGCATATAATCACATATTAGAATTCTAATAACAAAATAATGTTGAGATTTTATGAAGTAACAGTAAGAGAAATTTATTATACTTATAATATGGCGTTTACTAATAATATTTATAAAAGCATTCAGCACTTTAATAAAAGCAATGGTTCTCAAATAGCAGCAGCACTTTCGTATTACTCTCTTTTTGCATTAGGACCAATTTTTCTTATTTTATTTTTCTTTTTAGAACTATTTCTTTCTGATATTCAAACACAAAATTCAATTTTGAATGAACTCTATATTATTTTCCCAACAGACATAGCTTTTGTTATTGGAAATGTTATTCAAAATATCATTAATTATGAAACACCAACTTCAATTTCTGGATTTTTAGGAATAACGGTCTTAATTGTTAGTTCAACAACAATTATTAGAGAACTTCAAAAGGCTTTAAATATTATTTTTGAAGCTAAAAAACCAGATAAAATGACAATTTCTAAACGATTACAGAACAGGATAATTGCTTTTGCATTTTTAATCTTATTGGGAATTCTCATTTTATTATCGTTTATTTTGAATACATTACTTAATGTCGTTGGTCAATATATTTCTACTTATATCGGTCTTGATCCGCTTATATTATATTTTATTAATTTATTAGTCTCTTTATTTTCTGTTTCATTATTATTTTCATTATTATTTAAATATCTTCCCGATTCGGATTTAGATTGGCAAGATATTTTGATGGGTGGCTTAATAACGGGAATGCTTTTTACACTTGGTAAAAATTTTATCGCATATGTTTTGGGCCACGCTAACTTTGGCTCTTTGTATGGAGCTACAGGAACCATTCTTATTTTTTTAATTTGGGTATATTACACCTCCATTATTTTCTTATTTGGAGCTTGCTTAACTTTCATTTTTTCTAAACAAAACGGAAGAATTACTACTGATTAAGAAGAAATATAGCGAAATTAAGGAGTGATGCAAAAGTTACCCAACAAATATATGGAATAAACAAGTATCCTGCGCCTTTTGAAACAAAGTATGAATATCTAGCTGTTAATAAAATAGAAAATAGTAAAAAGATTATTTCAATAAATGCAAATAATGGCGATTGTAACCCAAAAAATAATATTGACCAAACTGTATTTAATAACAACTGAATACTAAATAATACAAGGGCATATGTTCTATTTTTAGATGGCTTCGATTGCCAAACTAGGTAAAGTGAAACTCCCATTAATATATAAAGTGTTGTCCAGACAGGTCCAAAAATCCAGTTAGGTGGTGTGAAAAATGGTTTATTAATTGCAGCATACCAAGTAGGAATTGATTCAAAAGTAAAAAAAGAACCAATTGCTCCAGCGAGTAAACAAAAACTAATAGATATTGTAAGAGGTAACCATTTTATCTGCATATAACCATGCTAGCAGAAAATATTAGTAATTAGTTTGAAATATTTTGTAATGCAGTCTGTGCTTCTGGTAAATACTGATTGTAAAAAATTGCTTGCTGATATTCTTGTCTTGCTAATTCTATTTCTCCTTGACGTTCATAAGCTTTGCCACGAATTATATACAGTTCTGAAAATCCTCTATTCTGGTTAGTTAAAATTGCATCTGTCATACTAAAAACCCTTTCATAATTGCCAACCTCTAAATACGACTGAATAGGTTCGATTTGATACCACAACATCCGATTGGGTAATTGAGTGGCAACAGATTCATATTCTTGAATTGCCTTATCATATTGACCTAAATAATAATACGCAACACTCTGATTAAAACTAAAATATGGATTTTCTGGTTGCAGTAGCTGTTCTTGCTGTGCTTTTTCTAGCGCATTTTGCCACGCTACTTTCTCATTACTATCTTCTCTGAGTATTGCTGTTACAATTTCTTCTTTTTCAGGTTGAATAATTACTAAATATTCATAATTAAATGGTTGCCACATTGACATAAATTCTTCATAAGAATATCGTAAATCTCCACCCTGATATGAATCATCTTGAATAAATTCTTGTGTTGTATCATCATATCCACGAACAACACGGTAATGACCAATATCTTCATTTGGATTAAGCCATGTTCGAACAATAAAGGGAATATCATTTGCTAGTAATAACTTGGCAGTTTCAAGTGAACCGTTAGGTCTATGGTAAGTAAGATAGTTTTGTTCTTTTGCAAATGTTTCTAATTCTGGCAGTGTTACAGATTTATCATCATTATCACCTTGTGTATTTTGATATGGTCGTAATTGTTGTCCGATTGTATCTTGGGATATATTTGTATTGAAGTATGAAAGTAACATTGATAAACTTGCAGGACCACAGTTATTAAATGATTGAAATACTTGTATTTTTTGCGGAATAATTTTTGTTTGAGGAGGTGTATTTATTATAATTGTGGGTGTTGGGATAATTGTAGAAGTGGGAATTGATGTTGGTGTTATAAATTGACCATTAAATGTAGTTGTACTGTTAAAAAAATATATAACAGCACCTAAGCTGATAATTACAATTCCAAATATGACACTAATAAACCTTAAATTCATAGCCTTCTATTCTACCATATTGATGTAAACAGTATGAAAAAAATACTTATTATGTTAGTAATTTCGTTACTAACTTGTACACAATTCATTACTATTCGTAGTAATGCATCTAGTGGGGAAATTGCTGGCATTCAAGAACCAAAAGATCAATATTGGTTTATGCTCTATCGCAAATCAGAAGTTGAAAAATTATATTTTGGAGAACCAGGTAATATACAGAATAGTGAAATGGTAAAAATGTTTGTTGTTAAAACTGGTATCCCTGGCAAAAAACCAACACCCTTACCTTCACTTGCTGGACGTGACTATTGGATTATTGTTGATAAACTTGAAGCATTTGATAACCTCGAAACTGCTCCTTATTTTTTAACACTGGATGTACCTATTAGTGAAGAAGAACCTTATGGCCCCACACCTTATTTAGAATGTGATGGTCAATGCAATTGGGAATTACCTGGCTATTTTGGCTTACATGGTATTGCAGGAGATCCTACAAAGTTATCAAAAGAAAATGAAGGGAGTTCTGGATGTATTCGCCATACTGACGAAGACATTACATATTTATATAATTTACTTGATCCTGCAGAAGAAGAAATTCGATATTATATTCAAGATATTTAACCTTTTATTTCCTTAACTTCAACTTCATTACGATATTTTTGGATTATTTCTTTTGGCGTAAGCATTCGCGCTATTACAAATAAAAGTGGAATTAAAATAACATCATCTATTTGGCCAAGTATTGGAATAAAATCCGGAATAGCGTCAAATGGCATTATTGCATACCCGATTATTAATCCGTAACAAATTTTCGCAATTAAAGGAGTGCGTTTATCGAATACAACCTTTTTGTATACATTAATTTCACTCCTAAAACGTTTACTTAATAATAAAAAGTTTTTAAACATATCCTTATAGTAATAGATAAATATAAAAATACTGTCAGAAGTTTATTCTGTCATTCTATAAGCAATAATTATTCCTATAATTCCACCTAGACCATTAAAAAAAATAGTAGAGTATGATAAAAAAGAAGCCCCAAATAAAGTAGGAATATATCCTCCTATAAGAGAACCAATAATCATGCCAAGCATTACTGCAGATTTTTGAGACATATATTTATATTACTCTAAAAAATAAATTCTTCGCTCTTACTAAATAATTACCTATCTTATACACGAGAGTGTTGAGTATATCTTATGATAAATCAATTACAAATTTAATTTATACATATGAAAATGACATCAATGAATGATCTGTTATTACACGAGTTACAAGATTTATATTCAGCTGAAACTCAAATTATTAAAGCACTTCCAAAAATGGCGGAAAAAGCTACTAATGAAGAGTTAAAAGAAGCCTTCGAGAATCATCTAGAATTGACCAAGGAACACGTTAATAGGCTTAAAAAAATTGCTGAAATTCTTTCTATTTCTTTAGGTGGCGAACTTTGTAAAGGTATGGAAGGTTTATTAAAGGAAGGTGAAAAACTTTTGGAAGAAGAGCCAAATGAATTTTTAGATCAAGCACTCATTGGCGCCACACAAAGAGTTGAACATTATGAAATAGCAGGTTACGGATGCGCAGTTACATATGCAAAACGGGTTGATAATGATGAAGTTGTGGAACTACTCGTAGAAACGTTATCTGAGGAAGAAGAAACAGATGAAACTCTAACCGAACTTGCAGAAAATGCTCAAGATGATTTGGAATAATTAGTAACACTACTATTAAATAATGACGCAAGATAATGGATATGATACTTGGTTACATGTAATCCCATAGGAAGGTACATAATATCTCTATCTTGCGTCCATTTTGAATCAATTAATTCTGGTCTTATATATATTTTTTTAGATCTTAATTGTTGAATAATTTTTTTTGCAAAAGTTTTTTGCATAACGATTGGATATCCTCTTAATTCACCCTTATCGGATTGATTAAATTTTGGAGTGTACGATTCTGAATCGTGGCAAATTAATGATGTATATAGATTTGCTTGTTCCTGCTTTATTTTTTTAATGTAATGGAAATCCAGATGTGTGTATAGAGTATAAAAAAAACGTGGACAATATCCAGGCTTTACATTATCGCCGATAATGTCATAACCCTTTAACATTGACCATTCTGCAAATAATCCAGCATGTTTTATAACAAATTTTTGTAACAAAAAATTGAACTGCATAATAAGCCATAGAACAATTACTGCCGACGAATAAAGAAATGTATTATGAGGGCCTTGTAACTGTTTAATAATATTTTTTTTTGCAAAAATACAACTACCTTGTAAAGGAACAACCTTTCGTAAACTATTGATGAGTACATGTTTTTCTGAATAAATATGCACCTCTTCCGGATTTGTAATTCTATGAACACAATCTTCAATAATAAAAATATCTTTTGAAATTTTTTGAATGAATTCTTTTGTAACTAAATTATTTGTTATACCAACAGCATGAAATAATACGATAAAGGCAGGTTCAGTTTGATTTATTTTTTTTAGTAAGTCGGATTTGACTGGTTGAAGCTGAGAATCTACTTCATAATATTGTGGATTAAGCCCATGTGCCTTCATATTATTCATAACGTCTACGCAAAAAAATGAAGGGACCAATACTACACTATTATGTTTTATCTGAAATGATTTGCAAATGTCCCACAATACATCTTCCCAAGATAAATAAAAAGCTGTGGATATATCATTAGGTATCCTACTTTTTTCCTTATGAAAGTATCTTAATGAAATAACTGGTTGTACGATAATATTATTAGTAATTAACTTCATATTTTGTTACACTGATTTTAACCTACTATTAGTTAAGTAATTTTGTTAATGAATTCAATTTTTATTTTTTTTGCTGCTTTTGTGACACTATGGTTTGGTGCTGGACTTATTATTTCTAGTGTAGATAAATTTTCAAAATCGTTAAAAGTATCTTCCTTTGCTACGTCTTTCTTTATTCTAGGAATTTTAACATCTATTCCAGAATTATCAGTTGGAATTACTTCAATTTCAAAAAATGATCCAGAAATTTTTGTTGGTAATTTACTTGGCGGCGTTATTATTATTTTTTTGCTTATTATTCCAATACTCGCAATTATTGGGAATGGCATAAAATTACAAAATCAACTTGATGAAGGCTCACTATTATTTTCGTTATTTGTTATTGCAGCTCCGTCTTTTTTTATTGCAGATAAAAATATCTCTACATTTGATGGCATTGTAATGACAACATTATATTTAATCCTTTTTTTCTTTATTCAAATAAAACAAGGTTTTTTTGAAGCATTGACAACAAAAGTAACGGGAAAAAAGACTATTAATCATGCAAAGAGACTGTTCTTTATTGTAGTTGGAGTTATTATTGTCTACTTTTCAAGTAATATTATTGTTTCAAATACATTATATTTCTCTGAAGTATTACAAGTAACACCGTTTTTTATTAGTCTTCTTGTTCTTTCATTAGGAACAAATTTACCCGAATTATCACTCGCTATTCGTTCAGTAATTTCTGGTAAAAAAGACGTTGCATTTGGAGATTATATTGGTTCAGCAGCTGCTAATACCCTTTTATTTGGATTATTAAGTTTGGCTTATCATGGAGATGTAAATATTAATGGTAATTTTTATATTTCATTTTCGTTTATTGCTCTTGGTTTAGGTTTGTTTTATTATTTTTCACGTAGTAAAAATACTATTTCTCGAAAAGAAGGATTTATGCTCTTTAGTGTATATATTATTTTTGTAAGTATTGAAGTGTTAAAGAATTACTTCTACTAGTTATTTCTTTTTTTTCGTTTCTTTCTGTGATTAGCCTTTTCACTTATACTATTTAAAAGAATTTTATTTTTTTCCAATATTTCATCCGGTAAATCTTCTGCATCAATTAATTGATTCCTAGCACCTTTTACAGCATGAATTAATTCATCCAGTTTAAGATGAGTAGCTTTAGAATCTCTATTTTGGGCATTTTGAACTAAAAAAACCATTAAAAACGTTACAATCGTTGTTCCTGTGTTTATAACCAGTTGCCATGTTTCAGAAAACCCAAACATTGGTCCGGAAATTGCCCAAATTATGATTATCAAAAATGCTATAAGAAAAGCCCACGAACTACCTACAGCTTCTGAAGTAGTTTGAGCAAATTTTCTAAAAATATTATTCATAAGATTACTATTTTAATAGACATTAAATCCCGTTGTGTAAATATTCTGTAAATTTAAAATAAAAAACCGTCCCTAATTTTCATTAAGGACGGTAATTTAAAAAAGTTTATCTGTGAGTAATAATCAGTACTGGTGGGTTAGCGGTTTCACGACTATTAAATTCTATCTTTCCACTTTGTCCTTCATCTGCTACTTTAATGATCCATCCATAATATGTTGTACCTTGCATTATGGACCTCACATCTGCTGTTACATCAAAGTCTATTACTCCTGTTTGGCCATTGGTAATAGTTTCAGAATCAGATGGAGTACTCGTCCATATAGTTGCAGGACTTGTCATATCCCAATCGGCAGATCCTGAACAATTAGCTGAAGTATTTGATATATCTGAATCTATTGCACAATTCCACGTAGATCCCGAACCTGTTCCTCTGCCTGAATCATCACCATTTCCTTCTGCCCAGTTCTGTATCATTGAATGTAAATTAATATCTCTTCCTGATGCTCCCCAATTATTACTAGTTGTATCAATAGTTACTCGTAACACTGCTGAAATAACATCAGATGGTCCAACCGATAAATTAGCCATTGGAGCTGTACCAAAATCAATTATGCCTCTATTCTTACCTGAACTTTGGACTATCAGTGTTGTATTTCCACCTTCATTTTTGTTTGTAGATCCACTTTTAACAAAATTATCTTTAATCGCATTAAAGCTAACAACTGTTAAGGTCGGCGTTGGAGTAGGTGTATAAGTTGGTGTTGGTGTGTTTGTAGGAGTTGGGGTATTTGTTGCTGTTGGAGTTGGGGTTGGTCCAGTAGTTCCAGTTGAAAGATAAAAAACAGTATTTGAACTACTACTTATATTTCCTGCCAAATCAAATGCTTTTACATAAAAAAAGTGAGTTCCAGCGGGTAAATTATAATACGTATATGTTAACAATTGTGTAGCCGGTGCTGTAATACCATTTCGAAAAACGCGATATCCTTCCACACCAACATCATCTGTTGAAGCATTCCATGCCAAACTAACTGAATTAGGTGTAGTTCCGCTAATATGTAAAGATGTTGGAGCTGTTGGAGGAGTTGTATCATCGACTGCCAATACTCTTGTTGTAACATTGAGAGTAATAATCCCAAGTAATAATAACAATGCTAAAAAAAGCGAGTATTTATTAATTCCAGAAAGTTTAAACGATTTTGTAAATAAAGAAGTTTTTTTGTTAAATAGGTTTTTAATTTTTCTCATAATATCAATATAGATATAAATGTAAGAAGAATCAAGTTACATACATATTTACCACATATATAGATACGTTGCAGATAAAGTATGTTGTAATTATTTAACTGTTCCAATAAGATATGGCGGTAAATATGAGACTGCATTACCTTCTGCATGTTCATCTTCACTTTGGAATAATGAAGTTGCATCTTTTCCACAACCTTTTAGAATTTCTTCTCCTCCAGGATGTTGAGGTATAAAATCAGTAACGTTGTAGACATTTTGTTCAATAACAAGCCAACAATTAGTTGCCGAATTATGCATTGCAACTTCTGACAAAGAATAGGAAGTTTCCATAGTAGAAGTAGGATTAATTTGCTTTTGTACAGTAGTAGATTGAGATTTTAATTCAGAACTCGTTTGGTTAGGAATAAATGCCCACATTCCAATAACAACTAAAATGATAATGCCTATTAGGACAAGCAGTTTGTTATTCATATGCCGATATTATACTCCTTCCTGCTAAATTATTACAGAATTTATCTTTACTATTTAAAATTCCCATGGAAAAAAAGTTCTGAATCTTGTATCTTTTTTATATGGCAGAAAAATTTACAAAAGCAAAAAAAGAAAAAAAGAAACCAAAAAAAAATAA
>CAYSZW010000025.1:0-11293 GCA_964435665.1 uncultured Gammaproteobacteria bacterium | reverse complement strand
CGCCCAGAGGGCGATTCTTGGTTCTGATTATCATGGGGTGACTGACGGGGCTTGACCCAATAATTTCATAAGTGCTGTAAAAAAAGGTTTAAAATCAGCATGCGGTTCAATAGCTTCTATGTCGGCATCTTTAATCCAAATTCGTTTTATCATAGTTTGTATCCAATCCCGTTTTTCAGTATCTGCTAATTCCTTACTCCAAAATTTGTGAAAGTTATTCAGATAATTCCTAGTTAGTTTGATGTAGTGTTCACGATCTGTTTTTGTCTTCCTGTACCCTGTAAGATTTTCGTATTGAGAGATTTGCGCGTTGATAGCTGCTAGTTGACTAGCGTACTGTTGCTCAGACAATTCATCTGTATTAGTAAATACGAACGTCAATCGCTTTTTCTGTTGCTCCAATTGTTTAATAGAGTAGCTATTAGCTGACTCCTCTTTGGTTTCTTTTAGGATGTTAGCAACTTCTTCCAAAATTTGCTCTGTGATGTGTTCTGGGAAAATTAGTTCACACATTAAACCCTCAATATCTCTATCTAACTGGCGAGCCTCAACCAGGGATTGCTTGCAGCTTTTTGTTTCTTTTCTGAATTTACATGTATAGGTTAACTTTTCATTATGTTTGCCCTGTGCATCTTTCCATTGGTGTGTTTGACAATACATTCGTGGAAATAATACTTCATTTTTATCTACATCTTTCAGGCGGTGAATGCAACGGTAACAATTAACTAATCCTTGGAGCATGTAGAAACGACGCTTGGCAATAGGTCTGCCAATCCTACTTCGTCGGTATGATGCCACTTCCACGCATTTTTTGTACAGAGACTCGTTGATTATAGGAGGGTGCTGTCCCGGTATTTCCAATAACTCTTTATTATTTTTACTTGGCGGAATAACACCTAAGTAGATTCTGTTGTGAATTAGGTCTTTGATCGAGCTATGGGTAAATATCCTATGCTTTTTAGTTTTTACCCCGGCAGCGTTAAGTTTGAAGGCTATATCGGTAAATGAATACTTGCCTGTGGCGTACCAAGTAAAGATTTTTTTGACCCACTTGGCTTCAATTTGGTCTATTCGCCAGTCTGGCTCATAAATGGTTTTTTCTTTTTCTTTGTCATATCCTATTTTCTTTTTGAAGTAACCGAATGGTGGGTTGCCATTTTGCTTACCTTTCATTCGTTTATGCAGCAGGTTTGACTTTACCCAAAAGCTTGTATCATGTGAACGATATTCATCAAATAATTCGTTAATACCCTCATTTAAAAATGCACTCGGATCATTAACTTGCCCAAAATGTTGTGTTACTGAAATCACTTCAATCCCTAGTTTATTACGAAGTAACTTTTTGTAACGCCGAGATTCTTCCACGTTTCGTGCAAAACGAGATGTATGGAAAAAAAGAATTACGTCAAACTTTTTTTGCATAGCATCTTGTATCATACGTTGGAAATTATCTCTCTTATCAGCACTACGTCCACTTCTCAAATCTTTATAGAAGTCTGGTAAGAGTTTCAGGTTGTTTCTTTCAGCGTAATCTTTAATGTACTGCTGTTGGTTTTCAGGGGAGTAACCCTTATCTTGTTCTTCAGTGCTTTCACGGATATATCCGACAGCTACTTTTTGTTTAATTGGTGTATTCATAATAAAAGGCAGTCCGCTGAACATGGCTACCTGAGAGTAGACCACGGACTGCCCTTTATGTCTTATAAGGCAATGCCAGGTATAACCATGTTCATATTAATTGTATGTACTATTAAGAGCTTTTTAAACCTAATGTGTTTATAAAGATACGCATCGCGTTGTCCCCGAAGGGGAAACGCATTATCAATTTACTTATTACTTTAAATATTATTATTAATATTGTGTTTGGATTTCATAGTGGTGTTTATGATTTTCATAGTGGGTATTCCTAATTTAATAGAATGCGCTATATGAGATTCATAATTACGCACCTAGAAATATTAAATTGTAAAACCAAATTCTTCCATCGAAACAAAGTCTGACCACTTTTTTGTTGTATATATTTTAGTCGATTTCATCCCCGTGCTATCGTATTCACTTTCTCTAATTATTAATCCTTTCCGCTCTAGCTTATTTAAGGTTGCGTATATAGTAGATACACCAACGCCCAGATATCCGGCAAGATTACTTTTTGACATATAGCAAAATCCACGTTTTTTACTAAGCCCATCAATTAAATGGATTAATAAAGCTTCAGTAGGAGACAGATCTAATTCTGTGAGTGAGTTCCACCAAAATTGGCAATATTTAGATTTGCTCAACTTAGCCATGTCTTTGAAACTTTTTGAAATCGTAATCTTCCATAGCTTCTTTAGGAATTTGCATCATCAGATCAGGGTCCCCTGAATGCATAATTATCTCTGTTAAATCAAATATTATTCTATCCCTCATACATAGTTCTTCATAAAATATGTGAATAAAGTCTTTTGTTGTAGTCATTGTTTTCTTTTCTTAATTATTTTTTTACGATTTTCTTGTTCAATTATGTGCTTTACAAAAAGCTCCGCAATGTTTCGAATTGCAGTTGGCGGTAACTCTATACGTTGTGAGCTTCTTTTAGACATAAAAAAACAGACTGAACGAGTGTGTCAGTCAGCTATTGAAAAGCATTGATCAAACACACCCTTGTGTAATTTGATCAATACAAAGCCCAATAATGGTTCTAGTAAATCTAGGAGATTTATAGAGAGGCGGTATTAATAACAAATTAATACCTATATTGATTTCCTCGAATATCAAGCCATCCTCAAGTCAGAATATTCGTAAAATTGTTCTGGAATTAGCATAACACTAAGGTATAGTAGGTCGTCAAGTAGGGATAACTGCCCTTGTTTTTTGGTCAAAATGGACTATAATTTACTCATACAATTCATTACCTAAACGCACGCTTTGGCATGCGCATGGTATTTAAACCAATACAGGATAAAGAACCCTCGCAGGGTTCCTGTATTGGTCGTACATGGAAACGTGTACGTTCTGTCCGAAAGGATAGAGCTCCTGCGGGGGCTTTTTGTTTTCCCGCAGAGAAAGGAATTTATGACTTTTCTAGCCTTTATAGGAATCCTTGCTTTGATCGCCCTAGTGATTTTTGTAATCAGAAAGATAAACAAGTTATCACATGAGCGTAAAGTTATGCGGAATTATTTGAGTGAGCAAGCTAAAGCATTATTCGAGAATGATAAGGAGAATGCTGAGTATGCACTACGTCAGAAGAAAAAAGAGCAAAAACAATCTTCAATGTACGAAGAAAGTTGAAACGCTTAATTCTATTTTCAAATTCAATTCTACCAAGGTTCAGTCACTAGCTAGCGTACTCACTGAGTTTGAATAGCCCATTAATAACTTCATAAACTTAAGCTCTTCCCCATATCCGAACAATCATACTTCAAACGAGAAAGCACCCCTTAGAATTACGATTAATGGGTGCTTTTAGAAAGTTAGAAAGGGGGTCTAGTCCTGCCTTTCGGTGTTTGCTTAATTGTGATAAAATTAGCATAATTAAAGTATAAATTCAGGGTATTTAAGCTCGGGAAAATGATTGATAAAAAGTCGTTATCAGAAAGAGATATTTGTACGAAATATATCACACCCGCTATTGAGAAAGCTGGTTGGGATAGGAATACGCAATTTTTAGAAGAAATATCTTTTACTGACGGAAAAATTTTCGTTAAAGGAAAGCTACACTCACGAGGTAAATCAAAACGCGCTGATTACATTTTGTATTACAAGCCTAATATACCTGTGGCTGTGATTGAAGCGAAGGATAATAAGCATACGGTTGGCGATGGTTTGCAGCAAGCATTAGATTATGCAAAGTCTTTAGATATACCATGCGTGTTTAGTAGCAATGGTGATGGCTTTATTTTCCACAACAAGACTGAGACTGGTTCTCAAATTGAGCAGTTTTTAGATAACGATAATTTTCCAACACCGGAAAGGCTTTGGGAAGTTTATAAAATTTATAAAGGTATACAAACTACCGAAGCAGAAAAGATTGCCTCAGAGGGTTACTTTGATGATGGTTCGGGAAGGAAGCCACGCTATTATCAACAAATCGCAGTTAACAGAACGGTAGAAGCTATTGCTAATGGCAATAACCGAGTTCTATTAGTGATGGCTACCGGAACAGGAAAGACTTATACCGCATTTCAAATAATTTACAGACTTTGGAAAGCTGGTGCTAAGAAGCGAATATTATTTCTAGCAGACAGAAATGCATTAATTGATCAGACAAAAAGAGGGGACTTCAAACATTTTCGCGATAAGATGACTGTTGTTCAAAGACATCAAGTAGATAAAGCCTATGAAATTTATTTATCACTTTATCAGGGAATGACAGGTTCGGAAGAAGATAGAAATATTTATAAACAATTTAGTCCTGACTTTTTTGATTTGATAGTTGTAGATGAGTGTCATAGGGGAAGTGCAAAAGAGGATAGTGCGTGGAGGGAAATATTAGCCTACTTTAAAGGTGCCACGCAAATAGGTTTGACTGCTACACCTAAGGAAACCAAAGATACAAGTAATACCGAGTATTTTGGCGACCCAGTTTACACTTATACCTTAAAACAAGGTATTGATGATGGCTTCTTAGCTCCTTATAGAGTAGTAAGAGTAGCCTTTGATGTTGACGCAGAAGGTTGGAGACCTGAAAAAGGTAAAACTGATGTACATGGTGAACAAGTCGAGGATAGAATTTATAACAGGAAAGACTTTGATAAAAACTTAGTGATAGAGGAGCGGACACAATTGGTAGCAAAAAAGGTTACTGAATTCTTAAAAGGATTTGATAGATATGCTAAGACCATTGTTTTTTGTGTAGACATTGACCATGCAGAGAGAATGCGCTCAGCCCTAGCCAAAGAAAATGCAGACATTGTTTCAGTGAATCACAAGTATATTATGAGAATAACTGGCGATAATGATGAAGGGAAGAGAGAGTTAGATAACTTCACTGACCCAGAACAAACTTACCCAGTCATAGCGACTACTTCTGAACTTATGACTACTGGTATTGATGCACAAACCTGTAAGGTTATCGTGCTAGATTCTAATATCAATTCTATGACCAAGTTTAAACAAATAATTGGTCGGGGTACGAGAATCAATGAAGATTTCAATAAACATTACTTTAATATTTTAGATTTTCGTAATGCGACAGACAACTTTGCAGATCCAGCTTTTGATGGTGAACCTATCAGAATAAAGCCAGTTTCAGAAGATACAGATTTAGGTACAATTATTGATGAAGAGGAGAGTAGCACAACACCAGTCATTGATGATGTAACGGAAGATGAGATTATCTTTGAACCGCCTACAATAAGAAATCCTGGCACAACAATTGTTGATAGTCCGAATAAAAAAGTCTATGTTAATAATGTAGATGTTTCCATTTTAGTATCGAGAGAGTTACATTTTGACCAAGACGGTAAACCAATTACAAGAAAGCTCACAGATCATACTAAAGAAATTATCAAAGAAAAGTATGCGACTTTAAACGATTTCATCAACAAATGGAATGATGCTGAAAGAAAGGAAGCTATAATTAATGAGTTAAGAGAGCAGGGTATTTTCGTCGATGAGCTTATGGCTTCAGTTGATAAAAAGTTAGATTTGTTTGATTTAATTTGTCACATAGCGTATGATCAACCGCCGTTAACAAGAAAAGAAAGAGCTATGAATGTAAAGAAAAGAAACTACTTTACTAAATATGGGGAGCAATCACGTAAGGTTTTGGAAGCTTTGTTAGATAAATACGCTGATGAAGGAATCGAGAATATTGAAGATATAAGAGTTCTATATGTTTCTCCTCTTACTCAATTTGGTTCGCCAACAGAAATAATCAAGCATTTCGGTACGAAACAAAAATATATAAATGCAGTTAAAGAATTAGAAAAAGAATTATACCAAGTAGCATAAAAATAAAATGGGAAATGTAGCAACAATACTAGAAGGTATCCGCAGAATAATGTGGCAGGATACCGGTTTAAATGGAGATGCACAGAGAATAGAACAACTGGGTTGGATGTTGTTCTATAAGATTTTCTGTGATAAAGAAAGAGAATTGGAATTGTTGAAAGATAATTACAAATCTCCATTACCTAATCATCTGCGATGGGATAATTGGGCAGGGAATGACGAAGGAATGACGGGAGACGAGCTTTTAAAGTTTGTTGAGTTAAAGCTATTTCCTGAACTTAGAGATTTAAATGTACTGGGTAATAAACGCGCTCTAATTATTCGTGAGGTCTTCTCCGGTAATAACAATTACATGAAGAATGGTATCAATATTCGTAAAGTTTTAAACAAGCTAAACGAAATTGATTTTAATATTGCCAAGGAACGACATGCTTTTGGTGAGATGTATGAGATGATTTTGAAGAATCTTCAAAGTGCAGGTAAGAGCGGTGAGTTTTACACACCTCGTGCAATAACTCATTTCATAACAGATATGGTCAACCCTAGATTGGGTGAAAAAGTACTCGACCCGGCTGCGGGCACGGGTGGCTTTCTAACAGCTGCAATCGAAGCTCTTCAGTTACAAGCGAAGAATGTAGAGGATAATATATCAATTCAAGAAAATATAAGTGGTTGGGAATATAAACCCTTGCCGTATTTGTTAGCTACCACTAACTTGATACTTCATGATATAGAGATACCAAATATTCAATACCGTGACTCATTAGACCAGCCTTTAAGCAATTACTCGGACAAAGACAGAGTTGATGTGGTATTGGCTAATCCACCATTTGGTGGGATTGTTGCTAATAATAATGAAAAAAACTTTCCTCAAAATTTTAGGACTAAAGAAAGTGCGGATTTATTTTTAGTTTTAATTATTCACTTATTGAGAAACGGCGGTAGGGCTGGCATCGTATTACCCGATGGTTCATTAACTGGCGATGGGGTCAAACAAAGAGTGAGGCAAAAGTTATTAGAAGAATGTAATTTGCATACCATCATTAGATTGCCAAATAGTGTATTTAAACCGTATGCAACTGTAGCAACAAACTTACTTTTCTTTGATAAAGGAACACCTACCAGAGAAGTGTGGTTTTATGAGCATCGTGTTCCAGAAGGCCAAAAAAGCTATAGCAAAACCAAGCCAATATTACAGAAGGAACTCGATCCTATTAAGGATTGGTGGTTAAACCGTAAGGAATCATTAGTCAGCTGGAAAATCAATATTGATGAGATAAGAAATAAGAATTTTGAACTTGATTTTAAAAATCCTAACAAAATCTCTCCCTCCTTTGATCAAACTAGTGAAGAAATAATAAAATCCTTAGAAGAAAATCTTGCCGAAAGCAAGTTATTGCTAGACAGACTAAAAAATGATTTGTTATGAGAATGATAAAAATCTCTGACCTCTTTAATTATGAGAAGGGTACTTTACAGAGTAAAAAAAATATAGAGGGTCCTTATAATTTCATTACTGCATCTGAGGAATGGAAAACCCACACAGATTTTACGCACAACACAGAAGCTATCATTTTTGCTGCTGCTGCAGCGGGGTCTTTGGGTAGGACACATTATGTTAAAGGTAAATTCATTGCGAGTGATTTGTGCTTTATTCTGACACCAAAAAACCAAAAAGATACCCCGATGAACTTGCAATTTTATAGCCTATTGTTTAAAGAGTTTAAAGACCAGATTGTAGCAGAGACTAAATCAGGGACTTCAAAAGAGGCAATTAGCTTAAGAAAATTTGGTTCCTATGAACTCCCTTACTTTCCTATACATGAGCAAATAGCAATTAATAATAGATTTGCACACTCAGAGTCAGATAAAAATAGCTTTGTCTCGAAAATGGAAGAGAGTCTTTCCTTGATAGAGAAGTTCCGAACGGCCTTATTGATAGATTTGATTCACAAAAACCCATTAGAGAGTAAAAAAAATATTACAAGCCATCTAGCTGAATCGAAAGACAAAAAGACAGAGTCTAACAAAGTTAAGGTACCTTTCGAATATTCAGAAGAATTGTTTTTTTCTAAGTTAGGCGAATTGGCCACTATTAGTAAAGGTAAAGTGGGAATAAAAAAAGCTGTCCCTGGGAATTATCCTTTAGTCACACTTTCTCAATACAGACTTAGTCACACCCATCATCAATTTGACACAAAAGCAGTTATCATCCCGTTAGTTTCATCTACTGGACATGGTCACGCATCGATGAAGAGAATCCATTATCAGGAGGGTAAGTTTGCGGTAGGGAATATATTATGTGCTGTGATACCTAAAAATGAACATCGTTTGAATACAAGATTTTTATACGAGTATTTGAATCAATTTAAAGAAGAGTTTTTTGTCAGCAAGATGAAAGGCGCAGCTAACGTATCTTTGAATATCAAAGCTATTGCCTCAACACCAGTTCCTATCTTGCCGATTAATGCTCAACTTGCATTTGAAAACAAAATGTTGCTCTGCGATCAACTTACAGAAAGAATTATAAATAATCAAAGACAGGCAAGTACTGTAATCCAATCAGCACTAAAAGAATTTCTTTATACAAAATAAAAACTGCCTTTAAGCAGTATATAATACAATGAATCCATTAGGTATGGGGTGAGTGACGGGTTACGATCCCGCTGCCTCCGCTGCCACAGAGCGGCGCTCTACCGATTGAGCTACACCCACCATATAAAACAAAAAACTCGCGCACAGCGAGTTATTTTAACTCTGTACCTGCTGTGCCAGGTAGGACTTAATCCATAGGTATTATAGCGAAAAAGGGGATACTAGTCAATCTCGCTATTTTTAGATTTGCTTTCAAAATAACTATCCAAAGCAATATTAGCTAGCTCGTATAATTCGTTACGAATTTTTATCACTTCTTCGTCTGACATATTATCAGCTAATTTACCTAATTCTTTTCGACTTTCTTCAATAGATAACATATAGTTTGCTATAATGATTGGTATACAATCGTACACCTATGGAACTGCCTATATTTGTTTATAGAAAATTACAACCTTGTGAACAAAACTTCTTACATTTAAGCCCATTAGCTAGAAACTTCGGCGGGTATTGCAAGAGATGTGGATGGAAATTGATACAGGGAGGATGGTACTTGCCACCAGTTAAACTACATAACAGGTTGTATTTTGACCATTAAGCCGAGTTCTGAATTGGTTTGATGACATCTTCAGAGTCGTTACTTGGTTTATTCACTAATGGAGAGATTGGATAAGACACCATTTCTTTAGCAGGGTAGGGTTTTAAAAGTTCGATGGCTTCATCAGCATCAACATCAGGATTAAGCCAATCTGCTTCATTACTTGGTGTAAGAATCACAGGCATTCTATCATGCACATCTTCTACGACTTTGTTTGGAGTGGTGGTGATAATGACGCTGTGTGGAATTTTATTTCCGTTGCTATCTTCTTCGTATTGCCAAAGTCCAGCAAATGCAAAAGGTTCTTTAGATTTCAATTCAAACCGGAAAGGTATTTTAATGTTAGACTCTGGCTGCTTTTGCCATTCGTAGAAACCATCTGCTAGTATTAAGCATCTCTGTTGGCGAATCATTTTCTTCCATGTAGGTTTAGCCATGCTGTCATCACGAGCATTGATGAAAAACATTTTACCTGTACTATCATAGAATGGGTGGATGCCCCATTGGGTGTAAGTAATTTCGTCTGGCTCGGTATTTAAGATTGTCGGTATAGGTTGAGATGGTCGAACATTATAGCGTGGTTTAACAGGGGATTCGTTATATCCCGCATTAAATCTTTGAGATAAATCTCTAAATGGATGTATAACTGAAAATGCACCACACATAATTACTTTGAAGACCTTTTTTCTGCGCGTACGCTGTAGCCAATATCGCTAACTTCTGCGAGTCTTGCTCGCTTCATCACTTCTCTAATTGCACGGGGGATGTCGTCAATATAGTGGAAAAGTACATCCTGCGGCTTTATACCTTTTGTTGGATTAGCTTCGAGGTGCACATTACCGCTAGTCCAAAATGGAACTAACTTATTTTTACCAACGTGTTCTGGTAAATCATTGGTAAAAAATCTTATTGTAATCCCGATTGTTTTATTGTCTTTTTTCATAAGTTATAGACGTTAATTATTTTTTAGAAGCTATTTTATTAATTATTTCTGTGAGATTAATCGGATTTATAGTATCGTCTCCGTCTAAGTAACCAGTAGTATTTTGGTCAAAGATTGCTTTTGCAGCCTGACTAGCAACAATATTAGAGTGTGCTGGGTCGTTTGAAGCTTTAACCATAATCGGATAAACAGTTAAGCTAAGTTGGCGGTGTCTATTCAGCACGTGCAAGTGTTTATTAATCTTATAATTTTTTACACTTTGGTACACAAGTACATAAATAAATGACAATAGTACCACTTTAAAAATACCTGCATGGATTATTTTATATGGGTCTGTTGCTTGATCAATTGAGGGAACTATCCAGGTTGTTTTAAACAATACTACAACTATCCCTATTGCCAAAGCTATACTGGCTAATGATGCGCGAAACCACCACTTAGCTAAATAAGCGTGGGTTTTAGACTGCTCTTCAAACTCATTGCTAGAAATAACAGCTCCACCCTTGCCTAAGGCATCCTGTACCTCTTTGATTGTTTTCTCTACTTCTTTCTTGGCATTAGTTGCCTCGTCACGAATTTCTTGTTTGATCTTTTCAATTTCCTTAGAAGCATTTGCCGCAGCTGTAATTTGTCTTTCAACTTCCTCGGGTTTCATCTTTACTAAACCACCATCTCGGATTATCGGTCGGAACGTCTTTAAGTCTTCCTGGTACAGATTTTCTATTTGTTGATGGATAGTTTGGTGCCGATTTTTAATTTCTTCAATAGATCCAGTATCCATTGAAAATTCTTGAATTTGTTTAATATAATCTGAAAGCCTATTTGCAACTGATACAACTTTGTTTACATCATCGATAGGAAGCTCAAGTACAGAAAAATTATTTACTGCATCAAGAAAGTCGTTGTATATAGTTTCTAGTCTCTTGCTCGCTTCCTTGAAATTGTAATCTTTGCCAAAGTCATTTTTTTCAAGAGTTTTAAAATCAAAACCGTTTAGCTCGGTCATTTTTTGTTCTAGCTCTGGAGGAATTTGTGTCATAATTACAAGCCTTTTTTAATAATCGGCTTCATTATAACAAAAAACCGCCCACAAGGCGATCTTATAAAAGTCCAATAATCTCTATGGTAAGCCACTTATTGCACTTAGGAAAGTTGGGGTTCAAGTGGGCTTGAACCCGCGACATCCGCTGCCACAGAGCGGCGCTCTACCAGCTGAGCTA
>CAYSZW010000024.1:0-12259 GCA_964435665.1 uncultured Gammaproteobacteria bacterium | reverse complement strand
TATGAAAGATAATCATGCAGAATTTGAACCCATACGAGGGAGTGTGACTATTCTTGTAATAAAACTCTTTCTTATACTATTTTTTATTGATGTAGCACATTCTCTACTAAGTATTTTTCTATTTGATCTTCCTTTACTGAGAGAAGTCCACTATCAACTGGTAACCGTGATGTTTTTTACGCATACAATTAAAAATATTATTGAAATTTATCTTGTGATCTGGATAGTGCTCAATTGGATAAGTAGTGTTTATTATTTAACTGAAAAGAATATAATAAAAAGAACGGGCATTTTCCAAACGAGTGAACAGATTTATGATTTAAAAAGGTTAAGATCTGTGGAAGTTAATCAAGGTTTTATGGGAAAGTTACTTAACTATGGAGATATAACAATTCAAACGAGTGCATCAGGAGGATATCAGCATGAAATATATTTAACAGGTATAGCCAATCCTGAGAAATATAGAGAAATCTTTAAACATTGTTTAGAAATTACTACATAATGTAGTACTATATTAATATATGGATCATTCACATCACAATCATTCAGAGGACGATCAAAATGAAACAAAAATAAATACAACTCAACAACAGGAACATCATCATATGGATGAAGGTAAAAAAGAAATGGATCATGCTGCTATGGGTCATGATATGAGTAAAATGTCTCATGAAGATCATGATGCTGCTATGACCGATCCGAAAATGGCAGCGTTTATGGAGCGCGATATGCGAAACCGTTTCTGGTGGTCTCTTCTCCTTACTGTTCCTATCGTCCTCTATTCTCCCTTATTTACGGACTTTTTCAAGATCAGCCTACCAACTCCTATACCTCATAACTGGCTGATGTTTTTGCTGACAACACCAGTTGTATTTAAATTTGGATCAATCTTTCCAATAGGAGCTTGGCAAGCATTAAAAAAAAGAACTCTGAATATGATGGTTCTTATCGCTGTAGGTGTGTTTGCTGCATATCTTTTTAGTGTATTTATTACTATATTTATAGGCGGAGAAACGTTTTATGAGGCAGCAGCAATGCTTGTAACTTTTGTTTTATTTGGCCACTGGATGGAGATGAAATCAAGAAGAGGTACTTCTGAAGCGCTTCGAGCTTTATTTGATTTAGTTCCCCCTCAAGCACGGGTTATACGTGACGGCAAAGAAATAATGGTTTCAACTGCTGAAGTACACATCGGTGATACTATTCTGTTAAAACCTGGGGATAAAGTACCGGTGGACGGTGAAGTGATTGAAGGAGAAACTTCTATAGATGAATCACTTGTAACCGGCGAATCGATTCCTGTTACAAAAACTGTTGGAAATCAAGTTATTGGAGGTTCTATAAATCAATCGGGATCGATAAAATTTAAAGCAACAAAAGTTGGTAGTGATACAGCACTTGCTCAAATAGTAAAACTTGTCGAAACAGCTCAAAACTCAAAAGCTCCGGGCCAACGACTTGCAGATAAAGCTGCACAATACTTAGTCATTTTAGCTGTTGGATCAGGAATTATAACATTTTCATATTGGTACTTTGGAACAGACGAGGGATTATTTATGGCGCTCATGTTTGCCGTCTCTGCAGTGGTTATCGCCTGTCCGGATGCATTAGGACTTGCGACTCCTACGGCTGTCGCAGTAGGCACTGGAATTGGAGCGAAGCACAATATTCTCATAAAAGATGCGACTACTTTGGAACAAACCTCAAAGATACAAGCAGTCGTACTGGATAAAACCGGAACTCTAACTGAAGGTAAGCCGAAAGTTACTGATGTGATAGCTGCCCACGGATTCCGAAATGAAGAGATTTTAAGGTTGAATGCTGCTGCCGAATCCAAGTCAGGACATCCATTAAGTAAAGCAATTCTTGAAGAAGTGGAGAGACGAAAACTGGATGTTCCTCAACAAATTGAAAAGTTTAATTCAATATCAGGACATGGAGTGGAGGCGATGGTGGAAGGAAAACATGTTTTAGTTGGAAATATTAGATTAATGAAAGATAAAAATATTGATATTTCTCTTCTTCAAAGTGAGTTGGATAAACTGCTTAATGAGGGAAAAACACTTATGCTTATCGCTATTGATGGGAAAGCAGCAGGGATAGTTGCCGTACAGGATCCAATTAAACCAACGGCCAAAAGAGCTATTGAACGAATGAAAGAATTAGGTCTGGAAGTTGCAATGATAACTGGTGATAATAAACAAACTGCAGAAGCCATAGGTCATGAACTTGGAATAGAGAGAGTATTCTCTGAAGTTCTACCTCAGGATAAAGCAAACTATGTCAAAAAATTACAGGATGAGGATAAGTTCGTTGCCATGGTCGGTGATGGTGTTAATGATGCTCCTGCACTTGCACAGGCTGATATAGGGATTGCAATTGGCGCTGGAACTGATGTGGCAATTGAGACTGCAAATATAGTCCTTATGAAATCGGATCCGGCAGATATTTTACGAGCAATCCGATTAAGTAAAGCAACTGTAACTAAAATGAAACAAAATTTAGTCTGGGCTAGCGTCTATAACGTCCTTGCAATACCTGTTGCTGCAGGACTTCTTTACCCGTCTTACGGTATTACACTGAGACCTGAAGTATCAGCACTATTAATGTCATTATCGTCAATTATTGTTGCAGTAAATGCTGTGTTATTAAAACGAGCAGAACATGATTTAGTTACTGTATGAAAGGAGGTGAAAAATATGAAAAATCAAGCGATATTGTATGGAATAATCGGATTACTAACTGGTCTCCTTATTGGAATTTATGTGGCTTCAAATGCAGTCAATAACAATGCCTATGGCATGATGCGAATGATGGGTATAAGCTACGGCTCAAATGGTATTACCGGGACTAACATGATGAATAGTACCGAGTCAATTGATGCTCATTTTATTGAACAGATGATTCCTCATCATGAAGATGCTATTACTATGGCCGAAATTGCCCGATCAAAAGCTAAAAGACAAGAAGTAAAAGATCTTGCTGAAGCAATAATTACTGCTCAACAGACAGAAATCGATGAAATGAAGCAATGGTATAAAGATTGGTATGGTAAAGATGTACCGCAAGATAAGGAAGTAATGGGCGGACATGGCATGATGGGTAATAAAGGGACGCATATGGGTATGATGGGTAATGAAACCGATATGGCAAGATTTGAAAATGCCACTGACTTTGATAAGGCATTTATTGAGGAAATGATTCCACATCATCAGATGGCGGTCATGATGGCAACCATGCTTAAAAATGGTAGTCAGAGAGAAGAAATGAAAACGTTAGCTGACAACATCATTACTGCACAAAATGATGAAATAGATCAGATGAGATCATGGTACAGTACATGGTATAAATAATATATAACCATGGAAAACAGACGCATACAGAAGGTACTATATCAATTATGTTGGATTATCCTTGCCGTAATAGGTATATATGTACTTCTGAAGGTTGTTAATATTCTATGAGAAAATCAGAGAATAAACTTACTAGGGCAAAATATATCGAGTGGCAGGCTTCATTATTTGGAGCCTGCTTCATTGCCTTTGGACTTGGTTCACTATTTGCCGACTTCTTTAAATCATTTACCTTTCTAATTATAGTAATAGGTATTATTCTTCACTCCTGGGGAATGTATAAAACACATCAAAGGAATAAATAATTTTTATTCCCATGCGTTTTTTGTCCTGTCATGCTTTCCCATTATATGGGGTTAAAATCATCTGTCAAAAGGCGGGTTTTTCCCTTAGATAATTAAAAATCCTTTTTGTCTTCGTTTCACTTCGTCAAAAACTTTTGACAGACCGTATTTACTTGATTTTCACCCCATTCCCCTTTTCTGATGACAGGAAAAAAAGTCCTGTTCAGATTATTTATTTTATATCGAAAGGGGGTGAACCATTATGAAACTGCTTACAAAGGAAATTCTTAAGAAGCTTCCGAAGATGTATGCATCAGAGAATGAAAAAGATCCTATGGTTTGGAGTAAGTTCTTCACACCTGACTCAAACTGGACATGGTATATCATGGAGTTTGACGGGGTTGATACATTCTTCGGACTTGTCGATGGATTCGAGAAAGAACTGGGATACTTCAGTTTATCTGAGCTGAAAGCTATCAGAGGGAAACTAGGGCTTCCAGTTGAAAGGGATATGTCTTTCAAGCCATGCAGACTGTCCAGTTTACGCAAACAATAGTCAAGCTACGAACGAATAACAAGGGACTGCCTTCACAAGCGGTCCCTGTTTTTTTAACAGTTTGAACCATTACATGATCATAACAATTCAAGATTCAAAACGTAAAATAGATAATCCAAAGCAGGTATATGAGCTGCTGAAAGGATACTTCAGGACTATCGATCGGGTTGACCGTGATAAAGAACACTTTTTTGTAATTCATCTGGATACAAGAAACAAAGTGAAGATATTTGAACTTGTGAGTATAGGGACTATAAATGCATCACTGGTTCATCCAAGAGAAGTGTTTACTAGAGCAATAACACTCAGAACGGCAAGTATTATTATTGCCCACAATCACCCGTCAGAAGACTCAGAGCCATCAGATATGGATATACAGATTACGAAACGGTTAAGCCAAGCTGGAACGCTTATTGGGATTGAGATACTGGATCATCTGATCTATACCTCAAAAAAGTTTTACAGCTTTAAAGATAACGGTACCCTCTAACAGAATCATCGCAGGCAGCTTATATAAGTTGTCTGCGGTTTTTTTTATTCAAGTTCTACCGGTTTCCAGATTTCACTTTCTATACCGTTATTTTTTATATCCTCGTATGTAGTAACACGGAATGTAAGTGTATCCGCATCCTCATCAAGCAATACTTTACTGGTAAATTTAGATATGTATTTTTTCATTTCCTGATTGGGGCAAATAAGGAGAATTGTTGATGGTGAATTCACTTGATCATGTTTCTTAAAGTAGGTTACATATTTTGTTATCCGGGCACGGATTGCATATCTAGGAAGTTTTTCTTTAAATATTTCACTAATATAGTATCCTTTATTCCCTTCCCTCCGGAAAACAAAGTGAGGAAAAATTTCTTTTATGATCCCATCAATAGAATAGTCTGATTGGGTATAAAAATTAAAGTTAGGGTTATCTTTATGATTTGAAAATAAGGTAATGTAAATATCTGCAATAAAACGGGAAAGATCTATAAATTGCTCTGAACGCTTGCTTTCTCCATAGAGTCGTCTGACATAAGATTTTTCATATGACGTATTCTTTTTCAGATATTTAATACCATTTGAGGATAGAAAATATATAGCTGGTACGGTTCTCACTTTGGGGTCAATAAACAGTTTTCGGTCTATATATTTTTTATCGACTAAGTCTTTAAGCCATTCATTGATATTGGAAGTACTTTTGTTTTGAATAATAGTTTGTATCTGGACTCTATCCAGGAATCTGAATTTATATAATATATGGAGTATTTTTTTTTGTATTTTTGTTATTGGTAGTATAGGCATATATCGTAGGTCATTCTTTTACTCTTATACATAAGTAAGAAGAAATTTTTACTCCTTTCCTATTTATAGGAATAAAGAGTGACAATAACTTTTAATTTAGCCTATTATACAAACAAGAGTCTATTTGTAAATACGGTAGCAGTTACCGTATTCCAGTTACAGGAAACTCTTTTGTGGTGAGTCTATTTCTGCAGCAGATAAAAATTGTGATGTATCAGTGTTTGTTTCTATTTTTGGAGACTTCATTCCATACTTTTTTTGAGAGCTTTTAATTACTTCTTCTCGTATTGCACTATTGTCTTTCAGTGTAAAGTTCTCCATGGTACCGGTAAAAGCATCTTGCGGATTGAGAGCATTAATTTTTATATAAAAGTTGTAGGATGGTAAATTGGGAATTTCATTCTCTACCACCTGAGGTTTAAATAACGGCAAGATAAAATCTTCATCAGTTGGATTACTTGTTCTATACGCAATTACCGTTCCCACATTGGCAAGAATCACTTTGAGTAAATCCTTATCTTCAATTTGAGAAACAGTTTGATGAGCAAGAATCGTGTTTAGTCTGTATTTACGGGCTTCCGATAGAATCTGAGCAAATGTCATGGTCGCAAAATTTTGAAACTCATCAATATAGAGAAAAAAATCAGAGCGCTCCTCTTGTGGAACATGAACCCGTTTTAAAGCTGCCAGTTGTATCTTGGCGATAATTAAGCTTCCAAGAAAAGAAGAAGTGTCTTCGCCAATCTTTCCCTTTGAGAGATCACAAATGAGTATTTTTTTATTATTCATGATATCTTCAAAATTTAACTTATTTTTCTTCTGTGTCAAAATATTGCGACTGATCATCGTGGTAAGAAATTCACCTAATTTATTCGTAATAGGAGATATGGCATCTGCTTTCTGAAAACTGCCATAGGCGGCAAATTCCTTACTCCAGAACGCTTTTACTATTGGATCTTCAAGTTTCTCAACAATGCCCGTTCTAAATGTTTTATCAATTAAAATTTTATACACAGTTTGGAGAGTAGGATTTTTTACAGTTAAGGCAAGTAAAACGGTATTTCTTAAAATATGTTCCATTCTTGGACGGGCGTTGCTTGAAGGATATAATTTTAAAAATATGGAGATTAAGCTGGAAGCTATTAAATCTTTTTCCCGTTGTATTTCGACTCCCGCGAGTTTGTCTGAAAGTTCCAGGATATTCAAACTGAGTGGATACTCAAGATCATACGGATTAAAGTAAATTATATCTTTTATTCTTTCCGGTGGAATTACCCCCAGCAACCGTTCGGTTAAATCTCCATGTGGATCAAGAAGTGCTAAGCCTTTTCCATTCATCATATCGGTATGAATCATCTGTAATAGTAGGGTTGTTTTACCCATGCCGGTTGCCCCTATTATATACATATGTCTGCGCCTTTCTTCGAGTGTTAACCCGATTGGAGTTATGGATTCTCCATGAACATTGTGAGCAAATACAATATCAAGGTTACTATGCTTCTTTTTAAGACTGAGAGGCGCCGGGAGCTGTTTAGATTTAATATTTATAATGTCTTCTGTCTGAGTAGTTTCGGTATAGGGAAAGTGATAGATCGTAGAAAGTTCTGAAACCGACAGTATAGGATTTGCAGAAAAGGAAAATAGCCGGTACTTTAATCTCAGGAATTCCAGTTTTGTAATGAGTTTATGAGTAAATGGCAGTGGTGATTTTGCATGCAATGATTGGTAGCCCAGGTTGTTAAATGTTGAAAACGAACTTAAGATTCCTTTTTTTCGGTTTGCTATATTCTCTTTTGTAGGACTGATAATAAGAAGTCGAAGCGATACTTCAAATAAATTTTGATTTATTTTGCTTTCCACTACCTTTTGTATTTCTTGCTGTTTTGGTGTCAGTTCTCTGATTTCTTGGCTTGGCGGTTTTTGGTAAGTTACAACATGGTTATAGGACGGTTTAGATGAAGCCATTATCGTATCCATAAACCAGTTACTAATGATTCCTAAAAGGGTAACGGTAAGATCAAGGAAAAAAAAGAGTACTTTCTTTGTAATTTTCAAGACAATGTTTAATGTATCATCTTGAATATATGAGACAATCTCTTTTCCATCATAGATTCGTTTATTAAGGGTATGGAGATGATCCATGATTCCACTATGAAATGCTGGAGTTACCGGAGTGGTGACCACCTGCAGGGCTATCAGTTCCTGATCTTCAAGCTTTGTCATCTGGCCGGTAATATATGCAATGGGATCATGACTGCTTAATTCATCCTGTTCCTGTAACGGTAAAACGTATGACCTTTTCAGTTTAAATTCTGTAAGTGAATATTCTTTTCTTTGCAGTTCTTCAATTGTTTGTGGGAGATAATCAGATATGGTGTTTATGGCTACTCCAGGCAGATAGGAAAGTACATTTTTTCGAATAATGGGCACATTTTCTTCTGGTGCGTGGATTATATATCTGATTCCTTCTTCCCGACTCGAAACCAGCTCATAGCTTATTCTCTTTTTTACCTGCAACAATCTCTCCATGGATGATGGTTCATCATCAAGCGAATGAAGGATATTAAAGAGTTGTTTTGTTGAAAATGCAGACTGTAAAGCGATAGAGGGTGGTTTTATTTCGAGTAATACGTACTTTTGTGAAAGTTGCTTTTTGAAGCTAAGATAGAGCAAATAAATATAGATACCAATAAGAAGAATTATCGAAATTATTGTTATTACTAGGATATTTAAAATTGAATCTGAAGTTAGATGAATCGAGAATATGGGGATTAAATACGAAGGGAGAACATCATTTAGATTGATTTTGTCAGCCATAGAGTTCAAATAATTTTGAGCAGAGTATACCAAAGCCTATAGAAAATAGGAAGGGTTTAAGAAAATGGACCTAAAGAAAATATGATGTTGACAACAAACTCTTTTAAGGATAAACTATAAATATATTTATAATATAAGCTCAATATTATCACTAACATGAATGAAATCAAGCTCGATAATCAAGATCAAAATAACGTTAAGAAGCAATCAGAGTTCTCTATAGATGAACGATTAGACATACTTGCCGATATTATTATAGAAAGGATTTTTGAAGAATCTAAAAATAGTCAACTTCCCTTACTGTTTAATAATTTGAAAAGAACTGATTATGAACGAACAGTTTAAGATGGAAAATGCGGTAGCCGCAATCAGGGTATCTTCAACAAAGCAGGGTCTTCAGGGTGATTCTCCTCAAGCTCAAAAAGAGCAAATAGAACAGTTCGCCAAAATGCATAATATTTATGTCAAAAAGTTCTTCATCTTCATGGAATCTGCCTCTAAAGAAGAACAGCCTGTACAGGAAGCTATTGATTACTGCAAAAGCGCTAAAAATGATATTCAACTTTTTATTGTTAAATCTATAGATAGATTTACAAGAGGGGGTTCATATTTATATGACCATCTTAAAATGCAGCTTACTAAGTATGATGTAAGACTTATAGATATTTATGGAATAATCGGTAATCAGCAGATTAATACTCTAGAGCATTTAGGGATTGAATATAGCTGGAGTACTTATTCTCCGACAAAAAAAGCCGAAATACTTGAGGCAGAACGTGCCAAAGATGAGATTCGTGATATTTTAAGCAGAATGATTGGCGCAGAAATTCGCTATGTCAGAATGGGATACAGAGTAAGACAACCTCCATATGGATATATAAACGAAAAAATTGACACTACTCACGGGAAAAGAGTCATTCTTAAATCAGATCCGGCTGAAGCTCCTATTGTTATAAAAATGTTTGAGTTGCGTGCAAAAAATACAATGACTGATGAAGAAATAGTCAGAAAAATAAACAGGATGGGTTATAAGTCCCGTGTTAAATTTCGAAGAGACCGCAAAGATAAAACTATAGTAACAGGACAGACCGGTGGGATTAAACTCAATGTTAAACGGTATATCGAATATATCAGAAAACCGATTTATGCAGGAGTAAATGATGAAAAATGGACAGAAAATAAACCTGTAAAAACAATGTTCAATGGACTGATTAGTGTGGAACTGTTTAATAAGGCAAACCGTGGAAGAATAATCATTGCCGAAGAAAATGGTGGAATTAAATTATATAAGAATCAACCCGAGTCATGGAGGCTCAAACAATGTGTTAAAAATCCGGACTTTCCATACAAAAGATATGTTCTCTGTCCTAAATGCAGATCTACTTTATATGGAAGCTCGTCAAGAGGAAGATTTGGCAAATATTACCCTGCTTATCACTGTAGTAAGAAAAGACATTATTTCAGAGTGCCCGTCGATACATTTGAAGAAACAATACAGAATTTCATCAAAAATGTTCGTGTTACAAAAGAAGGTGTTGATAAGTTAAAAGCCAGAGTATTGAATAAATGGGAAGAGACTTTAATGAAAGGGCAGCGAGATGTCATAACAGTAGAAGTTAAAATTCAGGAATTAGAAAGTCAGAAAACACTTATAGGTAATCAATTACTTAAAGTGTCATCCGATGAAGCAATAAAACTTATGGAACAGAAGCTTAAGGAAGTAACCCTACAGATAAAAGAATTAACTGAAAGTAAGAGTGAGCAAGAAGATCAGAATATCAATATGGAGATAGTTATGGCAATCGTTGGAGAATATCTCGAAAACTTGGAATTATTACTATTAGGAAGCTCTAATCCGCTTAAGAGAGCAGTCTATTTTGGCATCCTATTTGAGCAAACTCCAACATACGAGGATTTGATTTCTCGAACCGCCGTATTAGCGCCGTATTTCGAGCTAATCGATGAAGCGAGGTACGCAGACCCCGCTAGTGTGGACCCTACAGGGCTCGAACCTGTGACCTTTCGGATGTAAGCCGAATGCTCTACCAACTGAGCTAAGAGTCCATGAAGTAATGTGGGTGTAGAAGGGATCGAACCTTCGACCTCGTTCTTATCAGGAACGCGCTCTACCACTGAGCCATACACCCTTTAATTGCAATCCTACCATTATATCAAAACTTCAACAATAATAAACTCTAGATTATTGAAAAAAAATATAGTATCATAAACTTTTCATCAGATAGTAAAGTTACACAATTATGTATATACTTTCTATCATATTACTATTTAATATACTTCTATGTTTGTAACTATCATAAACGATTGTCGCGATGCGAATGAAATGGGTCGTCAAGGTACACGTGCCTCAATTTTGTTTCCACAAGCAAATGTTACGTTTATGGGTATTAATAATTTTAATGAAATTGAAGCAGCTGGTAATTTAGTTGATGTTATTGATGCAGCTACCGGAGATGAAGGTGTTATTTTAGTAAACGCAGCACCACGTCATGGATCTGGTAAAAAATATCCAAACGGTACTCCTTTTGGTTTCTTTAGACATAATAAAAAAGTTATTGCAACAACAGTAGCTGGTCAAACACTTTCACTTGCTAAAAAATTTGGTTTAATTGACAAACTCTACGTTACAGATATTCCAACTGTTCTTGAACAAATGGTAAAAGCTGGCAAATTTGAAGAAAGTGCAAAAGATCGAACAGTATTAACACAATTTAGAAGTTATGAATATCTTCCATTTATGGCAAAATGGGTATACGAAAATGAAGATGTTCCTGCAGAAGAAATGAGTCTAGATGAAATTCCAGATGCACCAAAAACAGTTTGGTGGGTAGATAATTTTGGAAATTCAAAAACTACAATTCTTCCAGAAGAAATTGATTTTGCTCCAGGCAAAAAAGTAAAAACAAAAGTTGGAGAATTTACTTGCTACAACAGATTAAAAGATATTCCAAATGGAGAAATTGGACTTATTATTGGAAGTTCTGGATATCAAAATAAAAGATTTTTGGAAATTGATATTCAAGGTAAAAGTGCAGCTAAAGAATTAGGTTTGCATTCTGGAATTGAACTTTTTTAAATTAGAAAATTTTAAAGGCGAGAGATTAACGCTCTCGCCTTTTTTATTGCTAAACTATTGATACAATTAACAGTATGAAAAAACTTATAGTGGTTGCAGATTGGGCAACAGATTCATTAACATCTCAAGAAATAAAAACTACTGTTGAAGGTTATTTAGATAATCCATCACATCCTAATATCTCATTTGTCTCTTCAACCCCTTCAACAATTCATACGGCATATATATTGTCACAACTTGTAGAAACAGAAGAACGCTTTGGTCGTCCACTTGATACTATAATTTTTCAAGGATCAGATTCTGTTGCAGATAATGCAGAAGGACTTTCTAAACAATGGGGACAATTTGTTATTGTAAGATTAAAATCTGGACTTCATATTGTTGGTGCAAATAGTGGATTTGTATATTCACTGATTAAATCTAAAATAGAAGCAGTATTTCAGTATCCTGGTCTTCCAGATACGGGGAGTTTTAGAGCCAGAGATAATTTTGCACGTATTGTTTCTCTTTTAATGGAATCAAAACAAGACGATTTAGATTTAGAAGAGGCACATTTAAACATGATTCCAGAATTACAAGATAATTATATTGCTCATATTGATAGCTTTGGCAATATTATTACAACTGCACCGGAATCTGTTATACAAGAAAATCATGGGTATGGCGATGAAGTTACTATTACAGTTAATGGTGAAACCAAAACTGCTCAATATGTAAAAAGTTTATTTGATGGACAAGCAAATACATTAATTATATATCCAGGTACTACTGGTAATCCTGATGATCCATTTTTAGAAATCAGTATTTATGCAGATGTACTAGATCATACCGCAGAAACAGGTTTGTATCATTTTGAAGAAAT
>CAYSZW010000023.1:10486-13188 GCA_964435665.1 uncultured Gammaproteobacteria bacterium | reverse complement strand
ATTTTATCGCCTGTTCTTTTTGAAACAACAAGTCGAACTGGGATGCCGATTATATCTGCATCACCAAATTTATTGCCAGGACTTAAATCGCGTTCATCAAATAATACTTCGATTTCTTCTTTCTGAAGATCCTTGTAAATTTGGAATGCTTTCTTTTTTATTTCTTCATCTGCTAAGTCAAGACCAATTAAATGGACATGATATGGTGCAACTTGAATTGGCCAAATAATTCCTTTTTCATCATGGAATTTTTCTACTAAAACGCCCATTACCCGAGAAGTGCCAATGCCGTATGAACCCATATACACAATTTTTTGTTCACCTTTTTCATCGGTGAATTTATAATCAAGTGCGTCTGAGAATTTAGTGTTTAAAGGGAAAATATTTCCTACTTCTGCAGCTTTCATTACTTTATAAGGCATACCATCTTCTGGATCTAAATCGCCTTCTTTTGCCGTTTTGATATCTACAAACTGTTTTGGTTCTGGAATATCTCGTCCAAAATTAACATTGATTGAATGATAATTTGTTTTATTTGCTCCCATTTCAAAATTAACCATTCCTTTAAGAGAATCATCAATAATGATTATTACGTCTTCTGGTAAATTAAGAAGTCCAGCGTAACCAACTTCTGCTTGTGTTACTTTTGTAACAATTTCTGCAGTAGCTAGAGTTATTTTTTTTGCACCGACTGCTTTTTTAAGTTTTGTGTCATTAATATCATAATCTCCGCGAATTGCAGCAGCAATTACTTGGTCTTTTTCATTCACATAAAGCATTGTTTTAACGGTTTTTTGAATAGGAACTTTCATAAATTTAACCAATTCATTTACACCGGTAATTCCTTTGGTTTCTATATCCTCTAATGGTTTCATTTCGGTTTCTGTCTCTGTGTATGGAGGAACTTGACTTGGTGCTACTTCCCGATTGTAATACGTATCGGTCTTTTTTGAATAAAATAATAAGTCCTCACCAGAATCGCAGATAGTTTGAAATTCATGAGAAAAGTTTTCAGTAAAATCGCCACCTGATGCAAGAGCAATAACTGTATGTTCACCAAGACCTAATTTTTTAAATGCTTCAATATATGCAGGTTTTGCTTCTTCATGATAATATCGCATTAAATCTTCTTCTGAAGTATGGAAACTGTACAAATCTTTCATTCTAAATTCACGACCTCGCATAATGCCGGATTTTGCTCTTGGTTCATTACGAAATTTAGTTTGAATTTGATACAAAGCAAAAGGAAAATCTTTATAACTGGTATTAAATTTTTTTGTTAAAGGTGTAATAACATCTTCGTGTGTACAGTTTAAAATATATGTTGCATCGTTTTTTGTGCGAGATGCTTTATTAGCGCCAGTTACTTGAAATAAGACGTCAACTGTATTTATACGATTTGTATCTTCCCACATTTTTGTTGGTACGATAGATGGCATAAATAATTCTTGACCAATTTTATCCATTTCTTTACGAACAATAGTTTCTATTTTAGAAAGAACACGTTGGCCTAAAGGAAGAAATGTATATACACCCGCCATTACTTGATCAATAAACCCACCATTTATAAGATAGGTTGCATTGGGAGAATCATATTTTTTACCGTTTTTTATTGGTTTAGGAAAGACTTTGGAGAATAACATAGTTGAAGTTATTGTACCACAAGATCAGTCTAAACTGTACGTTATTAATTTAATCTTTTTGAAGGTTTGTCTTCGGTACGTTCTACTTTGATTGTGTATTCTTTAGCAAGTACAATGAGTGTTGCTAAAATTGCTAAAGGTGCAGATATAAGTGCACCAACTACACCAAATGTCATTGGAAAATCAAAAACGGTTTTTCCATTTTTATCAACGATTTGGATTTTACGAACATTTCCTTCATGAAGAAGTTTTTTAACTGTATCGAGAAGATTTTCTCCTGTAACTTTCATTGTTTCTGTAAAAGATTCTGTTTTTGCCATATAGTTTATTATATTACGAATATATAAAACTGATGTAATAATTATTTTAAATCGTGATACCCCAATAATGCTAATACTTTTTGAGCGGTTTCTTGTGGACCAAATGAATATGTATCTACAACCATATGATAATATTCTGGTTTAAAAAAATCATGATCACCATAAATACGTTTCCATTCTTTAATATTATTTTCTTCACGATCTTTAATATAATCTTTTGCTTGTTCGATAGTTACTTTATCACGATTTGCTACACGATCTACCCGGAGTGCATCATTTGAACAAGTTAATAATATTCTTAGTGTATCTTTTCGTTCTCTTGCCATAAATCCTGCAAGCCATGCTTCTATTATGTAATTTCCTTCTTCCAACAAATTTGTTGTTCGAGCATCTAATTTTTTATGAAAATCATCATCAGCTAAACTAGCAAGTGGTTGCACATATTCTTTCGTAAAATCACGTAAAATTTTACCTCCAGAAGTAAAATGCCAACCTAATGGTTCAAGTACTGGTTTTAAATTATCTAATAACGTATTTTTTCCTACTGCTACTCCTCCAGAGATGGTGATATTTTTGTAGTTTAAGTTCATAGTAGTTTTAAAACATCATAAATTGTGATAACAGCACTTAGTGATAATAAAATAATAATACCAACTAAGTTCATGTATTTTTCAAAATTTTGATTTGGTCTTTTGCCACTTACCCATTCATAGATTATAAAAACAAGTCTTCCTCCATC
>CAYSZW010000023.1:0-10386 GCA_964435665.1 uncultured Gammaproteobacteria bacterium | reverse complement strand
AGTCCATAGAAAGGAGCTGTATACCAAGGATATGTTTGCATTTCTACATTTTGATTAATCACAATTCCAAATGAGCCTTGATCTTTTGGTGGATTAGCTCGAGCTTCTATCTGAACTGTTTTTTGTGTTCCGTCTCGATTAACAGTGAGATTTACAGTTTTTCCAGAAAATTGTTTAGTAGCACGAACTAATTCGTATGTAGTCTTGACTGGAATAGTTGTTCCATCTTTCGAAATAGAAACAAGTGTGTCATTTTTTTGTAAACCTGCCGTTTGTGCTGGAGAATTTTTTTGTATTTCAACAATGGATACACCAGTTGGGATAGGTACACCAGAAGTAAAAAGATAAGAAATAATAATCCAACCTAACAAAAAGTTCATAATAACACCAGCAACAATAATAATTGTTTTTTGCCAAGGTTTTTTATTTACGAAAGCGCGAGAAGCAGGAATTTTAAGTTTTTTTTCTAATTTATCTTCTTCGTGATATTCTTCACCATACAATTTTACAAATCCTCCTAGCGGAAGCCAATTGACTGTATACAAAGTTTCACCAAATTTTTTTCCAAATGCTTTTGGTGGAAATCCTACTCCAAATTCTTCAACATAGACGTCATTCTTTTTTGCAGCAATAAAGTGACCTAATTCATGAATAACTACTAAAATTAAGAGGATAATAATAAAAGTTAAAGCGGCAAGCATGTTACATTATACACAAATTTAATGGGGTTATACCTCCATTATTTCTTTTTCTTTTTTCTCTCGTAAAGTTTGTAATTCGTTAGTTACATTTGTAGTAATAGTATCAACTTCTTTTTCTAATCTAAATTTTTCATCTTCTGTCATTTCTTTAGCATCAAACATACGTTTTACTTTTTTACGAACTTCTTCTCGTTCACGTCGAACCATATTCTTAATATCTTCGACAATTTGTCCAGCAAGTTTTGTGTATTTAACACGTTGTTCTTGGGAAAGTGGTGGAATACGAATATACATTTTATTACCTTCAGTTTGTGGATTAAAACCAAGAGGTGAAGACATAATACCTTTTTCAATATCAGTAACTGTAGAAGGATCAAAAGGTACAACTACTAAAGAAGTAGAACCTTCGGTTGCAATAGTTGCAATCTCTTTTAGTTTCATTTTAGAACCGTAAGCTTCTATAGGAAGATTTTCGATCATACCTGGATTTGCGCGACCAGTACGAATTCCTTTTAATTCTTCTTGTGCAGTTTCAACAGCTTCTTGAGAGGTTGTTTTAAATTCTGATATAAAAGAATCCATATAATCGTATTATAAATGAAAAGAGAGTATTATTCACCTAATTCCCAGCGAATAAAGCGTGCAATTTGAATGTTTTCTCCAAATTTAAGAACAGCTTCTTGAATAAGATCTTTAATTGTCTTTTTAGGATCACGAATATAGTTCTGTGTTAAAAATTCTTCAACATCTTTTGAAGGAACCGATGCAATTTGCATTGCAAGTTCAGCTCCTAATTGTTGGTATTCTGCATTGCCAGAAACAAAGTCTGTTTCACAGCGAAGTTCAAGTAATGATGCTACTTTTTTATTATGGTGAACATAAGAAAAAATGCCACCTTGTCCAGCTTCTCGATCTGCTTTATCTGCAGCTTTTTTGATACTCCATTCGTTTAATTTTTTCTTGGCTTCAGCAATATTATTGTTAGTTTCTTCTAGAGCTTTTTTACATAAAGAAAAAGAAACACCAGTTTCTGCACGTAATTTTTTGAGTAATTCAAAATCGATAGCCATAAATATAAAGAGTAACTATTAACTAACTTGCTGTTCTTCTGTAATCTCTTGTGCTTTCTTTTGTGGAGCTACATAAGAATCTGCATATGCAGATAATAAAGAAGACATTATGTATTCTACAACTTCTGCTGCATCATCATTTGCAACTACAGGATATTCAAGAGTTTCAGGATTTGCATTTGTATCTACAAGTGCAACAACTGGGATATTAAAAGATTGAGCTTCTTTGACTGCATTTTTTTCCTTTTTAGGATCAACAACAATTAAAATTGCAGGGCGAGCATCTAATGCTTCAAGTCCACCATATAATTTTTCAAGTTTTGTAATCTTTTTTGCAAGTTCCATTCGTTCATGTTTTACTAATTTATCCCATGCACCAGAATCTTGTTCTTGTTTTAATGTAGTTAACTTTTTTACGTTGTTATTAAGTGTTCCAAAGTTAGTTAGAAGTCCTGGAAGCCATTTACTTGTCATGTATGGAATCTTTTTTTCTGAAGCAAGTTCTTTAAGAATTGTACTTGCAACTTTTTTTGTTCCAACTGCAAGAATAGTTGTTCCTTTTTTTGCTTCTTCTTTAAGAAAGTTTTGTGCTTTTTCTAGTTGAGCTACAGTTTTTGTAAGATCAATTATGGAAGTTCCATTTTCTATTTTATATACGTTTTTTCGAGCTTTTGGATCAAGTCTATTTTTTTTATGACCAAGATGAGCTCCTAATTCAAATAGTTTTTCGATTTCTTTAGTTTGTGTTTGATTCAACATAAGCATTTATTGTAACAAAAAAATGACAAAAAGCAACAGAATTAGCTATAAGATTAGATCTTCCAGCTACTTCATATACGTAATTAAAACAATTTCTATCAATTATGACAGTTTGAGTGTTTTTAAATAGGTTTTAAAGTCTCCACCAATTTCTGGATGTTGTAACGCTAAATCAACAACAGTTTTCATATATTCGAGTTTATTACCCGTATCATAATACTTACCGTTTTGAATTTCACATGCATAAATTGGTCTTTTTTTCATTAATTCACGAATTGCATCTGTTAACCAGATTTCATTACTTTTACCTGGTTTAAGATTATGAAGCATTTCGAAAATATCAGGTGTGAGTACATAACAGCCATGAGCTGCGAGCGTTGAAGGAGCTTCTTCTTTACTTGGTTTTTCAATTAAATCTTTAATTTGCCATACATTATTTTCTACATTTATAGCGTCAACAATTCCATATCGAGAAACATCTTTTTCAGCAACTCGTACTGCTGAAATAACAGGGTCATTATATTTTTCAAATACTTCAATACATTGTTTTGCTCGTGGTGGGTTTGAATAAATAAATTCATCACCCCAAATTACTACAAAAGGTTCGTCTCCAATAATTGGCTGTGCACAAAGAACTGGTGTGCCATTGCCATAAGGACCTTTTTGTCGAATATAAATAAAATTTGCTAGTTGAGCGGTTCTTTTAACTTCATCAACTAAATTATGTTTGCCTTGTTCTTCGAGAGTTTTAATAAGTTCGTTTGGATAGTCAAAATGATCTTCAATTGAACGTTTATGCCAACCAGTAACAATGATAATATCTGTAATTCCAGATGCTACTAATTCTTCAACAACGTATTGAATTACGGGTTTATCTACAATTGGTAACATTTCTTTTGGCATTGCTTTAGTTTGTGGCAAAAATCGTGTGCCAAAACCTGCTGCTGGTATAACTGCTTTAGTGATTTTCATACGTATATTGTGATTTAAAATTAGTAACTCGTTGTTTATTAAGTTTAACTAATAAAATTTATTCAAATTTTACAGAAATTGTTTTCTGTAGCTTTCTATTATCTACGAAAGCCTCTATTTGTGCAACACCATTTGTAGTAGAAGAAATGTAGAAAACTATTTTCCCTTGACTGTCGGTTGCAGATTGAGTACTTTGTACATCTCCTGTTGAAGCAGAAAGTCGCACTTCTTTTTCTGATAATCCCCGACCGTTATTATCTCTTACGAATACACTTATTTCACTTCGCTCTTTACCATCAGCTTTTACTTCTAAAGGCCATGCAAAAATAAGGGATGTTGCAATATCTGCTTGTTTATTATTGTTTGCAGCTTGAGTTAAAGAAAAAATTGGTATTTTAAATATAGTGATTACAATATAAGCTACAAATGTAATCATGAACAAAATGCCAAATATAAGAATTTTTTTGTCCATATGTTTAAATTATGCCCTCTTTTTTGAGCAATGTAATGATTGATTCATGAATTTGCTCTTTTGATACAATTGTACCATGTTCTACACAGTTAATAGTACGCCAAGAAGAATTAGTAGCAAGTGATGTATACATATGTTCTGTGTCTATTCTGTGATTGTCGTCTGCTTCTTGAATATCTTGTGCTCCACCTTGCAAATATGATCGTTCATTCTTTTTAGTAGTTAATTCTTTGGCTTTTTCCCAAGGCATATATAAAAATATTGTTATATCTGGTTTAGGAATACCATGTACCGAATATTCCAACTCTTCTAGCCAAGATATAAATGCAGTGCGCTCTGTTTCATCTTTAATTTTGCTACCTTGATGAGCCATGTTAGATGAAACATACCGATTTGCTACTAATAATTTTCCTTCATTAAGATATGTTTGTATTTGCTCTTTGGCAGAGTTTCTATCGAGCGCAAAGGGTAATGAAGCAAAATATGGTGAAACTTCTTCTAATTTTCCTAATTCCCCTCTTAAAAATTTTGCCGTTAATTTTCCAAAGAAAGAATCATAGTTAGGGAAATCAAGATGTGCATATGGAATGTCATTTTCTTTGAGATAAGCAATAAGAAGATCTGTTTGTGTACCTTTGCCAGAACCATCACCACCCTCTATTACAATAAAACGGCCTTTTTTAATTTCTTGCATACTGTTATGATACAACATAGATAATGTAAGAACAATTCAACAAATTATGAACTATTATAAAACTATTATTTTCGATTTTGATGGCACAATTGCAGATTCTTATCTTGTTACCTTTCGTATTTATAATGAACTTGCATCAAAATACAATTTAAAGCCAATTCCTGAAGGTGATATTTCAATTTTAAGAACAATGAAACCATTCGAGTTACTTTCTTATTTTGAAATTCCTTTTTATAAAATTCCATTTCTTCTTATTGAAGGAAGAACGCTTTTTAAAAAGTATGTCCACGAGCTAGAACCAATACCTGGTATTGCAGATGTTCTTAACAAATTGCATAAAACATACAAGTTAGGCATATTAACTTCTAATAATGAAGAAAATGTACAGTACTTTTTAAAACGGCATAAGCTAGAACTATTTTCCTTCATTCATAGTGAAAAAAATCTATTTGGAAAAGATACTGCATTAAAACACTTACTCGAAGAACATAATCTAGAACAATCTAAAACAATTTATGTTGGTGATGAAGTTCGGGATATTCAGAGTTGTCAAAAAATTGATATGTCAATTATTTCTGTAGCTTGGGGATTTAATGAGGTTGGTATTTTAGGTAAACAAAATCCTTCGTATTTAATTCAACGACCTGAAGAACTGCTAAACATATTGTAGAATACTCTATATGAATAAGCTAAAAACATTTTATAACAGTTTTATTAAAAGTATTTCCAGTCCTGCCTATTATAGAGATATAGTAAAAGCTCCTATTTCTTTTTCACTAAAATACGTATTTCTTTTGTCATATGTTTTTATGTTTATATTTATAGCAACAGCAGCTATTTACATGGCAACATTATTGCCAAAACTTCCAGAATTTGTGAGTACAGCTAAAACTCGTTTAGATGAATTCTATCCAGTGGATTTAATTATTACCATTAAGGATGGAATAGTAACAACTAATAAAGAAGAACCTGTTTTTTTAAATATTCCAGAAGTTACTGATGAAGATATTAAACATGTTGTAACAATTGATACAAAAGCTCAAGTTGAAGATTATTATGACTACGACACATTCTTTTTAGTAACAGACGATTCTGTTGTTTATCCAGAAAGTGATAATAAAACATATTCTGTTAGCTCAATTAAGGAGTTACAAGAAGATGTAGAAATTACAAAAATCGATAGAAATGTATATGAAGAATTTTTAGTTGTTGCTTATTCATCTTTAGATACTATTGTACAACTAGCACCTTTTATTTTAATCGGTGTTGTTCTTATTGTTCCATTTATTGCTTCCGTATTTGAATTTATAAGAAACATTATTATTGTTGCTATATTATCTGTGATCACGTTTGTGTTTGCATTACTGTTAAAGATTAATCTTCCGTATTTAAAAATATTCCAAATGGGTTTACATGCCGTAACTATTCCGCTCATCCTTATGCTTGTTTTATTTTTCACAGGAGCAACAGTTCCTTTACTTTTTATAGCAAGCTTTTTGTTATGGATGGTTATAATCTTAACGCAGTATAAAGAAGTTACACAGAAATAATTTGTTCTGGTGTTATATTTCCTTCAAGAACTAGTTTTGCTATTTTATCTTCTAGGTATTGTCTCATGACTCGTTCTAAATTTCGTACACCAAATTGTGAATTGTACCCTTTTTCGATAAGTTGTTTTAATGTTTCATCTGCAACTTTTATATGGACTTTATGCATTTCATAAATTTCATTATCTATATCTTGGACAATTTGTTTAGCCAGATTAAATGCTGTGTCATTTCCTAGTTGTTTATAGGTAATAATGCCATCAAATCGATTTAAAAATTCTGGTGAAAACAATCCTCTTTCAATAAGAAAATTCATAACAAAATCTGTAATTGCAGTTTCATTATCTTGTAATGCTTGTTTAATTAATAGTTGTTGCATATCTTGAGCGCCTGCATTACTTGTTGCAATAATAATTAAATTTTTACAGTCTACGCGTTGGCCATATCCATCTGTAAAATATCCTTCATCTAAAATTGTCAGAAAAATATTAAGTAAATCTTTGTTTGCTTTTTCTATTTCATCAATTAATAAAACTGCATACGGATTTTCTCGAATTTCATTGGTTAGTAACCCAGGGTTTAATGTTTCTACAGAACCTATTAATTTAGCTATATCTTGTTTAGTTTGATATAAAGACATGTCAAACCGCAACATTTCGTTATTTTCACCAAAAAATACATCAGAAATTACTTTTGCTGTTTCTGTTTTACCAACACCAGTTGGACCTAAAAATAAAAAGCTTGCTATTGGCTTTTTACGTTTGCCGATAAGTAAAAAAGATCTACGAATGGTTGAAGCTACTTCTTTAATGGCATGATCCTGACCAAGAATTGCCTTCTTTAATAGTTCTTCCATGTGTAATAGTTTTTGTTTTGTTTCTGTTGAAACAGTAGTCGGTACATTTGTGCGGGTTGCAATAACAGTATCAATTATTTCTGGAGTTATTATTTCTCGTTTTAACGTTTGGACAGTATATACACTTGCCCAATCTAACAGTTGTAATGCTTTTTCTGGAAACGGAATTGTCGTTATATAATAATTACTTTTATCAATTACAGCTAAAATTGTTTCGTAAGGAATAGTAATTTTGTATCTTTTTTCAAACTGAAGTGCTTGATCAAGCATAATGGTAAAAGCTTTTTCTTTTGAAATTTCTTCAACATCTACTTTGGTAAAAGCTCCTCTTAAAGCTTCGTTGGGATAAATAAATTTTTCATATAAAAAGGGAGTTGTGATTCCTAAAAACTGAACATAAGAAGAACTTGCAAATTTTTCTATTGAAGAAGATAAATCTACATGACCTTCTCCACTGGAGATATATCGTTCAATAGAATCAATAAGAACAATAACATTTTTAGTTTCAGCAGCTTCTGATAATAATTGTTCAAAGAATTGTTCTCTTTTTTTTGGATCAGTATTTTGTGTTAATACTTTTTCCATATTAAGTTTTAAAACTCGTTTGTAAGCCAGTAATGGATTAGTACGACCTTCGTATATTTTTTTTACAAATAAATTAATGATGGTATGTTTGCCCACACCCTTTTCTCCTACTAAGATGGCATTAGCTTCTTCCGACTGAGAAAGTACTCGTTCAATTAGTTCTGATTCTTTTTCTCGACCAATAATATGATTGCGAATATCTAATTGGTATGAAGTCCTTGTCAAATCTTCTGTATATTCATCAAGTGTTGGGGTATATCCTACTGCCCAATCTCGTGCTAAAGGCGGTGTCGAAAATAGTTGTTTTAATTTCCACCAAGGAGTATGTTTTAGCTGTGTTTCGTATAAATAGTCAAACCATTTTTCTACAGAAGGTTTGTATTCTAGACTTAATAAATGACTTTCTACAAAAGAATTTTTTAAATCTTCTCTATGTTCTCCCTCATTTTGAAGAACATTATTTTTCATAACTGCAAATGGATAAAAAATAAACGCGATTAAAAATATAAAGGGAATACTAAGCATATAGAACCCCATAAAAAGCACAAAGAAAATGAGAATGGAGGTACGCATGACAAAACCAATAAATCGAGAAACCCAATTAAAACTTAATCGGCCAAAAAATTCACTAAATGTAAAACCACGAATTGTTTTTTTTGCTTTTAAATTTTTCCAAGGAGCAAAAAGTGTTTTAGTAAGTGTTGTAACAGAAAAAAAGTATGGAAAGAAGATAAATAAATTTGAAAGAGCTTCTATTAAATTACCAAAATAAGAGGAACGTTTTTCTGCCATAGTATCAGGATATCATGAATGAGGATGTGGTGTAAAGGTAATATAAAAGCCATGAAAAAACCTCTCCTCCTTGAGGTTTTTTCAAGAAAGAGAGGAATAGAAAAGAATGTACCTAAATGTCAATCCGTTGAATTAACAATTGAATTAAATCATGTCTTTTCAAGGGATTATAACCACGGGCAGATGAACTCACTTCACCATAATTATCAGTGTATGCAACAGAAACATTGATCATTACTTTTGGTGATTCTCCTACCTTTACTAAATACTGCACAGGATGCCATCTGCCATCTGGATATGGTATTACTGAGTTATCAGCAAGGGACATTGATGTAATTGCACTCAATTCACAGTGTAATACAGCTATCCACCATCTACCTTTATCATCAGTGTAGGGTTCACTCAAAATTAAAAACGTTGGCGTATAGCCAACTTGTTTGTTGTACTGTCTAACAATTACACCTACTTTGAGTTCTTCTTTGTCCAGAATCTGCTCCTCACGAACGATCCTTTGAACTAAACGGTCCATGTGATCCTCCTGTAAAAATTCTCTCCGATTTCCACATACTTTCCTTAACAGCAAAGTATGAGGTTCCGCAGAGAATTTAGATCATTTTATTAATAATTAAGAATGATTTTGTAATTAATAAATGCGGAAATTATATCATTATGATAAGAAAGTAGTAATTGTTATGAAGTGTGGACCCAAGCGGGGCCAGGTGGAACCAAATATTCGATAATCTTATCAAAACCTCCCACAAGCTAACCAAGCTCGGCTTTACATATTATAACGGGAAAGTGGCCATAATTGAAAACGAAGAGGAGGAATGGCTATGATCTGGTTCCAGAAAAGAAAAAAGGAAGATATCCTCAATTCATCCCTTCATGATGAAAATACTTTCTATAAAGCATTTTTTAAAGATTTAGCTTCATGTAAAACTGAAGTTATTATCGAGAGTCCGTACATTACAACCAGCAGAGCAATTCAATTTACTCCAATTTTTAAGAACTTAATTAAGCGAGGAGTAAAAATCTATATTATCACCCGTCCTCCTGACGAACACGATGAGAACCTGGCATCTCAAGCAGAAGGGAATATCGCAGAATATGAAATTATGGGAATAAAGGTTTCTTTATGCACTGGTAATCATCACAGGAAATTAGCCATTCTGGATAGGAAAATATTATGGGAAGGTAGTTTGAATATTCTATCTCAAACATATAGTCTTGAAATTATGAGAAGGATAGAAAATAAACTTTTGACAGAAAAAATGTTTAATTTTCTGGGCTTGGGAAAGTTTTTATAATATTTGATATACTTTCAGAACCTATGGCTACATATAATGAAGAACAGATACAAAAAATGATTGAAAAGATCAGGGAAATAAAACCGGAAGAAGCTACACGGGAAAGAGCTATAAAAGTCTTGAATCTGTTACCGGAAGCTGCACAAGATATTGCCAGTGCTCTTAAGCAACTGGTGAAAGAATCAGAGAAAGACCTTCAAAATTAAAAAGGAAATATATCCGAAGACTTCAATTTTAATACTTTGGCTATTTTAGTCATAATCTTTGATCCTGGATTTTCAATCTCATCCCGTTCAATCATCGCATAATAATTTGAGGTAATACCTGCTTTTTCTGCTACATCAATTTGTCTTAATTTCAGGCTTTTTCTAGCTTTTTTGAGAGACTTTCCAATCTTGGTATTTCCCATAATCATAGTATATCAGGTTTATCAAAGCTCAATTTTCCTTTATTTAAACAAATAAATTATGCTATCTGTTTGTTTTGTAATTTTGTTTTTTTCAATTTCGTAGTAGTTGTCTGTATTATTATTCAAAGCACTCTTAAAAGATGCAAAATATGGTTTTTCATCCATCTGATAAATCAAATTAACCGTATTTTCAACAGGCATAGCTTTTTCATTAACAGAAAT
>CAYSZW010000022.1:5425-15576 GCA_964435665.1 uncultured Gammaproteobacteria bacterium | reverse complement strand
CCACTTCCAAGTGCTGAAAGAGCACCCGTAACTAAACCAAACTCAGGAACTGCAATAAGTCCAAAGTTTAAATCCATAGTAGCTGTATTTGTAGAAGAAACAAGTACACTCATATTCTGATTTTCTGAATTAAAAGTTGCACTTGCTGTAACTGGATCATATTTATCACACTCTGCTTGTGTAAAATCGATAACATACAAACCATTACCATCTGTTGCATCTGTTTTAGTAATACCATTACAAGTAACAGAAACAGTTAAACCATTAATTGGTACACCTGCTGTTTGATCATACACATTTCCTCGTACTCGGGTATTACTATTTACAGTATTATTTTTCTTGTTAGCAGCATCAACATTAGCAGCACCTAAAATAATAAATGAAGTTAATAAGAGTACATATCCAGTGAGAGTTTTCATGTTAAACATTATAAATAATTGTAATAGCAAACCAAAATCCAGTATACAGTACTTTTTAAAATACTATATCAAAAACATGTAAGATAACGAGTATTATTTTTTTAGCCAGTTATAAGAAGCAAACCAAAACAAGAAGAAATAAATCATAAATAAAACCATGCCTAAATATGTATGAAATAATTGCAATGTAAGCTGTGGATCAAAATATACACCTACTAATATAAGTCCATAAACACGTAATATATTAACTAAAAAAAGGCCAATTAACGCTACAAAATATAATCCTATAAGTTTAGCTTTATTAAACTTGTTCCAATCAACCAAAGCGATAAGCACATATAAACAAGTAAATAAAAACATTGAATCCAAACCAGAACATGCCTGCTCTATGCGTACAGCAAAATCTTCAACAAATAAGGTTAAATAACCTACCTCCATTACCGGAGAAACATGAAGTGAAAGGAGAAAAGAAACGCTGTGTAATACTGCCCCACTAAAATATGGCCATAATTTCCATACCTGAAAAATTGCAAAATAAAAAAATACAGATAAACCAAAACAAATACCGATCTCACGTTTAAATTTACGAATAAAATAAAGAATAAACTGCCAACTAAAAATGCCTATTACTAAAAAGAGTGGGATACTAATGGCAAGAGCATGAGTAGCTACAGATAAAGGCAAGTTAGAAGTAAAAGATTCTTCTAGAAGTAACAACTGAGCTATAGAAAAGAAAACGGGTATAAGTGTAAAAGCTAACACAACAAAAAGCACATTACTTCCTTTATAAGGCACATGCCTAATATCTTTAATAGAACTTCTCGTTAAAATAATAAAAGCAATCGCAGAAAATAAAATCATTTTCCCCATGTTTGGGTAAATAAAAAAATGATATCCGTAAAGTAATTTTGTTCCAATAATCCAAGGACCTAAAATACCAGTAACAAGAATAAACAGAACACTAAAAAGTGATAATTTAATTAAAAATTCTTTAAAGCCTTTTGGTTGTTTTGTAATAAAACCTATCATATATTTGTCCGTATCCGCTTATATGCTAAAAGCGAAACACTACCTGCCATTATAGCAGACAAAGAACCAAATTCTGGTACTGAAACAGGTACTTCACCAGTTGGTGTGGGTACTATTTCTTGTTCAACAAGAAATATATCTGCCATTGAAGTTGTTAATGCATATGTAACTACTTTTGAAGCACTGCCATACATTGTTTCTTTATTGATTTCAATAAAAACAGTATCAAACTGTTCACACTGGCCTACTCCAAATGTTACAGAATAATTACCATTGATACTTGTTACATCTGTAAGGGTAGTGTTTTTACAGGTAATAGTAACTGGAACATTTTTTGCTACAGACAAATCGGGATTTCTAATTTTGCCATTAATTGTTTTAGGTTGCCTATCTTCCGCTGCGTAAATTGTAGAAATAAACAAATTTAATATGAGCATTAACAATGCTATAACAATGTATTTCATAAATGTTATGTAAATGTATAATATTTAAATAGTAATAAAAAAATACCCTAGTTTCAATAGCTATACTAGGGTACTTTTGAATAATTAATATGTAGTTATTAAATACTTCCTTTTCGCATTTTCATATAAGCTAATCCAGATCCTGCTGCGGCTACGAGTCCGGTAATAAGTCCAAATTCTGGGACTGCTACAACTCCTGCAAGAGTAATTACATTAAAACTTATTGTTCCACTGCCTGGTCCTACGTTTTTTGATTCTGAAGCACTTTCACCATTAAAGTTTGCACTTACAGTTACTGTATCACCTTGATTACATTGGCCATCTGCAAATGTAACGGTAAAGTTTCCATTTGAAGCAGTAGTAGTATTTAATGTATTACCATTACAAGTAACAGAAACACTTGCACCATTTGCGTTTGCGTTAGCAGAGGTCTTAATTTTTCCTGAAACAGTTCTACTTGCTGCTAAAACACCAGATGTAAATACAAATGTAGTTAAAACTAATAATGCAAAAGAAGAAAGAATACCTTTCATTGTCGATTTATTTTTTCTCATAATAAAATTCAAAATATTAATGAGATATATAATAATATATAACTTTTTAAAATACAAAAAAAATTATGTAAGAATATACATATACGTTATGTTTGACTTATAGTAATAATTTCACTACAATATCGTACGTTGTATTCGAAGCCTATTACAGAAATGGAGATTACAGATGGAGTATTCTATTGTGTGGATTATGATAGTAATTGGAATCGTTGCAATATACTTTTCCAAAAAGATTCTGTTCCATCAGGTTAAAGAGGCATGTCTTCTTATTCTTTTAGATCATCCTCGTTTTTTGGATGAATTAAAAGAAGAAATTATCAGGCGAAGTAAAGGCACTGAAAAGTATCATGAAAAAGTGATTATAGCTGCGCTTGAGGAATTAATACGAGAAGATTATGTTTCTAAATCGTTAAAAAGACATCCTAAAAAAGGAAGTGACGAATGGTTGTATAAGTTTAAAGCCAAACCACCACGAAGAAACAGATATTCTGAACTAAGCATGTTTAGAAAGAAAGTCTCTTCTAGTTTTTATGCATCAGCTAGGGCACCATAGAGGTGCCCTTTTTCTTGGTTAAATGTATTCCCGTATAACCTTTATAACTACTCCACCAAACTCCAAATTTTGTTTAGGAAACATTGGTTTGTAATTTGGATTTGCAGCTTCCAAATAAACAGTTCCATTTTTTCTACGGAAATATTTTAATGTCCATTCACTATCAATAAATGCGGCTACTATAAATCCAGGCTGTGGTTCAATTTTTTTATCAATAATTACTAAATCTCCGTCCATAATTCCGGCACCAATCATGGAATCTCCTTTTACTTTTAATAGATAGGTAAATGTTGGATGATTAAATTTAAAAGGATTTAAAGCTAATGTTTCTGTTACATCAAAATGTTCCGTTGGGAACCCTGCTTGAATAGAACCTAATACAGGAAATTCAAAAAATTTATCTGTAGGTGTAAGTTTTTCTTTATTTGAAATTAAATACCCTTGGTCCTTCCATTTATCTACCCAATATGCAACAGCTTGTGTAGATGCAACATCAAATAATTTACATAATTCCTTATAAGAAGGAATATAATAATGTTCAAAATAAAATGCTTTTAGTTTGTTTAGGTAATCGTTTTGCATACTGAATAACTGTTCAATTGAATAACTATTCAATAACTATACTCCATGTAAATAATATTTGTCAAGAAGAAAAAAACAATAACAGTTATTGCATAATGACAGCCTTTTTTATACAATACTACCACCCCAAACAGAACTATAACATGGAAACAGATTGGGAAGGTACTTGAATCGTATGTTGTAAGGAGGATTGAAATGAGTACACGTCTTGGTGCAGGTGTTAGTTTTGTGTTCTGGAGTCTATTTGTTTGTGTAGTCTCAGCAATTGGACTCGTCATTGTGTTTTTCTTCTGGATAAATGAAATGTTGTTTGGTATTTCAGAAGAAAATGTGGAAGAAGGAATTTTAAAGATTCTAGGACATGAATCCCTGACTGTAACAGAGTTACACAAACGGATTCAAGAGCAGTATTGTTTTTCCAAACTTTCAGTTGATCTATTTCAACCTGTGTTATATGACTTACTAACACGTGGATTGGTTGAAAGAGATTTTAGTAAAAACCCTGAAATGTGTTATCATCTTTCAGAGAAAGGAAGACAGGCAACTTTACCTGTATGATTTGCGCGTATAGACATGGTTGTTTGCATTCAAGCAAGAGATAAAGGCACCTTAAAACGGTGCCTTTTTTCATGTATTTTAATTTAATCTATATGATTGTTGTTTTTTTTGATGAAGCCAAAACGTAAGATTTTTATTGTTGGGATCAATCGTATAAAGAATACGCACTTTACCTCGTTTTCTTTTTTTATAATCTATATCACTATGTTTATTACCTAAATGAGGAGTAAGCTGTTCAATTTCTGGTGGCGTATTTACAATCTGTTCTAGACAATTAATAATGCTACTAATTTTTACCGAAATAGATATACCTTGAGAACGTAACAGTTTTTCTAAAGATGTTGTTATTTCTTCAGTAGAATTTCCTTTAATTTCTGAAATAAATGCTCCAGTTGGATTATTAATATTTGTTGTATAAAAAAGGTTCCATTGTGTAAATGGACCTTGTTCAGTTGAGAGGTCATCTAGTAGTAGTTCAGTATTAATATGTTTAGTTCTTGCGTATTGATATGCAATTGCAGGAGATTTTAATGTATCAATAATGCGATTTCGATATCTTTCCTGATTGGCACTGAGCCACTGTTTTATAAAAGTATGTACATTTTTTACTGTACGATTTGTATTCGAATCTTGTTTGGACAATTGTGTTATTTGTTCGGAATATTCGGCTATACTTTTACCAATTTCTTTTAAAGATGTAGATAGTGGCAATGTCTCTAAATATTCAGCAAGAATTTCAATTTCCTCTTGTGATGCTGATGCCAATAAAGATCCTACATTAAATCTTAAAAATTTGTATAGCTGTTTATTCTCTTCTTTTAAAGGAAGCCACACTTTACCTAAAGATTCTGGATCTTTTATAGCTCGTAGAGCTGTTGCGACAATTGATACAGGAATACCATTTGTTTGTCCAATGTGTAAGTCATTACAATTATGGGCAAGCCATAACGCAATAATATCCTTATCCACTGCTCTGTTTTCCGCATAAAGCTCATATAATTTATCTAGCGCATTATTAAATCCATCTTTTGTAGTAATATCAAAATGCTCTGCATTAAATGATGCTAATAGTGTAGGAATGTATATAAGAAACGATTTAAAATCTTTAAATCCAATTTGTTCCATTAAGTTTGCCTTTTCAAGAATCCAAGCATTATAACTTTCACTTTTTTCATTAAAATAATCAAACAATTTTTTGTGAGTGGCTGGAACATTTGATATATCCGTGTATAGTTTATCTTTAACTTGTAGATCTTCATTAAATTCTTGATCTACTTCTTCAAGAAGTTGTTCTGCTGGTTTTTGTTTCATTCCTTCATACCAATCAGGCAAAAATTCCGGATCTACAAAATGTAAATAACACTGAGGAATTATATGGTTTGGCTTGTTAACATGATTAAATCCTAAATCTTCATGAATATAATTATGAAAATTAAGACGTGTCCACATATAGTTTTGCCAGTTTATAGTACCACCTCTCCACCATGTTGGAGGTGGCATTTGTTTTTCAAAAAAAGTGATGATCTGTTTGCGAGTTCTAGTATCAATTTTATTTGGATGTAAAGGTATTTCTGGATGTCGTAAATACTCGCTAAGAAGTTTTTGGTATATATCTACTATTTCCTCATGTGCAACTTGATATTCTGTAGTGAGTTCTGCATGAAGTTTTTGAAATGCACGACCAGCAGTTAAAGAACTAGAAATATTCGTATAATCTTCTAGTAATTCCACTTCAAATGATTTTACTCGATCTCTATTTGCTAAATACGTAGAAAGATTTCCATAACGTGTTTTATTAAATGAAATAATTGCTGAAAGATCTTTATCTGCTGTAACCATTACATCATAAAGATAAGCACTTTCATCATCGGATATAGCAAGAATATCTGCTGAAGGGTCTTGCTGGTATTCAATACGTTCACTCATAGGTTACCTATTATAGTCAAAAAATACCAAAAAACTCTGTTAAATCAATCTAATCCTGAAATCTTTAATATCTCTTCATCTGTAAGTGGTGAAATTGGTGTAGAAAGATACGGATTTAATACTTGTAATAAATAATTAGCAAATAAGCCGTTCATAGCAGTACCTGTATGTACTCCGTCGCTTAAAAATACATTTTCTGGACTATTATTTAAATAGAGAAATTCTAAATTTGTACCACCAATTATTGGTTTGGATGAAGGTGTTTCTTTGGTAAGTTCTGCAAAAAAAACATTAGGATCAACTGTCGGAATTCCCTTTTCCAATGCTACTTTTTCAAGTCTTTGATTTGTTTCATCAATAACTCTTTTTACTAATATCCGTTTGTATGGCAATGGAAATGCTAACTTAATGCCTATATGATTTCCCCAATCTGGGATTGTTACGAGTAGTATCTGAACATCTCCAGCAGCTTGAATAACGTTTATTGCGGTTGTGACATCTGCAATAAATCTATTTATTTTACGCTCAATTTGAGCTTCTGAGAGTGTTTCATTATATATAGCTTCATAGCCATCTTCTGTAATATAGGGTGAAAAATCATTTGCACCTATATATATTACTACTACATTTACTTCTCCATTCTTAACTTGTTGTGCCAAACCAATATGCTGTCCACTTTCAATCATACTAGCTGCTGTTGCTCCGGTACGAGCCCAATTATAGGCATATCCAGACCTACGAGGTTCGTTCCAAATACCCCATTCCCCTACATTAACATTTCGTTCATTTGCTAGTATTTCCACCCAATTTTGAGTAGTTGAAGGAAAATTGGCACCTCTATTATCATCTGCTCTATATTCATCAGATTGACTATCACCCAAAATGCCTAGTCCGATTAATTTATTTGTTTGAACGATAGGTTGTGGAATAAAACGATTTTGTATAAAAGTAATAGCTGTTTGAGGATATTTGTATAAAATACCTGTAATAACAATAAAAGCAACAATTAATACAATCGTGAATATAAATAGAATTCTTTTAGAAATCTCTTGAATACGTTGTAACATTGGCCTATTGTAGCAAAAAAAGATAAATATTCTGTAAAGAAGTTTTGTTGGCGGACGCGACGAGATTCGAACTCGCGATCTCTTCCGTGACAGGGAAGTGTGTTAAACCGGGCTACACCACGCGTCCTATTTTCAATTTAGTTATTTTAACACGTTTTGACTCCCCTGTCATGTGTTTTTTATACTTTTCACAAAATACAAAAAAAAGCTCTCAATTGTAATATAAAGACCAAAAATTACTATTACACATCTAATGTTTATAATTAGTTTGAGCTGTCAAGACAGCAGATTTATCAATTGTAAGTATTTTACGGGATTTGTATAAATACATGTTGACAAACCTATAATATAGATGTATACTTATATACATGTGTTGATGTTTTCCTCCCAATCGACGGAAGGCATCAACATTTTTTTATGGGTAAAATTAAACTCATAGTATTATTTTTATTAATATTACTAGGGTTACCAAACATAGCTCATGCTTCTGTTTCTAAAGAAGCAGGTGCTTCCGCTTCTATGCGAACTGTGGTTGAACAAACTACAGACATACAGCAACATATTGATACTGGTTTAAAACGTACTGTAATACAGGAAATTTTAACTAGCTATAACTCTCCTCTTGTGGGCGAAGCTGATACTTTTATTGAAGTATGTACTAAATACAATATTGATTGTTATTTATTACCTTCTATTACAGGAGTAGAATCTACTTTTGGTCGATTTGTAATGCCAGGATCACATAACCCATTTGGTTGGGGTGGTGGTTTAATTACCTTTGATTCTTGGGAAGATGCTATTGATACAGTAGGACGTGGTTTAAGTGAAAATTATTATGCACGTGGTGCTAATACTATAGAAACTATTGCTCCTATTTATGCAGCAAGTCCTACATGGGCTCAAAAAATACATTATTTCCGTAATAGGTTTGTGGCGCTCGAAGAAGAAAAGCGATTGTATTTTTCTAAACTTGCGGTAGAATTGTAACCATGTATACGTTTAAACGCAAAAATTTACCTAAACAAACCTTAGAATTTATTATCTCCGTTCCAAAAGAAGATATAGATGCTGAATATAAAAAAGCATTTGCAGATCTTCAAAAAGACTTGGAAGTACAAGGATTCCGTAAAGGAAAAGCTCCAAAAGATGTCGCAGAAAAACATCTTAAAAAAGACGAAATTTACGATAGATTAATTAGAAACTACATGCCTACTGTCTATTCTGAAATTGTTCAAAAAGAAGAAGTAAAACCAATTATTTCACCTCGTGTTGAACTTGTAAAAGCAAAAGAAAATGAAGATTGGGAAATTAAATTTACAACAGCAGAATCGCCTAAAGTTGTACTCGGAAAATTTAAAGAAAAGGTTCAAGCTGCAAAAAAAGAAGTAAAAAAGAGTGATATTTGGACTCCTGGTAAAGATAAAGAAATAACTCCAGAAAATCTTGAAAAACAAAAACAAGCAGAGTTTCAAGCAGCACTTGATGCTCTTATGAAAGAAGCAAAAGTAGAAGTTTCTGACCTTATTTTGGAAGAAGAAATGCAAAAAAGACTTGCAAAGCTTGTAGATGATATGCAACGTGTTGGTATTACGATGGAAGCATACCTACAATCTAAAAATCTTACAAAAGAACAAATGCAGGAACAAATAAAGAAAGAAATTGAAGATAGCTATAAAATTGAATTCATTCTTCAAGAAATTGCAGATCAAGAAGATATTAAAATTGAACAAGCAGAACTCGAAAAAATATTCTCAAATGTAAAGACTGACGAAGAAAGAAAGTCAATTGAACAGAACGCATATTATTATGCGGCGCTTCTTAGAAAGCAGAAGACACTTGATTACATTAATAGCCTGTAGTATAATATAAGAGCTATGAATTCACAAAGCTCTAAACATACAAATCGTGTCATGCCTAAAAATACGCATGATAGTATTGAGCGAGAATCCAGTGCTAGTGTATCTGGCACACTTACTTCATTTGGAAAAGATACAGCAAATAAAATTGTAGATGGCTTTACTGATATGGGTAAAGGCGTTTTTGAACAGCTTCTTGGACAATATGATAATGCTCAAGAACAAGATGCTGCTTTAGAAAAACAAATGGAACAACAACCACAAGGATCTTTCCGTATGGAAGGTGGAACATTGTTTAATTACCGAAATATAGAAGAAGAAAGACAAATGTCAGAAATAAAACAGCTTATTGACCAAATAAGACAAGAAGTAAAAATGATTAAACAAGCTGACGCAGCTCTTATGTCTGAAGTAAAAGATATCGAAAAATTAACTATTGATACAATGCCAGAAAAACCTGGAATTTATCATATTCGTTTTTTGGAAGTTGTACTTAAAGTATTAGAACTTCTTAGAACAAAAATTAGTGAATCAGGTACATGGATGGAAGCTTTAAAGTCTAAAAAAGCAAAAAGAGGTTCTGCATTTGCAACAAACGCAAAGAAAAAAGGAACACAATATTCTATGTCTCAAGAGCTTTCTAACGCTCGATCTACACAATAATTAGTATTATTCTAATCCATTTAAAAAGTAGTTTACACCAAATGACCAACTTCCGGTTGAACTTGGATTATATTTACTCATAATTTGTTCTGTTGTTGTTAAACCTTCATCAATATAATACTTTTTAATACCACGAGAAACTGTTTCGATAGCTTCTGGATAAGAAGCAAATCGTGTTATCTTACCGCCGTAAATCCCCCATCCCCAGCAGTTATGTGAATCAATTGGTATAACGCGGCATGCACCAGATTCTTGCATAGAAATTGCAGGTAATAGTCTGTAATCAAGACCATACTCATCAGCAACTTTTACAATATATTCTGTATGATCATATAATGGTGAGTCATGTTTGCGGAAAAATGCTTTTAATACCGCTACTCTTTTATCTTTATCTACTTCATCAATAAAATACTCTGCGGTTTCTATAGAAGTTGTATCAATTTTTATATTATCCAATTCTTCAAGAATAATAGCGATATT
>CAYSZW010000022.1:0-5325 GCA_964435665.1 uncultured Gammaproteobacteria bacterium | reverse complement strand
TTTAATTTTTGAACTATGAGTGGAAACAAATAAATATAAATGACATCTGCAGAAGAAAGATTGCTTTTTAATACATTTTGTCTTATAAAAGTTACATTTTTAACTTTTTTAACATAAGAAATAAATCGTGCAATCATAATAAGAAGTGGATTTATATCAATACCAATCCCCTTTACTCCAATATGTTGTACTGCATATCTGGTTACGCGACCATCACCACAACCTAGTTCCATAAACGTCATTCCTTGTTTAAGACCCGCTCTTTCAAAAATGGTATTTAATTCTTCTCGTGCAGTTGCCACATAAGGAGCACCTTTTAACCAGGAATATACAAGGAACACGGCATAAATTGCTACCCAACCTAAAATAACAGTTTCCACGATAATTAATAAGATGTATAAAGCTTCTGAAAGCATAGTAACTATAGTATAATATATCGTTGATAGAATAAGCAGTGTTGCCTCTATAGCTTAATGGATAGAGCACTGGTCTTCGGAACCAGTGATGGGGGTTCGATTCCCTCTAGGGGCACTTCTTTTGGGCCCGTAGCTCAATGGTAGAGCAGTAGCCTCTTAAGCTATTGGTTCCGAGTTCGAGTCTCGGCGGGCTCACATAAAAGAATATTTACAGGTTTACTTTAGTAAGCAAGACTTTATCTACTCTATTCCCATCCATATCAACTACTTCGATCTTATATTCATCCATTTCAAAAGAGTCTGATGTAACGGGAACTTTACCTAAAATTTCCATTACGAATCCACCAACAGTAGTAAATCCACCATATTCCTCATGTGGAAGATCTTCAATTTCAAAATAATCTTTAAATTCATTAACAGATAAAAGTCCATCTATTAACCATGAGTTTTTTGATCTTTTAATAATTTTTAGTTCTTCTTTTTCATGAACTTCTGGTAGATCTCCAACTAATGCTTCTAAAATATCACTAATATGAATAAGACCTTCAATATTTCCATACTCATCAACAATAAGTCCAGTATGTACTCTTGTTCTTTTTAATAACTCAAGAACATTAAAGACCTTTTTATTTTCTGGAATCAGAGGTGCCTTAATAATATGTTTTTTAATTGATGGTTTTTCTGAGGATAATAATTCTAAAACAATAGAATCATAACTAATCATTCCAACAACATTATCAATATCTTCTTTACAAACAGGAAAATAAGAATATGGATTATTAAGTACAAGTTCTTTGAGTTCAGTAGCGGTAATTTTTTCATCAATCCATACAATTTTATTTCTCGTAATCATGAGTGAATTAACTTTAGTATCTGTAAGATTAATTGCTTGTTCTAAAATACCTCGTTCTGCCTTTCCAAATAATCCTGTTTGGGCGCCTTCTTGAATAATCATTTTTAATTCATCTTCACTAACAGTTGCTTCTTTTGATTGATTTATGCCAAATAGTTGTAATATAAAGTCAGTTGATTTACTGAGAATAGTAACTATTTGAATAAATAAGGAAGAAATGAATTCCATGGGGACAGCCATAATAAGTGCAATTCGTTCTGCATATTGCAATCCAATGCGTTTTGGTACAAGTTCTCCAATAACTATAGAAATATAAGTTGTAAGAATAACAACTAGAATGAATGCAATGGTTCCACTAACACTTTCAGATAATCCTAATGAAGAAAGATATAGTGCAAAAGGTTCTGATAAAGTAATACCACTCAAAGCACCGGTTAAAATACCAATAAGAGTAATTCCTACTTGAATAGTTGAAAATAATTTATTTGGATTTTCTGTTAATTTAAGAACTATTGCAGCACTTTGATTACCTTCGTCTTCTAGTTTGCGTAGTTTAGAACGTTTTGCCGAAATCATGGCAATTTCAGCCATGGAAAGAAGTCCATTAATCAAAACAAGAAAAAGAATCACAAATAATTTCATAGGTGTAAGAGATTATTATATCAGAGAATTGATTAAGAGTAAATTTAGTTTGTCTTTTTATAACAGGACATATGAGGTATAATATACCTATGTTTATAGATGAAGCATTTATACAAGTTGAAGGAGGTACAGGAGGTACAGGTCGTGCTGCCTTTTTTCCTGGAGTAAGAACTGGACCATCTGGTGGAGATGGTGGCCGTGGTGGTGATGTATTTGTTGAAGCTCACCCTAATATGATCGATTTGTATAAATACTCTACTGTTGCAAAATATCGTGCTGGAGATGGTGTTGTAGGTGCTAACTTTAAAAGAACAGGTGCGCATGGTACAGATTTAACTATTAAAGTTCCAAAAGGAACATTATTTATAGACCAAGAAACAAAAGAATCATTTGAAATTAATTCTGAAGAACCTGTACTCCTAGTGAGTGGTGGTTATGGTGGTAAAGGAAATGCTAAATTTGCTACTCCTACAAATAGATCTCCTAAAAATGCTCAACCTGGAAAACCTGGACAAATTCGAAGATTCAAATTAGTACTAAAGTTAATCGCTAATTACGGTCTTATTGGACTTCCTAATGCTGGCAAAAGTAGTTTATTAAATGAGTTAACTGCAGCTCAAGTAAGAACTGCCCCATATCCATTTACAACCCTTGAACCAAACTTAGGTGCATTTAACGATAAAATAATTGCAGATATTCCTGGACTTATTGAAGGTGCATCCAGTGGCAAAGGATTAGGTATTAAATTTTTAAAACATATAGAAAAGGTAGAAGTTCTAATTCATTGTATTGCTTCAGATTCTGAAGATATTCTAAAAGACTATAAAACAGTAATTGCGGAAATTGGTAAATATAATAAGGAGTTATTAAAGAAAAAACAAATAATTCTGTTAACTAAAACAGATCTTATTGATGAAAAAAAACAACAACAATTAGAAAAAAAGTTTAAAAAATATAATCCAGAGGTATACCTTGTCTCCATTTATAATCCAGAGCAGTTTAATAATCTGAAAGAATTATTAAAAAAACTGTAACTCTCACTTATTTCATACCAAATGTTGTCTTAATCCCTACATTAAGATCTTACAATGTACAAATGCCAACAGTATATGATTCCAGCAGAGATGATGAACATATAATTAATCAAGCTGAGGATGAAATTGATTACCCTCCTCCACCTACTCAAGCGAAACCTCCAAACTCTGACACAGATAAGAAAAATGCACAATCATCCATGGCGGCAGAAATAGAATTAGATAGAACAGCTCGAGCTTCACGACGTATTCTTTTTAAAACGAGAACGATTTTTCCTTTTGATTTATTTCCTGATGAACTTATTATCGATGAAAATAAGATCGATATTATTAGTGGCCTTTTTTTCTTTTCAAAAGATGTTTTTTCTATACCAATTGGAAATATTAGTGGTGTAAATAGTTCTTTTGATCTTTTCTTTGGGCAATTACGTATTGAAGCGTGGGGATTAAATAAAAATCCGTTACCCATACGTTTTCTAACAAAAAAAGATGCACAGAAAGCAAGAAGAATTATTAGTGGACTTATTTTAACAACTAAAAATGAAATTGATTTAAAATCTGTTCCTTTAGCAAAGGCGCAGATGAGACTAGAACAAATTGGAGTTGCAAGTAATAGTACCAAATAAAGACATGTAGTAGTTTATAATGAAATGAAGGCAAAAAAAAGCCCTCCATCCCGCAAAAGCGAGATGGAAGACTTATATTATACCTAATTTATTATGATAATTCTACTCTTTTTCGCTTTTTTTTCTGGATTAGTTACAATCGCAGCTCCATGTATTTGGCCTCTGTTACCAATTATTTTATCTTCATCCACAACAGGTGGTTCAAAAAAGCCATTAGGAATTACTCTAGGAATTATTACTAGTTTTGCAATTATTACACTTACTATTTCTTATATAGTAAGTATTATTCCATTTGATCCAAATATTCTTCGTTATTTTGCAGTAGTTATTATTGGATTACTTGGTTTAATTTTATTAATTCCCCCACTTTCCCATATACTCGAAGGATATGTTAGTAGATTTAGTGGTACATTTGGAAACATCCGTGGAACTGGTGATGGATTTAATTCTGGACTTATCACTGGATTATCACTCGGCATTGTATGGACACCTTGTGCAGGACCAATTTTGGCAACAATAGCTACACTTGCAGCTACCCAAGCAGTTAATTTTCAGATTGTACTTGTCACAATTGCCTATGTTATAGGTGTTGGAATTCCGTTATTTTTGTTTGCTCGCATTGGACAAAGACTACTAACCACGAATAAATTTGTTTCAAAATATACTGGAGTTATTCAACAAGTCTTTGGAGTAATTATGATTCTTACCGCAATTTCTATAGCTACAAATTATGATAAAGTGCTGCAAGTAAAACTGTTAAATGCATTTCCATCATATTCTGTTCTATTAAATCAGTTTGAAGGAAGTGAACTTGTAGAACAAGAGTTAGATTCATTAAAAGGAGATACAGGTGGATTAGATATTGACATGCGTTTTCCTGAATCACAAAATGTGTTACCAGTTCTTGCAAAAGCTCCAGAAATAACTGGTATAACGAATTGGATTAATTCAGATCCTGTTACTATGGAAAGTTTAAGAGGGAAAGTCGTACTTATAGATTTTTGGACGTATACATGTATTAACTGTATTCGAACATTGCCATATGTAACTTCTTGGTATGAAAAATATAAAGATGACAATTTTGTGGTTATAGGTGTTCATTCTCCAGAATTTGAATTTGAAAAGAATACAGCCAATGTAGAAAATGCTGCAACACAATATGGTATCAAGTATCCCATTGCTCAAGATAATGATTTTAAAACATGGGATGCATATAGTAATAGATACTGGCCTGCTCATTATTTAATTGATGCAAATGGAAATATTCGTTATGCTCATTTTGGTGAAGGAAAATATGATGAGACAGAACAAGCAATCCAAAAGCTTATTGAAGAAGCTGGTACAAATGTTTCTGCTACTAAATTAACAACAATTGAAGATCAGTCGCCACGTTTTGAACAAACACCAGAAACATACTTGGGTTCAAGAAGAGTTGAACGTTTTGAATCCAACGAACCATTTACAAATGGAACTAGATCATATACATTCCCAAGTTCTGTTTCATTGGATTCATTTGCTTATAGTGGAAATTGGATTATTGAGAATCAGTATTCTGAAACAGTACAAAATGCAAAATTACTTATGCAATTTAAAGGGAATAAAGTATTTCTAGTTATGCACCCAACTGTTGGCAATGAACAAGTAACTGTATATTTAGATAATAAAATAATTTCAGCAGATGTTTCTGGTATAGATGTAAAAGATGGCATAATAACTTTAGATGAGCCAAGATTATATGAATTAGTAGATTTAAA
>CAYSZW010000021.1:302-16804 GCA_964435665.1 uncultured Gammaproteobacteria bacterium | reverse complement strand
CAACCAATACATCAGGTGGAGGAACAATAGGATCAATGGTAGCAATATCCAATGGGAATCCGTTAGTAATAGCGGCAGAATCAGATTTTCAGTTACCATTTTATGGACAACTGGATGAAGTAAAACTGTATAGATATCCTCTAACACCAGCACAAGTAAAAACCGATATGTCTGGTGGTGCAGTTCGCTTTCAGTAAGATAACGTTTTCTTCTTTAAACCTAGCTCAAAAATTAGTATAGTTATGATATGCTAGGAACCAGTATACTTGGCCGTATTTTTCAACATAAATTTAACTTTAAACAATGGTTTAATTCTAAACTAACTTTTAGAACATGGATCATTTGTTTAACTACCTTCTTTTTATTGGGAATAGCATTTTGGAAATATGGGTCAATAAGAGGGATTTTTTTACAAGCTTCCGGAGCGGATCCAGTTGCATACTGGAAGCTTGATGAAGGTCAAGGAACTAGTGTATATACTTCTACAGGTACGGAAAATGGCACACTTGGTGCTGGAGCTAGTGGTCCTTCATGGGTGAAGGAAGATCAATGTATAAGTGGAAAGTGTTTATTTTTTGATGGAACAAATGATTTTGTCAGTATGGGAGATGCACTTACTTCAAGTGATAGTACTTTGGGTAGTATGTCTTTTTGGTTTAAATCAACTAAAACTGATGCAGTTCAACCACAAATAATGTTATATGTTCATAATGCATTAGATACAGTTGAGGATGGATTTGGAGGCGGTCGTGAACTACATGTTAATCTTACAACATCAAAGCAAGTACAGTTTTATATAGAATCTTGGTTAGGAGGTACAGATTTAAATATTATTTCTCCTTTACCATATGATGATAATAAATGGCATCATGTAACAGCAGTATGGGATAAAAATGGAACTGGACTTGGATACTTATATGTAGATGGAAATGAAGTTGGAACAGGATCAATGGCTACAATGACTTCATATACATTAACTGGAAGTGTATTTCTAGCAAGACCGTTGGTTACCGACTATAGAATGTTTGGGGGATATATTGATGAAGTCAAAGTATATGATTATGCTCTTAGTTCGGATCAAGTAAAAACTCAATTTACATCCCGTGGATCAGTAAATGGTGTTTCTGCTCAACTGGGTGATGATGATATGAGTAGAAAGTTATCAAATGGATTAATAGGGTATTGGAAGATGGATGAAGGTGTAGGAACTACTACTGCAGATGTAAGTGGCAATAATGTGTTAGGAACGTTTGGACCAGGAACATCTGCCCCTACGTGGACCACAGGTAAGTTTGGTAATGCACTTGACTTTGATGGTTCCAGTGACTATGTAGAAACAAATTCAAGCACGAGTGTTGTGACTGGAGCATTTACAATGGCAGGATGGGTATATTTCGATCAGGAAAAAAATTATCAAGGAGTATTTGGTAAGTTCACTGATTGTGCTGGTAATCTTGATATCGCAATAGATTTTTGTATTGGAGCTGGAGCGAGTGGTGCAATGTGGGCAACTGTTACTAATAGTGATGGCTCTATCTCGGTTCAGTCTACTATAACTGAAAATTATGCAGGAGAGTGGTTACACTTAGCTATGGTCTGGGATGGAGTATCTACGTTAAAGTTTTATAAAAATGGTATTTTGCGTGACACAGATTCAACCGCTCTTACGTTATCCACTGAACATCCAGTACGAATGGGTACAAAAACAACTAACGGGAGAGATATTGACGGAAAAATTGATGAAGTAAGACTATATAATCGTGTTCTTGAGTCTTCAGAGATAGAAGACTTATATAATTTTGCTCCTGGGCCAGTTGGTTATTATGATATGAATGAAAAAACAGGAACTACAGTGAATGATAAGAGTGGGAATGGCTACACAGGTAGCTTTGGTACAGGGAGTTCGGCTCCAAGGTGGTCAGCAGGGAAGTATAGTTCAAGTTTATATTTTGATGGATCGAGTGATCAGGTGAATGTAACTGGTTTATATAACAGTCCTCAGTCTTTTACATTGTCAGGATGGATTAATCAAGAAGTTGGGGATAGAGGTGGAGACTACATATCTTTAGGTGATAATGTCCTTTTACGTACAAGTGGCAGTAGTATAAGTGGTATTTATAGGTATAATTCTTTTTGGAATTTTACTACATATATCAATGTTGGTTTAACTGGAAGTGGATGGAATCATATTTCATTTACTCACGATAGCTCTACTAATACACAGAAAATATACTTTAATGGTGTGGGAGTTACTAGTTCAAGTTTTTCCCAACCAGTAGTTTATGATCAAGGGTCAAATACATCTATAGGTAAGCATGGAAATGCAGGAAGTGCATTTTATGATTTTGAAGGTTTTATAGATGATGTTAGAGTATATAATTATGCTCGTACTCCAGCACAAATAATTGAGGATATGAATGCTGGTCATCCAGCTCCAGGAAGTCCAGTAGGTTCGGCATTAGCATATTTTCGATTGGATGAAGGGTATGGAACCATTATTAATAATGTTGGGAATGCTGGTTCTACATTGAATGGATCATTTACAGGTAGTTCATCACCTAGTTGGACAACTAATGGCAAGTTTGGTAAGGGTTTAAGTTTTGATGGCACCGATGACTCGTTTACAGTAGCAGATAATGATGCATTCAATTTTAGTCAATATACCGTTTCAACTTGGATTAATCCATCGAAATTGCCTTCAGCAACAATGATTCATTCTCTTATAAATCAATGGGGGGGTGGAGGAGCTGGTTTAGCTAGTTGGATCATTGATTTACATAATACTGGTGTAATTAGAATAAGTAATCATGATGGTACTAATACTTGTACAGTTTCAGGTACAAAGATTATTCCTATTAACGAGTGGTCACATATCGTAGCAACATATTCCGGAGGAACATCAGGTACGAACGCCAATATCTATATCAATGGGAAATTAGATACTTCTGGAACGTTAACATGTACTACACAGAATTCTTCGTATCCTATGAGAGTTGGTAGGCCTCAAGTAAGTGGTGGAACTTCGGAAAACTATAAAGGGTTAATGGATGAAATAAAAATATATAGTTTTGCTATTACATCTGATCAAGTAAAAGCAGAATATAATCAAGGAAAGGCTTTAGTATTAGGAGCAGGTTCAACTGGTATAGGTGGAACTTCTCCTTCTAATTCAGGAAGTAGAGAATATTGTGTTCCGGGAGATTCGTCAACATGTAATGCACCAGTAGGTGAATGGTTACTAAATCAAGGCATTGGTGCGACATTTTACGATACGAGTGGAAATGGATTAAATGGGAGTTTTGGTGCTGGAATTTCTGCTCCAAATTGGACTGATGGGAAATATGAAAGTGGGTTAAAGTTTGATGGTGCAGGCATGTATACCTATATTGCTGATGATAGTAATATTGATGCTTCAAGCACATTCTCAGTATCCGTGTGGGTTAAAACGTTAGCTACAAGTGGACGCATTTTATCGAAGCATAATGAAAACATCACAAATGGATGGAGTATGGGCATTGGTGCAAGTGGTAATGCATATTGGGATGTTACAGGACCATCTCATCAAGTTGTAAACGGGGTTACATCAATTAATGATGGTAATTGGCATTTAATATCCGCTACCCTTAATGGAACAGATCAACGGATTTATATTGATGGAAAACTAGACGCAAGTAGAACATATTCAGGTACACCGGTTACTAATAATTTAACATTAGATTTTGGACGAATCTTAGCAAATAGTGTTTCAACTGATTTTTTTGTTGGATCAATAGATTCCGTGAGAATCTATCAGTACGTTCGTACACCAGCACAGATTGCCTGGGAATATAATCAAGGTAAACCTATTGCATGGTATCGGTTAGATGAATGTACAGGTAGTACAGCGTATAATGCAGCTAAAAATTCTATTGGTCAATTGGTAGGTAATAATGGGACAATAACTATTGGAGGTTCTGGAACACAAACGTCTACAGGAACTTGTTCATCCGGAACTAGTACGCAAGCATGGAATAACGGTACGACAGGAAAGTTTAACAGTAGTCTCAATTTTGACGGTACTGATGATTATATATCTCTTGGAACTAGCAGTGTATTAGGACCTACAACGGATTTTAGTGTATCAGCCTGGATAAATCATGATGGTATGGATGCAAATAGAACTATTTATTCTGCTGGCAGTACTGATAATAATTATTGGTATGTTAATTTAACCTCAACAGATGAATTAGCTTTTACAGAAGATGGAACGCTCGGAGTAACATCTCCATTTCAAATTCCTGCTAATGAATGGCATTATGTAACAGTCGTGAAGGAAGGAGATGCGGGTAATAATATTAAATTTTATGTAGATGGATTTTCTAAAGGTACAGCTGCAACAGATAGTGTTCTTGCATCAGGTACTAAAAGTATTGGTATTAGACTAGAAGCTAGTAATAATGGTTTTAGAGGTAGAATTGATGAATTAAAGCTCTTTAATTTTCCACTTACAATTGATCAAATTAGGACCAATATGGCAGGGGGAGCAGTACGATTTCAATAACTAAAGTATTTTAATTGATGCGAATGGAATGAGTGATAGCCACTCTACAACAAAAATAATAAAAGTTATGAGGCCGTAGCAAAGCCAAGAAATAATAAAACCTAACTGCCAGTTAATACTTCCAACAATCATTGCTATTATTCCAAATATCATAATAGGTGCGATTGTCCAAGAAACAAGAATATTTGCAACAGGAGAGATAAATGAAATTTGCCTAAAATAAAAAAAGATTATTGGTGCAGTAAATAATTGAGCTGATAATGAAACGCGTAGTTCATCTAGAAGATAATTTATAAAAGTATTTTTATTTTGTTCTTCTACTATTACATTCCCAAACAATATAATACCCAGTGTCGCAGAAAAAGAAAGTTGGAAAGAAATACTTGTTAACCATTCGGGCCAGATAATAATACAAATTATAGAAGTAAGAAAAAGAGTATAAAGTGCTAACGTTTTTCTTCCAAACATAAGTCCCACTAAGGATAGTATTCCCATAATAGCTGCACGTACAATAGGTGGATCGATGCCAACAAATAAAATGAACAACATAATACTCACGATAGTAATAATTGTAGCTGACTTTCTACCAAACAAAGGAATAATGATTTGTAATATCACTGCAGAAAGAAGTGTAATATTCATGCCAGATAAAACCACAATATGAATTAAACCTACATCTTTTAATTTATCTTTAAAACTGTATGTTGTTTGTAAATCTACCCCAAGCACTATGCCATTTAATAAAGAAGCATGAGGTTCTGGCATATAGGAATTAATTATTGAAGTAAAAAATTCCATATTACAGCATAATAAGTTCTTTTATTTTTTCAAACGTTGTTGTATTTAATGCTTTTTTTTGAAGAAGCTCTTCAACAGATTTATAAGGACGATTGTCAATTATTTTTTGTGCAGTAATTGGTCCAATACCTGGCAAACTATCCAATTCTTGTTGTGAAGCATTGTTGATAGATATACCAGTGGAGTTTGTTGTGGCAGCTGAATTTACAGTGGAGGGTTGAATTGGATTCTCAGTCTGAATAGTAGTAAATCCTTCTTCAATATCATCTTCTGAAGGTATATAAATTTTTTCCTTGTCTGTAAGAGTATTAGCCAAATTGATATGTTTACTTATATAATCTCTGTCCGCATCTTTAGAAAGACCACCAGCCATCTTTATAAGCTCATGGAGGGTTTTTTCAGGAGAAATGGTATAGACATCTGGCTTTTCGACAGAACCTGATAAATCGACCATAATGGTGTTTACAGAGGGTACTTCAATTGAAGAAGTTTCTATAGAAGAAAGAGCTTTTGAATGAGAATCTTTGGAATAATAGAGAAACGTAATACTAGTTATTAAAATAGCAATAACTATAAGAATTATTTCAATCGGGTACTTAAGTTTGTATAAAATTTGTATCATAAGTTATGTAATTGTATAACTTTATAATAAAGAAGGTAACAAAATAAATCAATAGAAAATAACTATTTATTAATATAGCGTCGCAATTTAGGTAGAAAGACTATAAAAAGAATCACAGCTATAAAAAAGAGAAGAGTATACACAAAAGGAAATGTTATAAAAGTAACTGTTCCATAGCTGATTTGGGCATTCTCTCCAAATGAAACAACAGCAGCAATATTATACATTCCTATAAAAGGACTTTTTATAATAACTGAATATGGTTTTTTGCAAATCTCATCCGAACTATTAGTGCAATATGTATTTGATGTTTTGAGTAAACGTTGGGAACCCGCAAAAATATATTGGGGTGATATTGTAAAAGAAGGTTGCTCGATTTTTTTATCTTTATTACTGGAAATGAGTGTAATAGAACCAGAGGTTTTGACTGCATTAGTTCCTGTGTTTGAGGCTAAAAGAACAACAGGGATTGGTTCATTACTATCAAAAAATGCTATTTTTTTGTTACGAATTGTGATGGCTTTATTTGTAATCATTTCATACTGAATGATGTTTCCTTTTTGATCAAGCTTGCCATTATCGCTCACTGATAAAATAATATTTGATCCAACACCACCATTAAGAGCAATGGTACTAGTATTTTCAAATCCTTTTTGTATTTCAGTCTCTGCGATCAACGCAAATGTATAATCTGCTTCTTGAATATTTTCAGGTACAGTTATACTAAGTTCAAAATCTAATGTATTCTTATTTTTTATAAGAAATGGTTCATCAAGGGCAACTGTATTATTTTTTATAGAAAATGTGACGGCAGAATCTGTAGGATTATATGGAGTAATTTTATAATTACCATCACTATCAGTAATTGATAACTTATAGATACTTAGAGTAATAACTTGGGGGTCACCATAATTAGTAAGCGAATATGGCAGTGTTATTGTTTTATTTCTCTGTGAAACAATTTCGTATTGTTTTGGAGCCATTTCAAAAGAAAATGATTGAGCATCTATATTAGTGGAGAAAAATAACAGAGCCAAAACAAAAAGCAGATTACTAATAAAATATTTCATATTACAGTTTAGGTAAGGCAATTATTTTAATAATGGAACTATAATTTCCACCAGCTTGTTCAGGAGTTGTTACAGTTTTAATAGTAATTTTTGTTGTACGTTGGCCTTGACTCGCATCATTAGTGGCAATAACAATAGGTTCACCTGTGCTAAATGGGCGATAATATGTATCATTTTTAAAATCCATTTTAGCATCTGGTCCTGAAACATTGTAGCCCCAACCTACATGTTCATCATTTTTCCACGAACGGGCACTATTAACGTTACATAATTCAGCTTTTCCATCACATTGTGTTGCAGGAATTTGATCTGTATTTTTTGTCTCAAGTCCTTGAAGTGGAATGGTGAGCAATTGATATCCATAGAGTTGTCCAGAACTTACCATTGCTACAACTGAGTGAGATTGTGTGGGTTCAGCATTAAAATCGTTTAATTTTATTCGTGTGTCAGAGATACTTAACTGTAAAGCATTTTCTTGGGGTGGGTGAATAATAAATCCTTTTTCAAAAAATTGTTTTTCTTGCAAAGGATTTAATGTGCTGGATTTAGCTTCGGTGGTTGCTTGTACTTGTTCCAGTTCAAGTTTATAAGAAGGAGAATGCATTTCTTGTGCATTTATAGATGTAGGTAATAAAAAACATATAAAAAATAACAGATACTGCATACCTACATTGTACAACGAAGAGATTATTCAATATTCCCTAAATTAAGTTTAAGAGAAGGACTCATTGTTGACTTAATAAAGACATTTTTTATATTTTTTCTACCTACAGAATTTAAAAATGCTGTTGCATTCTCTACAAGAGCATTAGTTTCATGAGGTAATTTACCAATGAGTTGATGAACAATAGGGAATTTAGATTCTGCTTTCCAACGAAGCATTCCTTTTTCAAATTTCTTTGCTGCTTCTTCTGGATTTGGACTAATAGTGCCGGCTTTAGGGTTTGGCATAAGTCCTTTTGGTCCTAATATTTTTGCATATTTTGCAAGTTTAGGCATAAAAGATGGATGAGCAATAAGAATATCAAAATTAATGGTTCCGTTTTCTACTTCAGAAAGTAATGAATCACTTACAATAGCAACACGAACTGTTTTACCAGTTGTATGAGGAAGTTCAATTTCACCACGTAAACCTTCATTGAGTACATTTATATGTAATTCAACAGATTCTTCAAATTTTGCAAAAGCTATTTTTTTAAGAGTTTCAATAGCTTCTCCTAATTCATATTCTTTTTTTTCATCAATCTTTTTTAAAGCTTCTTGGTATTTTTTACCACGAACATGAACATTTTGTTGACCTTTACTTTTTTTCTTAGATTTTTTGTTAGAAGTTTCTACTTGTACATCACCTGATTGTGTTTCTTCATCAGTTTTTTCAACTTTTTTTTCTGAAGAACGTTTTTTTTGATCTTCTTTTTGTTGTTTTTCAATTTCTTCGATACCGATAAAACGTGTTCTGATTTTTCCCATGATATTTAATATAAATTTATTATTCTGTTTCTACTCCCATTGAGCGGGCAGTTCCGCGTACAATTTGCATTGCTGCTTCTATGTCGTTAGCATTTAAATCTTCCATTTTTTCTTTTGCAATTGTTTCGATTTGAGCTAATTTAAGTTTTCCAACTTTTTCTGTATTTGGTTTTCCAGAAGCTACCTTCAGACCAAGTACTTTTTTAATCATTGCAGAAACTGGAGGAAGTTTTGTTACAAATGTAAAACTTCGATCTTCATAAACTGTAATAACAGCAGGAATAACATTTCCTTTTTTGTCTGCTGTACGAGCATTATATTCTTTAATAAATTCCATGATAGGAATACCGTGTTGTCCAAGAGCTGGTCCAACTGGAGGTGCTGGTGTTGCTTCACCTGCTGGTAAATTTAACTTGATTTGTGTTTTAACTACTTTTGCCATAAATATAAAAAAGTTGAAATAAATGTTTGCAAAAAAAACGGGTAGTTTGAAAACTACCGCTGTGTATAAGAAGGGTACGAAACAAATAAACAATCTTACTTTAGATTGTATAAGCTTCGGCGTTAGCCTCCCTATGAAATCACAGGTAAGACAATTATATCTGATATTTAGAAAAAGTAAAGAGTATAAAAGCGGGGGAATACCGGGTGATGTTTTCACCCGGTATTCGTTTCGGATCTACTTGATAGTTCGTCGCGGAGGCATCTGGATAGCAGGAGGCAGTGCTCCTGCAGGAATTCGCCAATCAGGGCGTTCGCCTTGCCAGCTATTCTCTGCATTTATCGCATTGAAATATACTACTCCGTGCAAAAAAGGATAGTAATACCATGCTTCCCATGCAAGCCAGAGCCATTCATACTGATACTTTAGTGTCTCGGCTTCATTTCGAATGTCACTTGCAGCTACGCCGAGTTCTGTGATAATAATAGGCTTGTCAAGTTCCTTAAGCCACAAACGTTCACTGAGAATGCTTTGAAACGAGCGCCCAACTGTATGACCGAATTCTCGATCCCAATCTTCAAATCCTAGAATTGAAATGCCAATGTAGTCGACATAATCAGAACCAGGATAATAAGGTTGAGCATTAGAATTACCAGCCGGTGACCAGATGAATTCTACATTTTTTACTTCTTCCTTACGGAAAAAGTTAATGTAGTACTGGTATGCTGCAATATAGAGATCAGCATCTTTCTGAGACCAGGGATAATTCCCAATTAGCTCCATTTCATGAGCAAATCGTACAAGTATGAGTTGTGGTGAATGTTCTTTGATAACACGAATATTCTCAGTGATTATATCATCATTGAGCCCATCTATAGTTTCATGGAGAACTTGTAATGATTCTCCTGAAGCTGTAGTGAAAGGCTCGATAGTAATCAACGGAACTCGTTTATCAAATCGGATGCGTGAGATGATTCTATTCAACTCTTGGGAATTCTCCCAACTGACATAGTCAGATTCCACATCCATTTGTACATTCTGAAACTCACCATCCCAGCGATCATATACTCCCAAAAACATTCGTCCTTGGGGTAATTCAACTACGGGAAGGCTAATCATGACGCAGGCTGATGATATTAAACTGGTAATCATTAACGTCATTAATAGTAGTAGTTTGCGAATCATCGTATTCTTCCTTGTAACTAAGTGCTTCTAAGATTGGTTGATAAGAGGCAAAACTTGTTATCACGATTCCAAAGATAAGAATCATGATTACAGTTACAGCTTGAAAACGTAATCTAACTATCTTCCAAATGGATACTCCTTCTTTCATCATGCTGTTCATATCTAATCCTAGGGCAATAGTGAATACAACAATGAACATAGTGGCACCCTGTAGTGCAAACAGTAAATAACCTTGTACAGGTCCGGTTCCTGTCGTTAGCAAGAATTTCCATCCTGCTAGGATTGACAAAAAAACGAGACCTAAATAGGGAATATACGTTTGTATTACGAATGGGCGATTTATACCTGTGTGCAATCCCTTCACGGTGATCATGTAAGGTTTCTCAACCTTCATAAGCACTTGAATGAGCGCACTTAGGACAATAGGCCAACGTGCTACATGTAAAATAATCCCACGCCATGACAAACCAATGCCTTTCGGCAGATGCCATGGTCTACTCCAGAACCAGATCAGAAAACTTACGCTAATTACAAGCATATTTCTCCATAGAAATTGCCAGTAATTAACGTTAGCTATTGATTGATTTGATAGTAAACTTACGATTGGGAAAGAAAACATGATTAGCATGCTCAAACTCCACAAGATGTACCAAGTCTGTACAAAAAGAAATTGTATTCCTTGTCTCCAGGTATAATGCTTAATAGCTTTTGGGGTGTGCCCAAAAAATACTTGCATCATGGAGTACGCCCATGCAAATTGTTGAGCTGCATAAGTTTCGAAGGTTTCTGGCCCATCTCCAATAGCAATAATCTCAGATAGAAATACTCCTTGTTTGCCATTTGCAGCAAGGTGCACAGTATCGAGATGGTCTTCAGCTCGAGTTGGTTGAAATCCACCTATTTTTTGAATTGCCTGCATATCATATGTGCAGTGAGATCCAATGATAAATGGTGTTTTACAAAAGCCAAAAAAACCAGCTTGAAGTGGACCTTGTAATACAAATTCTTGTTCTGCTGATCCTCTTGCTGTCCAATGATCTAAGTTTCCATAAACAGACGGTGCTTGAACCCACGCCACATCTTTATCCACAAAATATCCTAATGTTTTATCAAGATAGTTTGGATTTGGAATATGGTCGATGTCAAGCTGAACAAAATGAGAATATTCACAATAGCCAAATGCATCAAGCCAAGAATTTACATTCCCAGCCTTTGTTTTGGCTTTAAATGGAGGATGGGGTTGATTCCATTTTTGAATTGTATCCTCACTCCAAGTAGCAACATCGTGTCGACAGAAATATTTTACTCCATGCTTTTCAGCGAGAGCTTGTACTTCTGGTGAATGATGTTTGTCAACCAATATCCATGAGTCATGTGGATATGTGATTGCCATCATTGCTTTGATTTGATGTTCAACAATTTCTAATGACTCGCTTCCTGGGACATGTAATGTAATGACTGCCACTTTTCCTATTACACCTGCATTTTCAGCAAAATGAACAGGAATATGGATAGGTTTTTTCATCTGTCCCAAATAGAATAAGTAAAACGACGGAAGTACTGTAATCTCATAGAATAGGGCAGCAGAAAAAATTGAAAACAACATAACGTTTCCGATATGTTGACTTTTCCACCACCATACCCAGAAAATTACATTAACAATGAGCCAAAAAATTACAATACTTACGTATTGTAATTTTTTAGTATTAACCATGTAGGATACAGTCTGTACTTTCATGTTACCTCCTAGGGCATGAGGAAAACGTAACGAATAGATCCGATAAGTTAAGGTTCTTAATCCGTTAAAAACACTAGCAAAAAGTGTGGGGGATTAGTATATCTTATACCCATAATATTGGTATAACGAATGCATTATAACAAAAAGAGAAAGAGGATTCAATATTATAGGACTATTTTTAGAAGATTCTGACTATATAATATTAAAGTTTCTTTACTTGGAGGAAGTCTAATTCAACAGGAGTTTCTCGGTCAAAGATAGAGACAAGTACTCTAATTTTACCTTTTTCTTCATCAATGGCTTCAACAGAACCTAAGAAATCTGCAAAAGGACCTTCGGTAATTTTGACAGCTTCTCCAACTGAGAATTTTGCTTTGAATTTTGGTTGTTCTTGTTCAACAAACCGCATAATAGCTTGAACTTCTTTATCAGAAATTGGAGTTGGCTTTGTACCTGCGCCAATAAAGCCCGTAACACCTTCTGTTGTTCTAACAACAAGCCATGATTCATCATTTAAAAGCATGCGGACAAATATATATCCTGGAAAAACTTTTTCTTTTTGTTTAGATTTTTTTCCTTTTTTAATAGAAACAACTTCACGAGTTGGCACAATAATATCGAATATTTTATCTTCAACTCCCAAACTCTGAATACGTTGTTCTAAGTTATTCATAACACGATTTTCATGTCCTGTTTGAGAATGAAGTACATACCATTTACCCTTATTTTCAGGAGCAACTGGTGTAGATGTTTCTACAACTTCTTCTGTATTTTGTTCTTCAGCAGAAATTTCTGCTTCTGGTTGTTCTAAATTTGTTGTTGTGTCTTTTGCCATTGTTTAAAACTAAATTAGTTATTTCATATTTGTTAGCATCTCGAGTGCATAGGCTAACAAGGAATCAATTATACCGATATAAAGGCCAATAATCAAGGATATTATAATAACAATTGATGTTAAACGAATTGTATCTTGTTTAGTTGGCCAAGAAACTTTCTTTAATTCACCAAGAATATCCGAAGCGACAACTTTTGTTTGTCCAAGTGGTTTTGCCATATTGTATTTTAACACATCAAGTACAAATTCATATGTATATTATGAATCTCAAGTTACTTAATATAATGCTTTTGTAGTGTACCAATTGTAATATATTACAAATGCTCGTTGAGGATAAACAGGGAATTGATTTGCAATAGATTCTTCTGGAATAAGAACTTTTCCAACATATTGAGGAATTTCTGCATATGTTTTTCCATATATTTTAATTTTATCTTCATTAATATAGTACTGATACAGATGATAGTCTAATTCACTAGTCACATATGCATAATCAGAATCGTGCATGACACCTTTAATTTCTTGAGCCATGCGAGAAACATTCCTTTTGCTTCTATATTTGAGGTTAAGAGTATTAAATTTTTGAGTATAAAAAAGAAGAAAAATAAACAGACTAACACCTAAAAGTTTAAATACAACATGTTTTTTATATTGAATTAAATGATCGAATACATATATAAGTAGTAATAGAAATCCAACTGTTGCAAAAATAAAATAACGTGGCAAGTAATAAGGTTGCATTACAAATGAAAGAAAAAAGAGTAAATAAGGAGTCATAAAGGCCCACAATACTAAAGAAGTTAGAACTCTATGATTTTTTATAAATTCAATAATATTTTGAAATTGTGAAGATATATTTACAAAAAGTGAAGATTTATGATGCCTTTGTTGAGACACTTTTAATACCTTAGATCCAATGAATATTAAAAAAGGTGAAAGAATAATGACATAGAGTAGCTTTAATACATCTGTATGAAATGGAGTATAACCAGCTTTGCCATGATAATATTCACCAAAAACGCGTTCGTAACCAGTAAATAACACGAATGGAACATACCAGAAATCTTTAGTTGGCGGTTGAATAATCCAAAATGAACCATCAGAAACATTTCTTGAGGTTAGAAAAAATGTAAACCATGGAACAAATAATAATCCTGCCCAAAATAATGGTTTTAATGAAAAACTATCTTTCTTATGAGAAAAATGGAGTTTAAAGGGTCTAAATTTAAGTGAAAATGAATAATTAAACAATAATAATTCTAAAAAGTGTGCAATAAGAATAAATGCTGCAAAATAATGACTATACAAAGCACAAGCCATACTGACTATATATAGCTTCTTTTTCTTAGTCCAAAATGCATAGTAGGAAAGTGCTATAAAAAAAGTAACCAACATATACATGCGAGCTTCAAAAGCATAAAATGTTAAGAATGGATTGAGAATAAAAAGTAGTAAATAAATACCTGATTTGATATTTGAAAATTTAAAGACATTTTTAAAAATTTCAAATATGACATATAAAAGACCTGCATAAAAAATTAATGATAAGCTTCGCATCATTACTTCGGTAGTACCAAAGATATTCATCCAAATATGTAAAAGAATAAAGTACAAAGGTGGACTAAAATCACTAACAGTAAGTTTAATAATTTCTGCAATAGATTTTTCTGCAAGAATAAAGGAATAGGCCTCATCACGCCAAAGATTCTGTATAAAAAAAGATAATGGGGTTTTGGTGAAAAAATAGTCTAACATGCTAAAACAAATCTATTATACCTTCTCTGTCACTTTATATGTAATTTTTTTTCCTATAAGTAATCTTGTATGTGCATCTAGTGCAGGTAATGCCGATAAAATAAAAGATATGAGAGGTAATAAATACCACTGAATGAGAAGCATTGGTAAACTTAAAAGAGGTGTATTTACCTTTAAACGTTGGCGTAATTTAATATCTAAATAGATATACAGAATTAACATTGCAGTTGCTAATGTCAAAATAAATCCAGAAAGTTGAGGCAGGATAAATCCAAGAACTGTTCGTTTAAATACAGGGTTGATAAGTGGTGGAATCCAACCACTAACTGTTAGTACAAAAAAAGAGGTTGGCCATAATAGATGATTTTCTGCTAAGGTTGAAAATCTTTTAAGCTTAACTTTCCAATCAATATGTGGTGATGTAAAAGCATTATTCCAAAAGTAGGAGACATCAGTAACTCCCCATGCCCAACGTTTTTCTTGTTCATAACGATTTACAAATGTTTTAAGAAGACTTCCAGAATATACAGCATCACCATTTACGATCGTGTATAGAGGAATAGTTTTAACTTTGGCTCCATGTTTAAAGAATGCTTGAAAGTAAATATGCCAGTCTTCTGGAATAATGTCAACATCCCAGAAATTAACTTCTTTTAGTAACCAAAGATTTGTAGAGTATGTAGAAATATGGATGAGTTCATTTTTTTGCGACAAAAATGCAAGTCGTAAAATCGAAGAAATTGTCGCTTGCATGCGGACAAAAAAGGGTAATTGCCAAAAATTATTATATAAAAGTACCGGTGCCCAATAAAAATGATATTGGCGTTCTTTATCTTTTAAGAATTCATATGTTAAATAAGAAAAATAATTTTCAGGAAAAAGACTATCTGCATCACAAATTGTCATCATAACTTCTTTTGAGTCATAATTTTTTTTAGTACAGTATTCATCAATAATGTGTGCTGCATGAGTTTGGTTACTTGCTTTACCTGGTGCTTCATGGGCTTCAAGTACGTGATAAGTAGGAATCATATCTTTAAATGCATGTTTCCATTTTTCGCTTAAAGCTATAAACTTTTCTTCAGCTTCTTCTTCGCGTTTCTCAAAAGCCAGAATAATATGAATGTTTTTTTTATAAGGATAATTACCTTCTGCAATAGCTTTAATTGTTATATCAAGTTTATATAAAGGTTCTTTGTAATTTGGAATAATAACAAAATGTTGAATTTCTTTCGCTTTTTCAAAATCAGTTACCATTTTATGAAATGGAGCGGTATGTAAAGATTTAATTATGGTATAAGAAAGAGTAGAATAATACGCTGTAACAAGAGATTTATATAAAAAATATAAATCGAAGGCAATAATAAAATAAGCTACAACTGCAGGGTGAAATGGAGATAGCCAAACTGGCATAAGAATAATAAACCATGAAAAAAATGGAATAAGCATTTCGCCCAATCGTATAAAATGTGGGTGTCTGACAATGTTTTCTGTCATAGGTATATTATACAGGGTAATTTGTTAATTTAGACCGCAATAACAACACGTCATCTGTATAAAAGTGTACAGCTATAATTATGGAGGAGTCTTTAAAAGATATCAATTAGAAAGAATTGAGAATAATTAAGTTACTTTAGTATTGAGTTTAACTGGTCGATTTTTTATAGATTATTCTATATAATGCAATAGCTATGCAAGTACAACAGATATATACATATCAAAATCAGGAATCTGTAACGTTACCTTTATACGCAATGTCTGTTTCTGCTGGTTTTCCCTCACCTGCTGATGATTTTGTGGATACAAAATTAGATTTAAATGAATATTTAGTCAAACATCCAGCCGCCACATTTTTTGTACGGGTTAGTGGAAATTCCATGATTAAAGCCGGTATATTTACAGAAGATATTTTGATCGTTGATCGCAGTTTAGATCCCCAAAATGGCTCAATAGTAATTGCCGTTTTAAATGGAGAACTCACTGTAAAAAGACTTAAAATTGATAATAAAAGGATATTTTTAATTCCAGAAAATTCTAGTTATAAAGC
>CAYSZW010000021.1:0-292 GCA_964435665.1 uncultured Gammaproteobacteria bacterium | reverse complement strand
ATAAAGCTATTGAAGTAACAGAAGATGTAGATTTTCGTATATGGGGAGTAGTTACAAGTGTTATTCATAAAATTAAACAATAATATGTACATGCCAAGTGAAACAATACTTAAAAAATATGCAGACGTGCTTATAAAATATGCACTATGGAGTGGTTCAGGAGTTAAAAAAGATGAGGTAGTATTTTTACAGATTCCAGAAAGTGCAAAACCTATGTTAATTCCATTACAACAGTCAGTATTAGAATCTGGAGCACATCCGTTAGTCCATTATAGTCCTGAAGGTACAAGTC
>CAYSZW010000020.1:0-17151 GCA_964435665.1 uncultured Gammaproteobacteria bacterium | reverse complement strand
AGGTATATTATGAGTTGTAAGATTATTCTCTTCAACAATTTTTTTTGCTGCAGTTATTATTTTAACTTGGTTTTTAAAACGCCAAAATTTTACATTATCATTTAGTATTCCTCCATATTCTTTAATAAATTTAGGAATAATACCATTAAGGAATGATTCGATTTCGTCTTTTGATGCTTCAATCTCAGCTTCTTGTTTTAAAATACTACCTTTTGCTTTCATAACATTATTCATTATGTCTAATTAATCCTAAAAACTTTCCACGTATTTCTATTTCTTGTGGATAAATTATTGATAGTCTTTGATTTCTAGGTTCTAATCTTATTTGACCCTTCTCATTATAAAAACGTTTTAAAGTTGCACCGTTTTCAGTAATTGCAACGACAATATCACCATTATTTGCAGTTTTTTGATGTTGTACTAAAATAATATCTCCATCGGCTATTCCATCATCTATCATGCTATCACCACTGATTTTTAAGGCATAACACATGGCATGTGAAGAAATCATAGACTTTGGGACTTTTATGGACTCAGGATTTTCCAAAGGTTCAATGGGATTTCCTGCAGCTATTATTCCAAGCATAAATATTTCTTGAGATTCTTCAGGTTGATTTAAATAGATCTGTCGACTTGCTCTGCCTCTTGATATAAATCCTTTATTTTCTAAAGCATCCAAATATTGAGTAACAGATCCATCAGATTTGAAATCAAATTCTTTAGCTATTTCTTTATATGAGGGGCTATATCCATATTGAATATAAAATCTACTAATATAGTCTAATATTTTTTTTTGATAAGGCGTAAGATTGCCCTTGATTTTTAGATCCATATACACGTATAATACACGTAATTCACTTAATTGTCAAGTGAGCTAAGCAGTTAGTTAAAAGTCGAGCAAGTGATGTGCGATCTCGTTCCTTACCCGATCTACCTACTTTACTCATTTACTATTACATCAAGTTATTAGAATAAACGAGGTTCTAGAACTTGGTAGAAAGGAGGTAAAATGGCAAAAAATATTCATATTGTCCCAAACGGAAATAGATGGCAGGTTAAACCTGAAGGTTCTGGCGCTATATCGAACCACAGAACGCAAGGTAATGCAATAAATAATGGAAAGCCTATTGCTGAACGCAATAGAAGCGAACTTATTATTCATCGCCCAAATGGTACGATAAGAGATAAAGATAGTTTTGGAAAGGACCCACATCCTCCAAAAGATCGAAAACATTAAAGTTCTCTATTGTACTATAAATAAGTGAATTATCGCTGATTTAGTCGTACATAAATCAGTATATATTAATTAGAATATAAATTGTTTTATAGATGTCCTTTATAATTATTTAATAATGACAACTTCATCAATTCTAACCATTCGTCTCCACACCCACCACCTCCTCTCTTCCAAATTTTCAAAACCAGAACAAGTCGTCAAATGGCTCGGTGCTGTTCAGTCTCAAGATTTTCCTGCAGCTAAATGGGCGCTTGGAATTCGACTTAACAATTCTACCGACGCTTTAGTAGAACAAGCATATAACGAAGGTAAGTTTTTGCGAACTCATATTATGCGTCCAACTTGGCATTTTGTCATGCCAGAAGATATTGTCTGGATGCAACAACTAACATCTCATCGAGTAAAACAATTTGCCGCAACTTACAATAAAAAGTTAGAACTTACAGAAGAAGTCTTTGCGTTTACTACAAACATAATTGTAAAAGCTTTAGAAAAACACAAATATCTAACCCGACAAGAAATTAAACAAATACTTTTAAAAGAAAAAATAGAAACAAACGTACAACGACTTGCACATATTATGTTCTGGCCAGAACTAGATGGACTCATTTGTAGCGGACCAAAAAAAGGAAAACAATTTACCTATGCTCTACTTGCAGAACGAGCACCACATGCAAAAACCCTTCCAAAAGAAGAAGCCTTAGCAAAACTCGCATTTAAATATTTTGAATCTCATGGACCAGCACAAGTAAAAGATTTTTCTTGGTGGTCGGGACTCACGGTAAAAGATGCACAACTTGGGGTAGAACTTATCAAAGAAAAATTAGAGAAACAAATAATAGAAGAAAAAGAATACTACTTCTCCCCTGCTTCACACATTTCAACCTTTACCGAACCACAAGCATTACTCCTTTCCATATTTGACGAATACGTAATTGCCTACAAAGATAGAAGTGCACTTGCGGGTAAAATATCTGCGGAACAAATGCTTGCCATGGGTAATGCACTAACCGCAGTTATTGTATTAAATGGTGGCATTGTTGGAACATGGAAAAGGAAACTTAAAAAAGATAACGTTGAATTTGAAATAAATTTATTCAATAAACATTCTGCAAAAGAAATGAATGCAATAGAAAAAGCACAAGAAGAGTACAAACGATTTGTTTTATAAATTATGTATAAAGTATCGATAATTGTGTTCCTTCATAATATGGAATTGTCACTAGATCATAGGCCTCTTGCAATAACGAAAAAGAACTTTGAATTTTGTTATGCCCAGGAAATATACATACATCTTTGTTTAAAATTGTATGTAACTTTTTAATAGATTTTATATAGTCTGGTACATTAGATTCTTTTAGTTGTAGATAAATGGGCCCAGGGTACAACGTATCACCAGTAAAAATGGCATTTAATTCTGAAACATAAAAACAAACAGATCCAGGCGTATGTCCGGGAGTATGAATTACCTGAACTGAAAAAGAATCAGAAGGAATTATGGCATTATCCTCTACTACTTTAATAGAATCTGTACCTGCAACAGTATACTTTTTTGGTATAAATCCGTTACTAAATAATTCTATTTTATTAAGTTCTTCTATTGTATTGGAAGAAAATCCACACTTAAGATTATGTATTTCAAACGCATTATTAAACACAATAATTTCTTTAAATTCATTAATGCCTCCTATATGATCCCAATGACTATGTGTTAATAACACAGTAACTGGCAGATTTGTAATCTCTGCAACACAGGTTCTAATAGATTTGTAACCCATTCCGGTATCTATTAAAAATGCTTGCGTTTTATCTACAATAAGATACGAAATTACTTCTTCCCAATGAGAAAACTCTGCCAATGCATATACATTCTTTTGTAATTGTGTAACAGAAAACCAATTTTTTTTCATACTAATAAATAAAATAATAAAAGGTGAGGGCCCGCGAAACCCTATACACCTAATCCGTTAATGGAAGCATTCCCCACACATTTGATTCTGTGTAAGTTGCTTTTTCCATATCTACAACCCAGTTACCAACTTCGCTACATTCCCAAACATTCGGTTTTATTTCCAACCAATCATTTGGTTTGTATTGCATTTTATACTGATTAAATTCTTCCAAAGAAACCGGCACAACCATTGCCTGTGGATCTTCTTTTATCATCTTCATGCCGTTCCAAGATAAACTTCTTAACCATGGATCAATTGGCTTATCTGTATTATCTTTTGTCATTTGGCAGTATTCCCAAAAAGGTAATTTAAAATCAAATTCCTTTTTTTTCTGGCCATACCCGGTTGGTCTAAAAGAACCGATTACATGTTCTATACCCAGATTGCCAGCAAGTTGTTTTACATACTGAATCATCTGAGTTGGCAGTTGTTTTCCTTTTGCTTCTGCAGAAACATTCATAGACATTAACACTAATGTATTGCCTTGTGGCTGATATGTTTCACTGTAGTTTGTGGTATTTAAACCTGCTACTACATCCCAAGAAGGTAATGAATTACTATTTCCATCCCAGTTAATTTGATTCATAGACAAACTAGCAAGTAATTGTGAACCATCTGTAATAAGCAGTTGACCTTCTGGAAAAACCATAGATCTTTCCGCAATTGTTTGTTCACTAGCTTCCAGCCATGGTGCCCAGTTTGGATGTTCAAGAACTGTATAAATTTCTTGAGCCTGTTCTGGTGTCCACTGTTCCACTGTCAACTTTGATGTTGCCGAATGTTCCATTGATGCAAATTGTGTAATTGTTTGTTCTTTCATATATATCACCTCCTTTCTGTGTATATGTGTGTCTGGTTCGATTTGAACGAACGACCTTCAGGTTCGCGGCCTGATGCTCTAACCTGCTAAGCTACAGACACAAAAAAACGCCCCTTCTACTCCCAACATATAGTTAGAAATAAAAGGGGCGTTAAAATAACGCGGTACCACCCTATTTTGTTTTTCCAAAAAAAATCCGCCTTTTGATGGCGGAACAACTGAAACATTCGGAAAAACCTTATTGTTCAGAGCTCCGTTGCCGACACTCTTTGTTGTATTTTACGGGTAACTTCCGTCGTGTTTGCTCCTTGTACAGGATTTCTCGCACGCAGCTTGTCTGTTGCGACAGACTCAAATGCTTTGATAGCATTATATATTTCCTATTATAGAAATGCAAATGAAATACATTTGTAATATTTGTTTCATTTCAATTAATATATCTGTATGAAATTAAATGCTGTCGCTGTAACCGCAAAAAACCTTAAAAAATCTGTAGTATTTTATACTCTACTTGGTTTTGCATTTCCAGAATTTTCAGATGAAGAACAACATGTAGAAACAACACCAAATAACGACGCCAAACTTATGATTGATTCTGTGGAAATGACAAAAAGTATAATTGGAGAAGAACCAAAACCTGGTAACCATTCATCTTTTGCAGTTCAATACGATTCTGCTGAAGAAGTAAATGCTGCAGCAAAAAAAATTACAGAAGCTGGATTTACCGTTTCCAAAGAACCTTGGGATGCATTTTGGGGACAACGATATTGTATCGTTCAAGATCCAGATGGTTACAAAGTAGATTTATATGCAGCTTTATAATAGTTAAACTTATTTTATGAAAATGAATCCATACACAAACATTGATGAATATATTGCTAATTTTCCAGAAGAAACCCAAAACATTCTTCAAAAAATTAGAAAAATGGCAAATGATATTATTCCAAATGCAGAAGAAACAATTAGTTATGGCATTCCAACTTTAAAACTTAATGGAAAGTATGTTGTGTATTTTGCAGGTTACGAACATCATGTTTCTCTTCATCCAGTACCTCCTGGTTCTGAAGAATTTGCTAAAAAAATAGAGCCATATGTTGCCGGCAAAGGAACAATGAAATTTATGTTGAATAAACCAATTCCTTACGACGTCATTGAAGAAATTATAAAAATAAATTTACAACGCTATAATGACCAAACCAAAAACAGTTGATGAATATATAAAAACAGCTCCAGAAGAATCACAAGAAAAATTACATGAATTGCGAAGTCTGTTACAAAAGATTTTACCTAACGCTACAGAAAGTTTAAAATGGAGCCAACCTGCGTTATCGGATGAAACAACAATTTTACTTATTTATGGAGGTTTTAAAAAACATATTGGTTTTTATATAACACCAAGTACTTTTGAAAAATTTAAGGATACGTTTTCTGAATATAAAACAGGAGCTGGCTCAATTCAATTTCCTTTAGATAAACCGTTACCATCAGACCTCATACAAAAAATGGTTGAATATAGACTTTGGGAACGTAAAGAAAAAGATGTTAAGTGGATGTAGAGCTATAATTTGAATTAAAAATTTCTTCCCATTGCATCATACATGCCAATTCTTCTTTCTGATGCAAATTCAAACAAAATATCTTCAACATTTGCGACAACATTATTGCCATCACTAAGAATTTGAGCACTTGCTAAAAATCTATTTTGTTGTGGCAAAGATTTAAACATTGTTGGTTGTGCATTTAAATAATTTGTTAAATCTGACTGTACTATATCTATATTTCCAACACCCAAAATAAGTGGATATAATAATTCGTCAGAAGGAGGTTGTTCTTGGGCTATATTCGCAACAAGAGTTTGGGCTGCAATTTCTAGTACAATACCAACTTCATACGGAGATAACCCTTCTTCATCAAAGGTCATTGAAGCAGATGCAACATCTTGCATTTCTCCATCCATTTTTCGAGCAATAATACTTTGATTAAGTGCTTTAAAAATAGTTAATTGATCACCGGGAGTTACAATTTTTCTAAATTTTGCATCTTTTACTTGTGTAACATTTCCGCCAACCATTGCTGCAAGTTCTAACATGCGATACGCAGGAAGAGTTTTGGGACCCGCAAAATGTCCAGCTAAATGTTCTTCTGCGACAGTTAAGGATATAAATCTACTATTTTTGTACTGAGCATTTGTAAGTGGTGATTTATCTTTATTATTAAATTCACCATATAAAGTATGACCTCCATTTAAAATATCAATTTGGAGAGCTTGGTCACCTAAAATTTGTCCTAAATATGCATTTCGTTCTTTCATAAAAAAGTATTATAAGATGAGTATTTTAATTTTGAAATTCATATTACTTATGTATATCAAATGGACTTACGTTTTTAGTAAGAAGTTCTTTCCTATTTTTTATATTAAATTAGTAACATAACAATATGAAATATGTTTATATAATGGTTTTAATAATTGCTATAGGAGTATTAGGATTACTCTATTACCAATCATCTATAAATCAACAAAATCCTTCGACAATTACTCCTACTCAATCAGATAACCTTCCTTCTGAAAATACCATGGAACCAAATACAGCTGAAGATATGGATTTACAAGCAGGTGGAAGTAGTTTTGCAGATCCAAAAGGTGTTTTTACCGTTCTGTATCCAAATGATTATGTTCAAGATGTAGAAGGAAATGGTCAGTATACACGTATTTATAAACGAGGAGAAATGGCTCGTCCTCAAAGTGAAATGTCCGATGGTGTGATTATGGTTTTTGAAGTAATAGATTTAAACAATCAATCTCTTGAAGAATTAGTTGATTCCAATATACAAGCTTCTCAAGAAAATGCCACAATTACAGAACCCAAAAAAGCTATGACGGTAAATGGATATCCAGGATTTACTTATACTGCTGAAGGACTTGGATCTTCGACCAATATATATATTCAAAAAGATACAAATTCTCCTTATGCTGTTGGTATAACCTATTCTGTTATGGATCCAGAAAATGTTGGATACCAAACACAGGTAAACGGCATTTTGAATAATATAACCCTACTCAAATAATTATTTGGTATAATTTATCTAATTACTGTTACAGTGTAACGCGTGAATCCTAACTCACGTTCTTTTTAAGAAGTAGATGAAGACATCTTTTGCACTAATTCATCCGGAACATGCCCGTTATCATACATGCGACCAGTGTCGGATTTCGGAGCTGGTTTAAGATCTAAATGGCAACATTTAGGTAAAACAAGGTGGTACCGCGAGAACTAACCTCGTCCTTGTTCATCACAATTGTGGTGAGCGAAGACGAGGTTTTTTTGTGTCTTAATGCACTTTCAAAAAAGGAGAAGAACAATGTATACCGGTACAATCGGAATCGTAGGTTTTGGACATTTGGGTTATGCACTGTATCAGTCGTGTAATGTAAAAGGAGTACACATTCTCATTAACAATGGTTCAGTTGAAAGGACTATCGAAAAACTTCAAGAGAAGAATATCGATATATCTTTGGCAAGATCACTTGAAGAGTTAATAAAACAGTGTGATTGCATTTTCCTCTGTATCAAACCTGCACATCTGGAAGTTATTGCAGAACGTTTGAACAAGTTATTACATGAAAAGCACCTAATATTTTCATGTTTAGCTATGACGCCATTGAAAGTAATATCGCGTAAGTTACAGAGTAATAACCCAATTCTGGTAAAAATTATGCCAACATTGGGAATCTTTAACGGTCGCGGCATGATTGCGTATCAACTACCTGTATTTTCAACTTACTGGATGAAAGATCAAGTATTGGGTGTATTACAGTTACTTTCAGCTAACGTATATGAGATGCAGACAGAAAAGCAAATGCAGCTTTTTACTGTCTATGTCGCATGTATGCCGGGGATACTTGCTAATTTTATACATTTTTTTACATGGAAAATTGTGCAAGAAGAGCCCCATGCTTTTAAGTGGTATATATCTGGAGTACCTCAACTACTTAGATCAACCGCTGATTTAATAGAGCTAGCCGGGTCACCAAGTGCATTGTGGCATCAAGTTGCGACACCAGGTGGAGTTACTGAGAAGATGATTAACATTCTAACTACGGGTGGACTCAGTAGTCTTATTGCAGAAGCAATACATTCTGGTTTAGAACACATGAATGGCACAAAGAAGTAACAACTAGTTGAACCTCGTGGGGAGGGAGCTTGTCTCCCTCCTCTTTCTTACTGTATATATTTTTTACTAATCCTAAAAGAAGAATAGCCAAGACCAATAAAAATGAGACCTAAAATAACGAGTGAAATTGGCCAGCCTAATGAATCTGCAAAATATTTTCCTGTAATATACGAAATGTGATACAACAAAAAGATTGTACTCATAATAAGAATAGCTTTACTTTTGAGAATTACAGATACATATAAACCTATTCCAATAAGAATAAAAAACAGTAATTGCCAATTAAATGAATCAGGCACTTGTGTTGCCGCTGCTCCTAAAAATGCTGTACTTCCAAAAAAACATAAAACACTAAATAAATTATGATTCCAAGTGTTTCTAAATGAATGAGCAAGCAAAATATAACTTGTTCCCACAATCATTGTTAAATAAATATATAAATCTTCTAGGCGATATGTTGCATTTTGCAATATTGATTCCACAATTAAATAAATAAAAGCAGTTCCATTGGCAATTGCAAAAAAAGTTAACACTGCATGTTTATGAATGCGCGTTAGCATAAGATAAAATGCAAAAATACCACCAAATGTTATGGCAACTGGAAAAACAGAAGTCGATTCTTTACCAAGTTCTGAAAGTGTAACTAATGCGCCACCTGGAATAAGTAATCCACCAATTGCATGAAATACTGGACCAATGTTTTCTGTAGGTTTTTGTTTTAATAAAGCAGATCCAAAACCTGCAAACATCATACCAAGTCCAAGGGTGACACTTATTCTTCCAATTGAACCGATATCTTCCCAGATTTGGGAAACAAAAATAATAATACCAACTACAACTATTGCTGCACCAATAAAATACAACATTTTTGTAACAGACAGATGTAATCCTTTTTTAGCAGATTGTGGACTAGATTGCAGTATCTTCTCTACTTCATCGCGATTTATTTCGCCAGATTTTAATTTTGCTTCAAGTGCCCGTAATAACTGTTGGTTATTCATATTAATTTAAGACCCAGCCAATAAAATGAAAATTATCGACAGAATAATAGCGATTATCATTTATAAGATTAAGTCTACTTTTAAGTTTACCTTTGGTTAAATAATATCCATACGAAGAATTACCATTAAAAAGGAAAAAGTCACCACTAGAACTATATCCACTTGAAATTGTTACCTCATCTGGAGAAGTTAATAACGGATCAAACGGTATTTTTTGAGCTTCTTGTACTGTTATTTCGCGACTAGCATTTTCTTTTGTATCATGCAAAAAAAGTCGTACTTTAAATTGTGTTCTATCTGGCCTTTTGTCCAAATCCGAATCCTGATTCTCTGCAGCTGTATTTACAACGAGTTTATTATTTTGTACAGAATATAACGATTTTGCATAATTTTCGCAGCCATATGGATATTCACTCCCAGAACTATCACAAGAAGCATACACAAAGTTATAATCTGTTTTAAAAAATAATGAAGGAAAATAGGCATTTATTGCAACAATAAATATCAAAAGAATCGGTAATAAAAATGCAAGAACAAGGGTAAGGTTTTGTTTAAAGAAGTTCTGCATACTCTTTTATTATAATCCTTTTTATAATTTTTGGTATTCTTTCCAAGCAACAAATGTCTGAATAAGAGTTGCAACAAAAAATGCTATGCCAATAGCAATTGGTGGACCAAAAACTCCTTTTGTTGGAATTAAATAATAAGAACCAACCGAAATAATAATAAAGAACAATATATTTGAGTATAAAATAACACTTGGTTTTTTAACTGTATATAACAAGAAAAGCATAGGAACACTCCCGACTGCATTTAGAATAAATGGTAAAGCAAGTGCTTTTGTTATACGTTCTGTTTCTACAAAATTATCTGTAAAAACAAGTTGAAATATATACCGAGGTGTTACAAATAAAGCGACAAATATTAATGAAGGAACAAGTAAATATTTAAATGCTTTTTGCATTTGTTTTTTAGCTTCTGACTTGGATTGAATAGATGCGAAACCCGGTGAAAGTACTTGTGTAATACTTACAATTGAGGTAATGATAGTTAAAATAATTTTTTGTGCGAGTCCGTAATGTCCCAGTGCTGCTCCAACTGCAAAATATGAGAGAAGGAATAGATCCATACGGAGACCTAGATTATAAAACTGTGAAGATAAAAAGTAAGTTAATGTATATTTAAATTGAAACTCTTCTTTTTTTATTGAAGCTCCATACAATTTTGGAATAAACTTTGTATGTTTTGCTGTTATAAGCATAAAGTAAGCAGTAGGACCAACTACTCCAAATGTAAAAATAACTGTTCCAACAGTAATATTGCCTGTATACCAAAAATAGATAATGACTGCCGTTTTAATAATATTGGCAATATTCATATAAATATTAGAAGCAAGGAATTTTTTAGAAGCAGCAAAAATATTTCCGATAAAATTTTGCCAGATAAAAAGTAAGACAGAAAATATAGTTAAAAAGAGAACCCAATTCTCTACTCCCGTTTTAAAGAAGACTTTATCTAAATACGGGAAAAATAAAAATAATGCAATTATGACAAAAAGTGAAAATATTGATTGAAAGAAAAAAGTAGTTTTAATAAATTGAAATATGCGAGGATCTTTTGATTCATAGAAAACAGGAATTTGTGAATATATTGTTGCTGTAGTCCCAAAATCAAGAATATTTGCGAGTACATAAGTTATACCAAGTAATACACTAAGTACACCATATTCTTCTGGACTCATAATGCGCACTAAAATAAGTGCAAAAAGTGCAGTAAAAAATACGTTTAAGTAATTACCAACTGTATTTATTACAATATTACGTTTTATGGGATCATGAAGTAGTTTTTGTATATACCCAAACATCTCTTTATTGTAGCATAACTGAATTTATTCTTTTGTTAGATTCTTAGATCTGTAAAGATCGTTAAATCATGGTGTGCAAGTAAAAAAGATGCAGGAATTTCTGTTGTAGGATGTGCTAATTTCATTAATTTAGAAAAGACAGGTATTTTAGCTTCTCCTGTTGCTATAAGATAAATTTTTTTTGCTTCCAAAATAGTATTAATTCCCATTGTTAAACCAAATTTAGGTACTTTTTCTATATCATCACCAAAATATTTACAGTTTGCCTGACGGGTAGATTCTGCAATTTCTATTTTTCTTGTTCTACTTTTACTTTCGGAACCAGGTTCATTAAATGCAATATGACCATTTACTCCTAAACCTAAAATTTGTATATTAATGCCACCTTTATCTTCAATAAGTTCTTCATATTGTTTACATTCTTTATTTGCATCTTTTGCTTCTCCATTTAAAATATGACCATTTTTTAGTGGAAATGAATTATTTGCATTATGTAATGGATCCCAAAAACAATCTTTCATTTCTTGATAATAACTATGCGGATCTTCTTGTTTTATTGGGTAGTATTCATCTAAATTAAATGTATGAAAGTTTTTTAAATCTATAGAAGAGCCAGAAAGTTGAAAAATGAGTTCTTTATACACTCCTTTTGCAGAAGAACCTGTAGCTAAACCCAAGTTGAATTTTTCATGAAGAACAATCTGCGTTTTAATTTTTTCAGCTACTGCAAGAGATAAATTATCATGACTATCATACGAATAAACGGTATCGATCATATTTTTATTGTACCACTAACCAACTACAGCTTTATATGCATGAATATACATGGCCATATTCCACGATTGCCTTGCAATTCCCATTGGTGTACCAAGCTGACCATGCAAAAATTCATTAAATTCCCAATTATTAATTGCATTTGCTTCTGCAAGTTTAATGAGCTGTTGTTCTGCTTTACTTTTATCGTATGAAGCTAACCACGTTACCCAAAACCCACCAATATATGGCCAAATTCCCGCATTATGATACTGCCATGGATAGTTCTGACGGCCTTTTGCCATATATAAACGCCAATCATCTTCTCCTGGATAGATTGGTGGATACATCGCTTTAACAGGATAAGGAAGATGCACACCAGATCTAAAAATAAAGTCGGTAATAAGTGCAGATTTTTTTTCATCAGCTAAACCTGTAATACAAGCAAGAATATTACCATACGTTTCGCATCGCATTTCAAACGATCTATGAGAAGAAAATCCTAAATAATATGGTAAATAAACAGCTTGCGTATTACTCCACTCAATCATTTTGCCTGCATACACCATTTCTTTTGTATATTGATTATCTGGAACATAATTAAGACCACGGTCATCTCCTTTATGAACCCACAACAATGTATTTACACCTTCATAAATACGTTCTTTTAAGTGTTTTAAATCTTGTCGATCTTCTACTTTAATCCTTAGTTTTATAAGCCAATACCATAATGCGTTTGTATATAATACTGTTCCTTGACGTGGCATTTCATCGTCCCAGCCTGCTGCTTCTCCTTGTTCTAATAAATAATCATTATTTGTATCTTGATATGTAAGCCACATAAAAGCCATATCTAAGTTATGTAGATATTTTTTGTAAAAATCTTGGTCACCAGTTTTTTTTACATATTCTAAAAAGCCAATGCACCACCATAATGTGCCATCAATTGTTCCTGGCATCCACCAGTGAATTTCATTAATTTGTGGTACATAATTTTGTGGAAACTGTCCACGTTTTGATTGAGAAGGAATTAATCCTTCCAGTGATTGTTTTGCAAGTTTAATAAGATCTTCGTTGTTAGAAGAAAGCATTCCAAGTGTACAAACACCAATATCTCGAGAAAATAAAGAAGAATATGTACCTTTTTCTAAATCACCAGTAGGTTTTGCTGCTGCCATGCCGTGTTCTGTTCTATTTTCTAACAGATACTTGATAGCAAGAGTATACCCATGATGAGTAAGAAAATTCATATAAATTTAAGAGTATATTTTTTTTGAGAAGTGGTCAAGAGGCAGTTTTATGATCTGGTTTTTTAACCTCAATACCTACTGCTTGAAACATTTTTTGAATATCTGATGCTGTTTGTTGAGGCGTATATTCAGCGGCGTTTTTTTGTAGTTTTTCGTGAAGTATTCGTCTTTTCTCTGGATCATGCAATAAATCTGCCATATGTTTTTTAAATTCTTCCTGTGAAGTTGCATAAAATCCGTTATTGCCATTAGCTTCTTTTACTGTTTCAACTGAATCACTGGCGATAATCACATTTCCACTCAAGACAGCTTCGACTAATGTTAAACCTAACGATTCTTTTATACTTGGAAAGACCAAAACATCTCCTGCCGAATGTCCAGCTTCTTTTGGTTGAGATCCCGGCATAGAAATACGAGCTTTAATTTCTTCTTTTAATTCTGGTGGAATAGTATCTATCCGTTTTAAAAGATCGGCATATACTTTTGTTGGCTTTCCTTCTTTATCAGTAAAAGGTCCACCTACCAGTAAACATGCAATATTTGGTTGAGATTCCGGATCTTTTTGTTTTTCTTCAAGATATAAATCTATAAAAGACTGTAATAAAATTTCTGGATGTTTATAGTCTTCAAATCTACCTTGGTAGTAATAAACAAGCGTATTATCATCAATTGCTCCTTTGAAGAATTGTTGGCGCATTTCTGATCGGATAGCTTTTGCCTTTTCTTTATCAAATTGAACAGGTGCTTTAACTACATGCATTCTGGTGCCTATATCAGGGATATCATCGTATTTTTTAATAGAATCATCTCTTTCACTGTTAGTCCAGACCATAATGGCATCTGCTTTTCTGTATACTTCTTCTTGAAATTTAATTCTTCGTGGATCAAGTTCTTTATCAGGATTATCGGCTTTTGATAATTCGGCATCTATACGGGCAGGCAATGAATGATTACAGTAAACAATTTTTGGAATTTTCCAAATTTTATGTTCTATCTGTATTTGCTTCACTTCTCCATTCTCTTCAATTGTTTCTGTCGTTACCAATGATTGTTTATTATCGTGTAATGTTTGTAAATATTCTTTTGCTCGGACTGCTAAAATACCAGAAGTCCAGTAGTTTGGAAAAACAACATCGGAACCGTTCATAAGCATTGCTGCATATTCAATATATGACTTCGATAAATCTGGATCTGTTAAAACTTCAGTTAAATCAACATTTTTATCTCCGGAAGGAGTTGTAATATCTGGGCGAGAAACAAAGTCTGTAGCAAATGGTAAAATGGTGCGATTTTCTTTAGCTTCTTCAGAAATTATTGGGCTACTTAATGAATCTGGATTTAATGAAGCAGATGCGTTAATAATTCCTAATTGATCTTGCATTATTTTGATAACTTCATTCATAGCTACCGCTGCTCCTCCCACTTCTTTCCCAGGAATACCAGCATTTGATTCTTGATGAAGAAAACTACGAACAATTACTTTTCCATCTATATATTCGCCTTTTTCATTTAATCCTTCCTTATTACGAGTATTCAATGTATGCCAAAATTCTAGTTGTTGCTGCCAGGGAGCTTTAATATGAGGTTTGTTTTCTTGTTGTTCACCAGTAGATATTTCACTCATAAGGTACAGTATACTGCTAAGTTATCTTCTGTAAAAGGAGTTGTAATTTCCTTCTTGTTGATTATGTTGTTGACCTTCCAAAAATACATCTAGATCCAAATTACAAATATCTGCATATGTATGTATGCGATCTACATTTTGTCTAGACCAACGAGCGATATCGGAAGGTTGCCAAATACTGCCAATACCATCTTCTACCCCATCTCGTTTGATAATTTTAAGTGCTGTTAAAAATGCTGCTTTAGCAGCTGCTGTATACATATCTTCTTGATATTGAAAAGGATCAAGAGTTTTATTAGTAAAAGAAGGTGCACCTTCTGCAATTATTGCAGTCATATGATCTCCGTTTCCGGTAGGATAACCACCTTTTTCTTCTGATTCATAATCTAATCTAAAAGGCGGAACGTCTGAAATTTCAAAATCATGATACATGTGAGCACCATCTCGCCCATTTGTTAATATAACTGTATCCGAGGTTTGATGAAGAATTTGATATCTCATTTCTTCAGGAAAACCTTCCATATCTTCATTACTAATAGTTGTTATATGTGCATATGTTAATGCATCCAAATATTCTGGGGTAAATGGTTCATGGAAAACACGACCATTTTCATCCCATCTGCGCAAACTTCCTTGTGGCGCAGCAATAAGCAGTTCTGCATTTTTAGAAACAGGTTGATAAAATGTTGAAGGTATTTCGTTAGCAACTGGTAAAATCATGGTCCTTTTACCTTTTGCAAGTTCTGTAATGCGAGCTAAATCTCGTTGGGCAAATAATTCGCCTACTGCACTAATATATTGCGTTCGATTTTGAAATTCGTCATAAATATTTGTATAAGTCGTTGTGTCTGCTTGTTCTGTTGAAGAAAGATTATCTATCGTAATGCCATAACTACGAATAAAATCAAGAAGTGGATCATTTTGAGCAGCTTTTGTAAGTATCTGCACATTATGTCCTCGAAGTGCAAGTGTTATACCTGCATATGTAACAGGACCACCAGGAATAAATTCACCATTTGGAGCAATATCACGCGTAATATGCCCAATTAATAAGAAATCCTTGAGGTTCATGTTGAAGGAAGTATACCGAGCTCTTTATTTTTATGCAACAAGTTTTGCAGCTCCAAATAAATCACTATGCAATACATTTTCATATGTTGCACGGTATGTTGGACAAAGCTCTATAACAAGCTTTTCAACTGTTTCTTTGTAGTTATACCCTTTCCAATACAAACTACCTTGCATAATAAAGACAATATCTCTTTTACAGAATTCCATAATTGCAGCAACTTGTGCAGCAACTAAAGAAGCGGAATAATTAAGAATATCGTTAGCAAGTTTTGCAATTTCTGCATTTTCATGGCGGACTAATGATTCAAGTTCTTTAGTTGAACTAATTTCACCAATAGGTAAATTTTGTTTTTTTGCCATGTAGTTAAAATGTCGGTATAAATAGGCACCAGAAACTTCTTTTTCATATACTGCTCCACCTGGTTCGACAGATTTTTTATCGATATCAAGTCCAGATTCAGATTGAGTAAATTTATTAAAGTTTGCTGATTCTAAGTTTACGACGTTTGTTTTATCTAAAAATATTGCAAAGTTTAATCCTGTTCCTACAATACCTGCAGAAAGATTATCCCATCCATGGTGGATAAGACCAGAAAGAAGCAAACAAATAGTGTCATTTGCTGCTGCAACAGTTAATTCTCTACCATGTTTTTCTTTAAAATATGTTTCGATAGTTTCACCAAGAGTTTTACCGACTAATCCATCAAATGTATTTTCTTTTGAACCAGAAACAAGAACTCCGTCAACAACATCACCACGAGTTACTGGTTTTAATGGATATGCAAAATTAACGGCTACTGTTTTTACATTTGCATCAAGATGTGTTTCTATAAAAGAAAGTAAATCTTGTTCTTTAAGAAAAGCAGGTTGTTCTCCTTGTGAATATTCAAGAATTTGAATATTATCATTAACTCGTTTCATGAGAGCTTTTTGATAAAAACTACCACCAATAACTAATGTTTGAAATACTTCACCTACTTCTACCAATGTGTTAGAAGCTAAGGTATGACGAATAAAAGGTAAAGAAGATTCTTTCCCATCAGCTCCATTTTGAAGTTCTGTTACAAAATTATTTTTTATTTCTGTTAGTGTATTTTTATCTAAGTGCTGCATGTAAATATAAGTAAATATATAGTGTGCAAATTAACATTTAATTGATTTGCTAAGGAATATTATACTACATCGCAATATTTTAGTATTTGAAATGTGTAAGAGCCAAATTCCTTTGTGATTACTATATCATATTTTTTACAGTTTTATTACAAAAAGTGTGATATACTCTTATTTCGACCTAATATTTACAACAATAAATACATTGTCAAGACAGTCTAAATGACAACTTATCTTGCTACTTATTGACTTGTCTTTAATTGTATGATACTATATGATAATTGAAATTTTGATAT
>CAYSZW010000019.1:0-18685 GCA_964435665.1 uncultured Gammaproteobacteria bacterium | reverse complement strand
CCATATTGTCAAACTAACCTACCCCTTTTACCAACCGCCCTGTGAACGGTGTCGCCCAACCTTTCTTATTATAATATCGTGCCTATTTTTAAGTATTTTGAATATAGGAGTAGGCACGACTTTATATATTTTTTTATCCTTAACCACTATTTGTTCGTAGAAAAAACGTAAGTAATGTCTTTTCAAGAACTTAGGAGCTTCAGTATATGCTTGATGTATATTACGTGTAAAGGCTAATACTTCTTCAATGAGGTTTATATCTATCTTTCCTTTATTGTCTATGTCAACGATTTGATTATCGAGATTTAATATGCTTTGTTGAAGTTCGTCATGTTTCCGTTTGAAGGAGGCTCTATCAATTGTTCCATCCAGTAAAACATCTTCAAGATTGTTTCTTCTCGTTTCTAGTGCTGTTTTTTGGTTCAGTATACCTTGTAACTGAGATGAAGCAGTTTTTCTATTCTCTTCTAACATTTCTTTTGTTTTTTTAATTACTGCATTTATAAATTCCTCACTAAATTCAAGTTTTTTAAACTCTCCTTCTACAAGGTTTTCAATTGTAGACTGTTCAATATATATTGAAGGGCAACCATTTCTATTTCTTTTCTGACAATGGTAATAATGTATGTCCTTAGGTTTATTTATAGAGTGGTTTGGATGCGGTTCAGCGGTATATCTTTGTCCACAGTAATAGCAGTAGATGAAACCGCGAAGTAAGTAATCATATTTGCGTCTTCGTACTAGGAAGTTACGGTGCTTAGCAAGAACATACTGGCATGTATCAAATAAAGACTTACTAATTATTGGTTTATGGTTACCAATTTTTGACTGTCCATGCCACCTAATAAGACCGTAGTAAAAAGGGTTATTCAATATATTATTGATAGTGCTATGTCCTAATCCTGTACCTGTTTTTGAGACTATATTTTTATTACTTAACCATTCCTGTAGTTCTAAAATTGAATAGTTCCCAGTCGCATACAGTTCAAACAGTTCTTTTATTATTGGTGCAACATACGGATCCGGTTCACAGGTTTTCCTCTCTCGTTCTCCCCCAACACTTCTATAGCCAATATAGAGTGGACTTGGTTGCCAACCATCGAGAAACTTCTGTGCTAATGCATCTCGTGTACGTTGTCCATTTACTTCACTTTCCCATTCGGCAACGGATGCGAAAATATTACCTATTAAGCCATCACTCACATCACCTTCACTAACAGAGAGTAACTTAATCGCCATATTTTTTCAGCTCCTTTCTGATAGTTCCAAAATCTGTGACATTACGAAATAATCGGTCAATTTTATAGAAGATAATTGCATCTACTGCTGTCGCCTTTAGTGATTGAAACATCTCCTGAAAAGCTGGTCTATCGGTAGTCCTTGCACTTTTACCATCTTCGACGAAAATCCGTTTAATTTGAAAGCCATTATTTTTCGCGTAATCTACACATGCTCGCTTTTGGTTATCTATTGAAAATCCTTCAGTGGCTTGTTCGTCGGTTGAAACACGTACATAGATGTAGCAAGTTTTCATTTTAGCTCTCTCCCTTCTGATTCGTGTTCTATACAAGAAGGATGTATTTTAAGAGTAAACGAATCACTATATATACCGTCTTCGTGTATTGAGACTATCTCTATTCCGTTCTTGCTAAATATCCCATACATTTTCACCATATCTGCTACATTCCTTGAAATTCCACCGATATTAGGTACCAGTATAGCGTCCACAGATTGAATGTCGCAACGTGCGATTAGGTCTCTAAGACCTTTTCTATTGAGTGTTTGCCCTGAAACGCCAATATCGTAGAAAGTTTTTAAAATTCTAAAATTATGCTTTCTTGCATAAGATTGGCATTGTTTCTTTTGAAGTTCTATGGAATCCTCATCACGAGAGTTTTTACTCGCTGTTCTAATATACAAATAACATGTTTTCATTTCAGTAAATAATTTTTAATCAAAATTTCAATCAACGCATTAAGTTAGAATGGATCTTCAGTATCTATGCATGGGTCATATTCTTTTCTCTTGGAGTAAGATATTAAAAGCTCTTCTATTTCTTTCTGTCCAAAGCAGCTCTCTATTTTATCTTTAAGCTCTTCATCAGTATATTTACCATATCCTTTCCAACCAACCAGTAGCCACTCTTCCAAAACAACATCATCCGCGAAACTTCTAAAAGCATCTTCTATAAGAACATTAAGCATTTCTTGCCTTGTCATGTTAATCGCCTCCTTTCTAAGTTAATTTGTGTAGAGAGTCGTAGCACTATTGGAGTACATGTAGATTGTAGGTGGGAGTATGTTCTAGAGTCGTTGCTGTTAATTTTCATTTTTATATTTATATTGATAGTTGATAACTAATTATATCCTGTTTAGAGCTCTAAGACGACCTGTTAAGATCATATAATATTTGCTTTAGATCTTTTTGTGCACTAACTAACTTGTGCGGTTCAGTCTTCGCTTTATGAGATAAAAATTCACCTGTTAGTTTCTGTCTTTTTGGGGATTCTCTAAATATGAATAAAACCCTTTTGCGATTACTGTTATCAGTAGATAGCAAGGGAACACCTTCACTAAGAAGGTATGAAGCTAGGTTAAAAGAGTCCGTAGAATATATATTTTGATTAGTCATTGTTATTTGTTTTTTTATCTGCTAATTGTTTATCATCTTTCAGCCTGCTTGCTTGAATTTGAGCCATAACTATTTCCACCCATTTTTCAGCAACTTCCTCAACACTAATTTTTTGATTTTCATGTTTATCTTCCATAGTACGGAACGGAGTATATACCATAAGTAGTAGGAAAATATAACCTCTAAAGTGGAAAGTTCAAGCTAGTATTTAAGAGAGGAGAGTAGGTTTAGAGGAAAGTTTAGGTTTAGAGGAAAATGTAAATTATAGTTTAATCAATACGGTCCAATTCTTCTCAAACTTAACTTTGTATCCACTGTGTTGAAATAATTTTTTTAATGTTTTATTGCAGTTCTTAATTTTGCCATTGAAGTATTTTATGTGTCTGAAGTAACGATCTTTAGTTATTTTTTCCAATCTTGTACGATTTGCCCTAATTTTAATTTTGGTCGCAATTTCACAATTTTTTACCTTTGGTTCTTGGATAAGAAGCTTTGTAATAACCCGGTGGTTATAGTGTGCTTTATCAGAAGGAATTAGTGATAAAAGAAATATTGGAGGTCCAATAGCATGAATTATGTCGTGGAATTTTTTTTCTAATGTTAAAGAATAGTAGTTCATTGGCCACACAGGTCTAGGGTATATCTCTAATAGATCTTCTTGGATAAGTGATTCAGTGAATTCCTTAGAATGATGTTTTGTCTTATTATCTTGTAATAATTCAGAAATTATCGGGTAGTGGTTTATTTCAACAATCTTTTCATGTTGCATTGACTCAATAATATCTTTCAGTTCCGAAAGTGGAATATTGATAAGTCCATTTCTTGCGGTTATATATAATCTTGTATAGCCATCAAGAGTATCTTCAATGCGAGCTTTTTCCAACGCTTGAAGCACAGTAATATAGTGATCTTTATATTTATCTTTATCCATGAGAAGGATTATATACCGTCAGAGGTGGATTTTCAGCAGTAAATAGCTAATAATATTAACTATTAGGATTTATACGGATTTTGTTTAAAAACTTAATTTTATTAAGTATTTGTCATTATTGTCCTTTAAGTTCTCTATAGTACCAATCTTTATAGGGGTACTCCATGAATTCATCTGTATCAAAGCTCATGTAGCCTAAAAAGTGATCTGCAACAAACACGTAGTTATTGGTCTTCCATGCCTGTAAATCGGCGGGTTGGGTGTCTAGGCTACCCATCATGCTGTCATACTCTTTTTGAAGCTCTAGTGCCCTTTTATCGTCGTATACATCTATGTTACAAGACTTACTACAGGTATTCTTTACCTCTAGTGCAATAGCTTTACCCTCATCACCAGAATTAACGAGTACTTTATAATTTTCAACACTGCCATTATCACTTTGTTCTAGTATTTTGTAGCTAGTATTTGTAGCGAGGGCGCCTGTAGGTACGGGAGTATCAGTTATGCTGACTTCTGCGTTATAAGAAGTAGGCTCAACGCTGTTTTCTACTTGTTTATAGTTTGTTTCTGCTGAACTACTGAGGTATGCAATAAACAGTAAGCTAAATATAGCCAATACCCCTGCTGTAACTTTTAGCTTAGTAGCTATCTTCCATGTTCCATAGAGCCACATCAAAGCTATTCCGGTAGGAAAGAATAAAAGGATCATAGTTATGATGCCCTTGTTTGTTCTATACCATTGGTTATTGTTTTGAATTGGTTGTGACATAGTAATGGTTCAATTAGTTAGCCCTATTATACAGGATAAATCGTAAAAAAGCTAGATATATCTGGTAAAGATTAATATAGCAATGTGCTTTCATATTGCTATGAACTATGACTTTCTTTATAGAAAACTATCTGAACGGATAGAGCAACTTAGAAAAGAAAAAGGTTTAACACAAGAACAGCTTGCCGAAAAAGCAGGGCTGCATAGAGCCTATTTTTGGGATATTGAAAATGGAAGGAATATATCAGTAAAAACTGCCTATAAGATTGCACGCGCTTTAGGCGTTAAAACAAGCGAGTTATTGCCTTTCTAGTAGATATACTGTTTTTAGGTTAGAGCACGCTTAAAACGTGTTCTAGAAGCGAATACAGCTATATTAAAGAATGCTTGGGTGCATCCTTTATATCTTTTCATTCCATTCCTTTATTATTCCTATACTATTACCTATATACCCTATATATGGAGCCTTTCAGGCTCCTTTCTGTTTGGTTTGAAGGTTCGGGGACACAGGAGGCCAAACCCCCTCTATATGAAAGGATTGCGTCAAGCAGATATTGTTCCGTTGTGTCTCGGTATCTACCTTCCTGTTGCTGTCACCTAGTCTGCTTAAAGAGTTAGCTAGGGCTTCATCCTCCCGCATCTGCACAGGAATTAAAGCGATACAAGATGCGGTCCGAGGTCGATGTTCGGGTGTCACTATCGGCCGTTATTGCCGGTACTATTTTATTTGAGAACTAATTTCTCCAGACGCACACCGGCTCTACCCCCACGTCCGTTTAGGGTTGGCTCCCTATTACTTGGTGGTGATTATAGGTAATAACTGGGGGAAAGAACAACAATGCAAAAAGGAAAATCTAGGCTAAAAATAGCGGTGACTTATGATGGTAAATGGAAATGCAAACCTACTTTTAAAGTGTTTTAACTACTAAATGTAAAAATAGCCAAAATGCTCCGAAAAGTACTATGTTCATTTCTAATTTAGGCAGTAGGAACCTGATATTTGAAAAATAGTTAATGGAGCACTTTAGATCTATAACCATTTCTATAAAGCCTGTTGTACACTATGAGCCATGATAACAATAAATGAGGCTCGGAAAACTTTGGGTAAAAAGTATGACCATCTATCTGATAAAGAAGTGCAACAGCTTATCAATATGCTTTATAAACTCTGTAATAAGGTTATAGATGACACAATAAATGAAAATGTTCGGTAAGACGTTAATGGCTCTGAGAAGTTCGTTCTTGATATTCCATAGTACGAACTTTGATATAATCATTTCATGGTAGATCCTGTTGTTTTTGACACTTCAATAAAGGAAAGAGAGTCTGATAGAACAATCCAAAGTGAAATCATAAAAACCATGAATTTAGACAAGAAGGTGGTAAACACTACTAATAAGACTCATAATAGTGAATTATTATATGCACACCACAAACCAAAAGTCCTAGATTTATTCGCAGGGGCTGGTGGTCTATCGGAAGGTTTTATTCGGGCTGGATGTGAAATTGTAGGTCATATAGAAATGGATAAGAATGCGTGTAGTACATTAGTTACACGGATGATATACCATGCCCTTGCACGTAATAATAATCTTAAAGATTATAAAGAATATATTTATGGAAAGATTACTCGTGATGAATTGATTCATAAACATAACCTTCAAAAAGAACAGGACTCAGTAATCTGTACAGAAATTGGAGAACACAACTACGTTAAGTTAATAGAGCAGATTAAATCTAAACTAAACGGGCAGAATCTAGATATTATAGTGGGTGGCCCTCCGTGTCAGGCATATTCCTATATTGGCAGAGCGCGCGATGATCAAAATATGAAAAACGATACTCGTAACTATCTCTATAAGTATTATATAGCCTTTTTAAAAGCACTGAAACCAAAAATATTTGTATTTGAAAATGTTCCAGGATTGGTAACTGCTGGTAATGGTAAATACCTGAGAAATATGAGACGGCTTATGAAGGAATCGGGCTATGAGACGGATTTCAAGATACTTAATGCTGCTGATTTTGGTGTTCCTCAAAATAGAAAAAGGATCATTCTTGTAGGTTGGAGTAAAAAGTCGCAATTAAAACAATATCCTGAATTTCCTCAATCTAAAAGTAAATATACTGTTCGTGACTTTTTAAAGGATGTTCTGGAAATACATGCCAGCGGAATGGAAGGTGCAGATCGCGAGCCTGGTGGCGTATATCAAGTACAAGGAGAAGACGGGGTTCGCGGAGAACAGTTTTATCCTGTTCAACGGGAGCTCGGGCGGATTCCTGAATTACATGCAGGAGAAGAATATGCTACAGGGGAATTACCACGGAAAAATTTAGCCTTAGAAAGGCTTGGCATCCGTAATCCTAAGTTTAATATTTTAATGGATCATATGTCTCGGCCTAATGTAGAACGGGATTTAGAAATTTACAGACTGGCAGTACAAGCTAAACAAAAAGGAGAGAACATAAAGTATAATAGTCTTCCCAGTAGACTTAAAACTCATAATAATGAAAAAGGGTTCCTTGATAGATTTAAAGTCGTGGATATAAACGGAAAGGCCTCACACACTGTAGTCGCGCATATTGCAAAAGATGGTCATTTCTATATACACCCTGACATAAAACAAAATCGTTCATTGACGGTAAGAGAAGCAGCTCGTTTACAGACATTCCCAGATGACTATAAATTTGAAGGAAGTCGAGGTCCTAAATTTAAACAAATTGGAAATGCTGTGCCACCTTTATTTTCAACGGTCTTAGCAATGGAACTTATCAAATATCTATGAATAATGAAATAAATAAAAATAAATTCAAACCGCGAGCACGCTTACTTGTCCAGTTAGGAGATCAGCTAATAAGAAATGAAAATATTGCAATAGTTGAGTTGGTAAAAAATTCCTATGATGCGGATGCTACTACATGTGAAGTTATTTTTAACGACATCGATTCTTTGGATAGTGGAGAAATAATTGTCAAGGACAACGGTATTGGAATGACACCTGAAGTAGTTCATAAAATATGGCTAGAACCGGGAGCTGATTTTAAAGAGCTCATGTTAAAGGGAAATCAATATGTATTAGGATTTAATTTTACCTTGCCAAAGAGAACCCCCATAGGCGAAAAAGGAGTGGGTCGTTTCGGGGTTCATAAGTTAGGTGATTATATTAAATTAGTTACCAAAAGCCCGGATTCGGATAAAGAAGTAGTCGTAGAAATAGACTGGAACGAATTTTCAAAAAGTAAATACCTTGACCAAGCTACTTTTCCAGTGGTGGAACGAACTCCTGAGTTATTTACAGATGGAACAAATGGGACATATATCTTGATAAAAAAGATAAAAAAAACTTGGGACGAAAATTTATATCAGGATTTACAACGAACTCTCCTATCTTTGAATTCTCCATTTCAAAAAAAGAATGACTTTAAGGTTATGCCAGTTCTATCTTTAGAAGACAAAAATAAGCAAAAGTTTTGGGAGAAATCTACTCTTTTACTAGAACAAATAAGAGAAAAAGCCTTGTGGAAAATGGATTGTACATTAGAAGGTGATAAGATAACTGATTTTCATTTTGAATTTACACCTTGGCCTGAACTTGATAAATTGTCTCCTAGAGTTCTAAACATTACAGATCTACCTGTTAGAGAGATCAGATATAAAGATAAGAATAAAGAAGTAACAATTAATTTAAACAGCCATAAAATTGGATTAGTACGTATTCAAGCATATCTCTTTGATTTAGGAACTAAAATACTAAACTATGGCGTTCAAGATCCAATAGCTTTAAAACAATACTTAGCAAAGAATGGTGGTGTGAAAGTATATAGAGATGGTTTTAGAGTTTATGATTATGGGGAAACTGATAATGATTGGCTCAACTTAGATAGATCAAGAATTAACGAACCTGTAAAAAAAATAGGTAATAGAAATATTTTGGCAGCCGTCCAACTAAATAGAAAAGATAGTAGCGATTTGCTTGAAAAAACCAATAGAGAAGGCTTTATTGAAAACCCTGCATATTCTGATTTTCAGAAAGCAGTAAGTGCAGTAATTGATATCTTTGCACAACAAAGAAATATTGACAAGCTTCAAATGCAGCGATTTTATGAAGGAACCTCAAAAACTCAGCCAGTTTTGCATGACATTGAAGAAATAAAAGATCTAATTGATACTAAGTTAATAGGGTTAGATATGGAAGATAAGGAGATATTTAAATCTGAAATTTTTTCTAATTTAGACAGGTTAAGGGACAGATATGTTGAAACAAATAAAATACTTTTGAAAAGTGCTGGAGCAGGGCTTAGTTTGAGCGTTGTAATACACGAAATAGAAAAAAGGATAAAAGATGTTATTAGTATTCTTGATGCCGAAGTATTTGATAGAAATAGGCTGAAAATAATAATTAAATCTATCGCAAAACTTGTAGATAATTATGCCATTCTTGTATCTTCTGAAAAAACAAAAAATGTAAGCATAGTAAATATTATTACCGACAGTCTATTTAATTCTGAGTTCAGATTTAAAGCGCATAAGATAGACATAATCAAGAAGTTTGAAACAAGCAAAGATTTTAAAGTAGATTGTTCTGTGAATACTATTATTGGAGTCTTGCTTAATATATTTGATAACTCCATATATTGGTTAAATGCATATGCAATAAAAAATAAGAAAATCCTAATAGACACAAAAATATATACTGAGGACAAAGCTTCAATAATTATCGCAGACAATGGGAAAGGTTTTACCATATCTCCTGAAGATGCAATTCAACCGTTTATCACGACCAGACCAGGAGGCATAGGTCTAGGTCTACATATTGTGAGTGAAATGATGAAAGGCCATAATGGAAAATTATTAATCAGGGATTTTAAAGAAACTAGTGGAATCCCTGAAGAATACAAAAATGGATCTATAATTGAATTAGTTTTTAAGAAAAAATGAAAATTAACGATTTTTCTAATTTTGTTCGTGTTGTTGTTCTTGACGATGTGAAAAAAGAGGGAACGGCAATTAAATTATCGTTAGAAAACATAGGAATTCCTTCAATTTTTTATCATATAATTTCCAATAGAATTCTTCCAAAGCAACCACATAAAAACGTGAGATTAGTTTTTTTAGACTTAATTTTTGGAGACACTGGAGGCGCAACGCCAGAACTAAACGCTGGAAATGCCATTAGCAAATTGAGTAAAATTATTGGAAAAACTGGGTTCTATATATTAGTTATTTGGTCAAGTCACACAACTGAAGATGTTGCATCCATCTTTGAGGAGCAACTTAAAAGACAAAATGTTTTTGCAAAACCGTACAGGCTTCTTAAACTTCAGAAATCACGCTTTAAGACCGGGAAAGATAACTATAGGATGAGAGAGATTATAAAGGAACTCGATAGACAGATTTCAACAACTCCATCACTTGAAATATTTCTAATGTGGGAAAAAATAGCCACAGATTCTATATCTGTAATTTCAGGAGATATATCGGCACAAAAAAGTCAGCAGGATCTTTCACGAACGATAAATTCTTTAGCTGAAGCATATGGCGGTAAAGTCAAAGGCAAAGATAAGCCTAAAAGTGCTTTAATGACTTTCAATGAAGTTTTTCGTGGATTTGTATCCGAGAGGATTATGTCTAGTAATTTTGGAAATTTTTATCGCAAAATTGATGTTGGAAATCTAGATGAGACTGAAAAAGCAAAGCTTAACTCCTTACTAATGTTTCTCCCAGATAACAATATTGGCCCAGGGAGTATTTTTAAAATAAGGCAGTTCGGGATGAGTAAAAATAACTTTATTAAAAACATTCTTGCTCAAAGCAAAACTACTTTAGGTAATGCCTACACAAAGATAACACCTATTGCAATTGAAGTAACACCTTTATGTAATGCGGCACAAAAAAATGGTAATCATACATATTTTTTGAATGGGCTCATGCATCCTAAATTTTATACCGCTTCTAGCGGTGGTTTAAAAGAAATAAAAATTCAGTCGGGTCCTCATTGTTATATGCTAGAAAAGCATTATTGGAATAATGATCATAATGAGATTTTTGTTCTGTCCTTCAATTTGAAGTTATTTCATTCAACTATCTTAAAGGAATATATTGCATTGAATATAAAGTTAAGAGACAATTTAGTGATTGATCTTCAACATGAAGTTTCTGGATATTTGTCCCGTCCAGGGCATATTTTACTTTAATGAAACCTCAAAACGAACTAGCATTAATAATAGGCTATTATTTATCTAGATTAGACAAAAAAGGTTATTCTTTATTGGGGTATAAAAATTTTAATGTAGCTTGTAAAAGGATTGGCGAAATATTGGATGTAAAGCCAAATACTATCAAAAATATGAGGGACGAGTTTGATCCCTATCATGAGAATAACAGAATAGGCTGGAAGAAAGAGCTTAGAGGAAGTCGCAGGAAGGTATTGCAGGCCTTTCAGGAAACTGGCGAAGAAGATTTATTTGAAATAGTCAAAGAAATTATTTCTAACAAAAATTTTAATCAATCTGAGGCCTATAAAGATATTCAGCTATTATTTAGTGATAAGGCAATAAACAGGAAGAGTGAAGGATTGGTATATGTTTTGAGAGGGCCAACGGGTAAAGCGGCAGAAAATTTTTTTATAGAATATCACAGAACTTACGGTATGCCCATACGTGGAGTTCTTATTGATAAGAGAGATTTTGGGTGTGGTTATGATTTTGAAATTATTAGTAATGAAAAAACATATTATATTGAGGTAAAAGGACAGGCACTTGATAATGGAGGCATACTTTTTACAAACAAAGAGTGGCAGAAGGCGCTAGATTATAAGAAAAACTATTATCTCGTGGTAGTTAATAATATTTCTAAAACACCACAAATAAAGGTAATTGCAGATCCGGGAACTAAACTATCTCCAAAAAGAAATATTTACACTACAGTTCAAATAAACTGGAGTGTTGATAATAATTGCCTCAAAGAAGTATTAAATTTAAAAGAAGTTGATGTGATTTAACAATAAGCAATTATTTATATAGCTGTGATTGTGTGAATCTTTAATTTTTTTATCTCTCCCCACCTTTGTCTGAGTTCTCCAATATACCGTAAATCCTGAAAAGCATTGATTATCGCACTGTAATCTACTATTATATTAATCCTAGGCTCGGGGAGCAATTTCTACGGTTTTCTATGGATTTCTGCGGAATTTTGTTTTGATATAATTCTTCTATGGATCAGGTGATAAAGGCATTAATAGCAGGATGTGTATTCGGATTAATAGCTGTAGGAACAATGTTGCCTATGGACTTTGGTAGCAAAAGCAAAAAACGTGACGCCTTGCTTGCTGCATTTATTGAACGGTTTTCAATAGGTTTTATTATTCCTCTTGTATCACTTCCTTTTCCACACTACGCCACAGGGTTACTATTAGGAGTACTTCTCAGTCTTCCGTCAGCAATTATTACAAAAACCTACATCCCCATTCTTGTTATGGGTGCTTTGGGTGGAGTTATTATAGGGTTTTTAAGCTGATTATGGAATTAACACAGGAAGTTAATAGCTTATATCAAAAACTACTTTTAGAACTCAAGAAGATCGGAAAGTTCAAAATAGAAGAAAAGAAAACTTCAATTCATCTGGTCAATAGAGCTGCTTTTGCAGGCATTCATCAGAGGAAGAATTATTTTATTCTCAACATAGTGTCCACAGCTCCTATAAAAAGTCCAAGAATTACAAAACAGGAACAAGTATCAAAAAGCAGATTTCATAATGAGCTGAAGATAGAAAAAGTTGATGACATAAATGCGGAAGTCCTCACGTGGCTCAAGAATGCGTATGAACTAATGAAGCAGTAAAGATTCTTGCAAAATGGGAGAAGTTTGGAGTTTTTTTATTTCTCCCCATCTTTGCCTCAGTTCTCCTATATACCGCAAATCCTGAAAAGCATTGATAATAGCGTGGTAATCTACTATTATATTAATCCTAGGCTCGGGGAGCAACAAAAAGACAGGTAGTACCTGTCTTTTTTTATGGGTTAAATAGTAGTATAATCGGCTTGTTGCAATTAACTATATTATTTTTAAGTATAAGAATATGAATGATAGGAAAATACAAAAAATAAGAGACATAATACAAAGCTCAAATATTAATTTCTTAATAGGAGCGGGCATGTCTGTCCCCTTTCTTCCATCATTAAATGATATTGAATCTAGGATGAATAGTGTAACGACAGAAGAGGAAAAAACGACAATTTGTAAAGAATATTTTGAAAAAGTGATGTTGCCAAACAACAAGATTGTTTCTCAGATTTTTGATGATATTGTTGATGAAACAGGCTTATCTGATAAACAAAAATACAATGTAGTCATAAAACAGTATGAACGTTTTTTTGTTCAATTAGCAGATATATTATTCGAAAGAAAAAGCACTATTTTAAGCAAGCAGGTTAATATCTTTACCACTAATATAGACATTTTTTCTGAGAAAGCTCTTGAAAATAGTAATTTAAACTATAACGACGGATTTTCAGGTACTTTAGAACCAATTTTTGATATAAGTAACTTTAAAAAAACTATTCATAAAAAAAGCCTGCATTTTGATAATACTTCAGAGATTCCTATATTCAATTTAATAAAGGTACATGGTTCTCTTACGTGGTTATTAAATGAGGTAACTGGAAAAATTAGTTTTTGCAAACTAAATCATGTTAAATCAGAATATTTAGAGTATAACGAAAGCCAGTTTCGTGCCGAATATGAAAAAATTTTAATTGTTAACCCAGAAGTGTCAAAGCTCAATAAGACTGTGCTAGATGTTATATATTATGAGTTGCTAAGATTTTATTCTGCCGAACTTGAGAAGGAGAATTCTGTGTTATTTGTTTTAGGATTTTCAATGAATGATCAACACATAAAAGAAATAACTTTAAGATCCGCAAATTCAAATCCAACTTTAACGATTTTTATTTTCTGCCATAGTAAGGATAGTGCAGCAGCTATGAAAGATAAAATTGGAAAACCAAGATACAATAATATTGAAATTATTGAACCAGATGATGCTACCGAGGATAAAAAATTTAACTTCGAGAATATTAACAATAAATTATTTAGTCAAATTCTTCATATTAAAAATTCGGAAGTAAAGGAAGATGAATATACTTCTTGAGAAAATTGTAAAGGAGTCCGTATTTAAAATTGGCGCAGTTTTATCTGTTGAAGGAAGAAGCGTCAAAGTTCGAGTTAACAAGAACAAAAATCATTCTCATATTATTTATAAAGGAGATGTTGTTAAAAACGTTTCCGTAGGAAGCTATGTAAAAATAGTAAAAGGCTTTATAGAAATAATAGGTAAAGTTGAAGGTGAATATATAGTAGAAGATAAGTTTTTTAATACTGAGTATAAACGTGAAGAAACAAAAATAAGTAGAACATTGCAAGTTTCTTTATTTGGTCATTTTGATAGAGATGTATTTAAACAGGGAATTAAAGAGATGCCCTTAATTGATAATGAATGTTATCTGCTTGATAAGGAGGAATTCAATAATCTACATAAGTTTTATAAGCGCGGAAGTAAAACAGTTAATATTGGAAATCTTACCGAAGAACCCACACAAGAAATATTACTAAGTGTAAATAAACTATTCGCTAGCCATATAGGTATATTTGGGAACACAGGAAGCGGCAAGTCTAATACACTTGCAAGGTTATACACAGAATTATTCGCAGTCTTTAGTGGTAATGTGAAATTTAAAGAAAATTCGAAGTTTGTAATAATAGACTTTAACGGTGAATACTCTGGCGATGATATGATTGTTGCAGACAAAGAAGTTTGTTTGTTATCAACAAAGCCTTCTGGCGGTGAGAGAAGTAAATATAAAATTAGTAAATCTGCTATAAGAAATCTAGATATACTCTCTGTATTGCTAGAAGCAACAGAAAAAACCCAAAAACCATTCCTAGACCGTGCTTTATCTAATGATTACCTAGATCCTGACGATACTTTTAACCAGCGAGTAATTTCTAATATTGAGCGAACAGTAAAAGACGTAGTTAAAAAAGCTGATAAAACATTAGGTGTTAACATAATTTTAGAAATGTTCAGAGACTTGTATCGTTTAGTTATTTATACTGACTCTAATCCCGTTGATTCTATTATAAGTAATATTGAAAATAATTTGCATTGCCATAGTCAAGGTGATTACTATTGGGGAATATCGCAATCAACAAATTATGATAGTAATACTCCAATTTATGATACTCATATTAAATCGAGTATTGATTCCTTAATTTTTAAGAATGATGAGTTGAGCAAAATTAAATTAAAGATCCTTTTCAATTATTACCACGAGATTATTAAAGGCTACTCTAATGCCGAACATATAAGACCACTTATAGGGAGAATGTTCAAAAAATTTAGGATGCTCGAAAAGGTAATTAACGTAGTAAATGAAACAGAAGAAAGTGGTAATAACCAAAACAATCTTACTGTCGTATCGCTAAGAGATGCAAACATAGAAATGAAAAAAGTGTTACCCCTAATTATCTGTAAACATCTATATGAAAAGAAAAAAAATGAAGACGAAAATAGTGGAACCTCATTGCATATCATAATAGACGAAGCCCATAATATACTTTCTACCGATTCACAAAGAGAGAGTGAAACCTGGAAGGACTATAGACTTGAAACGTTTGAAGAAATAATTAAAGAAGGAAGGAAATTTGGAACATTTCTTACAATTGCAAGTCAACGACCTTTTGATATTTCGTCAACAATTATTTCTCAATTGCATAATTATTTTATTCATAGGTTAATTAATAACAATGATATCAATGCAATTGAAAAGACTGTGGCTTATCTCGATAAATTATCATTTCAATCAATTCCAATTCTATCAGTAGGAAGTTGTTTCGTTGCCGGGTTAGCACTTGACGTTCCGATTAAAGTTGACATTAATTTATTGCCTCAAAATAAGCAGCCAAAAAGTGAGACTATTGATCTTGAAGATGCATGGTCTTTATAATTCTCTTAAGTAAGCCTACATGCGCAAGTTCGTTTACTTAATTAATTTCTCATATTTTCTCTCTCACCCTCTTCGCACTCTCGATATACGTTTCTACATTTCCTTGCACACGTTCAAACGTAGCCATTTTTTCTCCATTCTGATTAATGACATACACAAACGCGTTGTGGGACTTTCCTTGATCATCGGTAACAGTGACATCTTCTTTGCTATACCACATCGGATATCGTTCCCATTTATCAAAAACCTGTTCCTGCACTGGTGTTAGTTCATATACTTTTCCCTCTATTTTTCCACCCTCCGATTTTTTTGCGAAGAGATAGTGAAATGTGCGAGATCGCGTTTTTTGCCGATGTCTACTCGCATTTCCTCTGATAGATCATTTCCTGTTCCTTTATATACCGCATATCCATGAAGTGTTGCTAAAAATGAATGAGGTTCCGTACCAAGTAGTGCAATAACTATTTGAGGTTCGTACAGTGTTCCAAAAGTGAAAACAAACCTTTTCATACATATAGTATAGCAACTGGGCATAATTGAGATAGTTTGATATAATATATGCTGTTAGCAAAGGCTAACTGCCATATATCTAAAAGGAGTGGTAAGATGGTCAATCGCGTAGTTCTGATGGGTCTTGTCAACGACGAACCGGTGTTCGAAGATCGTTCGGATGGAGTCCTTGTTGCCCGGTTTAGGATGACCACTTTTGATCAACCGATTGACGATCAAGGGGTGGTCAAGACAAAGGCACCATTCCTCGAGGTGGACATGCACAACATCGAATGTGCCGGGCCTTGGGCGCACGTTTGCGGCCGCAACGTGATAAAAGGCGTTTACATTATCGTAGAAGGTAAACTACGATGCCGCCCGGTGAGTATACATGAGCCTACTCAATACGGCGTACCGTATATCAGCGTCGACAACATCACGCTTACACGCGGTATTGGAAATCCTAACAATAGTTTTCACACAACTGGCCGCTTTCAGCCTGTCCCTACCGAAGCATAACGAATCGGTGGATCAGTCCGAGAGTGGTTTCAATCTAGGGTCACGTATATACGTGGCCCTAATTCATTTATGGCTCTTGAGTATTTTTGCACACCCCCGAGGTGTGTAATTTTTACTTTTTCTCCTCTGTTATAATCACTTCATGGACACTAAAACGTTTGAAGAGTTAATGCAAACAATCGCTACTGGTTGGAATACGAAAAACGCAAAGATGGCAGTGGAGTGTTTTACTGATGATGCGATCTATATGGAACCGCCGAATAAGCAACTCATAAGAGGAAAAGATGAACTCTACACATATTTTGGTGGTGATGCAGGAGCCGATATGAAACTAACCTGGCATAATTTATTTTTCAATGAAGCAAAACAATCAGGGGCAGGAGAATATACCTTTGAAATGAACGGCATCATTCACAACGGTGTTGCGGTTGTTGAAATAGAAAATGGAAAGATTAAAATCTGGAGAGAGTATGATGTTGCGGGCACACTTTCATACGAAGATTTTTTGAAGATTGACGGAAAAGATTTTCTGTTTACTGCTAAAGATTTAACAAAATAGTCATATATAACTATTATGAAATACGTAATAATGCATGGTTCGTATGGATCACCGGACGAGAATTGGTTTCGCTGGTTAGAAAAAGAATTAAAGATATCAGGACATGATGTAATTTTGGATCAATTTCCTGTGGACAGTTGGGACGAAGTCGAAAAGATTGGGCCACAACAAATTACTCGTTATACATCTAAGCAGTCTTTATCATCCTGGAAACACTATTTTGCTGAACATATTCTTCCACACATACAAGGCGAAGAGATCGGTTTTGTTGGTCATTCTATTGCACCAGTATTCATGTTGCACCTGCTTAGCGAATACGATATAAAAATAAAAGCTGCTATTTTCGTGGCACCATTTTTTTCGATTCCAGACAGTCCGGATGTTTGGCAGTTTTATCCCGTTAACAAAACATTTTATTCATACGACTTTGATTTTGAAATGATAAAGAAAAAGATTGGTAAATCATATGTGGCGTATGGAGATAATGATCCCTATGTTCCGGCAACAGAGCCACCACTCTTTGCTGAAAAATTGGGTAGCGAAATTCATGTTATTCCTAATGGTTTACATTGTGGAAGTAATTTTAAAGAGTTTCCGTTATTAATTGACATATTGAAAAGGAGTTAAGCCGCACTCTTACATTCATCTGCTATCATATACCCTATATGGCAACACTAAATACATGGATTAACTTTAACGGTAATGCTGAAGAAGCATTTACATTTTATAAATCAGTTTTTGGCGGCGAGTTTACTAAAATAGTACGTTTCAAAGATCTGGTGAGTGAAGATTTTCACGTGCCGGAAAAAGAAGCAAATAAAATAATGCAGATTGTTCTCCCTATCGGTAACAATACCATGTTGATAGCCAATGATGTCCCGGAAGTGATGGGACGTGTTAACGAGCGCGAAAACAGAAGTAAGATCCTGGTACGTGCAGAAAGTAAAGAAGAAGCAGACAAATTATTCAATGGCCTATCCGCTGGAGGAGAAGTAGAAGGAGCCATGGGCGAAAGTGCATGGAACTCATACGCAGGAATGTTCCGTGATAAACACGGCATTGAATGGATAATCGAATTTACTCCCAGTAAATAACTTGTCCAGGGCATGTTCTGTTTTCTATACGCCATACAGGGTATACAGGCAGGCCAACAGCACTGGTATGAGTGTACAATTATCATATGACACATAATCCTATGCTTCCTCAAAACAAACAACTCGAACCACTCAGTTTCCTGATTGGTAATTGGAATGTGACTATGAAACATATCGCGATACCTGAGCCCTTGTCATGGCAGGATACGTTCAGTTGGCTGGATAATGGATTTATCGTCTGGCATTGGCAGGGCAAGAATGAAGTTCCTCAGGCCACTCTAATCATTGGTCGCAATGAAGAAACTGGTCAGGACAAATTCAATATCTTTTACTACGATGCACGCGGTATCTCGCGATGTATGCATATGAGTTTTGAAAACAGGACATGGAAGTTCTGGCGAAATGGCGCTGATTTCTACCAGCGAATGGAATATGTTATCAGCGATGACAAAATGACTCTAGCAGGTCATGGTGAAATATCTGAAGATCGGGGCCTGACATGGAACCATGATTTTAGCATCGAATATACGAAAGCACCTATTTCTAAGTAACGGCAACATAGCATACTATGGAACAATCCATAACAGAATTAAAACAGATTCCGGGGGTGGGAAAGAGTATTGCAGTTGATCTGTATAATCTTGGTATCCGCTCGATTACAGATTTAAAAGATAACGATCCGCAAGCTCT
>CAYSZW010000018.1:0-23639 GCA_964435665.1 uncultured Gammaproteobacteria bacterium | reverse complement strand
ATTAAGCAATCTCGTCTTTCTTCTGTCTTACGAATTTAATCCATTCCTCTATTACATCAACAATAAGTTTAAATGGAGCTTCAATAATAAAGTCAAAGATAATGATAAAAAAGTTAATGCGAGAAACACCTTCACTAAATATTTTACCTAAGGAAAGAATTGGCATAAAGAAAAAATCTACTATTGGACCTATTGCACTTCCCTTTTCTGTAATCCGATACATATTTGCAAGTTGTTTAATTTTATAAGAGAAAAATGCAACAACACTTATAAAGAAAATAAAGAGTGCTTCACTGAGTAAATTAAAATGAATAAGCGATAACAAATAATGAATTAAATATAATGTTACAACAAAAGTAAGTGTATAAAGTAGTGTAAAACCAACAGCTAGAATTGGTCGTTTTGGTTTTGCTTTTTGGGTAATAAATGCGACAGTCTTTTCGTATGTTGGATCTGCATTAATAATTTCTAATAATCTCAAATACAATCTTCTTGTATTTTCTGGACCTGGAATAGTAACAGTAAGAATAATTAATAACATTAAAAGGGGTGGAATTAATGTATTTACACCAATTGCAACATAACTAATATGATTATAGATAAGTTGAGAAACTGGCACTTCTAATGCAAGAGCAAACAACATTTTGGTAATAAAAATATAAACAAGACTTCTAAAAGCAACTATATTAAGTCTTTTGCGAAGTTGTGCATATTTTTCTGTTGCCATTTTCTCCACATGAGACCACAACGTATTTTTATTAGAGAGAATTTCTTCTATTTTGTCTTTGTGGCTGCGGATGATATAAAACAAAATTAAGTATGGTGGAAGTTGTTTTCGCGTAAATCGAATGAGTTTTTCAACAGTTTTATTATTTATAAGCTCATCAATTTTTTTAAAGATTGCAGGAAGTTTGCCGATCATTTCATCATCTTCTGGGGACGAATACGATGCGATTTGCTTATAATACAGTCTAAAAAGATGATATCGTTGATATGCTCGATCACTTTTTCTAAATGAATTTTCAATTGCTATAAAAAGAAAGGTATCTTTTTGTGTATCATCTAAATCTTCGATTTTAACTTTATCTTTTAGTGTTTGAAAGATAAAAAAAGTTAAGTTTTCATCAATTTGAGATTCTTCTTTATTAAGATGTTCCTCTATTTCTGCAGAGAATAAATCCATTAAATATTCAGCCAAAAAAATACGTTGGTTTCCGCCCTTAGCAAGGAGTATTTGTTTTAATTGAATATATCTATTTAATATTTTTTGTAATTCTTGTATATCATGTTCACCTAGTGAACCATTTGGAAAGTATCGGGCCCACATAAGTTCTCGAAGTAGATTTTCACCTTCATTTTTACCAGTAGGATTAAGAGCTAGTCTTCGTTTTAAAATACGTTCAATAGCTGCACGACGAATTAAATGATCTTCACGATCTTCTATAGAATTACGAACTTTTTCGTATATAAGCGCTAAAAAAGAAGCTGTTTGAGAAACAGTGAGCTTTGTAAACTCATCTACTGGATGTTTTGGTTTTATTTCTTTTAAGGCAGAAATGAGTTTTTGCGTTACACCAGATAGCTCTATCTTTTGATCATCTTTTTTTTCTTCTTCGGCCATGTTTTCAATTATATTACTAAATAGGTATCACGTCATTCGATTATATGTGCACCCGTTGACTCTATTTCTTGTCTAAGTTCAACTATTTTAGATCGAACTAGTTCTTTGGTTTTACCTTCAATATTTAATCGCAATAATGGTTCTGTGTTAGAAGTTCTAATACTTAATCTCCATTCTGGATAATCAATGGCAATACCATCTAATGTTGAAAGGGTACCGTCACTATATTCAGCAGTAATTTTATCTGTTATTGATTTAGCAGTAACCCCTTCTGGTAATTCAAAATTGTATTCACCAGATTCATGAGATACTTCCATTGCTGCTAATATTTCTGAAATTGGTTTTTTCTCTCGAGCAAGCACGCGAAGTACATATAAAATAATTCTCATTGTACTTTCACAGCCACCCATGTCTCTGAAGTAATAATGTCCAGAAGATTCACCTGCAAAAATAGCATTTTCACGGTTAATTTGTTCTGTAATAAGGGCATGTCCCACTTTTGTATAACCAACTTTACCTCCTAATTGTTTAACAACATGTTCTACATTTCGTGTATAACGAATATCAACTAAAATAAGTTCACCTGGAAAATCTTTTAGAATTTCACCTGCTACAAGTGCTGTAATATAGGTTGCTGGAATAATGTCTCCTTTTTCATTAATAAACATAACACGATCTGCATCTCCATCTGTACAAATTCCTAAATCTGCTTTTTCTGCCATTACTTTATCTTGTAATTGTCTGAGTGTCTTATGTTGTAATGGATCTGCCTGATGTGCAGGAAATGTGCCGTCTAATTCAAAATTAATTGGAATAAATGTAGAATGCACACGTTCATATCCTTCATTATTAAATAATTCTTTTAATGGAGGAATTCCCATGGCATTTGCTGGATCTGCAACAATAGTAAGATGACTTACATCTCCTGGATGAATAGCTTTATATGCTTGAGTAATTTCTTCTTTAAGAACATCTTTTTTTTCTTCGACTGTTCCATCATTTGTATATTCTGCAAAAGAATTATTCATGGCTAATTCTTTAATTTCGGCCATGCCAGTTGTTTTACCAATTTTTACGAGAGTATTGCCATCACGGAGAACCATTTTAATACCGTTATATTCTTTTGGATTGTGAGAAGCACTAATCATAATACCTGCATCATATTGAAATGATCGAACTGTAAAATAGACAGTTGGTGTTGGTACGAGTCCAACATCAATAACATGTGCGCCTGAATTTACTAAAGCTTCTTTTGCACGTTTAAATAAGGAAGGTGAATGAGTTCTCATGTCATGACCTAATACAATGGTCATATGTTCTTTATTTTTAAGTTGGGTGAAGTAGGTATAAATTGCACGCATAACTTGTTCTACAACATCTTCGTTTATTTTATCTGGGTAAGTTGCGCGAATATCGTAAGCTTTAAAAATGGATGGATCTAATTGTGCCATAAGTACATAAAAAATTACTAATTAATTATCATTCTGAAAATACATTCAGCATGACATAAAAGTCTAACTATTAAATATATTATACCTTATTTTTACCTCAAATAGTAACAGGCTAGAATTTCTAAAGAGTCATTTAAATCGAACGTACTTGTACTTGTTTTCATGCCTTGATCTATTTTAATAAGGCCTTCGTAAAAACCTACAAGCTTTTTTTGATCCCACATGTTAGCTTGTTGCGATATATTTGCTCGTTGCCATGGTTGAACAGTTTTGTCAAAAATACGTTCATTTGCAAGTATAAGTTTGCGGATATGTCTCCATAATAATGTATAAATAAACATACTGTCTTGAGAAGTGGTTACTGTTCTTAAATTGGAAATAAATTCTTTTACGTTACCTGGATAACAAGAATCAAGCAACTGGAATACTGTTTTAGAAGGTTTAAGTTCTACAAAATGTGAAGCGATTTTTTTGATTGTAGCTAGGTCGTATGCAGATTTTCCTTCTTCCCAACTTATCATATGAAGCGTTGGATTTTTACTAATTTCTATAATTGTATCTTTAAATTCATTTTTACCACGACCTTTATATTTGGAAGAAATTTCATCGACAAAATAAACAGATTCTTGACCAAATAAGTCAACTACACCTTGACTGGATTTATAGACAGAAGGTAGATCCTGTAATGCAACGTGTTGAATTGCGTATCCCTTCTTTTTATATTGTTCTTTTAACGATAATAGACTATTTCGAGCAGATGCTATATCTTCTCCGCATACAATTGTTAGCATGAAAGTATTGTAACACGAATTATTTCTGTATACTAAATAGTATGGTCGACCTCATTTCTATTGGAACAGTTACTATAGATTTATACTATAAAGGAGAAACACTTACGCAGAATTCTGATCATTTTGAGCTTGCAATTGGTGGCAAATATTTTGCAGATTCTTTCTTTCAAGGTTTAGGTGGTGGCGGTGCAAACGTGGCAATCGGTATTGAAAAAAATGGTTTGCAAGCTGCTCTTATTGCAAAGATAGGTAATAATTCTTTTAAAAAACTTATATGTGAAAGTTTAGATGAAGCAAAAGTTACATATAAAGATTACTGCCAGTTTGAAGAGGATTACACCAATATCTCTTCAGTTTTACTTACCGCAAAAGGTGAAAAAACAATTATTAACTATCGCACACCACATCAGCATATTTTTGAAACAGAATCTGACTTTGAAATTCTCAAAAAAGGAAAAGCGTTATATATGGCAAACCTAGCACGAGTACCACTAGCAGAACGTGTCGCTTTGTTAAAATATGGTCAAGATCATAACATTACAACCTTTGCAAATTTAAATGTTACAGATGCACGACGGCCTATTGAGCAAATTCAACAAATTTTAAAGCATGTTGATGTATTTATTATTAATACATATGAATTTGCTGATATTGTAAAAACAAGTTATAACAGCATAGATTTTCATACAAAAGTAACAAAAAAATATCCGTTATTTAATCCAGATCAGCTTATTGTCATTACTGATGGTAGTAAGGGTAGTTATGCATATTATCAAGATAAAATGTATTATCAGCCTGCAATTAAAGATGTAAAAGTTGTAGATACAACAGGCGCAGGTGACGGATTTACAGCTGGTTTTATTGCTTCATATTTAAAAACTAATAAAGATATTGAAGCCTCTATGAAAAATGGTGCAGAATATGCTGTACAAATATTAAAGAAGTTAGGTAGTAATTAATATTTATTTAAAAAACAGTACGCTAGTCCACAGGCAATTGCATCTGATTGATCATCATCCTCTACTTTAATATCTTGTCCTAATGTTAAGTTTAACATTTTTTTAACAGCCTGTTTATCTGCCTGACCATAACCAGTAATAATTTCTTTAATTTGTAAAGGCGTTAAGTAAGTAAGTGGCAGGTTGTTTGTTGCTGCTAATAATTCTATAACACCTTGAGCTTGCGCTACATTTATAACAGTTTTTGCATTTTTAAAGAAGAATAATTGTTCCATAACAACGGCTTCGAGTGCATATTCATCTACTAATAGTTTCAGTTCATTAAAAATATGTTCAAGTCTTTTACCATGCTCAAGTGTTTTTGATGTTTTAATAAGACCAGAAGTTATATATTTATATGGAGAATCTTTTGTTTTAGTTTCAAAAATTGAGTATCCAACTTTTTCAAAGCCAGGATCTATTGCAAGAAGTTTCATCCATTCATTGTAGCATAGACAAGGCCATTACCATGAAAAAGGATATAGAAATAATCCATAATTTTTTGCCAGAAGGTATGATCGGATTTAACTAAAACGATATTTTGAGTAATATTTTCTGTTCCTCTAATAACTGGTTTTATTGTTATTTCCTTATAACCTTCTTTGGTAAAGGTAATTTCTTCAGCATCAAGAAGTGGGATAGCATATTTACCATGTGTTATAAGTAGTTCTTTATTTGGTGTTGTAACTTGGACATTATTGATAATATTTCCTTTTGTATCTTTAATTTCTCCAGAAACACGACGTGGATTAAAATATTTGGAAATTGTGGTGACAGCCATGCGAGGTGTATCATCGTTATCCCATAATGCAGTACTACTCCCTTGATGTGTCCAGTAATTTAAACCTTCAATATCTGTTTCATTAACTATTTTAAGAAGAGCATCATCAATCCATTGTGCTTGTTCTTCTTGAGACATATCACCATGAATATCTGGAATTGGTGCTCCCCATTCTCCTAAAACTACTCGTCCCCCACTACTTTCAGCATATTCATTAATATCTTTAACTAGTTGATCAACTGTTTCTACATAATGATCAATTGTTATAATGCCATCAAGAGCTTTAGTGGTTGGTTTATCCATTACTAATTTAGCTACATCACCATTCATTGAATAATAATTTGCTTTAACATCTTTATTAATTTCTTTGAACGATTGTTTAACTACTGCATATTCATTTATAAGAAAGGTTCGATATTCTTCAACATCTCCATTTTGTCGAGGATCACCCGGTCCACCATTTTCACATTCTGGGCATGAAGTAAATACATCTCCATCTTCAAATAAATCTGGATTAGCAAGAATAAATTGACGAATTCCTTCAGTATGTTCTTTTCTGTCAATTGCTGGATATTCAAACCATTCTTCCCAACCTGATAAATTTCCGCGGAACCAGACTTTTAAACCATTAGCTCGCGCAGCATCTACCCATCGTTTCATAAATGGTGTAAATTCAGCATCGTATGGTGTTCCAATTGCAATATGTGTCGCTCCAGCTTCTTTAATTCGTTTAACTTGAGCTTGGATTTCTACATTGTAAGTAAGATCATTTTCTTTTTCACGAGCAATATCACGAGAAAATTTCATGGTATCAATAGACTGAAATGTCCAAAAGGTTGAAGGTGTTGAATGTGTAGCAGCAAACATAATACTGGTATTCCACAGCATAACAAGTAACAACAATAAAGAAAAGAGTACAGTATATATTTTTCTCATGAATTATTTTTGTTTACCTAGTGAAGGTTCAGTATTTAATGTATCTAAGTATTCTGGTTTTAATTCATAGATATCTGCAAATGGATATGAACCAACTTTATTATAGAATTTTAATCCTGGTTTATTTTCCAACAGTCTAAATGTTGAATCATTTCTATCATTAGTTCTCATAATAATCCATCGTGCCCATTTATCTGGAATAAGAGTTGCTGTTTCCCAGTATAAACCGGTTCCTTCATGAATAAATCTACTCATTGGTAAGCCAGATGAGAAAATAATAGCATCATGAGAAGCTGCAGAAATAAGAATAAATCCTTTTTCATTTCCTGCATGTTCTGCAAGCCAGCCACTAACTTCTGATACATTTTTTTGACTTGAACCTACACGTGCATCATCAATAGTTACAGCGTCATATCCATAAAAAGAGAAGAATATAACAAATGCCATAAGACCAATAATAATATACTTAAGTGGTTGTAATTTATTAACTAAATACCCAATAAAAATGGCAATTGAAGGCATCATCATAATACCGTATCGAACATTAAACCAGGTGTCTCCAGATAATCCTTGAATATAAAGAACAGAATGTCCAAGGTATAAAGCCAAGATATTAAATATAAGAGGAGCCATAAGTGCTGTTGAAGCAATTTTTAAGGTTCCTTTTATTTTTTTATCAAGCCATAACATAATAGCTCCAAATGCTCCAAGAATTGAAATAAATGCATTTGAGTTATAAGCAAGAGCATATAAATATACTTTTGATGAAAATAACCAATCACTTTTTGTTGGTAATACTCCTGCTTGTTCGAGTTGAATCTGTTGTGCACGAGCAGAATATGGACCGAATGCAAAGAATAATGGATCACCGAAAATTGCTAAGTTCCAAAGTAACCATAAAGCAATACCTAATCCACCAAGTGAACAAAATAATATTAATGTACCTTCTGTTGTTTTATATCCTTTTTTCTTTAGTAAATATAATCCAATAATTGCTATTGAAAACATGAATAAAAACCATCCATCATAACGATTTAAGGTAGATAACATGATCCAGAATGCAGCTTTTAATAAACTCATGAGTCTGTCGTTTTCAAACCAGCAGAGTAATTCATATACTGCAGCAGTCATTGTTGCAATCAGTAGCAGTTCTGTCATTGCTGTAGATTGCAGATACAGAATATTTAAGTTAGCTACAAATATACCTACACCAACAAATCGTCCTAGTAATCCTACTTGTAATTTTTCTAAAAATTTATAAATTAAAATTCCTGTATATACAAATGCAATCATCGAAATAATTGCTCCTGCTAAACCACTATGCCACATAAAGTCATTCCAAATAGTTGGCACCATAAGTAAATGAGGCAATGGAAGCCATACAGAACCAAGCTGTGCTAATCCTGGCTTTAATCCTTCAACAACACGACGTCCAATATCTAAATGTGAACGAGCGTCATTGTATGCGAGTCCTAGACCATTTTGATAAAAATAAATAAAGAAATAGACAGAAATAGCAGTTAATATTACTAAGACAACGCCTAGTCCATATTTTTCAAGGAACTGTTTACCACTATTTGCTGGAGCTGTTGGAACAGTTAGTTTTAATGTAAATGTTTTAAAATCAAAGCTTATCATAGGTTTTTGTCTTTAGTAAGTTGTAACGCAACAATTAAGCCAGCTGATGTAAGCAACAGCGGTATAACAATAATTGAATAGTATTCCCATGCAGAAACTGAATTTTTAGCAAAAGCATTATAAATGAATGCTTTACTTTCATTTCTGTTTAAGTATTCCATACCACGATCATAAGAATAGCGTTGAATTACGCCTGTTAATTCTTCTAGAGCCAATACTTCTACTTGTGGTGGATTTGCAATGGTTGTTAGTGCTCCAATTGTATTGACACTTATGGAATAAAATAACAACACAATAAATAATATTGAAAGTAGTACATTATTTTTATAGTAACTAAGAAGCATTGCAATAAAAATACCAAGCATTGCATATGCAGGAACTAAATAACGAGAACCAAATGCCCAACCTCCCCAAGGGTCTCCCCATAATGAATATAGAATAATAACAATAGAAAGTACTGCTGTAAGTAATGGTAAATACTGCATTTTTTTGTTGTAACAAACTACCAGTCCTAAGAATCCTAATAAAATGACCGGAGTAAACATTAACATTCCTCTATCTGGACTAATAAAATGGAGATAGAACGAATTTAATAAAATACGTGATTCAAAAAAGCCTACAACATTTTTGTCATCAGAAGAATCTGAATCATCTTTTTTAAGAAGATCTTCTGGTAATGATGCAATATCTGTTTTGTCAATTTTTTCATCAAATTTTGCTGTTGGTAATGAACCAGAAAGTTTTAATGGTCCTCCATTGGCTGTTGATTGATACCAAAATAAAAATAAGAGAGGCAGAATAATTACAATTGGGGTAATTATTTTAAGTAAATTAATTTCTATATTAATTTTTTTTGCAACTTGTTGAATTTGGAATAATCTACTAAAAGCAACAAGTCCAACTGGCATCATAAAGAATAAATTAGGATAATCTACAGAAATAGAAGCTCCACAAAGAATAAATACAACAATATTTGTCCAAATTGTTTTGTATCTCATTAATAAATAAATGGATAACAAAATTAAGAATGCAGACACATGATGTTGATATAAGTTAACTCCATAGACAAATGCAGGTGTTGCAAACAAGAATGTTATTGCACCAAGTATTGCCGCAACTTTATATGCTCCTAATTGTTTAGAAATAAGGTATACAAGTACAAAATTAAGGAGTGCTATAAAAGAAACAACAGCAAATGTACCAAACTGTGCAGCTCCAAACATTTTGCCGATCATGTACCCAGGAGCTGTTAAGTATGAAAGTCCAGGTGCAAAAAGTGACACATATTTACCATCTCGAGTTGCAATATCTGGGACTGCAAATCGTGCTACTTGCTCGTTATGAAATACAGATTTATCTTCAACAATTGAGTATGTTAATGCATATCTTCCTCGTTCTGGTGAAAGTTCGAACACGCCATCTTGTCTCCAGTATTTTGTATTCAAATCCTTAGGTGTTGGTGTTCCTGGAAATCCTTTTACTGATAACAATAGAACAAAGCCTGCAAGAGCTATAACACCTATAATGAGTGCATGAGCTTTAATGAATGATAATAGTTTTATAGTTAATTGTTTAAACATAATTAGTTGTTAAATAGTGCTGGAATAATATGATTCTCAAATTCATCTAAATATTCTTTTGTATGAATATATGATAAATCTTTTTTCTTATCTACTGCGAGTGTTTGAATTGAATAAAATAATGTTAAATATGTGAATCGTTCTTTTTGAGCATTAGTTTTTAATTCGGTTCGTAGTAATTCTATTCTTTCTTCGATTGATAATTCTTTCATATACAATCTTGAAATCATAACTAAATCATATAAATAATCTGTTACAACTGCACCTTCCCAATCTGTAATAATAATATCTTCTTTATCTAATAATATATTTCTTGAATGTAAATCTCTATGAATTAAACCGTATATATTTTTTTCTTGAATTGTTGCTAGATAATTTTTATAAAAAGAAATTAAATATGAAATTGATTTCTTTATATTGTATGATTCTTTAAAAGTATACTTCAACCAGAAATAGAAAAAACTACCAGCTAAAATATAAGTTCTTCGATGAGGCAATTTTGGTATTTCCGCGATAATAGTCTTATTAATAATGTGCATTGCATCAAGAATTTTCTTAATTGCAGACATTTTAGTTTTACTATCAAAATCTAATAATTTTTTACCTTCTTTATAATCACATAAAATTGTTATTTCAGTTTCTTTCATAATAACTCGTTTAAGCGCTGGAATAACAAAATTATCCTTTTTAATAGAAAATAAATGATATTTATTTAAGAGTGTTAAAATTCCGAGTTCATTAACTAATGATCCATATCTAAGTCCTTTACATTCAAACACGTATTTTTTAATAAATACTTTTTCTTTTGTTTCATTCTTCATAAAAATACCAATAAGTGCGGAAGTTCCTGAAGATAAAACTGTTAAGTTTTTAAGCAATGAATATCCTGGGACAATTATTTGAGAACTATTCACACTTGGTTTTTTACCAAAGGGAATACAGTCCACAAATTTGCGGATAAGTAATTCTTTTGTTGTCAAAAATGTATATGTTGGTTCCATAATTATGTTGTTAATTTTTTTGTTGAGTTTGTTCTTTTCCATAGACCTTTTTTATTATTAACGTCTTGTTCAAGTTTCATGCGTCTTAATATTTGTAATAGAATTCTACTTGCGATTGTAAAAAAAGGATCTTTGATAAATGCTTGCAAAAGACCTTTAATTTTAAAATTTGTTGGTATATAAAAATATGTATCAAAACTTTCATCAAAGTATTTTTTAAGGAATTCTTCTTCTCCTAATGATCGTGCATATTGATTTTTAATATCTTCAATAGTTGCTGGTGGATGATAGTAGACAATTGCATTTTTTTTAAAAACAAATTGTTTGTTTTGTTTCATAGCACTTAAGTACACAAATTGTTGATCGGCTATTGCTTCTACAGGCATTGTTATAGATTTTGCAAAATCTTTACTTAATGCTACTGCACAACCAGAATTGTTATATAAATTGTCACCATTATTTACATCTTTTCTTACTTCGTACCATGATTGTTCATTTGCATACCAAACCTTTCCAATTAATGTATTTGGTTGTATAGGTTGGTTATTTGATGAAACAATAGCAACATTTTTATTAGTAAACCCTTTTACTAACTTTTCTACTAATCGTTGATCTGAAATATAAATATCTGCGTCTAGAATTATTAAAATATCACTAGTATTCATTTGATAGATTTCATTAAGTCTTGTTGCTTTACCTTTTTGAGTTTTATTATCTATAACTGTTACTAATTCATCATTTCTATCTTTGAGAACATGTTTTGTCCCATCTGTAGAACCGTCAAGTGAAACAATAATTTTTTCCACAACAAAATCATCGCCTGTTTGAATTTCTATAGAATCCAACAAGGCACCAATTGTTTGTTCTTCGTTATATGCTGAAATTCCAATTGTGACTGTTTTTAATGTGTTCATGATATGATGTGTAAAATAAATTCTTTAAGCTGTAATACTTTCATAAATTGTCTACTAATAAATAAACCAACAGGTGACATAAATCCTTTGAATTGATTCATTGTTAAAGTACCTTCTACACCAACACGATCAACGGTATATATATGTCTTGTTTTGACAGAACCACCATTAATTGTAAAACCTGCTTTATAACCTGCTGCTTTTACTTTTTTCAATACCTTTTTGTTATATAAACCTAAAGGATAAGCAATATAATCTAAATCAATTCCTAATTTTGTTTCTGTCTCTTTTTTACCAGTAATAAGTTCTTCTTCTAGTTCTTCTTCAGAAAGTTCTATTAAACTTGGATGCGTTTGTGTGTGAAATCCAATTTCCCAACCAGCTTCCTTTAATAATAAAATCTGACTTAAATTGAGTAATTCTAAATGGTTATCCATTTTGTCTCTGTTTGGATTTTTACTATCTCCAATAACAAATACAGTAGCAGGAATTCCATACTTTTTAAGAATTGGTAATGCATTTGTATAAACATCTTCGTATCCATCATCAAATGTAATGGCAATACCATTTTTGCCAGAAAGTATTTCTGACAAACTGCGGATTTTATAATTATTTTTTAAAAATGTAATTTGCTGTTCAAAATCTGTTACTTTCGTTGAAAATCTCCAACCGTTATCTGAAATAGAATGATAGCAAAGGATATATGAATCGTTAGTCTTTTGAAGGACAGGTATAAAACGAATAATATAACCAATAATATTCAAAACAAATAAATTAATATGTTCATACAACGATTTTTGTTGTTGTAATAAAGATATTGCAAACCCTTGACTGGTGTATCCAAAAGTCACTGTAGTCATATTAATTATGAGTTGAATGAGCTGTAAACCAGTCTAATTTATAATTTTTGATAACTATTTTTTGTAATGGACTACACAAAATGTTAATAATAATTACTGCGGTTACTCCAAGTGGATTCTGCATAAATGCAGCTAATATATGTTGAATATAAAAACCTGTAGGTCTCTTAAATTCTTTATTAGCACGTTCTCCAAAGTGAGGATACATTTCTGTTGTAACAGAAACGGGAGAAGAACGTAATACTTGCTTTACATAATCTTTAAAATTTGATGGCAATTTATAGTAAATAATTGCTTCGTCTACATATTTAAAAAGATGTTTTTTAGTAACACAGTATAAATATAAATATGCATCTTCTGAAACTACTTTAGGAATAGTTATATCTGTAATAAGTGTCTTTCTTGTTGCAAGAATAGAACCAGTTGCCCCAAAAATATTATGACCCTTTTTCATTCTTTTACGAGATTCATAAAATACAGTAAATGTTGAGTAAACTGCTTTCTCTACAAATGTTTTTGGTGAAAAAGGTCGTGAATTACCACCAACTAACATAACTCTTTCATCTTCAAATGGCTTTAATAAATTATTAATAACATCATTATTTGCAAATGTTATATCACCATCAAACATAATAAGAATTTCACCAGAAACCATTTTAAAAAGTTCGTTTAGTCTCTCTGTCTTTCCTTTTCTTAATCCGTCTTCAATAACAGTAATAGTCTTATCTTTTACTTCTCTAGCTTTTTGAGCAGTTTTATCTGTACAGCCATCACAAATGACAAATATCTCATTAAGTTTCCAACTAGTTTGGTTTTGAGCCAAAATACCAGATAATACCCTTTTGATATTTTTTTCTTCATTATATGCAGGAATGCCAATTGTAACTAATAACTGCTTGTTCATTTAGAAACTTTTTTTGAAATAGTAATAATGCCTGATGCTAAACTTGGAATGTTTGCAAATAGTACATCTATAGGTTTTATAAATCGATTACTTAATGAAGAAACTCCATATGTCTGTATCATTTTGATTCCGTTTGTCTGTAATGCCTTTTCAATCATGCCAATAGTAAAAAGTCTTAAATGTCCAGATGGCAACATATGTTTTGGAGGAAATTCTCTTCCAAATACTGTTACTACAGGAACTCCTGTGTTGAGTAATGGTTCTGAAAAGAATGGTGCTTTACCAGAAAGCATTAACATTCTATTTAACCAGGAAACTAAATTTGGAGTTGTTAACATAAGGGTGCCATTTTTTTTAAGTATTCTTCTTATTTCTGAAAGATACGTATCTGTATCTTTTAAATGTGCAATATGTTCTCCAGAAATAACCAAATCAAAATAATTATCTTTATATGGCATTACTTTTTCTGCATCAGAAACTTTAAAAATAATAGTTTTATATAGTTTTTTACCTTCTTTAATTGCTTCTGCTGAAATATCTGTTGAATGAATTTCTGCTTTAGGAAACATGTGTTGTAATTGATCGGCAAAATAACCAGTACCTCCACCAATATCAAGAATTGTTGCTTTCTTTAAATTCATTGTTTTAAGAATCTGTTTCATTTTGGCAAGTCTATGAGCAGCATCTTGAAATTTTCGTGCATCACCATATACACCTTTTTTTTCGTATATATCTTCTGGCTTTCGAATCTTTTTCATAGGTGTATAGGAATTTATAATTAAGAGTTATAAAATGAACGAATAATGGTTGCTACTTCTTGTACTTCTTCTTTAGTTAAGAACGGATGAATTGGCAAAGAGACAATTGTCTTTGAAAACTCTTCAGTGTTTGGTAAAGAAATAGTATTAAATTCTTTGTAACATTCTTGTTGATGTACAGGAACTGGATAATGAATTAAAGATCCAACTCCGTTATCAATTAAGTGTTTAAGTAATCCATCTCTGTTTTCTGCTTTAATTACATACAAATGATATGCATGATAATTAGTTCCTTGAGCTTTTGGTAATGTGATTTGAGAAATGCCTTGCAATGCTTCGTTATACCAACCAGCAATTTCATTTCTTTTAGAAACGTATTCTTCTAGATGTTTTAATTTCACAGAAAGAATAGCTGCTTGCATTTCATCTAAACGACTATTGATACCTTTGATTTCGTGATAGTATCTATTTCGTTGTCCATAATTACGAAGCATTTTGCATGTTTCATAGATTTTTGGATCATTTGTTACAATTGCTCCCCCGTCTCCAAATCCACCAAGATTTTTTGTTGGATAGAAACTAAAAGCGCCTGCTTGTCCAATACTTCCAGATCTTTTTGCATTTTGTTTTGCTCCATGGGCTTGACATGCATCTTCCACAATAACTAAATTATGTTTCTTTGCAATTTCTGTAAGTTTTTCCATGTCAACCATCTGTCCAAATAAATGAACTGGAACGATTGCTTTTGTTTTTAAAGTAATTTTTTCTTCAACTTTTGTAACATCCATTAAGTAGTTTTCATTTACATCTACAAAGACTGGAGTTGCTCCTGCATTTGTAATAGCAAGTACTGTTGCAACTGCTGTATTAGAAACAGTAAGTACTTCATCTCCGCGTCCAACACCAAGTGCCATTAAAGAAATCATTAAAGCATCAAGTCCATTTGCTACACCAACACAGTATTTAACTTCTTGGTACTTTGCAAAGGCTTCTTCAAACTGTTCTACTTCTTTACCTAATATATACCAACCACTTTCTAACATGGTTTGAAGTGCTGCATCAATTTCTGGTTTAATTGAAGCATATTCTTTTTTAAAATCATTCATTACTATCATGGGTTTACCTCCTGTAAATATGTTTTATAATCGCGGATATAATCTTTTTCTTCGTATACATCCGACGCAACAACTAATAATACGGTTCCTTCTTTAAATGCAACCATTTCATGCCAAATCATTTTGTCAAGAAAAATTCCTTGATTTGGTTTGTTTAATGTAATTGCTTCTTTATCGTGACCATTATCTAAAATAATAGTGATACTTCCACGAATACAGAATAAAACCTGTTTTGTTTCTTTATGCGCATGTTTTCCTCGAACTGCATTTTTAATAACATCAAAAATGTAGTAAATTCTTTTGATAGGAAAAGGAATATGATTGTTTCCTTCAAAGAAACATAAGTATCCTTCATCCTGAATTTTAGGAATTTCTATAATGTGTGATAATTTTGTTTTAATTATGTTGTTCATACTGTTTTTAATTCAATAGCTAATATTTCTGCAATAAATGATTCAAATTCTTGTATTACATAATCCCAAGAATAGTTCTTAGCAAATTCTCTACTCTTTTTTCTCATTGGTTCTATAACTTCGGGTTTAGTTGCTTCAAGTAATAAATCAGAATAAGTTTCAATGTTGTATTTTGGAGCTTTCATAGAAATATCGGACGTCATCCATTTTGATTCTGGTAAATCAAATCCTATAAGTGGCAAACCACCAGCTAATGATTCGAGTGCCCATAAACACATTTCATCATGACGAGATGGAAAAGCGGTATAAAGAGCTTGAGACATTAACTTTAATTTTTTTTCTCCATAAGCAGAACCAAATATGCCAATCTTTGATTCAAGGCCTGCATCTTTAATCATTTTTTCAATCTTTTCTTTATCTGGACCATGTCCTGCAATGATAAGTTTATATGAAATTCTATTCTTAACTTTTTCATACGCTTGAATAAGTAAATCAATTCCTTTTTGAGCAATATCAAATCTTCCTAAGAATAAAATAAATTGTGGTTCTTCTTGCTTATTGTGTAAATAAATATCATCGACTCCTTGTGGAACAATTCTTGTTTTAATACGAGGATTCATTTTTAAAGCTTTTGCCTGATCCATATCGGAATATGGCAACATATATTTGTAAAATTTAATGCCAAACTTTTCAATCAAATTAAAAGGTAATTTATATTTTTTAGTAAATTCTGCTGCATTAAACATTGATGGTAACGCAATAACAGGTATCTTTGTAAATAGTGGTGAAAATAATGTAGAAATTGGTGCAGTAAAGCATTCAATAATTACATCAGCTTTAATACTTTTTACAATAAAGGGAATACTTAAAATATAGAGCGCATTGTTAATTTTTATATTTCCAGTATCTATACCGACATGTCTATATTCAATTCCTTCTTGAATACGATCTGTATATCCAGGATACTTTGAACAATACACAACCACTTTATGACCTTTTGCAGCAAGTCTTCTTCCTACTTCATACGTTGCAGTAGCTTGGCCTCCCGCGAGCAACGGATTTTGAATATCATCTAAATCAATGTATGCAATTGTGTACTGTTTCATATTATTTAGTTGCTAATCTGCGGGTAATATTCTTAATTGTTTTAAGACTATGCACATCATTCTTCATAAAATCGTAAAAGAGTTCTGCACTTTCTTCCCATGAAAATTCTTGAGACCATTCATAAGCTTCTTCTGACATTTTGTTTCGAAGTTTTTCGTTTTTCATTAGTAATGTGATTTTTTCTGCAAACTGATCACTTTTACCATATGGAATTAAAAATCCTGTTTTTGGATCATTAATAGAATCTTTCAATCCAGGAACATTTGATGCCACAGCTGGAGTTCCACACGCATTTGCTTCGATTGTTGTAATTGCCCAACCTTCCATAATAGAAGGATTTACAAATACCCAAGCTTTTTGAAGAAGTTTTACTTTTTCTTGTTCTGAAAGAAAACCAGTAAATGTTATTTTATCTGCTAATCCTTTCTTTTGAACAAATTTTTGTAAGTTTATTTTTTCTTCACCTTCACCCGCAATAATGAATTCTGCTTCAGGAATTGTTTCAAGAACTTTTTGAGCTGCATTAATAAATATATTTAAACTTTTATAAAACTGTAATCTACCGACATACACGGCTAATGGTTTTGCAGATTTTTTTCCAGGCTTAAACAATTTATGATTAACACCGTTGTACACAATACCTGGAGTTTTTTTTGTTAATTTGTGCTTCATAATCTCATCTCGAGAAGATGGTGAGACTGTAATTACTTCTGTGTTTTTGTATACCAAAGGCATAACAGTTCCTTCGAGGAAAGATGCGAATGCAGAAAATGGCCAAATAAGACTTTTTCTAAATACTTCTTGATGCACATGGTGTATTAACAAAAATTTCTTTTCTTTTGCATACAGTGGTGTAAAGAATGGAAGTCCATTTTCCGAATCAATAATTACATCGTATCGTCCTCTAAATTTAAAGACATAATAAACAAATGCCCATAAATAGACCATGTAAAATCCTCCACGACGATATACCTTAACTCCATCAATTACATCATCATAGGTAGCTTTACCACTATTTCCACAGAAAATAGTTACATGATTACCATCTTGAACCCATTGTTTAGCTAATTGGTGAATATATACTTCAGCTCCTCCAGCCCATTTATGTTTTGTATCTCTCCAATTAAATATAAGAATAGAAATTTTACCTTCTGCAAGTTTTTTCTTGTCTTCTAAGTTAGCAAACAATCCAAGAAAATCTTTAAAATTCCGTTCAATAATTTTTACATAATCAATAAGATAATGAAGTGTTACTACTGCAATTAAGTTAAGAGCACCAATTATAAACATCACCATAACAAATTCAGCTACGGTTTCGTGTAAAAATAAGATTAATCCAAACTGAACTATTGTTAATAAGAAAGAGACAAGTGGCAATGTATAAATATTTTTTGCTAGATAATACGCAATATAAACACGAGAAATAGTAAAGAATACTATTCCAGCAGTAAATAATGTTAAGTATGAAAGTATTGATTCACCTTTTTCACCATATAAGAATGGAATAGTTATATATCCAAAAAATCCAAATGCAATAAATGCAGCAATAGTAATTGCTGATGTTGCTATTAGTGAAAGTGTTAATACATTTTTAGAATCTTGAGATGCACCTTCATTTCTACTTACTAGAGGCAATATAAAAGGTGAAGCTAAACCTCCTAAGAAATAGACCATTTTACCAACCAAAGAAACAAGTGCATATTTTCCTGCATCAACTGGACTTAAGAAATGTTTTGCTAAAATAACATCAAAACTTAAGAAAGCGAGCGATGAAAGTCCCAGCAACATAGAAACTAAGAACATTTTTACTGGGAATACATGTTTAATAGCTCCTTCTTGAACTTTTCTTCTTTCTTTTGCTGTATATCTACGAACAATTATCCATCCAAAAAAGAATGTTAATAATGTAGTAATAGGTACAATTGCATACGCAACATCTTGATAACCAAATGTTACAAACACAAATGCGAGTATGTTTTTTACGACTGGTTCAAAAATAGTAACAAGAGCTAATAATCCAAATAGTAATTTTCCTGACATGTATGCCTGATCTACTGCAAGTGCAAATCCTACTAAAAAGACTAATGCAAAGAGTATAAAGAGAAATATGTCATCTGCATTAAAGTAACTTGATAAGAATGGTGTAGCCAATAACCAAATTACTGCAATACCTGCAGAAAATATAAGTGCGTATTTACGCATAAACTTCCAGAAAGAGTAAGATGAATAGCTATCATTTTTACCTGTAAAGTAACCACTTTTGTAGGTTACAGTTGTACTAAATCCTTTAGAAATAAGTGTAGATAAGAAAGAAAAAGATCCAACTAAACTAATTGCTGCAAAGTTTTCAAAATCTAATGCGCGTCCTAAATATGCGTTAAAGAAAAAATTAAGGAAGTTAGCAAATAATGATGCTCCTACAAATAGTAACCCTGCCATGTATTCTTTTTTCGCTCGAATTACATTTATAAATTCATTAATTTTTCTTCTAGGTAAAAATGTACCGCCTAATTCTTCTTTTGCTGAAACAATAACTTTTGGTACAGTTTCTTTTGCTTCTTTCTTTAAATGAAGTCCATGAATAGTTTTTGGCCAATAATGTGGATTTGAAATAAGTTGTATTAATCCTTTCCAAGCTGCATAACTCATAGATAACCAATACAAAGGAATAAGGAAAATAAACTTAATAAGATCATATTGTTCGCGTTTTGCACATCCAATCATGTAGTAATAGACATATAAAAAGTTTCCAAAAATAAGTGAGAATACAGCCATATAGAAGACTGGACCAGGGAAGAATTGTTCAATAGTTGGTCCAACAATTGCTCGTAATGAAAAGTACAATGCTGTTAAAAACCACATGAATGGGTTTATAAATAACGATAAAATTTTTCCACCTACTACTAATTGAAATGTAATAAAGTGTGCTCTAAATCCATTTTTAAGAAGATCTCCTGGATTTCTCATGTGTACTAAGTAGGTTTGAATATATCCTTTAATCCATCTTGAGCGTTGATTAATCCAGTTAAAGAAGTCACTATTTGCTTCTTCCATAGTAAGGGAATCAATAATAGCTGTTTTATAGCCATTCTTTACTAAACGAATACCAAGATCACAATCTTCGGTAACATTAAAAGAATCCCAACCTTTTACTTCTCGTAATTTATCAACCTTAAAATGATTTGAAGTTCCACCGAGTGGAATTGGAGCGCCAATTGATTGCAAACCAGTTAGCACAAGATCAAACCATAATGAATATTCTGCTGTAAATAAACGGGTAAGAAGATTTTGACTTTTATTGTAATAATTTAACTTTGCTTGAATACATGCTATATATTCTGGAGACTTTTTAAATGCTACAACAGCTTTTTTAAGTTGTAATCTATCAGGAATATCTTCTGCATCATAAATAACAGCATATTCACCTGTTGCAACACGTAATCCATAGTTACAAGCTTTTGGTTTTGTTTTTGGTAATGAATGAGGTACAACAATTATTTTTATATAATCTGGAAGATTAAAATCTTTAACATGTTCTATAGTTTCTGTATCATCTTCTTCTAGTAATAACTGAACTTCTAGTTTATCTTTTGGATAATCTAATTTCTCAATTGCATTTACGAATTGTGGTACAACTATCCATTCTTTATATAAAGGACAAAAAATGGTATATTTTGGCCATTCTTTTATACTTTTAAATTCAGATGGATCTACTGTAATTTCTGGTGATTTTGTAAAACTACGAGAAATAAGAAAGAAGTTAAATATCAAGTCAATAAAATATAAAACTGTTATAACAGCAACAAATGTAACAACGGTAAATTTCCAGTTAATAAGAAGTCCTATTAATATAACTGCAAAAAAGCCTAATATAAATCCAAGTTGGTGCCCTATTAGTGTTTTAACAGCACTGTCTGCTACATTTAAGTCTGAAAAATGTATAAATTCAATACCTTTATAATGAAATCCTGGTCCTAATGCATCTTTTCTATCTTTATGAAATGGAACAACATCTGCAGATTTTAATTTTAGAAGTAAAGCTGATAATCCAATTTGAAATGAAGTTTTAATGAGATTTACTTTAGAAGCTCCACCTTTTCTTTTATCAAAAATAATATTGTATCCAGTAATTTTATATCCAGCTGATTTTGCTGCAAGTAAAAACTCTAAATCAAAAGTCCATGGAAAAGGTTGAATATTGATTCTCTCAATAATTTCTTTTCTAAATACTTTTAATCCAGATTGAACATCAAATTTAATATTATGAAGGAATCGAGCAAAAACATAATTAAAACCACGACTAAATGTTTTGCGGATTCTACCAGCATGTGCTTCTTTACGTTCGGCAATTACTACATCAAACTTATTCTCCATTTTTTCTATCATTCCTGGTATTGCTTCTGGAGGATATTGCAAATCACAATCAATCATTGTAATTAAATCGTATTTTGCATAGGAAAAACCTTCTAATAAGGCTCGAGCTTTTCCTGCTGGTCCAAGTTTTAAAAAGTATTTAACTTTTTTGTCATCAACATATTCTTGAATTACTTTTGCAGTATTGTCTGTAGATCTATCATCAACAAATATAAGTTCATAGTTATATTTGCCTTCAAGACTTTGTTCTATACGATAAATAAGCTCAGCAATATTATCCTGCTCATTAAGAACAGGGACCACAATAGATACTGATTGTTTTTTGATATTACTTTTCATATGACAAACCTCCAACAGCTAAATGTCCACTTTTGCTTATAGTATTCTCTAAAAGCGCTGTAACAACTAATCTTTTACTGTCCAAAAATCCTGTGCAGGTGTAAAGGGTAATTCTAACATCATTTGATGGTAAAAGCACATGTGTTTGATCAGGTGTTACTACACCCATAGTGTTTATAGAAAACACACTAATTGAACCGTTATTATACTCTATTTCTATTTTTTCGCCAGGCTTTACTTTATTTAAATCTCCAAGTAAATTATTCCAATTATGACCGTACAATACACTATTTCCCGTTTTACCTGGTAATGGTGAAGATATTAAGTAAGAAATTCCATTCTTAGAAGTTGTCCATTCATTATTTTCTATAGTTGACTGTACAATAGGCAAATCTACTCCAATTGAATGAATACGGATTCTTACTGGTATAACTTTTGAGTTTTTATAATTTGTTGAAGTGTAGTCGGCAAAAGAGAGTCTTTGAGGATTATTTCTTTCCCATAAAAGAAAACTACCAATAGCAATGGAAAGAAGACCGATTGTAATTAGAATCTTTGATATAAGCTTCATTATTCATGTGTGTTGGGATAAACTCTTCGTATATAAATCCCGCTAATAAGAAGTGAAATTCCGATTATAAATAGTAAATAAACTGTGAGTATATTTCCTGTTGATGCTAATGCAAATATATTTGTAGATGCAGAGCTGGTTTCGCCTCCACCTTGACCATTTGAAGATGAAGAACTACTTGAACTACTACTAGATGATGAACTTGAATTACTACCGCCACCACCTTTGCCACCAATACATGAATAAGCAATGTTTTTAGCAAGATATGGATCTGAATCTAATCCCCATACTGAACCATCTGGTACAAATATCCAACCTTGTAAAGTAAGTGAATCAATTTCTTCTTGTTCAACATCTTTTACATTCCACCAATTTGTTTGAATACCATTTCCATTTGATGGACAAAGACATTGTGTAAGTGTATTTTCTGTTAAATAGTACACAGAATCATGACCTGTATAAGATGTTGTATCACCTGGTACACCATGTGTTCCATTTGTATGTTGTACTTTAAGTTCACCTTGAGGATTTAAACATGAAGGAAATGTAGGAATTGTTATAGCATTTACACTATAAGCTAGTGTATTCAATACTATATAAAAAAGAAATAAGTTGGTGTATAGATATTTTTTTAACATTGTTTTGCGGAAAGAATCCTTATATAAATTTATTATCGGATTATAACATGTAGCCTGTAATAATTCAATAGGCTGTTGTGGAAGGATAAACAATTAAGCTCAATTTTATAAATTTATGAAGAATTCTGTGTATAGTAATCGTGAAAATACAATAAAAAAGTCCACTTATTTATTTAGTAGTTGAAGAAAAAAATTACCGATACTTTCAATAAAAGTTGGCTCATTTATATCTGTATTTTGTAATTGTTTTGGAGTTGGAGAAATGCCACCTGCAACTTGATATCTATTGCTTAAAGTCTCTAGTCTTTGCATGTACTCTTTATTATTACGTGGGGAACTTGCGCGTGAGTTTTTAAAGAAGAAATAGAATGAACTAATAAAGATAATAGTAACCACTATTAAAATAAATATACGTAGTACTGTATGTTTTGTCATATTTTATTCTACAAAAAAACCCCACCTGTTACAGTGGGGTTTTTTTTACTAGAACACACGTGTTTGTTAAATAGTCATATCTCTTTTAACTAACCAAAGAGATGGGAGGTCGTCCGTTAGTACTCCTCGACTAAATGCATTGCTGCACTTACATCTAGAGCCTATCAAACCAGTAATCTACTGGCGGACTCATGGATTCCTAATCTTAAGGTATGCTTCGCACTTGAGATGCTTTCAGTGCTTATCAAGTAGGAATATAGCTACCCGGCGATGCTCTTTTGGAACAACCGGTACACCAGGGATTCCTTCTTCCCGGTCCTCTCGTACTAAGGAAGAATCCTTTCAAGAATCCAGACGCCTGCACTGGATAGAGTCCGAACTGTCTCACGACGTTCTGAACCCAGCTCGCGTACC
>CAYSZW010000017.1:0-25133 GCA_964435665.1 uncultured Gammaproteobacteria bacterium | reverse complement strand
TAGCAATGCAAATTATTGCTTAAGTAATATCTAAATTCATTAAGTTACTTATATTTATCAATAACAATATATTATTGCTAATATTATGTAAGAAGAAAGAAGCTTGGTATAGAAGCAAACTACTATAAATTGAGGGATTTATGCTGCTGTTAAGTTCCAAATAGCTCTTTCTACAAATGGTCTCAATTTTTTAAATTTAGAGGGTTTTTTGAAAATATTGGAAAGAAAACACTAGATTTTAGTAAAATATCTCAGTTCAGAGCTTTAAATAGCCTAATTTACAACATTTCACTTAAATCTATAATATTCTGTATCAAGACGATCTTTACTATAAGTTGTTTGTTTGTTTTTAGAGCTTAATAAGGCCAAAATAAATTTTTTTAAAGAGATAATTTATAGGATGTATTAAATGTTTTAAAATCTACTTCGTTTTTACCTTCTAGTTGGACATATTCAATTTTAAGATTACCATCAAAAGAGGCTTTTGTAATTTTTAAACGTTTATTACCTTTAGTTGTGTTAATGATTGTCCAAATTCCAGGCCAAGGTGAAAGAGCTCTGTAAAAATTATAAAAAAGTTCCTCACTTGTTTTTGATTCTAAGTATGTATGAGATAGAGAATATTTTTCTAAATATCTTTTTAAAATAGTTGGTACATATGTCATTGAAGGAGTTTTATTCTCAATCGCATTCAATAAAAAGGGTAATTCAAAATAGCCATCTTCTTTTCGAATTAAAGAAGTATATGTAATTGATGTGTCGTTTTGTGGCTTAGTATCAATTGTATGATTTATAATAGTTTTTTTTAAATTTTCTTTTAGCAAAGTACTACCTATAAGTGTTAATCTCTCTTCTATTTTTTTCCTATCTTCAGAGAGCTCTAGGGTTGTGGCGGCTTGCTCAATGATCGGACCAGTGTCCATTTTTTCTTCTAATTTCATTAGTGTAACCCCAGTAGTCTTTTCGCCCAGTAATAATGTATATACAATTGGTGAAGGACCTCTATACATAGGAAGTAGAGATGGATGTATATTCCAGAATCCTAAAGATGGAGTATGTAATAATTTTTTACTTATTATTTCTCCAAAAGCAAAAATTATGCATAGTTCTATATGCTTTTCTTTAAGAAGAGAAATTAATTCATCTTCATGATTTTGGAGAGTTTTATTAAAAACAGGTATATGATATGCCTTTGCCATTTCACTGACCTTTGTAGGCTGAATTTCAAGCCTCTTACCAGCTGGCTTGTCAGGTTGGGATACAACTAAAGATATTGAATAATCGTTATTTGTTTCTTTTAATAATTCGTTTAATAATAAGGCAGAAATTGATGGGCTTCCAAAATAGGCAATATTCATAGTTAGTTTGTAAATGAAATTGTTTCCTCAATTAAAGGACTTAGTTCTTTTGTTACAGAAATTATTATTAATTTATTTATATTATTGCGGACTCTATATTCAATTATATTACCTGATGAAAAAGTTAAGCTTTTTTTAGAATCAAGTAGGGCTTCACCGGATGCTTTTTTTGTATCAACTGGAATTTCTTTACTACATGTAACTGCGATTGATTGAGAATTATACTTTAAAAGAGCTTCTGTACTAGATTGTTTTTCAATAGTCATAGTAGCAGGATAAAGAAAAGATAACGCACATTGCTCATTCTTAAATTCAGAATAGCTTATTGGCGTGATTAGAGCTTGCGATGGTTTTTGAGCCGGTGTTAAGCTTAATGTATAGGAAACTGATTTATTTGTACTCTCAACTTTTTTTCCATACTGCATTCCAAGAATAAAAAAGAGGAATATAGTGAGGATGGAAAGAAGAATAATTGGTCCCTTTTTACCGTGTAACATACCTACGAAGTATATCAGATATTTGTATTAGGTATGTATAGCAGTCATTTATCTATTGACAAACTAGTAGGAAATTGTGTATATTATCGTTGGTCCTCCCAATGGAACGTCAAAATGTATCTTTTTTGAACGCTCATGGTATAGGGTATCTAACATAAAAGTTAGTATAAGATGTTGTTATTTCTAGATAGATAATACTTTCTAGGAAGCGCATTCACCCGTAATCTTTTAAAAAAAGATTCATGTATAACGAGTTTCATTTACGGAGGATTCTTTTTATACTTATTAGACACTACTTATTTAGAGTATTTTAAATTTGATTAAATCAATTATCTTTTAATGTAAATTCCTCTCAAGGATACAAGTAGTAAAATTATTATTTGCAATTTATTTTTATCCAATAGTTACATTGGATGATTATTATTAATTCTATTCATTTATTATGTCCCCTTCAAAAAAAGCTGATCTTCTTAATGATGATCAATCTCTCGATGTTTCTTCAGTTTTAGATACATATGAAGAAAAACCTATTAAACTTGTTGAAGAATCTTCAGTAGCTTCTGCAGGAGTTCCACAAAAATCAGATCAACAACCAGAAGTAAGTACAAAACTTAAAGAAGATTTAAAGGTTAGTTACCCAGCAAAAGGTATTCTAGATGTTACTTTTGGTGGTTATGGTTTTTTAAGAAAAGATTATACTATCAACCCAAATGAAGATATTTATGTGTCAACTTCTCAAATTCGACGCTTTTGGCTTCGAAAAGGTGATGAAGTTGAAGGTTTAGCACGTCCACCAAAAGATGGTGAACGTTTTCACAGTCTTCTTTTAATTCAAAAAATAAACGGTGTGGAAATTACTGAAGAACAAAGTCGAGCACGAAATAAGTTTGATGACTTAACTTCATTACATCCTCACAAACAAATTGTATTAGAAACAGAACCAGATATCTTAGCAACAAGAATAATGGATTTAGTCTCGCCAATTGGCTTTGGTCAACGAGCACTTATTGTATCGCAACCTAAGGCTGGAAAAACAACCTTTCTTAGAAACATTGCTGAAGCCATCGCTATTAACCATCCGGATGTTTATATGATCGCTATTCTTATTGGCGAAAGACCAGAAGAAGTGACAGAGATAAAACGTTCTATAAAAGGTGAAGTAGCAGCCTCACATTTTGATGAGACACCTAGACAGCAAACTAAAGTAGCCAATTTAGCACTAGAAAGAGCCAAAAGACTTGTTGAAATGGGTCGTGATGTAGTTATACTTTTAGACTCAATAACTCGTTTAGCTCGAGCTTTTAATCTTTCAATTAATAGCTCTGGAAGAACCCTTTCTGGAGGATTCGATCCTCAGGCCCTATACCCAGCTAAGAAATTTTTAGGTGCTGCTAGAAATTGTGAAGAAGGTGGTAGTCTAACTATAATCGGAACTGCACTTGTCGGAACAGAATCTAGAATGGATGATCTTATATACGAAGAACTTAAAGGTACAGGTAATATGGAAGTACATTTAGAACGTAAGTTCGCAGAAAAACGTATTTATCCAGCAATTGATGTTACTAAATCAGGAACTCGTCATGAAGAGTTAATTTACGACAAAGACACCCTTAGTAGAGTCACAACTTTACGAAGAATGATGGCTTTGCGAACTCCTGAAGAAGGATTGATGGCATTGGTTGATAAGCTGCCAAAAACTAAAAATAATAAGGAATTTTTAGATACTTTGCATAAAGGCTAATAGTATTAAGTTCAAATTAAGTGTTTGCTTGACAGGATAGTGCGCAATGTCATATTATCTTAATATGACGCAAAAAGGCTTTACACTTATTGAGTTAATTGTTGTTGTAGCATTAATTAGTTTACTTTCTGTTATTGGCCTAACTTCTTATAATAGGGTACAAAGAAACGCCCGTGATGCAAAGCGTATGGGTGATATGAAAGAGTTAAGATCTGCACTTCTATTATATAAATCTATTAATGGAAGATTTCCCGATAGTTTTGATAGTGATTGTAGAGGTTGGGATGCTTCAAGTCATGATAGTGATGGTGATGGAAACTTTTTTATTGATCAATTAGCCACAAGTAATATACTTCGTACAGTTCCTAGAGATCCCTTAATTGATCAAACCACGGATGCATGTTCAGGACATGATTATGAGGGTTTTAATTATTATTATCATCGTTATGTTCCTCCAATAAATCCAGCATATGGTTGTCCTAATAGAGTATTTATAATTTTCGGAACTGATATGGAAACTTCGGATGCTCCCCATCCTGATAGTCCAGGTTGGAGCGAATGTACTGGCAGAGATTGGTATGAGGTTTTTGATTATGTAGTTGGAATGTATGAATAATTACTAATTCTTCAATGATATACTTACAGTATGGAACTATTAGATAAACGAATTGGTCGCATATTAGGTCAGCTTCGTGGTATTCAAAAAATGGTTAAAGAAGATAGAGATAATGTTGAAATTCTACAACAAGTTTCTGCTGTAAAAAAGGCGATTGATGGATTATCAAAAGAAATAATATTTATATATATAGAAAAATCTTTAGATCCAGAAAAGGCAAAGGAGCTTCGTAAGACTATAGAACGAGCAATCGATCTCTAAATATTGAAAAAAACACTTCTTTTGTGATACTATCATACTGTAATATATTCTGTACATTATTAATTATTTAAAATGAATGAATACAACTTCTGAAAAAATAAATCAAGTAGCTATAATTGGTGGCGGCCCATCAGGTCTTAGTGCTGCTGTTTACAATGCACGAGCAAATATGAATCCAATTGTTTTTGCAGGTTCTCCTCCGGGAGGTCAGTTAATGCTCACTACTGAAGTTGAGAACTTCCCTGGTTATGAACATATAATGGGTCCTGATTTAGTCGAATCCTTACGTAAACAAGCTCTGAAGTTTGGAACAAAAATTTTAAATGAGAATGTAACCAATGTAGACTTTAATGCAAAACCTTTTACTATTAGCTACAGTTCAGGCATAGTAAAAGCACATTCAATTATAATTGCAACGGGTGCACAAGCATTATGGTTAGGTTTAGATTCTGAAACAAAGTTAAGAGGAAAAGGAGTATCAGCATGCGCTACTTGTGATGGGTTTTTCTTTAAAAATAAAAATGTGGCTGTTGTAGGAGGCGGAGATACAGCGATGGAAGAAGCGCAGACATTAACTCGGTTTGCTAATAAAGTATATATGATTCATAGACGAGATAGCTTTAAAGCCTCAAAAATTATGCAGCAACGTGTAATGGAAAATCCTAAAATTGAGGTTATTTGGAATAATGAAGTTCAGGATGTTTTAGGACAAATGAAAGTCGAAGGATTAAAGTTAAAAAATACATATAACAACAAAGATGTTCTGCCAGTTGATGGATTATTTTTGGCAATAGGACATAGACCAGATACAGATTTATTTAAAAATCAAATAGAGCTTGATAAAAAAGGCTATATTGTTACCTCCATAATGAAAGCTCTTCAGATTGTTACAAATAAAGAATCAATATCAAAGGCTGGTTTTGATTATGAATTTCAAACAATGACCTCAGTTCCTGGAGTTTTTGCAGCAGGTGATTGTGTAGACCATGTATATAAGCAGGCAGGTACTGCCGCTGGAATGGGAATAGCAGCAGCATTAGATGTAGAACGTTGGTTAATTGAAAAAGGGATGTAATATCTTGGAAAGAATATTATATACTTTTATTGTTATTTAATTTCATATACTATATGAAAAATGCTGGCCAAGAAATGTTGGATTCTGCTCAAAAATTAATTATTGAGGTAGGGCATGAAATTGGGTTGGATGATGAAGTAGTTAAACAAATTGTCTCTCCAAATTTTATCCATCAATTTTCTCTTCCTTTAGAAATGGATAATGGATCTTCTAAGATGTTTACCGGATATAGAATTCAACATAATAATGCATTGGGTCCTTATAAGGGTGGCATTCGTTTTCATAAGAATGTTACTTTAGAAGAAGTGCAAGCATTATCTACACTCATGTCTATAAAAACAGCTGTAGTGAATATTCCATTTGGTGGAGGAAAGGGTGGTATTGTAGTAGATCCAACCCAATTATCTAAGGGAGAACTTAAACGTCTGTCTAAATTATATGTAGCTAAAGCTGCTAGTTTTTTAGGGCCTGATATTGATATACCTGCACCTGATGTAAATACTAATCCAACCATAATGAAATGGATGTTGGAAGAGTATGAAAAAATTGTAGGTCATAAAAGTCCTGCTACTTTTACAGGAAAGTCTTTAGATTGTGGTGGCAGTCTCGGTAGAACTGAGGCAACTGGTCGTGGAGGTGTTATCGCATTAGAAGAACTAATAAAAAGGTTGCATAAGGATAAGCAAAGACATCTCACAATTGCTATTCAAGGATTCGGAAATGTGGGGTATTTTTTTGCAGAGATTGCTTCACGTCTGGGGCATAAAGTAGTAGCAATTTCCGACTCAAAAGGCGGTATATTCAATGAGAAAATGGACGTTTCTTTAGATATTCCAATAATTATGGAGTGTAAACAAAAACAAGGTTCTATAAGTGATTGTTACTGTATAGGAGGAGTCTGTGATAGTAAAAAGGGTAAAATAATCACGAACGAAGAATTATTGGAACTGCCTGTTGATGTATTAGTTCCTGCAGCACTTGAAAATGCTATTAATTCATCAAATATGGCTAAGATTAAGGCAAAAATTATTATTGAAATGGCAAATGGTCCAATTACTCAAGATGCATATCAGTATTTACATCATAACGGTACAATAATTGTTCCAGACGTATTAGCAAATGCGGGAGGTGTTATTGTCTCATATTTAGAATGGGTACAAAGTAAGCAAGGTTATTGGTGGAGTGAAGAAAAGGTTAATAATGAGTTAACAGAGATAATGCAGAAAGCTTTCTCTGCTATTTGGATATATTCACAAGAAAAAAATATCTCCCTTAAACAAGCAGCTTTCTATCTTGCAATACAAAGAATAGCTGCTGCTTTATAACATTCACCAGTAAAAATTTAGTACAATAGGGTGTTACTACAGTTTTGTATTATATAAACATGAAAGATATTAAATTGTATTTTGGATTTTTACGTGCTTATATAATGTCCCGTGCCATGTATTTTGGCCTTCAATTTGAAAAGATTAAGGACGTTATCGTAGCTATTTTAATTGTTAAACGTGGTAAATATTCAAGTTCATTTTTAAACACCTCATTTGTATTACTTATTATTACTGTATTAATCGCAGGACCAACTATTGCAGAAAATAATCCTTTTGATAATGCATTGGAAGAAAGCCAAACCTAATTTCAAAGCACGTCCGTTGCTTTTGATCCGTATAATAATTCTTTAACTACTATTGCATCTGTTAAACCAAGAAGTGAAGTAGTACAGCATAAAGTTTCAGAAGGTGAAACATTAGAATCAATTGGTACTAAATTTAATGTAACTGTCGATACTATTAAATGGGCGAATGATTTAGATTCTGAAGTTATTAAACCAGGTGATGTTTTAGATATTCCTCCAGGTACGGGTGTAGTTCATAAAGTAAATGCAGGTGATAATATTTATACGATTGCAAAAAAATATAATGTTGATGCACAGAACATTGTAAACTTTCCATTTAATGATTTTGTCGATCCAGATACCTTTCAGTTAACACCAGGACAGACACTATTTGTTCCGGACGGAACAGTTGAAGTAGCACCTAAACCTGCTGAGTTTAGATATGTAGCACAAATACAGGCTGGTGTACAAGGAACATCATCATTCTTATGGCCAACAACCGGAAGTATTACCACATATCCAGTTTGGTACCATATGGCATTAGATATAGCTAACAATGCAGCTCCAGCAATTTTAGCTTCAGATACGGGTACTGTTACTTATACTGGATGTCTAGCCTACGGTTACGGTTGTCATATAATTGTTGATCATGCAAATGGGTATCAAACATTATATGCTCATTTATCAAGTATTGAGGTTTCAGCTGGTCAGGTCGTGACAAAGGGTGAGAGAATTGGCGTTATGGGCTCTACTGGAAGGTCAACAGGTACTCATTTGCATTTTGAGATTCGATCAGGTGGAGTGCTAATGAATCCATTGGGCTTCCTACAGTGATAGTCTGTAAGTATTATTGGATTGTTGCAATATGATAAACATTGAAATAATCTCTAGAAAGCTCTTATTTATATCGACGACTCTTTCATTATTAATTCTTTTTATACTACTTATTTCTTTTTTTCTTAGACCAAAATATTTAATAGTATTGTGTAATAAAGAAGATAAAATTAATGTCTTTTTACAAATAAATAATTTTGATATCCTAATAAACCCAATAGGAGAGAAGCAAGTATTAGAATGTTTAGGTAAATCAATGGTTTTTTATGATAGAACAATTGACGTAGTAATGTCCACAAATAAGGATATTTTGGCCTCATTAATGAAGAGATATACAATTTCTAGGGTTATTCCTTCAACAAGCCTTAAAATTGATAATTTCAATATTAGCAATGATTCTAAAGTACATATATCAAGTCATTCAAACGAAATAGTTATATACCAAAGATTTATGAAAACAATCCAGCACGATAATAAATCAAATGTTATATCTATTTATCCTTTGGATGAAGATAATGAGGCTATTACAGTAGGCGATTTAATCCTTAAGAAAGATCAATTACTAATGTATCAATTATGATTCTTTAGAACTTAATAAAATAGATTGTATCTCTTTAAATAAGTTAATAGCTTCAAAGCCAATCCATTTAGAGCCAATTAATTCTTTAGGCAAACCTGGATCAGTTTTTATAATTTCTACATAATCATCAATAATTAACTTCATTTTTTTAACCTTATCTTCATCTTTGGATAGAACATCATGCCATTTCATAAATAATTTTCTATATCTTTTTTCTAATTGTGAAGTACCCCATACTTTTTCAATAAGAATATCTTGATCACCAAAGACATGTTTCGATTCAAATGCCTGTATATATGCCTTTTCTTCTTGTGAGATGAGTTCTTTTAAGGATGGAATAATTGGATGTGGTGTCAACCAAAAAGATCTATGCCATGGGCCTAAACCCCAACTAGCAACTTCTCTTCTTAATCTATCTCTCAATTCTCGTTTTTTTTCTGGAATTTCATATGAAAGAATTCTCCATACTCCATCCCAGTTTTCACGAGAAAATCTGAAAACAGGGAAAGTTAGTGCAATTTCGTTGAATCCTTTATCGGTTAATTTATAAATAGGTAGATCATTGTTTTTATCAAGTTCAGTAATAGATCCTTCTTTAGATAATTTTTTAAAGGTAGCAATTGTTTTTCTATTAAGTGTAAGATCGAAAATTGTAAGAGTAGCTTTATCGTACGTAACAGGTTTAAAATCTTTACTAGATAATAACAAAAGTGATAGCAAAATTTTCGTTCGTCTATCTTTAATAGTCATATATGCAATACAATATCAGAATTGATATAAAGTGTCAAGATATATCTAATTTGAAGCTTTGAAATAATAAATATGAGTCAATAAAAGCAAAGATAAATCTAGATTGCTAAATAAAAAAAATATAAAATTAGATCTATAGAAAGAGTAAAGTGTTAGAAAAGTAATAATAACTAAAAAAGAAAGAAATTTAGCAAAAAAATATAACAAATTTGATAATAAATAAATTTTTTTTATCTCTTAAATTAAGACATAGTTCGTTAAATTCAAATTAATTTATTGTAGGCAATTTTAAACGTTAGAACATTTATATGATATCAAATTGGAATTTCGAGCTATTTCTATAAGACTAATATTATTAATTTTCAATTTAAACTAAATATAATAAAGTACCTACATAAAGCCTTATTATTGCTAAAATTAATTATGTTAAATCTGATTAAATTTAACTACAAGATTAATATTGGTGATATTTTTAAGATTGGGTCTTATGTATATTGTTAAATTTAAATTGTTACAAAAGTCTAAATTATTAAATTATAAGTCAATTAATCCTATAATAATATATACACAACTTTGTCTTCATTTTTGCAAAGTAAATACCCAAATTTAGGGCTTAATAACAATATAATAATAATTTTATTTTTTATTATTTTAAATTATAACACCCCAGTATTTTAAACGCGCGTGTATATTAAGTATATGGCTCTGCAAAAGCCTGTTTTTCAGTAATCCAAAACGAGGTGAACGTTTTACATGTATCTCTTACGGCTTCATATTAGTTAGCTGAAGAAAGAAGCTTCTTTTAACGAAGTCTTGTATTTTCTTAAAAAATAGTTTACATTTTTTTTATGAATCTAAAATCCTTTTTCGATGAAGAATTATTCAATGAAAATATAAATAAAATACGTTCGTTAAATGATGAGTTAAAAAAAGAAAGTATACATAAGTCTATGTTGACGTGGATTAAATGGTTAAAAGAAAAAAATAAAATAACTTCTAAAAAGTATGAAGACCTTGTTTCAAAATTAGAAAAAGAATCTACTATTTTTCTAAATGACAAAAATAATCCTCCAATGGTTAATTCTTTTTCACAATATAGATCCTTACTTCCTGTTTTAATTACTTTAATAATTTTATGTTTTGGATTAATTACATATTTATTTGTGACTTTAAACAAAATTAAGTCAGTTGGAATTGAAGAAAAGAAAGTAGGTAGAGTATTACCGTTTAAAGGAAATATTAAGCAATCAGATGGATCCGCATTAGATACAAAAAGAGATGCTGTCTTTAGACTTTATAATGTTCCTTCTAAAGGTAATGTATTATATACAGGTTCTTGTTTAGGGCAGAATGGATTGGAGCCGTCATTTAATGGTAGTTTTACAATTCTAGTCGGATCTGATTGCGGAATGAAGCCCATACCTGAATCAATTTTTGATGAAAATAATTCACTTTATTTAGGAGTATCTATAGGTAATGAACCAGAATTTGAACCTAGATATCAGATAATGACTTCTTCCTTTTCCCAAGATAGTACTAAACTTCAAGGACTATCAATTGGTAATAGTAAATCCACAATCCCGTTTATAAATGATGAAGGTAATATAGAATTAACAAACGAATCTCCTAGTATTAAATCAACGAACGGAACCTTTACTGTTGAAGGTTCTGCCTTAACATTACGTACTAATAAGGAAGGAAGTAATATTATCTTTGATCCTGCTTCAAGCTCGAATGTAATAATCGGCTCAGGTAATTTGGGTATCGGTACATATAATCCTGAAACATATTTAGACGTTTCAGGAAATAAACTAATTGGCAGTATTGTCTCATTAAGTAACCTTGCTAGAGAAGATTCAGCAGAATCTTCAATCCTTAAGTTATCTTTAGGTACAGATCCGTCAGGAAGTAACGGTGAATTTATTGAATTTTATGCAGGAAAAAATGAGTTGACACCAGGAATGAAGGTGGGAGGTGTTAGATTAAATAATCAGAGTGTTGTTTATGAAACTTCAGCAGCTGATTTTGCAGAGTATTTTAAAGTTGATGATACCAGTGAATTTGAATTATTTCAGATTGTATCCATTACAAAAAATGGAGTTAAACCAGCATCTATAAATGAAAACCTTATTGGAGTAGTCTCAAATACTGCAGGTTATATAGGTAATAATAAATATAGTAGTGACAATAGTGTCTTAGTTGCCTTAGTTGGTCAAGTAGAAGTATTAGTTACAAATATTAATGGAGATATCCATATCGGCGATAGAGTAGGTTCTTCTCTAATCAAAGGGTATGGTTCTAAAAATACTAATAAAGATAATGCAATAGGATATGCATTAGAAGAAAGTACCAGTTTATCTAACGAAAATTGTCCATTAGAAGTTAAACAGTTAAAGACAATTTCAAATCAACAACTAAAATGTGGAACTGTTCGCACAGTTTTAGCTATAGATTGATTTGACATTATAAATTAATATTTTGTTGACATTCAAAAAAACTAACTCTACAATCTAATATATGGAAAACAAGTCAAGCTATTTTAACCTAACCCTTAATGTTTTAGTAACAGTGTTTTTGTTCCTTTTCCCAGTATTCTTCTTGCCAATCACAAGAGAATTCTTGATTTACAGTAAGTTTTATTTACTTGTTTTCTTTGTATTAGTTCTTTTCTTTGTTTCCATAAGTCAATTTGTCTTAACAAAAAAATTTAGTTGGACAAGTAATCCAGCACTTCAATCATTTCTTTTAATCATATTGGCATATATTCTTTCCATTGTTCTTGCATCACCAAATAAGATTCAAGCAATATTTAGACCACAATATGGTTTAGTTATGATACTTGGAATGATGGCTTATTATTTATATGCATCATACTTCTTTAGAAAAGCCAAAATTAGTCCAGTATTAACATTATCAGCATCAGGTTTAGTAGCATCCTTAATAGCAATGGTAATGTTAGTTGATCCATTTAAAAACGTAAATCTTCCAGCATTCTGGGGATTTTTAAAGAACACATCTTTTAATACAGTTGGTTCTTCAATTGATTTACTTAGTTTCCTCGTGTTTGTCCTTGTAGGTGCAGGTTTATATATGTTTAGACTTAAAAGAAGTAGTGCACATAATCAAGATCAACATAAAGGTTTAATTGTTATGTTATCAGTAGTAATGGGTGCTATTGTACTCGCAATGGCATTTAGTGTTTTCTCAATTGCACAGTCAATTTTAACAAGTGGTGCACAAGTAATTATCCCACCATTTAATCTTTCATGGTTTGCAGCAATTGAAGTCTTAAAGAGTCCATTAACAGCAGTATTCGGAGTAGGTGTTGATAATTTCTCAGTTATCTTTACTAAGGTAAGAGATATAAATTACAACGTTTCAAGTTTATGGCAAGTAAATTCATTCTCAACCTCACGATCAACAGTACTTCACATTTTAACTGAAATGGGATTACTCGGATTAACAGGATTTGGCATCTTATTCTTTAGTATCTATAGAAAATTAGGAAGAGTAAGAATTGAAAATGCAGGTTTATTTATAACAGCAGCAGTGTTGTTATTATTATTACCTCCTTCAATAATGTCATTCTTTATGTTCTTTGTAGCACTTGCATTAGTTGTAGCAGACTTAAGAAGTGAAGAAAAATTTGAAGAATATGAAATTGACTTAACAAAATTAGTACCAGCTCATATTGGACTCTCAGTAATTGGATTCTTATTTATCGGTACAAGTATTTACTTTATCGGTAAAAACTTTTTAGCTGAAGTCTACTTTAAGAGATCAATAGATGCAATTTCAGAAAATAGTTTACAGAAACTATATGATAATCAAAGAAAGTCAGTTGAATATAATCCATACAATGAAGAATTTAGAAGAAATTTTTCACAAACAAACTTGTTAGTTGCAAATAATATTGCAGCAAAAGGTGCAGAACAAATTACTGATGCAGATCGTCAGACAATTGCTCAGACTCTACAAATTTCAATATCAGAAGCAAAATCTGCAGTAGCATTAAATCCAGGTCGTGTTACAAACTGGCAGAATTTAGCAACTGTTTATAGACAGATATTAAATGCTGTTCAACAAGCACCATTATGGACAATTTCAAGTTATCAACAAGCAATCTTACTTGATAGTTATAACCCAACATTAAGACTTGAATTAGGTAGTGTTTATTACTTACTTCAACAATATGATCAAGCACAAAGATTATTTGAACAATCAGTATCCTTAAAACCTGATTGGGCAAATGCACATTACAATCTTGCATGGGCATATTATCAAAAAGAAATGTACGGTCAAGCAGTACAACAAATGCAGATCGTAACAGATTTACTTGATCCAGCAAAAGCTGAAGAAGATTATAAGAGAGCTCAACAAGATTTAGAAATGATGAGAGAAAGAGCAACAGCAGCAACAGCAGGAGAAGATTCAACAAATGACACAGCAACAGATGAACAATCTGAGTTAAATCTTCCAACACCACCAACAGCAACTGTTGAACCAAGATTGGAATTACCAGAAGACTCATCACCAACAGCAGAATAATAATATAAGTTAATAAAAAACACGGTCTAAATGGCCGTGTTTTTTTATGCTAATTTTTAGGAGTAGTAGGAGGTTGGGTTTGACTTGCTTGTTTAAATAATGCTTTTAAGACAACGTCACGTTCAGTAAGATCAATATTAAGAAGGATTGTAATGTTATTTTCTATTGCCTTCATAAGAGCTTTTGCAATAGTTATTTTTTTCTTTTCACCATTAGGCAAATGAATAATCACATATTCATCAATTAAAGAAATAAAGTTGGTATGCAAAGGTAATACATCAAAGTCACCGTCTTCATTATGACAAGTTAAAGCACGAGCTTGACCACTATATAACGTTTCTTCAGGAGATAAAACACTAATATTAATGATTTCAGATGAAGGAACATTTTCTTTTATCTCATCAGACATATTATTTATCTAAATGATCTAATGTTGATATATATAACAATTTTTCAGGTGGAACTTTATCATAAGTACCTTGAAGAATTTGTTTTACATCTTGAATAGTATTAGCACGAGGAATATAAGTAATTTCATTAGCAGTAGCCTCTGAAACAGTAGCAAAACGTTGAGTCATATAATTTTTAATAAGTTTAGATCGTTTAAATATTATTTGGTTTTCTTGGGATAATTCTGATTCACCAATAAGAGAAGCTATCCTTTCTAAATTAACGGCCTCCTTGAGCAATTTTTGGGTCTCTACGTATGTTTTATAATGATCTTCGCCTACGATTTCAGGATTCATTGCACTTGAAAATGATGTTAATGTATCTATAGCTGGGAATCTACCTTCTTGATAAATCCAACGGGAAAGTACCACACGAGAATCGAGGTAAGGTAACATCGACTGTACACCAGGATCGGTAATATCATCGGAAGGTACATATACTGTTTCAAATGTAGTGATTCCGGCATTAGGTGTGGAATATAAACGTTCATGCAAATCAGCAATTTCTGAAGATAATGTTGCTTGATATCCACCTTCAGAAGGAATAGTACTTAATAATGTTCCTAATTCATAACCTGCTTGAGCATAACGATACATATTATCAACAAAGAAAAGAACACTTTTTTGTTCTTGATCACGGAAGTATTCAGCCAGAGCAATACCTGCAAATGCAGTACGGAAACGAACTGCTGGATTTTTACTCATTTCTCCAAATACCATTGAGACCATAGGCAATACACCTGTTTTACCTAATTCTTCATATAATTCTTGACCTTCACGACTACGTTCTCCAATACCTGTAAAAATGGATAAATGGCTATTATCTTTACTTGAAATAACATTATGAATAATTTCAGTCAGTAAAACTGTTTTACCCACACCTCCACCTCCGAATAAACCAATCTTTCCACCTTTTAACAGTGGTGTAAAAAAGTCTACCGATTTGATACCAGTTTCTAATAATTCATGTGGAACAATAATTTGAGCAAATGAGTTGGGTTTTTTAAAAAAAGAGAACGTTTTTTTCCTATCAATTGGTCCTTTACCATCAATAGGCAACCCGAATACATTAACTGCACGTCCGAGAATATCTGGCCCGACAGGAACTTCAAGAGTTTTTCTTGTATTAACTACAATTGCTCCACGATGAAGAGCAAGCGTTTCCGTTAAAGCAAGACAAAACACACTTCTATCTGAAGCAGAGGAATATACTTCTAATATAACATTTGGATTATTTTCCAATACAAATAGATCATGAATATCAGGAGGATTATCATAAAATTCTACCTCTACTATTTGACTTTTGATTGAGAGAATAACACCTTTATTATCCATAAAATTACCAAACAGCCATTCCGGCTAATCTATCTAACTGCTTACTGTCTTGAATACTTCGTTTGACTCGATGTTCTCTTTGTTTTAATACTTTAATATCATCATTAATTTTACCTAGTAATGACTCCATGGCATTCATACGAGAAGCTAAACGGGCTAGATGTGTTTCAGATAGGGTCTGTAGTAATGACATGGCAGTTACGTTATTGTGTATAAAAGAACTGATTTTTTGAGCAGATGGTTCATATAAATATTCGTAATGTTGGTTCATTCTTGCTTCTTCAATTTCTTCCTTTGTAAGTTTTTCTAAATCAGTTATATCTGTTTCTACTGGTATTTGGTCAACAATATTTTTAAATAATGCATAGTAGACGTGAATTTTTCTATATTGAAGCAAATGTACAAGAATTGGTTTTAAGTCATTAACAGTAAAATTAATATCAGATACATCATATTCTTGAAATTTGATTTTGTCGGAGAACTCTTTTAAGTATTCACGGCCAATTTTACCAATTACAAATAAATCACCTTTATTGTCATAATGCTTTGTAAAATAAGTAAAAATTCTCCTTAAAATATCTCCATGAAACTTTGCATTTGCAGTAATAACAACTGCTGCTAAAGGTTTTAAATCTTTTGGTTGTGCTAATGAATACTCATGTTCTGTTTTTTCATATTGAAGGGAACGGAATATATCCATCAGATTATTTACATATAAACGACGACTAATAATACTTTTTCTAATTTGTTGCATTTTCATGGTAGAAATACTTTCGTAGACAGTTGCTAAATTATGCAAATTATCTAGGAATTTAATTTCTTCTATGAGGTCTGTTTTTTTCTGCATAGTTCTATGATCTCCTGCTTTTGCTTTAATTGCAAAAGAAAATCAGCTAATTTAGGAGCTGTTAATAATTGAGCCATACTATTTCTTTCAGCTGGATTTTGATACAAAGCTAACAAATCTTTTAGTATTTGTTGATAAAGTAATGTGTCGGACAAATCAGCAAATTCTGCCCATACAATACCAAATAAAATAATTTGGAGAACATACGGAATAGTCCCTGTATGTTGATCGAGCATTCCCATCATAGATGCACCTTTTTTTAATATTTGTTTTGATTCAAGTGACATTTCTGAATCTAAATGTGCAATCTGAATAAGATTACGGTATTGGGACAATAAAGATAAGATCTCCCTATTAATATCTCGTATAAGAGGCGTTTGAGTCTTGCGACCTACTCTAGTAACTGATAAAGGAATATTAATTGCTGGTCGTTCACCTTTGTTATAAATATCTGTGTCAAAGAAAATATGACCATCAGTCATACTAATAAGATTAGTTGATATATAACCAGTAATATCGCCTTCAACAGTAGTAGCAACAGGTAAACACGTAATGGACACTTCACCTTTTGTAGGGTGTTTAAAATTTCCTGCTCGCTCCATTAGTTGTGCATGAGTATAAAAGATATCACCTGGATAAGATTCTCGTCCTGGAAATCGACGACTTAACAGAGCGACTTCACGGTATCTTTGAGCGTGCGTTGTTAAATCATCCATAACTACTAATGTATTTTGTCCCATATCTCTGAAATATTCAGCAATAGTCATAGCTGAAAAAGGAGCAAGATAAATAAGACTTGCACTATCTGAAGAGGTAGTTGCAACAATAATAACTTTTTTATCTATACCTTCTCTAACGAAAAATTCTTCTAAAAACTTGATTTCACTTTTTTTCTTACCAATTGCAGCATATATCCCAATGGTATTTTCTTCTTTTACCTGATTTACAAAAGTATTAAGTAAAAATGTAGTTTTACCTGTTTTTGCATCACCTAATATTAATTCTCGTTGTCCTTTACCAAGAGGAATAAGTAGATCAACTTTGCTAATACCTGAAATGAATGGTTTTGTAATCACAATACGAGAATCTATACCTAACGTTTCAATAAATACTGGTCTTGTATTAACTCGGGTTGTCATAACTTGACCATACTTAAGTGGTCTCCCTAAAGAATCTACAGTCATACCTAACATTGAGTCGCCAACGGGGATAGTGAGTGGGGAATTAGTTCTTGTTACTTTAGAACCTAACGTGATTGGATCAGAAGAAAAAATTAATGCTCGAAGATAGTCACTATCCAAATCAAATACTTGCCCAATTTGACCCTCTTCAAATACTAATGTTTCAAAAGGGTGAGCACCAGGTAATCCTTTTATAGAAACAAGGGGATAGTTTAATTGTTTTACTATGCCGTACTCACCAGATTGTGTAATATTTCGTTGAAATGAATCCATAATAATTAAATTTGTACTTTATCTAAATGTTTTTTACCTTTTTCTTGTAACCATGTACTTAATGAATAATCTGCATATTTACCTTCATAACCAATGCGAATTCCAGCTATAAGATCTGGATCAATTTTTACATTTAATATTACAGCCTTGTCTGTTTTAGCTCTCCACCATTTACATATTTTAATTATTTGTTTATTGGTCAAAGGTGAAGGAACAGTTAATTCTGCAGCTGGAACTAAATGAAAAATATAGACTATTTGTTGAATCAAACGTTGAGCATCGGTTTGATCATTGAGATTTAAATTAGTAGTTTCTGCATAAGTACTAATATAATTTGCCAACTTAGGTGGTAACTCTTGTTGAAGAGTCTGCGATAAATTGTTAGATTGTTGGAAAATAACAGGTTTAAGATTATCCAACATTCTGATGTAATTATTTAAATCAGACACTGTATAGATTTCATCTAAAACCTCAGTTACCTTGGTTATTTTGTGCTGCTGGTTGTCCATTTGTTGGTGGGGAACTTGTATTATCTAAGGCATTATCTTTGTATTTTTCTAGAGCCTTAAATATAATTTCATCATTAATTTCATAGGACAATGTATCTTTCAAATATTCTTTTAGTAATGTTTGAAGAACAATTGTTAAATGTTGATCTATTTTTTTGTATTCTTCATCACGATATGCTTGTAATTCGTTTTTAATAACATCTATTTCAAGCTTGATTTGGTCAAGTAATTCATTATGAATGCCCTTATTTTCTTCATGCATTGTTTTAGCAAAGAGCTGTACTTGAGTTTTAGCTTCTGTTTTTAATTCACCAATCATTTTGACAGACTCTTGTTTAAGCATAGCTGAAATATCGTTAACAATCTGTTGCATATGCACTGAAAAGGCTTCGTTTTCATGTTTAATTTGATCTCGTAACGAAACAAATATTTCTTGGAAAGCAGTTTTCATACTTGTTTCCATTTCTTGGCGAGTCTGGGTAGCTTCTGTAACGATAACTTTTGCTTTTTCTGCTGCATCATGAATAATAAAAGAAGCTTTAAGTTCTGCTTCCTTAAAAACAGTTGTTATGACTTCATCAGAGTTTTTCCTATCTTTAAGAGCCTTTGATGTTCTCCATATATAGAGTATTAATATAAGTAACACGAGATTTACTCCAATACTTATAAAAAGGAAGGGAGTTGGGTTAGAAAAAAGAGTTTGATAATCTGTCATAAATTAATTAAAAACGAATAATATAGATCGCGGTTATAAAACCGATAATACAAATTGCAATTGCTAATGTTACATTTAATATAATACCTACATGAATCTTTTTGGAAGCAAGTGGATTTCTTCCTAATGCTTCTACACCTTTCATTGATAATCTTCCAAAGTACATAAAACTAAATACTAATGTTAGAATTAAAATTCCACCTCCCATAATGTATTTTGTTACGTTCGTGCTATTACTTGCAAATGGACTGGAAGAGAAGCCCGAGAGACTTAAATATGGTTCAACGTTATAATCCTTCTGTAAATTAACTTGAATTTTTGTTATTGTGGATTCGTCATCACTGATTGCATCTTCTAAGGCAACACCAATGATAGGTCCAGGTACAGTTGCCTTCATTCCAACGCCCTCAATTGGTGATGAAGTAATATAGTCACCTTTCTGAATATCTCCGTTCGCAAGTGATACCATTACAACACCTTGACCACTTGTACTAACTGGATAACTGTCGGGAGTATTTCCGAATCTAATTTCTATTGCTGGACTTTTATTTACGATTCCGATCATATTTGGTTGATATGCTTCATTTGTAATTACGAACTTATCATCAATACTGGCAACAATATATCCATCTAAAACATTTGGATGGTCGATTGTAAAGTAGGTAGCAATTGATGCTGCAGCTTGAGCAAAAGGGGGAGACACCAATATATAAATGGCCATCAAAACAAAAAAACAAAAATGAAATAAGGATTTTAAGTCCCGGGCAATAAGCATATCCCTACATTTATTCTAGTGATCTTTTACAAAAAATACAATGTTTAAATGTGTCACAGAAAGACAAATAATATTTAGAGCTTTGCTACATATTTATTATTTATTATTGTTCAAGTAATTATATGTATAAAGGCTTATAGAAATTTACCCCCTCTTACTATATGTAATATATATTGCATCTCTGTAAAAAACATGTAATAATGAAATTAGCTAGCAAAAAATGGCAGTAATTACTTACCCAAGTACATGATAAAAATAGCAAAACAGATTGTTGCAATAATACTTCACAATAATCGCACGAATACTCATCGTGAATCTGTTGCTATGTGGAAACCTAAATACCCAATTATTGGCTTCATAAGTGCCGCTGTATTTTTTTTAACAATATTTGCAGTTAAAGACTATGCAAAGACTCTAACAGCTTTTAGAGAGGGTAAAACTCCTTCACCAGTATTGAGCTGGAATGAAGAAAATAATCAAAGTTTTCCAATGCCAAAAAAAGGACAACTTGCACAGGTCCTCGGAGATTCAGACAATGTGAAGGCAGTTACGGATGCATCAATAACTTTTAACTATAATGCCATCTTTACTGCTCCAGCTCTTTTCGAAGAAAATATTACTGCACCAAATGTTGTTTACGAAATAACTGCGGGCGAAGGTATCACCATTTCAGGTGATCCTCAGAATCCAGTTATTAGTGCAGATCTTCCAGAGATTGAAACAGGTATTTCTTCAATTGAAGATTTAACAGGAGATATCGATTTAGAAGCAGGAACGAATATCGGTATTTCCATCGAAGGTAACAAGATAACAATCAACAATACAGCATCAATTCCTTCAGCAACTGCTCAACTTTCAGAAGCAGAAGTTGAAGCTTATATTTTTGATGGTGATAATTCTGGTACATTGTCTTCCGGAGTTTTAGCTTTAAGTGAGCTTGATTATACAGGTACATTACCTGCTCAATACGTAAGATTAAATAGTAATGGCGGATTGGAATCAGTAGCCGAAGGTCTTAGTTTATTACAGTCGTGTAGTAATGGACAAGTATTAAAATGGGATGGAAGTGCTTGGATCTGCGCATCTGATTCTGGTGCAAGTGCAGTTGTAGATATATGGCAGGATGGTGTTGATATTGGATCAAATGTTGACACCATAAATTTTATCAATGAATTTACTATCACAACTTCTGGTGGTGGAACAATTGCAAACATTGATATTAAAGATGATTCTTTAGATTTTTCAGAACTTTCAGATATTTTAACTATTGATGCAAATACTTCTATTAAAACTGGATCCACAGAACTCTTATATTTTAGTACAGGTGGATATGTAGGGATTAACAATACTAACCCAGGGTATACTCTAGATGTAAATGGTGACGTGAGAGTAACTGGAAATTTCATTGTTAATGGTGAATCTGTTACAGATTTAACAGGTAATGGCTTATCCATTTCATCAGGTGTATTAAATGTTGACTTATTATCAAGTGCTTCTGGCATTGGTGCTACAGGTTCATATTCAGGGTTACAGTTTGTAGGGAATCAAATTGCTCTTTTACAAGGTTGTCAAGATAACGAAGTTTTAGCTTGGAATGATGTAGCGGGTACATGGTATTGTGCTTCTGTAAGTGGAATTGGTGGCGGTGGTGATATAACTGCAGTTGGAAATATTGGTTCAGGTGCAGCATTCACCAGTGGCACACCTGGTTCAAATTTATTTATTGCAAATACCGGATGGATTGGATTAGGCGGAAATGCAGGAAGAATTATTTTTACCGACGATACAATTGATGAAATTACATTCCTTACAAGTAACGTTGGTATCGGAACAACAAATCCTACAAGTGCTTTTAATGTCGGAACAGGTAATCAATTTAGTATTGATTCAAATGGAACAGTAACTATGGGTAGTTTGGTAGGAATTACTAATCCAGGATTAGTTCTAACAGTCGATGGTAATGGCGTAGTTAGAACACTTTCTACTTCTAACTGGGATACAGATTCCACAAATGACCTTACTATTACAACACAATTTGGTGGAGATGTAACTGGAACATATAACAATATTCAGATTGGAGCAACAACAATTGGAGCAACTGAATTGGCAGCTTCGGGTGTAGTCGTTGGGACATACGGTACTACAACTTCTATTCCTGTTTTAACAATTGATGAAGATGGAAGAATAACAGTTGCATCAACCCTACCAATTTCTTATGAAGATCCTTTAACTTTTGAAAATGGATTAACACGTATTGGCGATAATATTTTATTAGGTGGATCCCTAACTGCAAATACGAGATTAAATGTAGGTGGTACTGAGGTTATTTATTTTGAATATGCATCTGGAGAAGTAGGCATTGGAACGGTTAATCCTTCCTACAAATTAGATGTTAATGGTGATATTGGACTTTCAGGAGATCTATATATTGATAACGTTGGATTAGGTTCAACTGGTGGAGCAACATTAGTTGGAGTTAATTCAGCAAGCTTTTCAAATTCAAATTCATCAACTGTTCAAGCTGTACTTGCAGATTTAGATCAAGCTATCGGTACCAGATTGTATACAGATTCCTTAGTCCTTACCGATGGACAAAGTGTAACTGCTTCTTTGGAAGCTATCAATGTTGCAATTGGGAGTAGAGTTTATACAGCAACAACTTATATAACAAGTGGAGAATCAATTACTTCCTCACTTCAATCAATTGACAATACACTTGAAACATTATCTGGTCAAATTGGAGGTAGTATTTCAGCAGTTGGAAATATTACGAGTGGTGATGCATTTACTTCGGGAACACCTGGTAGTGAATTATATTTTAGTGATACTGGATTTTTAGGTTTAGGTTCAAATGCAGGAAGAATTATTTTTGACGATGATACAACTGATCAAATAAGATTTATTGGTGGAAATGTTGGAATTGGAACCACCAATGCAAGTTCACTTTTAACTATTGGATCAGCTAATCAATTTACTGTAGATTCCACCGGATTGGTAACACTTGGTAATTTAGTCGGAGTAACAGATCCATATGTTGTGCTTACTGTTGATGGAAATGGTGTTGTAAGATCCTTATCAACAACTGGTTGGGATCGTAATGGTTCAGATGACTTAGTAACTTCTACTCAATTTGGTGGTGATGTAACTGGAACATATAATAATTTACAAATAGGTGCAACTACTATTGGAGCTTCAGAGTTAGTAGATACTGGAGTAAATCCAGCAACCTATGGCAGTGTTGGTAGCAGTAGTGTGTATGTTCCAGTACTTACAGTTGATGCAGATGGAAGAATTACTTCTGCTTCAACAGCTATATTCAATCTTCCTGATTTTGAAAATTCATTGACATTTAATAATGGCTTAACAAGGATTGGAGATACAATTCAATTCGGAGGACCACTTACTCAAAGTACTAGAATTTACGATGGTTCATATGAATATATTTATTTTGATTCAACTGATGGTAATTTAGGATTAGGTACAACAGATCCTAACTATAAACTTGATGTTAATGGAACAATTCAAGCATCATCATTAAGAGTAAATGGAGAAACAATTTCTGATTTTACAGGTGCAGGTTTAACAACATCTGGAGGAGCACTTGAAGTAGCATTACTTTCTAATGCATCTGGTGTAGGATCGACAGGTGGTTTTTCAGGATTAGAGTTTATTTCAGGTCGATTATCATTACTTCAAGGCTGTAGTAATGGACAAATACTTAAGTGGAATGACTCATCAAACAGATGGGAATGTTCAGCAGATAGTGGTGCAACGAGTGCCATCATAAATGTACAAGAAAACGGAACACCAATTGGGACTGATGTAGATACTCTAAACTTCTTAACTGACTTTGATTTAACCGATTCAGGATCGACAATTAATATTGCTATTGCAGATGATGCTCTTAACTTTACAGAATTATCAGATAGTTTGGTTCTTGATGCAAATACTTCTATTAATTTATATTCCGGTTCTGGAAATCAATCGTTGCGTATATTTAATAACAATTTAGTCGGTGCAACTAATTCTGAAGTTCTTTACTTATCAACAGGTGGAAGTATTGGTATAGGTAATACAAATCCTCAATTCAAGTTAGATGTGACAGGTACAATTCAAGCTGCTGCAGGATTTAGAACCAATAGTGAAACGGTCACAGATTTTACAGGAAACGGATTGAGCTTGTTATCAGGCTCATTACAAGTAAATCTTTTAAATGCTGCTAATGGTGTTGGCTCAACAGCAAGTTATTCTGGTTTAGAGTTTATTGGAGCCTCAAATCAATTATCCCTTATTCAAGGATGTTCAGATGGACAAGTACTTGTGTGGAATAATTCTTTAAATATCTGGGAATGTGCAAGCCCAGGAGGTATCGGTGGGGTTGGTGATATAACTTCAGTAAGTGTAGGTGTTGGCTTATCTGGTGGAGGTAGTAGTGGAGATGTATCAATCGATCTAAATTTAGCTGCCGGTGGAACAACCACAACAACTTCATCAGTTTCTGGCCTTGAGGTAACTGCTGCAGGACTCAGAATGCTAGGCGGTTGTACTACTGATCAGATTTTATCTTGGAATGGAAGTGCCTGGGTATGTTCGGATGTAACTGGACTTGGTGGAGCAGGTGATATTACATCGGTAGGTAATATTCTTTCAGGTGCAGCATTTGCAAATGGAACACCAGGAAGTAATTTATTTATTGCAAATACCGGATGGATTGGATTAGGAGCTGGTGCAGGAAGAATTATTTGGACAGATGATACAACAGATGAAATAACATTCATGGGTGCAAATGTAGGAATTGGAAGTACAAATCCAAATTCATTATTTACTGTAGGAACAAACAATGCATTTAGCATTGATTCAAATGGCTTAGTAACCCTTGGAAACTTAGTCGGAGTAACGGATCCATACAGTGTACTGGTAGCAGATGGAAACGGAGTAATTCGAACACTTTCAACTTCAGGATGGGATAGAAACGGTTCAGATGATTTAGTATTAACAACACAATTTGGAGGAGATGTAACAGGAACATATGACAATATTCAAATTGGAGCAACAACAATAACAGCAACAGAACTTGCATCTTCAGGTGTCACAGCAGGAACTTATGGGATAGCAGTTGGAGGAACAATTGGTTATTATCCAATTATTACTGTTGATACAGATGGAAGAATTACATC
>CAYSZW010000016.1:0-26110 GCA_964435665.1 uncultured Gammaproteobacteria bacterium | reverse complement strand
AAATGTTATAATTTCACATGTCATTTCTTCAAAGCATAGACATCAACCTTCCTAATACAGACATTCAGTTTAATAAACAAATTTTAAAATTCCTTTCCCATTTTGGAGAAGCCAGTGACAATCAAATAAATTTTGTAAAATCTCAAAATAATTTTTTTCCAGATATATCTCTAACGTTTGAAGAATTTTCAATTCCAGTTGTTCGATTTTACATAGATACCCATCCAATAAATATTGAATTAGTAAATAAAACTGGTGAAGAAAAGAAAAGTAGTTATTCTTATTCGCATATAGAAGTATCTGACTTTATGAGCAGAATATCTGTGATGAAAGTTGAAAGTTTAGATCATGTAGGTTTTGATATCCCATGGTTTGATGGAGTCCATCCCGAAATTCTTGCTTTACGAGAATCTCTCAAGTTAAAATCTCTTTATCATCTGTTTCCAACTGGAGAGGCTTGGGATTTTATCATTCCCGGTACACAAGAAGAAATAACTAATGAATTTTCTATTGATTATTCAAAAATACGTAAACCAAAGTTTGAAATTGTATCTATCGATACTGTTTCAACACCACTTATACAGATAGATTTTTCTCTAAGGGAAAAATATGAAAAGTTAGTCACCCTTTTTCCAGAAGCAATTCATATAAAAGAAATTAGAAATATGTGGGTATATATAAAAAATCCTTATAATATTGATATCTGTTTCGTTTTAAATGAACATTTAGAAGACGATTGGAGCAGTTTTTTTAGTAAGTCACGAATATAATTCATTTTGGCCTATAGAATTGAATATCTACATGCATTAGGATATAATTATTCTTCGCGTTTAAGTAAATTCGAGTGAGGAGAGCTAGATGACTCGCTTAGGAGACATACTAACGGTGATTATTGCGATAGTATCAATAAGTATTTTGGGATGGAATATTGTTACCATTCGAAATACAGGCGCACCATTCTTTGATTTTAATATTGTAGCTTTGGCAACAATATTACTTCTATTAATAGGAATGCTGCACAAAGTTAAGCCGTGGGTTTTTCTGTTAATCTTGTTCATAAGTGTGATGTCATTAGGTATGTTGCCACAAAGATAAGGAGGCACATATGTCGGGCCAAAGACCAGTTGAACGAGTAACGCGCGGTTGGCGAATTTTCTATATGTTGTATGGGATGATAGCACTTTTCCTATGCATGTATATGGGAGGATTCGGCTTCTGGCCCTTATCATTAACGGCTTCACTATCCATTGTGATAGTGAGTATTATTGCATTTCTAGATTGGCATGTTAAAAGTCTAGGAATGGGATTTTCAATCGTTTGTGTTTGGGCCGTGGTATCAGTTATAGGTGTTATTGTAACCTATTTATAACTGTATATACCGGCTTTAGGAGGATGCGTGGCAATGCCACGCATCCTCTCTTGTACTTCATCATTTATTACATAATCTTCATCTTGACTTACTGTAATTTGTATTATAATAGTGGTACTATTACATCAGTTTATTGAAATTATTATGTTCCTCAAAATATTTCTTGGCATTATTATTATCGGATTACTTGCAGGCGGTGGCTATTATTTTTGGCAATCTCGTGGTGCTGCAACAACATCTGAAACAGCAGAAACTACTCCAACTCCAGATACAGAACAACCAACCCCAACTCCAGAAGAAAATGTAGAAAAAGATGCTTTTAGTATAGAAATCCAAAATGGAAGTGGTATTGCCGGAGAAGCTGGACGAGCCCAAGAATTATTAGAAGGTGATGATTTTAACGTTACAGGAACAGCAAATGCAGATAATTACGATTATGAAGAAACTGTCATTCAAGCAGGGGATGATGTCCCAGATGCATGGATAGACGAACTTATTGCAACATTAGAAAAGAATTATACTGTTCAAACAAGAATTGATGACAAAGGCGATTCTGATGCAGATGTCGTTGTTATTATTGGTAAATTTGATGACAGTGGTGAAAGTATGGTAACAGAAGAAGAAACAACAGATGAAGAAGTAACCCCAACACCAGAAGATAGTTCTGAAGATCCAACAAATACACCATCACCAAGTCCAACACCTTAATTACATCTTTTCAACAGTCTTTATGCCAAGTAGGTATAAGCCATTCTCTAATACTTGAGCTGTAGCTTTTGTTATAAGAAGTCGTAACACTTTTTCGTTTTGTTCTGCTTTTAAGATTTGATGCTTTTGATAAAACATATTATATTTTTGAGCTAAATCGAATAAGTAGGTAGTAATAATTTGAGGTGCATAGTTTGCCGCTGCACTTTGTACAGCTTCCGGAAACTTCATAAGATGAGACATAATTGCTCGTTCTTCATCGTTAACTGCAGAAATATCAAGAGTGTAGTCTTTATTTTCAGAATTACCAGCAAGTATCGAATTACATCTTGCAAATGTGTATTCTAAATATGGTCCAGAATTGCCTTCTAGAGAAAGAGATTCTTTAAAGTCGAATGAAATATCTTTTCCAATTCCATTTTTTAAAAATGAATACTTAATAGCTGCAATAGTAAGTTTTTCACTTACCTCTTCTGCATCTTTTGAGTCTACTTTAGTACTTTTATCAACTATCTCTTTTACTTGTTGTTGAACTTCATTTATAAGCCATTCAGCTGTTAATACTTTTCCTGTTCTACTGGACATTTTACCTTCTGGTAAACGTACCATTCCATGTGTAATATGTGTTGTTTTTTCTGCAAGTTCTGGTTTAATTTGTTTTAAAGCTGTAAGGAGTACTTTAAAATACTCTTTAATTTCATTACCGGTAATAATAAACGATTTGTCATATTTAAATTGTTCATACTTTGTCGGAGCTAAACCTAATTCTTTGGCTTCATACGTTGGAAGTCCAAGAGAATTTATAAATACTCTTGTGTGTAAACCAAAATCTTCACCTTTAAAAACAATTGCGCCATTACTTTCTTGAAAAACACCCTTTTGTAGGTATTCTTTTACAATTTTTGCTCCAAATTCTGCAACAACACTTTCATAAAAATAAAAATCAAATTTTGTACCTAATTTTTTGTAAATTGTTTCGAAATAATCTAAACTCCATCTTCTGCCACTTACATATAACGCTTTTACTTCTTCAAGATTCCATTTTGAATCTGTAATAAACTGTTTGTAATCTACTTGAGGTTGCCAATTTTGAAGTTTTACTAATATTTCTTGCGCAGAAACATACACTAAATAATTAATATCTTTTATATCTTGTGCCGCTTGTTCATCTTCTTCGTAGGCAGTTGCACCTTTTGCATAGGCTTGTCCTAAATATTTAACTCGTTCTGATAATGATTTTTTTTCTAAATCTTCTATTGAAAGACTATCTGCATCCATCATGTGTTTTAATCCCCAGATTGATTTTGCAACATGCATACCAACATCCCCCTGATAATTTGCTCGTTTAATTGTTGCGCCTTGAGAACCAAGTAGTCGAGAAAGAGATTCCCCAATAGTATTACTATATAAATGTCCAATATGCATTTCTTTAAAAGGATTAGGATCTGTATATTCTAAAATTATTTTTTCATTAAGAAGTTCTTCTGAATTTCCATAGGCATTTTTTTCCGAATGAATTTGTTCCAGATTATTTAATAACGATTCATTAGAAACCCAAAAATTAATAAATCCTGGTTTAACAACTTCTATTTTTTCAATTTCATCCGAAGGTGGGAGATTATCTACAATTTCTTGTGCAACTTCGAGAGGATTCTTTTTTAGTTGTTTAGAGACTTGCATTGCAATTGAAGAAGAATAATCTCCAAAAGATTCATGTGTTGGATTAGAAATAGAAATCGAAGTATGTTCAATATTCAGTTTTAGTAAAGCTTGCTGAATAAGATCTGCAATATAATCTTTCATGGTTTCAATAATATCATAAAGAAGGATTGTTGTGGAAGGATATGAAATATTTTAGAATATATATTGACTTTATCTAAAAATATCCCATATAATAATATTTAATTCAAAATGAAAAACATAATTACATTTCTAAAAACCTTAACAAATTGTGTCGATTCATCAATACTTCAAAGACCTATAAATAAATTTGGAGTAGTAATGCTGACATTATAGTGGGGACACTAGTACTATTACGTACTACTACGAATGTATTTGCTTTAACAGACATAGAACCTCCAACAACGCCAACTAATTTGCGAATAAGTATGACAACACCTAATTCGGTATCGTTATCTTGGAATGCTTCAACAGATAATGTGGCCGTAGCATATTACAATGTTTACAAAAATGGTGTCATTTCTAAACAAGAAACTACTTTAACAAGCACTTTTTATAATCTTCCAGCTGGGTCTGTTGTTTTTAATGTAAAATCTGTAGATACTTCTAATAATCAAAGTGGATATTCTAATTCCATTTTTTATCTATCTCGAGGTACTACTGGACCAACGCCAACCGCAACACCTACATTAATTCCATCTGGAACTCAACCTACTCCTTCAGGAACACTTCCAACTAATACACCAACACCAACCTTTACACCAAGTCCAACCATGACACCAACAAATACTCCAACACCAACCTTTATACCAAGTCCAACAATGACACCAACTAACACTCCAACACCTACACCAACGCCAGATCAAATGGGGCCATCAGTTTTAATAACATATCCTATCAATAATGCGATCGTAAATAAAAATAGTTACATAATAATACGAGCAAATGTATCTGATATTTCTGGTGTTTCAAAGGTTATGTTCTATGTTAATAATGTCTTAAAATGTACAGATACAACTTCGGCTTATTCTTGTGATTGGAGAGTACCAACAACAAAAAACGCAACACACACATTAAAGGTTGTTGGATATGATACGTTAGGCAATACTACTACATCTTCAATCCAAGTGAGAACAAATTAAAGTACACATATTGCATATCTTGCAAAGAATGTCTTTCTAGACTAGAATAGGAGGACTCCCTATGAAAAAAAAACTATTCATTATTATCGGACTAGTTGTAATATTTCTTATTTTTATTTTTGTAAGATTTTTTATTCTTGATAAACAAAATGCAGCAGGAAAGATTAAAGTATTATCTTCACCAGCTGCAACGGTATTTATTGATAATGTTGCAGTTGGAAAAACACCATACGAAATAAGTAATCAAAAAGTAGGAGAATATACTGTAAAACTTATTCCAGATGAAGCTGATAAAAAAACAGTAAATTGGGAAGGAAAAATACCTGTTTATAAAAATACATTGACATATGTTAGTCGTGAATTAGGAACTTCTGAATTGACTTCTGCAGGTGAAATGCTAACAGTTATAAAAATGGAAAAAAAACCAGACGAAAATACGGGTGAAGTGCTTATTGAAACAGAACCAGCTGGTGCAATTATTTATTTAGACAATGATGAAAAAGGTGTTGCTCCTTTAAAACTGGATAATGTTCCTTCAGGTGACCATGAACTTGCTGTATATTTACCAGGGTTTTTTAGGCGCGCACTCAAAATTAAAGTAGAAAAAGGATATCAAGTAAAAGCTGTTTTTAAACTTGCACTAGATCAGTCACATAAAAGTTTAGAAGCTGAACTAGAATCTGCCCGTAAATTAGCTTCTGCAGAAGCTAAGAAAAAAGAAGAGGAAGAAAAGAAAGAAGAAGAAACAACAGAAACCGAAACACAAACTGCTAGTACAACTATTGAAATTTTAGATACAGAAGTTGGATATTTGAATGTTAGATCAGATGCCTCTGTAGACAGCGATATTGTGACAACAGTTAATCCAGGAGATCAATACGAGTATTCCGAAGAAAGTAATGGCTGGTATAAAATAACAACAGAGGATGGCAGTGTGGGATGGGTATCTGGTGACTACGTAGAAGTTGTTGAATAATTAATTATTATCTTTCCAAACAACTTTATTATAAAAGAAATAGGAATAAGGAATAATAATGAAGGCAATTATTAAGATCTTAAATATATACCAATAATGTCTACCAAATGCTCCGGTAGAAAGTTCCATACCAATAGTTTGAATAAGAATAGAACCAGAAGCAATTACATTAAATTTAAAGAAACTCCATAAAAAGTTATTAGATTTTCTACTTAGTTTTTTATGTCTAAAACTCCAAAAATTATTAAATAGAAAGTTTGAAATAATTGCTGTTTCAGCACTAATTATAGTAGCAAGCCAAACAGCTGTATGAACAATTACAATAAACACATACGAGATACCAAAATCGACAATAAACCCAATTCCACCAACGATGCAGAACTTAATAAATGAAGAGTGGGTGAAAACATACCATAATGTCTGAAAGGTATATTGACCAGAATTAATTTTTGAGACACCTTCACGCCTATCAATAAATTTCAATGGAATTTCTTTAATATTAGCTTTCATTTTAATTGCATTGTCCAATAAAGCTACTTGAAATACATACCCCGTATAATTTTGAAGATGTTGTAAAGAATCTTTTATAATCCAAGCTTTTATTGCACGATACCCATTTGTCCACTCTGTTATTTTAAGATTCATAAAACCTAAACGAATAATCCAGTTTCCAAAAAACGATAAAAATTTTCTATGGATACCCCAATCATCGGGAATAGCGCCACCTTTCATATAACGAGAACCAATAACAAAATCCGCACCTTTTTCTATTTCAGATAAAAATTCAGGAATTTTTTTTGGCGTGTGTGAATGATCAGCATCCATTTCAAATAAAATAAAAGGATTAATTACATCTAATGCATATTGAAAACCACGAACATATGCCTTACCTAATCCTTCTTTATCAGTACGTAATAAATGAAGTTTTTTATTATTTTTAATTAATTCTTGAACAATATCAGCTGTATTATCTGGAGAATTACTATCAACTACTAATATATGGATATCCCAGTTTTTAATCTCTTTTGTTACATCAAAAATTTGTTCAATAAGATGAACAATGTTTTTTGCTTCATTATAAGTGGGTAAAATAATTGCTGCTTTATGCATAATTACTGTTAAGAAGTTTTCAGTGCTTCTTTAAAATATGAAATCGTTTTTGTAAGTCCATCTTCAAGTGTAACTTCTGGGTTCCAACCTAAGATAGATTGTGCTTTAGTAATATCTGGTTTTCTTTTTTTAGGATCGTCTTTATCTGTTTTAAAAAATTGTATCTCTGATGTAGATTGTATCATTGATTTGATCATATTTGCCAGTTCAATAACAGTTTTTTCATTTGGATTCCCAACATTAATAATTTCTGATTGTAAACCTTCTTTTTCACCCATCTGGATAAGTCCTCTTACTAAATCTGAAACGTAACAAAAAGAACGCGTTTGTGATCCATCACCATAGATTGTAATTGGTTTATTTGTTATACATTGAGTAATAAAATTAGAGATCACACGACCATCATTTATTTCCATATTTGGGCCGTAAGTATTAAAAATACGGATGATACGAATATTCAAATTAAATTTTTCAATATAAGATCTGGCAAGAGCTTCTGCAAAACGTTTAGCTTCATCATAACAAGATCTTTCACCAAAAGAATTTACATTACCATAATACGTTTCTTTTTGTGGATGTTCGAGTGGATCACCATACACTTCAGAAGTTGAAGCAATAACAATATTGCCAGATGCACTTTTTTGAGCAAAATCAAATACACTCTTTGTCCCCATAGAATTGGCCATCATTGTTTCTATGGGATGTTTTTTATATTGAATTGGAGAAGCTGGTGATGCCATATGATAAATCACATCCATTTTTGGAAGTTGATTATAGTCAAATGTACACACATCACTTTCAAAGAAAGTTAATTTCGAAGGATTTAGAGAAGCAATATTTCTTTTATTACCCGTAATAAGATTATCGATTATAAAGACAGAATCACCATGATCGATGTAATGTTTGGCCAAATGTGAACCGATAAATCCGGCTCCACCTGTTATGAGGATATTCATATTATTAAACTGTTCGTCTGCCTGTTGAAATATAGGTAAATCCAAGTTCTTTCATGTTCTCAGAATTATAGATATTTCGACCATCAATAATCAAAGGTTTTTTTAATAGAGTCTTTACCTTCTCTAAATCTGCTTGTTTAAATTCATTCCATTCTGTCATTATACAAAGGGCATCTGCATTTTTAACTGCATCATAAGGATCTGTTGCATACGTAATTTTATCACCAATTTTGTTCTGGACATTTTTTTGAGCAGCTGGATCATATGCAGAAATGGTATAACCTTTTGAAAGAAGTTCATCAATAATATAAAGTGAAGGAGCAAAACGAATATCGTCTGTATTTGGTTTAAAACTTAAACCCCACATTGCAATATGTTTTCCTTTTACATGTTTTAGTACTTTTTGAACATAATTAATCATTACTTTTTCATTAATTTCTTCAACAGAATCTAATAATTGAGTATCAACATCAAATTTTTTACCAGTGCTAATAAGAGCTTTTACATCTTTTGGAAAACAAGAACCACCATAGCCAATACCTGCATATAAAAATCTACGACCAATTCGGTTATCAAAACCAACAGCATCCATAATTGTTTCAATGTCCGCACCAGTTTTTTCTGCATAAAGAGATATTAGGTTTGCAAAAGAAATTTTTGTAGCAAGCATTGCATTTGAAGCATATTTAATAATTTCAGCAGAAGCTAAATCCGTAATAACACGTTCACCAGGAAGAGGTTTATGTACTTCTAGAATTGTATCAATTGCTTTTTGGGAACTTGAACCGATAACAACACGATCTGGATTGACCGTATCGTGTATACCTGTACCTTCTCGCAAAAATTCTGGACAAGAGGCAACTGCAACTTCTGCATTTTTAGGTTTATGTTTATTAAGAATTTTTTCTACTTCTAAATTAGTTCCGACAGGTACTGTACTCTTACAGGAAACAACTGTAAATCCACTTTTTAAATTTTTTGCGATTTGTTCCGATACAGATAAAACGGTAGAAAGATCTGCTTCTCCATTTGCTTTTGGAGGAGTTCCAACTGCAATAAATACAATATCTGATTCGGGAATAGCTTCTTTATAATCAACAGTAAAATGTAATCTATTTGCTTTTAAATTCTTTTTAAGAAGTTCTTCTAGACCTGGTTCATAAATAAGGGGATCACCATTTTGAAGTTTTTTAATTTTTTCTGGTGTATGACCAACAACCCACACGTCATTGCCAAAATCTGCAAAAACACAAGCTGTTACAAGTCCTACATATCCATGTCCGATAAATGTAATTGTCATAAGTTTACATCATATAAAATGAACTAAGAAAAAACAAGATATATAATTACACACTTACTTGTTTCTTAAGTTCGGCAAGACCTTCTTCTAAATTTTTCATCTGTTGAAAAGTATTTTTTTTGCTTATTATTTCAGAAAACTGAGGTCTTGGCGCTTTTCCTTTGCCATATTCCTCGTATGAGGTTTCTGATACTAAGGATTCATCTAAACCAAAGGTTTTTGCAATTAATTTGCCTGTTTCAAATGGTGAATAAGATTTTGAACCAGCAATATGAAAAATTTCTGGAGAATAATTATTCATAAGATGTTTTAAAGCATAAGCAATATCATCAATGTATGTTGGCGTAATAGAACTATCAGAAATCATATTAAGTTGTTTACCTTCTTCAAGAAGTTGTTTTACTCGCATTATAAAATCTGGTTTTGCAGATTTAATATTTCCATAAGGAAAACTAATTCGGACAATCATTGCGGTATCTTGTAAAACTTTTTCACCATGAAATTTTGTTTCTGCATAATAACCTAACGGATTTGGTTTACTAGTTTCATCATAGGGAGGATGTGTGCCATCAAATACAAAATCTGTTGAAATATAAATCATTTTTTTATCTGTATGTTCGAGAGCATGGAAAATATTACTTGTGCCATCTACATTAATTAAATGAGCTTGGCTTCGATCTTTTTCTGCGCCTTCGACATTTGTGTATGCTGCTAGATGTAACAGTATGTCAAACTCGATGGAAGAAAGTTTCTGTGCAACTTCTTCTTTATTTGTAATATCAATATCTTGGTGAGATAGCGGAATAAACTCGAAATCATTTTTGAGAAGTTCGATGATGCGAGAACCTACTAATCCATTAGGACCAGTGATAGCAATTTTTTTCATAATTATTTGTAATACTCCTTATATTCACCACTTTTTACATGTCTCCACCAGTCTTCATTATCTTTATACCATTGAACAGTCTTTTCAAGAGCTTGATCAAAATTATACTGTGGTTCCCAACCAAGTTCTTTTTGAATTGTTGTCCAATCTATTGCATAACGTCGATCATGGCCTGGGCGATCTTTTACATATTCAATCATGCTTTCATCCTGACCCATAATTTTGAGAATACGCTTAATAACTTCAATATTTGGAATATCTTCTGTTAAACCACCAACTAAATACGTTTTTCCAATTTCACCTTTTTGTAGAATAAAATCAACTGCTCGACAGTGATCTTCTACATATAACCAGTCACGAACATATAAACCATCACCGTATACAGGAACTTTTTTGCCTTCTAAAATATTTGTGACTGCAAGTGGAATAAGCTTTTCTGGAAACATAAACGGTCCAAAGTTATTCGAACAATTAGAAATTGTTATAGGTAAACCATATGTTGTTTTATACGCACGAACTAAATGATCAGACCCAGCTTTTGAAGCTGAATAAGGACTATGAGGATTGTATGGAGTGTTGTCATTAAATTTATCTTGTGTATTTAAAGGGAGTGCGCCAAAAACTTCATCGGTAGAAATATGATGAAAACGTTTGTTTCCGTTTTTTACAGCTGATTCTAATAAAACATATGTTCCTTCAACATTAGTTTTAATAAATGGAGCAGCATCTGCAATAGATCTGTCTACATGGCTTTCTGCTGCAAAATGTACAATTGTATCTACTTGAGAAACGACTTCATCCACTTCTTGACGATTACATATATCTCCTTTTACAAATGAATAGTTAGGATTTGTTTCTATATCTTTTAAGCTTTCAAGATTGCCAGCATAGGTAAGTTTATCGAAGTTTATGATTGTGTCTTCTGGATGGTTTTTAAGCCAATAACGAACAAAGTTAGATCCGATGAAGCCTGCGCCACCGGTTACAAGCATTTTCATATTCTGTAATTTTAACATGTGAAGGAAGAGTTGTGAGCTGAAAGTGATGGGTGGGCAAGTGAGGCGTTTCCGCCCCACTTGCCTATGTTGTGGTTAGGAAAGTGAAGTGACGTTTCCCATACCTTCATCAAATTCACCTTCTTGTCGCACAACCACTATGCGGACAGGTTGGCCGATAGTGGCATACGTTTGCATGAGCACCAAACATTCTTTCCTGATGGTGTTCATCTGACTTTTTGTCACTTCTAACTCCACAAATGTTATCAGTGCATGAAAATCAGGATGATCTGCAGGAGATTCGAATCTCCGTATTTCTCTTGGAAGTTCTTTGAGACGAGTGATCCCAAGAATTTTCCGTATAATCTCCCAAGCCATTCGGGTGGCTTGATTTTTTTGCGATTTTTTTGAGTATCGCAATAGTAATTCCGCCATCTCAAATCTCCTTTATAGGAAAAATTATGGTGGCAAGTGAGGCGCGAACGCCTCACTTGCCATATAGTCAAGACAATGAGTTGTGCCCCTTTGATTAGTGAGTTACCAAGGGTTCAATGTATACCTCAGTTAGCGTCCTTGCGGGCATTACTTGTCGTAAAGTGCTTCTCCCTTCGATCAGAAGAGAGGTAGTTGTGGTTTTTTCAGGTTCGTTTGTCCTGATAGTTACCACAACTGCATGTGTCGGATTTCTCAATTCGTGAAATTGAATCGGTAAAATAGTACCTTTGCTTGATTTAAAAACATCAAACAGGCGATTACCTACTAAAGCTGCTTCTTGTTCAACAGCTTTTTGATACTGTATTATTACGCTGTGCATCGTTTGCTCCTTTGCAAATAAATCTACAGAATCCAGGCGTATATTATACCATTTTGCTGATATAATAACCCTATGTTTGATCTACTCAACAATACAGCACACAAAGCAGGAGAAGTGCTCATGAAATACTTTCGTCAAGAAATATTAGATGTAACACACAAAACATCTCACCATAATATAGTTACCCAAGCAGATACAGAAGCACAAGAAGTTATTTATAAACTACTTATTGAAGGTATGAAAGCACAAGGTGTAAAAGAAGAAGACATTGGATTTATCGGAGAAGAGAAACTCAGTACGGAAATGAAAAAACATATGTTTATTATTGATCCACTCGATGGAACAGCAAATTTTGCAACAGGTTTAGATTTATTCTGTGTACTTATTGGGTATTTAAAAGATGGCAAAAGAGAAGCAGGCATTATTTATATGCCAGTTCATGGAGATGTATATTTTGGAGAAAAAGGCAAAGGAGCGTTTATTATTCGTCAAGGAGTCAAACTTCCATTAATTATGAATGATGTGACGACAAAAAATGGTTTTTTAAGTTCTTATTTGGGTGAAGGATCTTTAGAAAAAGGATTACCTCAAATACTTGCAAATATGCAGCCAGATTTTCGGGGTATTCGCATGATTGGTGCAGGTGGCGTATCTTTTGCTTATCTTGCAGAGAATGTTATGGATGCAGTTATTTTAGGCCATCCTGGCATTTGGGATATTATGGGACCGCACATTATTATCGAAGAAGCTGGTGGCAATCTATATGATTGGCAAGGTAATGAAATTGAGTATGATTTTAATGATCCTTTTAAATCATATGAAGTAATTGCAAGTCATCCATCTTTTAAAGAACAAATAGTGTCTAAAATGAAGTAAATGTGTAAAACTCTACGTTAGATATCATTTTTTCTTGGCCTCCAGCGGAGTTAATACCCTATGATTTCTCCGAAGTCGGCAGAAAAAAGATATCTTCACTCGATTTTATATACTCTGTGGCACATACACTGCACGATCTGCTTTTCTAAACCTTCCATTAATTAATTCATCCAAAACTTCCCAGCGATTCTTTTTAATTATATGAGGAACATCATCGGTAAAAACTTTTGTTGCCGCAGTCATTGGTCTTTCGGAATACATAGAAATAAAAGCTTTATCATAACCGACTGCTTTTACAAGTTTTACTGTATTGTGAAATTCTTCATCAGTTTCTCCACAGAAACCTACAATAATATCCGTGGTAAATTTAATTCCTGGAACTTTTGCCTTTAGTTTATTAATAATTTCTAGATATTCATCAGCTGTGTACCAACGATTCATTCGTTTAAGAACTGCATCATCTCCAGATTGAATAGGTAAGTGAATTGTTCTTGTTATATTGTCATATCTTGCAATGACATCAATTAATTCATCTGAAAAATCCCAAGGATTTGATGAATAAAAGCTTACTTCTTCAAAATCCATTCGCGCAACATCTTCTAATAAATAGGGAAATAAAGTGGGAATGCGGTGACGACCTAAATGTTTAACATAAATTGGTTCAACTTCGCGACCGTTATAGGTAAATTTAGCACGAATTGTGGAAAGATTTTTAATATCTGTTACATATTTAGAAGTATCAAAATACGTTTTGTTTAAATCACGCATAACTTGAATATTTTCTTTACCCATAATCAAGTCAGATCCATATGAATTTACATTCTGGCCAAGAAGTGTAACTTTTTTATAACGTTTAGCTTTTAAATGAATACATTCTTCAATAATATCTTGGTAAGGACGACTAATTTCGCGACCTCGGGTAAATGGAACAATACAAAATGTACAAAAGTTATTACAGCCATTTGAAATAGGAACCCAAGCTTGTTCTGTATTTTGTCGGACTGGTTCATTATCAAAGCCAACTTCTTCAATTGGCATAAATTCATCTACTTCTGGCATAATTTCGCGAATACGGTTTAAATATTTTCCAGATGCATCTCGGAATGCGATACCAACCATACAACCAGTGACAATAATTTTAAATAGTTCGTCTTTTTGTTGCTTTTCTGCTTTGATTTTTCCTAAATTATTTACTAAACCATAAACTCTGTGTTCTGCAGTTTCTCGCACCATACAGGTATTTATGATTACATAATTTGCATCAGAATAGCCTCGGGCTTTGGTCATGCCACGTCCTTTAAAAGCTTTTTCAACACGTTCAGAATCTGCAACGTTTTGTTGGCAACCGAATGTTTTTATAAAGTATTTCATGAAATGGTGCTTATAATCTCTAATGCTATATTTTTTTTAGTATTTTTATCTAATTTAAGTATCTTTTTATCTTTAGAAACAACATAAACTTCATTATCATCAGAACTAAATCCAATATCGTTTCGACTTATATCATTGACGATAATAAAATCTGCTTCTGTATCTTCAAATTTTTGTTGAACTAATTTATATATGTTTTCTTCATCCACTCCATGGACTGCTTTAAATCCAATAAGTTGTATATGTGGATTCCATTTTTTAACTTCATTAATTATTTTTGGTGCTGTATGTAGTTCTAAAGAAACATTTTCAGAACTATCTATTTTACCTGCATGTTGTTCAACTGTATAGTCAGAAACGGCAGCTGCATGAATGAGGATATCAAATTCCGGACTTCTTCGTTCTAAAATATCAAGTAGTTTTTGTGCTGTATCAAATGTTACTTGTTCAATAGGTAACATTGTTGGAATACTATTTTCGGCTTTAACCAACAAGACATCTGCTCCTTGTTTATAATATGTTTCGGCTAATGCAACGCCCATTTTACCAGTACTTTTATTTGTTAAAACGCGTGCAGAGTCAATTGGTTCTATAGTACCACCAGCGGTAACAAGTATTTTTTTACCTTTAAAGCGAGTAGCATATGTTGTTAGTAGTTCTATTTCATTTGCAATATCTGTTACTTCTGGCAGTCTTCCAACACCTTGAACGCCACAGGCTAACCAACCACTATTAGGTTTCATAACAGAATATCCAAATTGTTGAATTGTTTTTAAATTCTTTTGAGTTGCAAGATGATTCCACATATTTGTATTCATTGAAGGAACAACAAGAACTGGTTTAATAGTTGCCAGAATTGTGGTTGTTAAAAAATCATCAGTTATACCATTTGCTAGTTTGGCAATAATATTTGCTGTTGCAGGGGCTATAACAAATAAATCGGTATCTGTTGCAACATCTATATGTTCAACTTTACGTTCTTTAAGAACTTCTTTATAATCAAAATCTTTTTCAAACAATGTCGTAAATACTTTTTTTCCAGTAAGTTTTTGAACATCTTTTACAGAAATCATTTCTCGTGCACTGTGGGTTAAGATTACCTGTACTTCATGACCATTTTTTTGCAAAAGAGGAATAAGTTCCAACATTTTAAAAGCAGCAATACCGGAAGAAATACCAATGGTGATTTTCATAAAAGCCTATCCTATTTTACCAAATCACCTTGTTTTATTCGTTCTGAAATAAACATGAAGACTAAAAGAAGAACCGCTATTGATAAAAATGCCAGTAATTTTTCAATACCACTTAAAAATAAACTAGAAATACCCAGAATAAAAGAAATTAACCAATAAAATACTGCAATTCTTCGTTTTCCCCATCCAATTTCAATAAGTCTATGATGAAAATGTCCCCAATCTGCTCGAAATGGAGAAGTTCCTCGGTGAAGTCTACGAATAATGGTATACACAGCATCAATTGTTGGAATAGCTAATACTAAAATTGCTGTTCCTACTTTTCCAAAAGATAAAATGGCAAGTATTCCTAAAAGAAAACCAGCCATTGCTCCACCACCATAACCAGGCATTATGCGTTGTGGGAAAAAATTAAACGGTAAAAAGCCTAAATAAGCTCCCGAAACAATAAATGATAAATGTGCTACTGTTTGAGCTCGAATATCATGTGCTACAAATTGTTCGGATAATAATCCTAAAAATAATGCAGTTATAGAAACAAAACCTGGTAATTGGCCATCTACACCTTTACTCCAATTAACCATATTCATCGTCCATGTCAGCCATATAATAGCAACAAGATCTGCAAAAATTAAAATATTTCGAACGCCAAAAATATCAATTGACCATTTCCATGTGTCTAAATGAATAACACCGCCAAATGGATTAGAAACATAGGGAATACCTAATCCAAAACCAACTACCAAAGCAGAAATCGTTAAATTAAAAAAGAATCTTAAATAGGGAGAAACATCATACTTATCATCAAATAAGCCAACAATTAAAAGTAAGCCATTTGCAATAAGAATACCTGTAATTATTTTATTAGGTTGAATATAAACTAGTGTTGTTACAAGTAAGGCAAGGTAAATAGGAATTCCTCCAGCCCGAGGAATAATACCTTTATGCGTATGTGCTGGATGTTTTCTGTCTTTTCTATCTGTAATAAGTCCAAAACGATTCGCAAATTTAATGGTAAGTGGTGTTACTAAAAATGAGATTAATGTTGCTGTAAAAAATATAAGATATGCTTCCATATTAGGTTACTAAAAAGATGATTTTTAGAAATATTCCTGTAAACGCAATAATGACAAAAATATTAAGAATATTAAATAACTGTTGAAATAATTCTTCTGAATGAAAGAATTTTTTTATTACAAAAGCGTTAAAGAAATAGAATATATGCATAAGTATTGGAAGTAAAGCGATATACCAATATTCGACAAGTTGAGGATCTCCCCAAGGACGGGAATAGAGCAATGGAATTTGGTCCGGCATATACTGAAATCTCCAAGCGAAGATAGCTGCCATTAAGATATCTGCACCAATCAGAAGCTTATTCATAGGGTAATTATACTATTTCAGTTAATCTATATCTGCTGCAATTGGATATTGAGGAAATGGTTTGTTTTTGTCGTAATTTAACGGTGTATTTGCAGTATTTGAAAAATATTCTGGTCTTAGTCCGTTGTAAAAATCCGGTAGATATTTCCATATAATCGACATTTTATTTTTAAACTCAATCCATAAATTCTTAACATCATATCCTTCTTTATTTAATTTTATAAGATGTTCATAATAAGAAGAAAAAATTTCATTATCATAAAAGTTTGTAGGTAATCCTCGACTTTCTAATTCCCAACTTAACCAATCTTCAGGATCTATAATGCTAAATTTTTCCCAACTAATCTTAGGATTAAAATCCGACTTTAGCATTTCTCTTGTATACCTTTCCACAGCAAAAGAAACTTCGTCAATGAATTCATAATTTTTAACCATAGAATTATATGCTTCTGGAGGATGAGAAATATCAATTTGTTTTAATTTAGTTGTTGTCATAGTTAATTATATCAATAATATTAGTTGTGTTGCCTTGCACCTCTTGTGGAGGTGCAAGGCTTATTGTTGATAGTTTACCTATTGTTAATTACGCCACCAAAATGTTCGGTCTGCGTAGGGCAATGGGTAAGTTGCACCATTGAGAGACTTGCGAAATGCAGTATCTGTTGCTTTTAATGCTTTTGCAAAGGCAACATACTGTATATCTTTAAGCCGTGGATACTCTAGACGAATAATACTTATGCCAATACGTGTATACTCCAGCAAATCTCGTTCCTGAAGTATCTCGGTTAACTCTTCTTCATCACAGAATTCAATCAATCTAATCTGCTCTTCCCAATTGGCAAGAGCAGTTGTAAGCTGATTGTTTAAAGTGATATTAAAAAGTTCTTGTTGATGTTCTTCACAAGCAATCAGATAACCATCCAGTTCTACAAGTTTTTGTTCAATTGTAGAATGAGAGAATGTATCTAATGCTATTGCTCGTTGTTCAAGCTCATAAATTTGTACTTGTGGTAGTTCTTTGATCCTTTCAGTTAAATCTACACCAGAAGTCCATAAACCCAATGCAGTGCTAATACTTGGAGTTGATTCCAGCTCAGGTTTTTTACACCAGTCAAGAATTTCAGCAATTTCAATATCTGCCAGTTCAAAGTTTTTTAAAACTTCAGAATATAGAAATTGAGTTTTAGAACTAAGAGTTATGCTCATTTCTTACTTTCCTTTCTATAAGTATTAGAAGTCCTTATTTGTCGCAGAATATACTTAACTCCAATTTCTGGGACAAAAGCGGTTACAATTCTTACTTTATCCTCGCTGTAAGGTTCAGCTATTGCGAAGATACCAGTCTCAAGATCAAACTTAAGAATACGGTTTCCTCGCTTTACCTCAACTACAGCTTGAGGATTTTTAGAGCCAATTATTCGATCCACTTCCTGCATTGCCTTTTCGAATGTATCGAGCCCCATATCCTGGAAATCTTGGCGATGATTTTCTAACTTTATACCATAATCCTGTTCAAAACGATTATCACCCCAAATATGCGTCTTAGTTGTAACCTTGGGAGGTTTAGTTGTATATTTATTCCCCCACGTTAGTTCTTCAATAGGTCGTAGTCTTCTAGAATCACTATTGTATTCGGATATATTAGCTCCTTCCAATGGTTGAATTCCAGAAGCCATTTGTTCCATTAGTACTTTAGATAGCTCTGATCCTGAGAGATCAAAGTTAACATTTAGTAGTAATTTTGCAAATCTTTTCTGAACATCACGTAATATTTTCTGTCCTTGTCGATTCTTCTCACCAGTGAAGAGTGTCCCACGAGGATTACTAACTTTGTCGCTAAAGAAATCTCGTCCAAGTTGTGCAGACGCTTTCTGAAGTCGTAAATTCATAGCCATAAGTGGATTCTCTTCACAGAATTTGCAGTACTTCGGGTTTTCCCAAGGTCCCTCCTTTCTTCTGAATCTGATTATGTGTTCCTTCCGAATGATACGCTTGTTTCCACAAGCTTCGCACTCAATTGTGACATTCTGTTGGGCTTTTTTCTCTGTACGACACTCTTTGCAAAGTGCGGGTGGATCCAAGCCTTTGTCACTATAGAAGTTTTGTTCGCCTCCTGTAAAGATAAATGTCTTACCACAGGAAGCATTATCACAAACCAGATCCATGTCGGGCGGCTTTGGTCTTTCATCTTTCGGCATTTTTTTCCTCACCATTCTGAACATGTTGTAAATGCACAACGCGCCATGCTTCGCCAGCTTTCCGGTTTTGATTTCCGGGAAGTGGGATTAGTTTAGAACTGAGAGTCATACCATTCTCAAGCAGTACCGAAGTAAATTCTTGTCGAATATACCCTGTTCTTGCATCTTCTTCGATATCTTTCTCCTTCCATGTAAATCCATTAAAGGATTTCTTGAGTTCAATATCCGTTCTATTAGGAAGATTAGAAACTTCTTCCATATATCGACGGATATCCCATTCAGTAAGATAGGGAAATGTAATATCTGTTATTTGAAGTTCTTTAACTTCTCCAAATAAATCTACATATTCTTGTCTCTTACGATTGGTATCATGGAATATTTTTAGAATTGTTACAAATCCTTTGAGGACAGCTTCAACTCTATCAGGAGTAAGGCCACAGATGTTACAATCCTGCTGAAAAGCCAATTTATATCGTTGTTTTTCCAACAAGCTTGCATTCCGTGAAAATAAAGCTGATCCATATGTAGTACCAAAATATTGTATTACGTTATACAACGCTAACAGTTCACTTTGAACTGTAAACTCTATTTCGGTGCCACGAATCAAAACTCCATTCCTGATCCTTTCGCCTTCCGAATTAAATCCATCGGCTGTACCTGGTGCTAGCTCTTCTACCTGAATACTTTCAGTTTGATCCATTAATGAGGATAAACTTATGTCAGATATCAAACACGCTACCAAATAGAAAAATACATCTTGTGAAATCCCTTCACTTAGAGCACGTTGTAACTTAATTGCAAAACCAATTTCTACACCAGCATCAAGCCAACGATCACAGTATTTTCCTTCTTCAGTAAGACAATTGTCTACTGCAATACCAAGGTCAATAAGGCGTTGTCGTTGACGTAAAAACTCATGTACTCTTTCAGAATTTTGGTGAATTCCAGAAGGTAGATTAAGTTCTGCTAGTCCTTGAATCGGATCTTGCCATTCTTGTGCAAAACTGTATTGTGCAACAAGTGTGAGAGAACCTTTACGAAGTGGCAATCCGACTTTTTCATAGGGCAGTTTTGAGTTCAATTCTCTATCAGAGAGTGAACTATACATTGCACCTACTTCATTAGTAATATAGCCAATTCCAGGTCGCTTTCGTCCTACCCTGCCAATTCTTTGTTTAAGTGAGTTAACAGGTAAAGGAACGATCTCCGGCAATACAGTATCACCAATAGTGATTTGTTCAAACCCACTATCCATTGTTACTGTAAAATCAAGAGTTGGAAAAGTAACACCCATCTCAACAACCGAAGTCGCTATGATGACATATTTCTTTTTGTCTCTCTCAATTCTTTCAATATCAGAGTCAAATTGACGTTTCTCTTGTGCATTCCGAATAACTGATCCAGCAAGCAAGAGAAGTTCAATCTGTGATGAATAGGGTGCATTACGAAGTAGTTCAGCAATTTTATTTGCATCACTTTCTTCACCTGCAAACGAATTAACTACGATTAGTAGCCCTTTTGCCCTTCCTTGTTCAAGTACAGCTTCACAGATTTGTCGAGAAATATCATCATTTCCTTGAGGAAAATATTCTGATGATACATCGGGATAAACAAGAGTTTTTTCAACAAGATCAACTATAGAATGTTCCATAGTTTTTCCTGTATTATGCATCCATATTGGATACCTTTGTTTATCTGCCTCAACAATATTTTGAACTCCAAGAGTTTCTCGGAGGCCTTCTGTATCCACTGTAGCCGACATATAATGGATTGGTATCCCTTTTTGTCGACAAATGGCAATGCCAAGTTCAACACCTTCACTACTTTCAATAGTTACATGAGCCTCATCGATAATAATGCAGTCACGGTTTGGATTAAACCATCCAAGTCTTGCATAGATAGCAAAAATTCCAGTAGTGACAAATTTAATCGGTGAGTGATAGTGAACACTATGGACAGAGGTTTTACATCCGAATAATGTTGGATGATCGACATCAAAACGATTCTCACGATTTTTTATGAAATCAGAAAATAATGAATTCATAAAGACCGCTTGAGATTCTGCGATAGAAATTTTTGGTTCTACCACCCATAGTTTTGGAACTTCATGATTGAAAAGAGGCTTTGATGTAGAAACATTAGCGAGTACTTTTTCACAGTGTCTTAAATAAGAGTGAATAGGTGCTGCTACTGTTTTTCCTAAACCAGTTGCTGCAAGGAGAAAATATGGATTGCTCCCCATTTGACCAAGATATTCAGCAATGGTAAGTTTTTCTCTTTCCAACACATTGTACATAAATGCTCGTAACGCACTTAAAGAGTACGTTTGCATTTCTTTGTGATCATTCGCATAGCGAATAGAAACAGGAGGAGGGTTATAATACACACGAGACATGATCGATTCCTTTCGTCTAGAGTTATTAAAGTGCAACCAACAATTTGGTTACCCTAAAAAGTCTATTATTTCAACTTTTTAGAGCTATATTATATATCACACTGTATCAAACTACAAACTATAGGATAATTTTGCAAATATCTTCAACCATTAAAAATTTTTTATACTATTTCTCATTGAAATATATCATTCTTCGTGCTAATCTTTAAACGATTAACACATTTTTTAACACAAACTACCATGGTATAAAATATCCTGCACACAACTAACTACATTATTAATAGTTCATTTTAACTATCATGCAGGATACACAAATTTATAACCTAATTACAAAAGAAGAAGACAGACAAAGAAAAGGCGTAGAACTTATTCCTTCCGAAAATTACGCTTCCACACACGTTCGAACAGCATTATCATCCGCTCTCGTAAACAAATATTCTGAAGGATACCCAGGCAAAAGATATTATGGTGGAAACGAAATTATAGATGACGTTGAATCTATTGCTCAACAAAGAGCAAAAGATTTATTTGGGGTTGAGCATGTAAATGTTCAACCTTATTCTGGTTCTCCCGCCAATTTAGCTGTCTATTTAGCAACGTGTAAACCAGGCGACGCAGTTATGGGTCAAGCATTAGTTGCTGGCGGACATTTGACACATGGTCATATGGTTTCTGCGACCGGAATATTTTTTAACTCTTTGCAATATGCAGTTATGCCAGAAGTAAAAGATGGAGAATTATTTGATTATAAAGAAATCAGAGCCCTCGCTTTAAAACATAAACCTAAATTAATTTGGGTTGGTGCTACTGCTTATCCTCTTTTATTTAAATACGAAAAATTTGCAGAAATTGCAGAAGAAGTTGGTGCATATTTAGCAGCAGACATTGCACATGTTGCAGGATTAATTGCTGGTGGTGCACATCCTTCTCCTGTGCCACATGTACATATCGTTACTACCACTACTCATAAAACGCTTCGTGGACCAAGAGGTGCCATGATTATGGTTACTAAAAAAGGGCTCGAGAAAGATCCAGAACTACCAACAAAAGTAGACAAAGCAGTTTTTCCAGGATTACAAGGAGGTCCACATGATAATACAACAGCAGCAATTGCAATTGCATTATATGAAGCTGCACAGCCAGAATTTACAGATTACGCACATCAAATTGTTAAGAATTCAAAAAAGTTAGCGCAAACACTTGTAGATCATGGATACAAAGTGGTAGGAAATACATCGGAGAATCATTTAGTTTTAGTGGATTTATCTCCAACACATGGACCTGGAGCTGGCTATTTTGCTGAATATGCACTAGACCATGTTGGATTAACATTAAATAAAAATACAGTTCCGGGAGAACCTGGATCTCCCTTTTATCCATCCGGCATTCGACTTGGTACACCGGCCGCAACAACGAGAGGTATGAAAGAGAAAGAAATGGAATTTATTGGAAATATTATGAACGAAGTTCTTGATTTTATTAAGAAGTATAAGTTGCCTGGAACGAAGGAAGAACGTAAAGAGTATTTTAAGAAGTTTAAAGCGGAAATTGATACAGATAAGCATTTGAAGCAGTTGAAGGCAAAGGTAACAAAGATGGTAACGCCGTTTCCGATTCCATAAACTTTTACCAACTTTGTCGCGTTCCAGATTCTGCCGCTCACCACCTCGACAAATGCGTGTCAAAACACCAACGCATTTGGTCAAGGCCTCTGGCTCGCGCCACCTGTTCCGCAATTTACTATCAATTTCTTGTCATTCTGAGCAAAACGAAGAATCTAGTCAATTGTTTTATATGAAAATTCAAACATTTACACAAGCAGAAGAATACCTCAACCAATTTATCACAAAAACAAATAAATGGGGAGAGCCTTCTATGGCTCATGAAAGAACTAAATTTTTCATGAAATTGTTGGGAGATCCACAGAATGAATTGAAGGTGATTCATATTACTGGGACTTCTGGGAAAGGTTCTACTTCGTATTTAACGACATCAATGTTGGTTTCACAAGGGTTCAAAGTTGGAATGGGAATTTCGCCACATATTCATCATATTTTGGAGCGAATTCAAATAAATTCAAAGCCAATTTCTGAAGAAGTATTTGTTAAGTACTTACAAGAGATTCAGCCGTTTATTGAAAAAACAAAAGATTCAGAATATGGTTCGGTTACTTTTTTTGAAATTATTGTGGGACTTTCGTATTATATTTTTCAGAAAGAACAAGTTGATGTAATTGTAATGGAAGTGGGTTTAGGAGGACAGTTTGATGCAACAAATACAATAACTTCAGAACATAAAATTGCTGTAATAACCCGTATTGGATATGATCATATGGAGTTTTTGGGAAATACATTGCCAAAAATTGCATTTGAAAAAGCAAAAATTATAAAAAAGCATAATATTGCTATTAAATTAGATCAGGAACAAGAAGTAATCGATGTTATTAAGAAAGAAGTTAAAGATCAAGAAGCACAGTTAATACTTGTAGATGCAGAGCAAATTGTTACTTCTCGAACAATTTCTTTATTAGGATTACGATGCACTATTAACTACAAGAATGTGCATTTAGAAGATGTACATGTGTCATTAATAGGTGAGTATCAATTTGAAAATATAAGTATGGCGTTTATTTCTTTTGTCGAATTTATAACGCGAGAAAATAAAACAATAAACGAAGAATCATTACGAGCTACTTTAGAAACGGTAAAAATTCCAGGAAGAATGGAGATGGTTCAGTATAATAATCGCGAATTTGTTATAGATGGTGCACACAATCCACAAAAAATGGAAGCATTTATACAAAGTTTGACTCATATTTTTAAAGATGAACGTTTTACATTCCTACTTTCCTTCAAAAAAGGTAAAGATTATGGACCAATCTTAAAATATATTATTCCGCATGCTCAAGATATTATTGTTACTTCTTTTGACAACATGAATCAAGGAATGGGCGAATTGTATTCGGAAGATCCTCAAGTTATTGGAGATCTATTAAAGGACATGCATTATTTTTATTATCAGGTAATTCCAGATTTAAAAGAAGCACTAACAAAAGCACAGGAAAGTAAACATTTGGTTGTTATTACAGGGTCATTATATTTAATTGGAGAAGTTTTCAACATTATGGAAAAATAATTTATACACTGCTACTAACCTTCATTATTAATTTATGTAATTATCATGTTTAAAATTGAAAAAATGGATCTACTCGTTGCTGTATATATTTTCTGTATTATTGTCGCCGAATTAATGGGTGCGAAAACGTTTCCACTTATTGATTTGGGATTTTATAAGTTAAATGCCAGTGTTTCGATATTTTTAATTCCATTACTATTTACCATTAATGATGTAGTTGTAGAAGTTCATGGAAAAGAAAGGGCTAGAAGTATTGTCCGTTCTGGATTATTCACAATTGGTTTGCTTTTCGGATTTATTATGTTAGCGATACATTTACCACCTTCAATGCGTTTTATGGAAAGTGAAGCTTCATACGATGAAATTTTTGGTAAATCCGCAAGAATTACTTTAGCAAGTTTGACAGCTTTTGCTTTAGCAGATTTTCTAGATATTTATATCTTCAGTAAAATTCGTGAAAAGCTTGGCACATCAAAACTATGGTTACGCAATAATCTTTCCAATTTTATAGCACAATTTATCGATACTGTCGTATTTATGTCTCTTGCATTTTATGCATTAAATGAACCTTTTGCAGAAAACATAACATTTTTATTTAGTTTAATTCTTCCTTATTGGTTGTTGAAATGTAGTATGTCTATTATTGAAACACCATTTGTATATGCAGGAGTGAAATGGCTAAGAGGAAATAAATAATCCTATAGCATTGTAATATTGTGCAAATAACAGTATAATTTGCCCATCAAAGTGTATAAGTATTATTGCTTTGATGTGCACGTTTCTAATCAATCCTCCTTAATTTTTGGAAGGAAGTTTGTAATGAAAATTCATGACTATATCAAGAAGTATCTTTTGGATGAGAGTCACGATGTTCTGACTGACGAAATGATTGAAAAACATATTAGTGAAAACGATCAATTGTCTGCAGAAGCAAAAGATGATCTTCTCGAACAATTACAGAAAGGTGACTTAGAGAGTATATCTCCAGGGTTATGGAAATGGAGATGGATTGGGGCAGTAGTCATCATTATTTTGATTGTATGGTGGCTATTAAGTTAATCACTACTAGTATTTTGAAAGGATGTTTGCCATGAACGATCGACCACCCAAACTCCAAACCATTGAGGATTGGAAACGAAGGTATGAACGGATAATTCTGAAAGGCGCAACCGATGAGCAAATTATCCAGCAAATTGAAAACGATGGCCATATTTCTTTCGAAGAAAGAACGGCTATTGTTGCTGAATGGAATGCTCGACCTGAGCAGGTTGCGGCAAAGAAACGAAAGGAGTTTATAGGATTAGTCATCATGATTGCAATTGTTTGTATTCTAGCTGCAATTGTGATTTGGTGGCTTCTTTCTGGAGCACCTATTCACATTTCTTAATAACAGGAGCGTCCCGATAATTATCGGGACGCTCCACACAACTTTCATTACTGTTCCCACGCAGGGCAGATAGGTTTAAAATCACAATAATCACACCAAGGACCAATATTTGCTGGAAATTCTCCTGCTTTAATTTTATTAGTTATCTCCGTAACTTTAGTTTTTACGGCAGTAACATCAGCTAATGTTCGATTCATTGTAATTTTTTGAGCTCCTTGTAAGTAGTAAAAGGTTAA
>CAYSZW010000015.1:0-27524 GCA_964435665.1 uncultured Gammaproteobacteria bacterium | reverse complement strand
TTTAAGAGATTTAGGTTTACATGAAGTTGTAAATTATTCAATGATCTCTGGTGAAGTAATAGAAAAATTACATCTGCCAAAAGATCAACATTTAAAACTAGCTAACACCATTTCTAAAGAAATAGAATATATGCGACTTTCTTTACTTCCATCTTTGGTTGTAAACATGAAACAAAATTATGGAAAGCGAGATACATTACAGTTCTTTGAAATTGCAAAAACATACTCAAAAAGAGAAAACGATTTACCTAACGAACAGTTCCAATTAGCTATTGCAGTAAATACAAATTTTTATGATCTTAAAGGAATTTTGGAATCATTATTTGATACGTTTCATATTCATAATTTTTCTTTTGAACAGACACAAGTACAACCTTTTGCAAAAAATGTGCAAGCAGTCATAGTTGATACTAAACATAAAAAAGAAATTGGACATATTGGGAAGCTTGCCAATATATATAAAGAACAAATGGATTTAAGAGAAGATATATTCATTGTTACTCTTGATTTTAATTTTATTTTAGACAACTACAAAATTGTCGAACCATATAAAGTTCCATTACAAAATGCAGTAATTAAATTTGATGCAAATATTAAAACTCAGAAAGATAACACATTTGCTTCCATTAAAGAACAAGCATTTAAAGAATCTCGTTTGTTAGTTGATGTTGAGTATATAAATACATTTAAGGATACAATGACTCTTAGATTTTATTTTTCATCAAAAAATAAAAACATTACAGAATCAGAAGCTCAAGAAGAACTTACTAAGATCTTACAAACTGTAGCCTAAATAACATGTCGTTTGTGATAGTATAAAACTATACCTTCATGTTACAACAAATAAGAAAATACCAGCATGATTTAGCTCTTCAATTAGGCTTTACGCTTTTAATTATTATTCCCTTCATCTTTATTACTTATATTGCTTATACAAACGTATCGTCACAATCTGCAGATCAAAGTTTTCTAGAAAAAGAGGCGAATATTTTTGCCATAATGATTGTTTTGACTTCTTCTCTTGTCTACATTATTTTGCGTTCTTTTTATATGGCTCGAACAAGAGCTGTTATGATAGCAAAAGAAATGACTGAATCGCTCCGTAAAAGTGATGAACGTTATAAAGCTTTTATTGAAACCAGTACAGAAGGAATTTGGCGATTTGAGCTAGAAAAACCCCTTAATATAAAAGATTCAGTAGAACAACAATTGGAGCATTGTTATAAATATGCGTATCTTGCAGAATGTAATGATGCATGTGCCAAAATGTATGGATATAAAAAAGCAGAAGAAATGGTTGGAGCACGACTTACAGATATGCTTATTCCAACAGATAAAAATAATATTGAATATTTAACTGCGTTTATTAAATCTGGTTATAAATTAATTAACACAGAATCAAAAGAATTAACAAAAACAGGCAAGGTTCGTTATTTTAGTAATACCTTTACCGGTATTGTAGACAATGGACTTGTTAAGAGAGCCTGGGGAACACAACGTGACATAACGCGTGAAAAGGAAATTGAACATACAAAAGATAATTTTATTTTAAATGCTTCACATGAATTAAGAACGCCAATTGCAGGAATTCGAGGTTTAGTCATTATGTTGTTAGAAGGTAACTTTGGAAAAATAGCAGAACCTCAAATAAAACCATTAAAGATGATTGAAAGTTCTGTTGATAAATTAAATCATCTTACTACGAACATCCTTGATATTATGAAAATTGACTCGAATAAACTGAGATTTAAAATTGAAGCATTTGATCTTCATGCTCTTATTCATGATTTATTATTAGAGTTTAAACCTCTTATTCAGATTAAAAAAATTAGCTTTTCTTTTACAGAAAAACACGCACTCATTATTGATTCAGATAAAGAACAAGTAAAAAATATTTTATATAACTTAGTTGATAATGCTATTAAATTTACTGCCAATGGTAAAGTAACAATACAAACGGATAAAAAAGGCGATACGATTTCTATTTCAGTCATAGACTCTGGAGAAGGAATTGCTGAAGAAGATCAACACAAAATTTTTCATCGATTTGAACAAATTACTTCACAACATGGTGGTAAACCACAAGGCACAGGACTTGGACTTTATATTGCCCGCGAATTAGCTCGTAAACTCGGTGGTGATGTAATTCTTTCAAAATCGCATTTGAAAAAAGGTAGTACATTTATTGTGACTATCCCGCTTACAAGTAAAAAAACTGATTAACCAATTATTAATTACCTTATATCTATGAAAAATCTTTTACTAATAGAAGATGATGAAAATTTTGTTCTTATTTATAAAAACCGTTTAGAAAAGGAAGGATTTGTAGTAAAAACTGCCCTCAATGGAGAAGACGGATTAAAAATGGCACTCAAAGATCATCCTGATATTGTACTACTTGATATTCTTCTACCAAAAATGGATGGCATGCAAGTTATGGCTAAACTGCGAGAAGACACATGGGGCACAAGTGTACCTATTATTATCTTTTCAGTACTTGACCCAACAGATGAAATGACAGCTCAAATAACAAAAGAACAACCAACTTATTATTTATTAAAATCAAATACTAATTTGGATTCTGTTATCGAAAAAATTAAGGATGTGGCAAATAAAACATAAATTCCATTTTTTTATAAAAAAAACGCAGGTATGTGTGTATGCTAATTAAGTTGATGCTATGCTAAAATGTATGTTATGAATCTTCAACTTATTCAATTTCTGACTTCTGATAAACTTCGTCTCCCTGGACTTTTATACGAACCAAGTTCAAAATCAAAACAAGTTGCTCTTTATTTACATGGCAATGGAACTTCTTCTGTATTTTATTCACCATTAATGAATATACTCGGCAAAGAATTAACTGATAAACAGATTTCTTTTTTCCCCTTTAATAATAGAGGAGCACATTTAATAAAGTCACTAACAAGGGAAATGGAAAATGGAGGAGAACGTGCATTATATGGAACAGCATATGAATTAATAAAGGATTGTATTCTGGATATTAATTCAGCGATTCACGCTTTACAAGAAAAAGGGTATGAAGAATTTTATTTAATTGGAGAATCTACGGGTGCAAATAAAATAGTCGTATATAACTATTACCAACAACAAAATCCAGTTTCAAAATATATATTACTTAGTGGAGGAGATGATACGGGTTTATATTATGAAGAACTTGGAAAAAAAACTTTTTTTGAAATTTTAGAAACTGCAAAACAAAAAATTGCTGAAAAAAAAGGTGAAGAATTAGTTTCAAAAGAATTATATTCGTTAATGCCAATGTCGTACCAATCAATGTATGACACATTAAATCCTGACGGAGATTACAATACATTTCCTTATAACGAAACATTTAATAATCTACACCTTTCTTCAAAACAATTATTTAGAGAAATTAAAGTTATTAAGAAACCGACACTAGTTTTATATGGTGAAGAAGATGAGTTTTGTTATGGTAGAGTGCCAGAATGTGTAGAAATTCTAAAAAAACAAACTAAAAATAATAACGTTTTCGAATTTCAAATAATGCCAGAAGCTGATCATGGATTTCATGGAAAAGAAGAACTGCTTTCAAAAATAATTACTTCCTTTATAATTAAGTAACCTATAGTTTTGACTTGGTGTGACTCTTCATTTATAATACAAGCAGATATTCTAATAGTATTCTTAACAAATTATTCAATGAATAATTATTGTCGAGAATATTTTTTTCGTATTCGTGCACATTTTACAACTAGAGAATAGGAAACTATAATGGCTAAAAAAAAGAATCCAAGACAAAGTATTCCACTTACTCCATCTCACGCTCAGACTGCTCCACAAACGAGAACTGAAAATTGGAAGTTAAAGGAAGAGGAGGTAGCTGATATTCCTAGTGTTTTAGAAATTTCAGATATAACAATACCTCCGAAGTATAAGGCTCTAAAAGTTAAATCGGTAGCTGTACCGCCAATTCATGATCCTTCAATCCCACCTCCCTCACTTCTCGGTTTACTGAGTATGTACGTTGGAGTGATAGTTGGTCTAGCTTTTTTAGCAGTCCACTTTCTGTCAGAAACGGGCGTACCATTTGGATGGTTTCTTATCCCAATTGGTATGATTCTATTGGGTTTTATTACCTGGAGGAAAAATAAAAACTCTAACTAACTTTTGTTGTGCACTAAACGCTTGGTCGACTATTCGATCAGGCGTTTTTTTATGCGTCATATTGATCCTATAGTATTTGACTTGGACTTACTTTTTCAGTATAATTACAAGTAGAAATGCTATTATTCTAACAGTATTAACAAGCGTTAATAGTGTTAGCAATACTGCATTAAATTGTTAAACTATCCAAGGAGCAAGAAAATGGATCAGGAGATTGATATGTCCAAAGAGAATGTCTACATCAATATGTGGGCAAGAATTGCGGTATATCTGGGGCTGGTACAGTTAGCAGCAATTGCTGCTGTACATGCCTTAAAAGACAGTGCACAAGAATTACCTCTTGAGTGGTATCTTGTGCCAAGTATCATCATTGCTGGAGGATTACTTTTTGTCTGGCTTACACGTCAGCGTAAATAATTCTCCCCAATACTCAAGTGCGCCTGGCCGAGTTTCTCGGTCAGGCGCTTTTTCATCGAGAAAATTTCTTTTGTTATAATACCAATATGAAAACGAATCTTCATGAAATAAAAGAATTAGCACAAGAACTTATTGATACATATGCATTAACCATACCTGTACATATCTTTGAACTTGCGGATTTAATGGGTATTAAATGGAAAACATGTACTACTGAGCAACTTCAAAAGGTTATTGGAACTAATGGTTCACATATATCCGATTGGAATGACGTATTAGGGTATTATGAACCAACTGATAAACGAATTTATCTTAATGATGATAATCAACCTATTACAAGAAAGAGGTTTACAATGGCACATGAAATTGCGCACCTTACACTTCATCATACTTTAGATGGATTACTTCGCAGAGTATTTTTAAGACAAGATATTGTTGCACCAAGAGATGAAATAGAAACAGAAGCAAATTACTTTGCTGGTTATTTGTTAATGCCAGATGATTCAATAATAAAAAAATTAGAAATTACAGAATTATTATTTGGAGGAGAACAAATTATTACTTCATTTGCTCGTATGTTTGCCGTAAGTCCGGAAGCCATGAGAATACGATTAAAAACGTTTAAATCTGAACATCCTGAACTGTGGAATCAATATAATTTACAGAACAAACTATTTTAAATATGAACGGTATCCAAAATACGGTAGCAATAGAGGAGACTGTTATTGCAGATGCACAAGCAGAAACAAAACAGTTTGAATTAAAACTTGAAGAATTACGATTAAAAGAAAAAGCAGAATTCTTAGCGTTTAGAAAACAATGGTCAACCTATTTATTAACTTTGGTTGTTATTATTGTAGTGTTTAATTCGTTTTTTCTACTTGCGATTGGATTAAATATTTTACAATTTCAGGATGAATGGTTGGTACGTATTATATTTACTGGTAGTTTTGTAGAAGTATTAGGACTTGCAAAAATTGTCGTAGACTTTTTATTTAAAGAACCACCAAAAAGTTAATTCTTCCAAGATTCTTTAACACCTATTTTAATTGTAGAATTTGCTGATTTATCTTTTTCATTCCATGCTTCTACTTTAATTTCATATTTACCATTTGGTAAATTAAATTTTTCAGTAACTGAAGTTGTATTTCCATCTATACTTTTTTTCTCTTCACCATTAATAAATATTTTTACTCGTTTTATTGCACTTCCAGAAGTAATAGTTGCTTTAACTTCTACATCGTTAGAATCTACTGTCGACTCATTACCAGGTGATTTCATAGAAACGACAACATCGTCAGATGAATTGTCAGAAGTTTCTGTAGGATATTTATATTTATCATCACTTTGTTCTCTTGCCCATGCATCAATAGCTTCTTGCCATCGATTTTTTCCATCATCAGAAATTGGATCTGTTTCTGTAATAACAATAAAATCTTTTTCTTCATAATTACCAGATTTTACTTCTACATCATTTGCTAATTTACCATTAGCTTTGGAAATTTTAAGTTTTTTATAAAAAGGGGATTGTTCTGTTGGCTCGGTTCCTTCAACGTAATATTCAGAACGAGTTGGATATCCATCACGAGGAAGACCGCCAAGATATGCATCAACTGTAAGAGCTTTTACTTTATCTGGTTTATCTGGGATCCCATCTTTATATTTTTTTAAAAGTTCCAACATGACATTGTGCCAAATTGGGGAAGCACCTGTTGCACCAGACGAAATTTGTTGATTCATTGTTGAGTTATCATTATTTCCAACCCATACTGCGAGTACAATTTCTTTTGTATAACCTACAGCCCAGTTATCTCTTTTGTCATTGGTAGTACCTGTTTTTACAGCTACAGTTTTGCCAGGAACAACTAAATAAGAATTAGCTCCGAATGTATCAAAACGAGCATTATTATCAGAAAGAATGTGTGAAATGATAAAACTAATTTCTTTTGAAAGAACTTCTTTACCTTTTTCTGCTTTCTTTTTATAAATACGTTTTCCACTAAAATCTTCTATTTCTAAAATAGCACTTGGTTCTACTCGAGATCCTTCATGTGCAAAGACACTATAAGCATTTGCGAGTTCAATAAGAGTTGTTTCACCACCACCAAGTGATGCAGAAAGTCCTAAGTTATCAATTGTTTCTTGAGTTGGTTCCAAGGAAGTTAAACCCATGTCATAACTTTGCTGAAGAAAGTCGCGTAGACCTGTCATTGCAAGCATTTTTACAGCAGGTACATTTAATGAATTACCAAGTGCAAATCGAATTTGTACGGGGCCACGGTATTTAAGATCATAATTTTCTGGGATATAATCTTTGCCACCCTGATCTGGAAATGTGGTTTTTACATCCATTACAACTGTGGATGCTGTATAACCTTTACTAAATGCTGTCGCATACTCAATAGGTTTTAATGTAGATCCTGGCTGTCTATGACCTTGAGACACAACATCAAACTTTCCATATTCTTGATCGTTATAATCATATGAACCAATATACGTAATAATTTCTCCAGTATCTGGCTCCATTGCAACTAAAGCTCCATTACCAACTTTATAATCTTCTAAATCTTTAATTTCATCCTTAATAATTTTTTCTGCTTTTTGTTGTAATTCCAAATCAAGAGTTGTTTTAACTTTTACACCTTGGCTAATAATGCCAGCTCCAAATTCTTTTTCAATTTGGTCTTTTACATAGAACACAAAATGGGGAGCATTAATATTTTCTTTTGGAGAAGAAAAACGCAATTTATCTAATTTTGCAACAGAAGCTTCTTCTTCATCTTTTGTAATATATTCATCTTCACGCATGCGTCGCAATACATCTTTTGCACGACCTTTCCATAAATCTTTTTCACCAATAAATGGAGAAAATGCTGAAGGGTTTTGTGGTAATCCTGCAAGTACAGCAGCTTCTACTAATGATAAATCTTTAGGTTCTTTTCCAAAATATCCAGCTGCCGCAGAACCTACACCATAATAACTTCCACCGTATGGTGCCTCGTTTAAATACATACCTAAAATTTCATCTTTTGTATATTTTTTCTCAACTTGAGAAGCTAATATTGCTTCTTTTATTTTTCGTGGTAATGTGCGTTCAGAACTAAGCAACACATTTTTAATTAATTGTTGGGTAATAGTTGAACCTCCTTGAGGTTGTCCCAGTGCACTCATAATTGCAGCACGAAGAATACCAAATTCTGAGATACCTTTATGTTCATAAAACCGCTTATCTTCAATAGCTACTGTAGCTTTTTTTAAGTAGTCCGAAATATCTTCCGCATTAACTTGCACTCGATTTTTATCTTGATACATTTCATAAATGACCTTGTCATTACGGTCATAAAAAATTGTAGAGTTTCCTCGGGATTCTGCAAGTTTTCCTGGTTGGGGTAAATCTCGTCCATACCATGCAAATAAACCTAATGCACCAACATAACCAAAAAAAATAAGTCCAATTACTGCAACAACACCATACATAATAAGCTTTTGCTTATTAAATTTGAATGAAGAAAAATTGGTAGACCTTCTGTGACGAGGAATATATGCCATAATAAAATACCTTGATAATCAATTCATTATACAATAGAATTGTAATTGAATATGAAACTAAAAAAAATATTTAATGGCAGATTATTCCTTAAAATTATTATGATAATTGCTGTTATTCTCCTTATAATCACAAGCTTTGCACCGCTCTTCTACATGTAATTGCATTTTAGAAAAGGGAGTTTCAAACGAAGTTAACCAACTTATTCATTTCCTATAAAAGTTGTTATAATAATCCCACTTAAAATAAGTATAGGATCTATTGCTTTCTTTACTTATTTTAAATAGGTTTCTCGTACCGAACGAGAAATGCACGAATACATAAAGGAGCTGTCATGTCATCTTCAAACGGATACCAACCACAGTTTTACTGTACACGGCATAGTACATCTCTGGAGGAGTTTCCAAACCAAATCCCTTGTGGATTAACGGATGAACCAGTACCAGAACTGTGTCAACATTTCTGTATCAAAAATAGGGATGTATTTATGAAAGTATTTTTAATTCTTGAGCAAACTGGAGAGCCAGACATGCTCGAAGAATTACTTTCTGAAGTATTTCCTAATGATTTTGATTGTGGGGATTGGTTGCGAGCACCTTGTGAAGCATTAGCAGGACTGCAACCTGCTACTTGTATTGCCACAGGATGGTATGAAGATGTGGCGTATGCTTTATCATTGCGTGTAGAAAGACTGCATGCATTATAGTATTTGTGTATTTACAAAATAGTACCCCACCCTTGGAAAAGGTGGGGTTTTTGATATAATAAGCCGCATCTGAATTTAGTATGGAAATTTGCAACCATATCTTTTTTAGATCGGTTTCTCACCGCGAACGAGAAAAGCACAATCACAATAAGGAGACTAACATGTCAATTGAAGGTGGTCCACGTGGCATTGAAGGTAATACAGAATTAGGAAATGGTGCATCTACACCGAATTTCAGAAAGGCATATAGTATTTTGCATAGACTTTCAGGAATTCCTGATAAACATGCAATTCATACGTTGCTTTCCTTAATTTCAACTTTCGAAGATATTGATACATTAACAGTCTGGCTTATGACTCCAAATGATCAACTCGGAGGACTAAGCCCGAATGAAGCAATGCAAGATTCTAACTGGTTTAAAATCAAAGAAGCACTTCGCTTTGATGCCACATCGGGTCGTATTCCTCACTAAACACTACGGAGACACGATATGAACACTTTGACAAATCAGTCTGAAGATGTCTGTCGTACCTGTGGGATTTTAACTGATGCTTTATTTAAACCCCCACCATCACAATTTGAGTTATCCGAGCGTGAACATGAAGTCCTTGCTCTTTTACGAGAAGGATATTCTAATGCAAAAATTGCAGATGCCTTGGTTATTACAACGGGTACTGCAAAAAATCATGTTCACCGTATTCTCGACAAATTAGGAGTTGGTACTCGTAAACAAGCAGTAGCAATTACTGCACGAATGGTATTAAACAGTGCAGGGTATAAATTCAAACCTGCCTATGAGTTATTACGTCAACTTGGGGCACTTAGAGGAGATGGTTTTGCTGAAGAATTTCTTCTCAATTTGCTTCACTGTTTTACCACAATGAATGCAATGGATCAATGGTTTAATACTGCCCATAAGCAGCTATTAGGCAAGACTCCAGCAGAAAAGTTTCCTAATGAATGGATTGATGCATATTCGGCACTTCAAGTGGATATGGAGAATGGCCGATTCTAATTTTTGTGTATTTACAAAATAGTACCCCACCCTTGGAAAAGGTGGGGTTTTTCATTTATGGAAGTTTTTTTTCTAGAATATATCCAATTCCAATTGTCACAACTGGAATTGCTAAATAGCGAATTGCAATTTGGTTAACATAATCTTGCATGGGCATTCCAGATAAAGGTAACAAAATAACAATATCTAGTAACAGATTTATTACAAACCAAATTAATCCTAAATAACCACCATTTCGTAAATAATTACCTTTAACATTCTTAAAATATTTAACTAAAAAAATAATTGCGACTGTCAAAGATACAACAACCATCATAGATTTAAACACATCCATATTTATAAGTACATTACCTTCACGAGAATAAAAAAGGAATGAGTATACAAATGGTAGTAACCAAGTAAAAAATCCAAACAATAAAGCTTTTTTTAAGTTTGACATAACTTCAGTATAACAAAATGTACTTTGCGATATAATGTACATGACATGAACCATACACAACCGATAAATACACTTCCTAGAACTAGCCCTCTTACTATTAAACGCTTTCAAGCATTAGGCATTGAAACGTTTTGGCAATTGTTACATTACTTTCCTTTTCGACATGAAAATTTAGGCATAGTTTCTACTATTGCTCAGGCACAACCTGGTGAAAAAGTTACATTACAAGGAGATATTACAGAAATTAAAACAGAATATTCTCGTCGTGGTTTAAAACTTCAAAAAGCAAAAATGACAGATACTTCGGGAACAATTAATTTAGTCTGGTATAACCAACCTTATTTAGTAAATTTACTTAAAAATCAGAAAGTATGGATTGCAGGTATTGTTGAAACGTTTGGCAAACAAAAAAGTATGAAGCCAGAAGAGTATGAAGTTGTTGGTACCAATATTCCTATACATGTTGGTCGCATTGTACCTGTATATCCTCAAGTGTATGGACTTTCAACAAAAACAATCCGTGAAAAAATATTCTACGTTTTAAATCATGTTTTAAAGGGTAATTCGTATGAATATTTACCAGATACAATTCGTACATCTTCTGCATTAATGGAAGAAACAGTCGCATTACAAACGATTCATTTTCCAGAAAAAATGTCGGATTTAGAAAAAGCTAAAGAACGTATTGGTTTTGATGAATTATTTGCCAAACTTCTTTCTTCTAAATTAGTTAAAAAAGAATGGGAAAAAGAAGTAGTTACAAAACCATTTACATTTACAAAAAAACGAGAAAAAGAAATTGACACATTTATAAAATCTCTTCCATATGAATTAACTGGTGCGCAAAAAAGAACAGTGGATGAAATTCTTTCTGATTTAAAAAAACCAAATCCTATGAATAGATTTTTACAGGGAGATGTAGGATCTGGTAAAACTGCAGTTGCGGCAATTGGAGCGTATGTTGCACATTTAAATAAATCACAAACACTTGTTATGGTTCCAACTGAGATATTGGCACAACAACACTTTAAAACAATGAGTACGATGTTTGCTAATTATCCAATAAAAGTTGCATTACAAACTCAAGCCAATAAAACGTTCAATAAAAAAAATACAGATACATCTGAATACGATGTTATTATTGGAACACAAGCACTTTTGTCTGGATATGTAAGTTTTAAAAACGTGGGACTTGTTATTGTTGATGAACAACACAGATTTGGCGTTCGACAAAGAGCTCAATTAAAACAAAAAGGCGTTAACCCACATTTATTAACAATGACTGCAACCCCAATACCTCGAACCGTTTCGTTAACACTGTACAGTGAACTTGATCTTTCTATTATTGATGAAATGCCAAAAGGTAGATTACCAATTAAAACACATGTCGTTGCTACAACAAAAAGACAAGATGGTTATAAATGGATTCGTGAAAAAATTAAACAAAAAGGAGAACAAGTCTATGTAATCTGTCCGTTAATCGAAGAATCTGAATCAGAAACAATGACAACGGTAAAAGCTGCAAACAAAGAATATGAATATTTAAAAAAGGAAGTATTTACAGATTGTAAAGTCGCACTTCTTCATGGAAAAATGAAATCTGCAGACAAAGATACGGTTATGAAAGATTTTAAAGATAAAAAATATGATATTTTAGTTTCGACATCTGTTGTAGAAGTAGGAATAGACGTTCCAAATGCAACAATTATGATTATAGAAGGTGCAGAACGATTTGGGCTTGCACAACTGCACCAATTAAGAGGTCGTGTGGGCCGAGGAGACAAACAATCATATTGTTTTCTTTTTACTAGTACTAAAGAAGCACAATTTAACCCACGTCTTCAATTTTTTGCAAAAACAAATTCTGGTATGAAACTTGCAGAGTTTGATTTTAAAACACGTGGACCAGGAGATTTATATGGAACACAACAGAGTGGATATTCTGACTTAAAAGTAGCTGATCTTACTGATATAAAACTTGTTCATAAAGTAAAAGATGCTGTTGACCAATTTATAAGTACATATAAAGTAACAGATTTTCCAAAATTAAAAGAAAGAATTGATAAGTATGGGGTAGAAGAAGTAGCAAGAGATTAATATTGTATTTAGTCTTGTTTTGAAAGTCTTTTCATGGTATTATTAGTGCTTATTATCTAAATTACTAATTAGAATTTGTTTTATGGCTCCATTACCAAAACGAAAGCATTCTAAAGCAAGAAAAGGCGCAAGAATCTTAGAACGTAAAAGAGAAAAATTTTTACCAGATTTAGTTCTTTGTAAAAATTGTGGTAAAAGAAAATTGCCTCATCAAATGTGTAAATTCTGTCAATCAACAGATAACGGTGCAGCAGTCTCTTTAACAGCAACCAAAGCAGAAGAAACTGAAGCTACAAATCCAGTAGTTAGTGAATAACATTTGTTATTAATTACTATACCTTATTGTGGATGCAAGACATGAAAAACGGATAAATATTGTCCAAAATCTTTTTTCAAAATCGTTTGAAACAAACGATGCACATGTTGTATTGCCAAATAAGCAATATGAAGATATTACTGCAGACATTTTTAAAAACTCCGAAAAGATTGATGGAATAATCGCGACACATGCTCCTAAATATCCACTCGATAAAATTGCTCGTACTGATCTTTGTATTCTTCGTTTAGCAGTATACGAATTACTCATCGAAAAAAAAGAACCAGTAAAAGTTGTCATTAACGAAGCTGTTGAACTTGCAAAAGAAATGGGCAACGAACGATCATTTGCTTTTATAAATGCAGTTTTGGGTGCTGTCGTAACAGGTATACCAGCCGAGCCAAAAGAATAATTATGGAACTACTTGCACAATTAGAACAAACCATCAACATTCATTTTAAAAATAAAACTCTGTTACAAAATGTGTTTATCCATCGTTCCTATTTAAATGAACACAGAGATTCAGAACTTCCTTCAAACGAAAAACTAGAATTTTTAGGTGATAGTGTACTTTCTTTGGCTACATCTATTTATTTGTATCAAAATTATGCAAATTTGGCTGAAGGGGATTACACAGATATTAAAGCATCTATTGTACGCACAGAAAGTTTAGCAGAAGTAGCAAAAACATTAGAATTGGGAACCTATTTATTCCTTTCCAAAGGGGAAGAAAAAGGAGAAGGTCGTGATAAGACAAATATTTTAGCTGATTGTTTTGAAGCACTCATTGCAGCTATCTTTATTGACCAAGGTTTTGATAAAGCATATGAATTTATTACTACCTATTTATTTAAAGATAAATTAAAACATATCGTAGAAAATAAATTATATATGTCACCAAAAAGTCGTTTACAAGAAATTACACAAGCTTCTTATAAAAATTTACCAACCTATAATCTATCCAGTTCTACTGGTCCAGAACATAAAAAAGAGTTTATTGTAGAAGTTATTGTGAATGGAAAAAAAGTTGCAGAAGGGCATGGTATGTCTAAAAAACAAGCAGAAGAGAATGCAGCCCAAAATGCACTGGAAAAAATGAGTTAAACCTATTATAATAGTTCCTTAGGTTTTATATATTTTAAATAATCCAAACCTAAACAAGCAAAATTATGGCAGTCACACTTAGATTAATGAGATTCGGAAAAAAGAAAATTCCTTTTTATAGAATAGTAGCTCTTGATAAAAGACAAAAAAGAGACGGAGCTTATTTGGATAAAGTAGGAGTTTATAATCCACTCGAAAAAGAAAAAAATATTCGTCTTAACAAAACTCGTTTTGAATATTGGACTTCAAAAGGTGCACAAATTTCTGAAGGTTTTGCTCGACTTCTTAAAAATAAAGATAATATTATTTTTGAATAATATTACAGTTGTGTTTTGATTTCATCTAGCAGTTCTAAATCTGCAGTAGTTACTTGTGAGCTTGAACTTACCGTATCTCTAAATTCATTGTGATAAAAATTTAATGAAAACGTTACACTTTCTAATTCTTGTGGTGTCATATTTAATCCATCTGTCGTAAGTAATCTACCTCCACCATATTTATATTCTTGAATAAATTTTTGTAATGAAGTTGCATCTCCTAAAATAGTAACCGACAACGTTAATTTTTCTTCAGTTGTGGCATCTAAGTTAACACTATATGAATTAATTGCTACTCCAGTTTTGGATGATAACTGTTCAAGTGTAGAAATAACTGAAAAATAACTTTCACTATTTGGAATTAGCTGTTCTAAGATTTCATTATATTCCTCAATTCTTCCATTAAAAATGGTCTGATTATTACGTATTAATGTTATTGTAGCTTTCATTTCTTGTACTTTATCTTGAGATGCAATCATATCTGTATAAGTAGTGCGTAATTGAAGGCCAAAATAGATAAGGCAAATTAATAATACAATGTCAAAAAAAACGATAATAATCGTAGGATAGACATTTTTATTTTGTAAAAAAGCTTTTATTATGTTGTAATCAAGTTTCATTTTGTTTAATAAATTGTGCTGTAATACTTAACGAAAACCCAGTTGTACTTACAGAATCTTTTGCATCAAATCCTTGTAATTCAATATATTCAAAAATATCTAAAAATAGTGGGGTTTCTAACTGAGAAATAAATCCAGCAGCTTCATCGTAATTTGCGAATATTAAAGTAAACGTTGTTTCGCCATTATTTTTATAAGCAAATTCAGTAATTTTTGCATTTGGTGCTGCCTCAGTAATTAATGCTTGAACTTTTTCATAAAACACATATCCGTTCGCATCTTCAGCTAAATATTTTTTTAATAATCCATATTTATAGAAAAAAAACTTAATTTTATTTTCGAATTCTGCATTTTCATCAACATACTGTTCTAAAGTTACTTTACTACTTTCATACTTTTTAATTTCATTTTGAAGATAAAGATGTATAAAAAATTCACTTACTCCAGCTAACACTAAAATCACTAAAATAATAAGAGCTTTCCATCGAAAATCTCCGGCAATTTCTGAAAGCTTTCGTTTAGTAAAGGTTATTGAAAGTAAGTTAATATGTCGCTTCATCGCAAATGTCCTGCAATAACTGGTAAAAACGCAGTTAAATTATTCTTAAATGTTTGAACAATTGGATTTGATACAAGTACAGATTCAATTGGAACGGGTAGAGTAGGAATGGACGTGGCGTTTTGTATAGCTTCATACAAATGAGCAATTGAAGCATCATAATTCATAATATAAATGTGTTTTATTGAAGCATTATATTTTTCTTTTGCAAGCTTTACATTTCCTGTAATCTCGTTAATAAGTTCTGTAATTATTGGTGAAATAACTGGTGATAAATTAACAGATCCATTTGTACTTAATCCAACAGATTGTAATGCTTCTAACGATTTTAATGGTTCCATGTTCATATTCATTTTTAAATCTTTTAAGAAGGTTGATAAACCAATTTTAATTGTCTTGGTATTTTGAAAATAAGGAAACGGAGGATTCATTATATAAAAAGATGTTGCATTAAAACCAAAATTAACAACAATGGAAGGATCTTTCATAAACGGATATACTTCTGCAAAAAATCTTCCTAACACACTTAATTCATTTTCTAAGGATATCGGCTCAAGTTTGGTAAATTCAATCGTTTTTGCGATATGATCTGAGATCTTTTTTTCGATTGCTACAAATAATACAAGAATTTTATTTTCTGGTAATTCATTTACAATTTCAAAATCAATATTCGTTTCAGAAATGGGGAGCGGAATAATTTCATCAACTTGTAATTTTATTGCTTTTGCTAATTCTTCTTCATTAAGTTTTGGCATTACAATAAGCTGAGAAAAACTTACAGAATCTGGAATAACAATCTGTACTTTTGTTTCTTTAATATTGAGCTGTTTATAAATCTGCATGATAAGTTGAGCTTGAGTCTCTATAGATTTATCAGTTGGATTCGAAAAAAAAGTAGGAACAGTATTGTCGTAACCTAATGAAAGAAGTTCTAATTTATCTTTTTTCTTTTCAAGATGAGCCAATCTGGTTTGATACTCATTAATTGCCAATGAAAAAACTTTATTTGCCATATAGATTAGATTAGCAGAAAAGACAGGTAAAAATCAATCTCACTCGCGCAGTTTTACTTTTGTTTGGTATGGAATTGAAACAGAAAATTCTGGATCCTTAAAACGGACTGTAAAAGAAACATTTATAAGAGGTGCACCTAAACCAGCTCTTCTGCCACATTGAACTGAAAAATTTGTTATATCTACTAAGTTATTATTAATGGTTATAGGTGTTACAGTATTAGCTGGTGATGCAAACATCAGGTTAGTCGTTCCACCAGAAGTTTGAGAAAAAATACGATACTGAACATCATCATTACCTAAAAATGCAACGGTAGAACCATCCGTTGCAGGAGAAGTTGATGGAGCAGTATCACATAATTGTGTTCCGGCAGGATAATCTAACATCTGGTTAGATCTTACAAGTCGGTCTTTTATAAAAGTAAGAATATAGTCTCCTTGTCTTCTGGTTTCTACAACTTTATAAATGCGTACTTGTTGTCGCATAATAACAATAACAATTGTAAATACAGTAGGGAGCACAATAGCAACGACTGTTAACACAATCAACATTTCAATGAGTGTAAATCCTTTTTTTTTCATATTACCAAGATGTATAAACTGCTTGAATTTCATCTGAATAAACAGTTGCTCCTTCTTGCCAAGAAACGCGAACTGTTGCTGTAACCTGATTTGTACTATTTATTGTTAAAATAAGTTCCCTTTTAAAAATTGCAGGAACACGGCCTGTAATTCCATTAAAAGCACAAGGATTGCCAACAGTCGGGATTCTAAAAACAGAATCGGCAAATGTAGTATTAACCGTAAGATTACCATTTACACAATAGGTAGTAATATCTCCAGGTGCATTTCCAGCTGCTGTATATAAACTATTCCAGTTTGCCTCTCGTTCAGAAGTAAGCCATTCCAATAACTCGGAAGCATACACATTAGCAAAAATTTTATGTTCATTAATACGCAAGTTATAAACTAAACGAGTTGTAAATGCAGCAGCAGAAACAAGCACCACAGTTAAAATGGTAGTAAAAATCATTACTTCCAATAATGTAAATCCTTTTTTATTAACAACCATTAATTAAATCTCCAACAGAAATACTTCCTAAACTGTTAATTGAAATATCTTTACAAGTAGCACTAACTGTATTTCTTAATCGAATTGTTGTGGTTGCTGCATTACATGTATCTGTTGTGCAGCCATATGGATGATGAAATTGAATATCTGCAGGACTAGCAGCTAAACCCGATACTGTAATATTGTTAAATTGAACTACTTCTAATGCAATATTTGGAGCTCCAGCCGTACAAATAAATCTCATTCTATACTGAGGTGGTGTATTACCTTGCCAGACACGCACTTCATATCTATCAAATTGAGTACAGCCACTATTTGGAGAAATATCTCTCGCCATAGATCTACTTTTGGCAAACTCCAATGTTGTAACAAATGTATCTACTTGTCTATCAAAATCTTTAGCCACAAATTGTTTTGTATATGTTGTATATCCCACACCAATAAAAACACTCATAATCATAATTACAATAATTATTTCTACAAGTGTAAAGCCTTTTTGCATAGATTTATTTTTCAAAACTATATATAAATCCACTTATTATTGAATACTGAGTGGAGTAACCTGATATGTTGTCCCTGTTTCTAACGATGTGGATAATGAATATGTTGTACATAATGTAGTTGTATTATTACAACCACTAGGTGCTGGAGTATATGTATAGTTAATAACCGTTGTTGTTGTTGAAGATGGATCTGTAGGAACTGCCTCCATAAAAGAAGGAACTAGTGTTGGTAACGCAACTGGATAAAATCCATTTGGTTGAGCAGATCTATAAAATTCTAAAGAAGATTTGATTTGTTGAATATCAGTTCGTCGACGTGTGTCTCGTGCATTTCTTGCGTTTGATGTAATAGAAAGAGCTGCTCCGCCAGTTAATATAGCAATAACAGTTATAACAACAATAAGTTCAACAATAGTAAAAGCATTCGTTTTTTTCAAAACGGTATTCATACTTTCATTCTATACATATAAGGTAATGTATGGCAAGTAGTATTACTTTTTTGCAGATTTAATGACAAGTAATACCCAACTATCTACGGTTAACTGTGAGCTTAAATTATTGTGTTCCAGTTTATAAAGTAAATCAAATGTCTTTTTTATAATTGTTGGATAGGTACTTATGTTATCTTTCATACGTTCACGAAGTAACTCGATACAAATTCGTAATAATAATGCGGCTTGTTCTTTTGTCGTAACTGTAAAAATAGGATCAGATAAAAAAGAAATGTTTGGATTTTCCAGAAAAGTATGTATTGTTTTTACGGTATTCTCATCGTGAATAGTTTTTTCTTCTTCTAAGTCGATTACGCGAGAACGTGAAATAATAGTTGGAAGTACTGCACCAATATGATTAACTAACATGACAAACTGATTTTTTGTATTTAGATCTTCTAAAACTTTTAGTAAAGCATTTTGTGCTTCTATTGTTGCTGTTTCAAACTGCTGAAAAATAATAAATCTTGGTTTAGAAGTTGTAATACTTAATTCTTTTTTTAATTGTCTAATTTGACCGATTGTAATGGTTGTTTTTTCTGGAAGAATAATTTGTTTTTGGAGTGCATCGAAATTATTTTCTAATGCCATTTGAGCTAGATATGCATCAAATGTAGAGGGGTTATTTGCTTGTAAAATAATAGGAAACATAGATCTGCTTAACAGTTGCATTTTATCATAATTCACCCTATATTGAGAGATATGGAGTTAGATCCCAAACTGCTTCTGCAAAAGCTTATTGAGAAGAATATACTTACCCAGGAATCTGCAATAAAACTAGAGCAGGACGCTCTGGTTAAAAAGGTTCCTATAGATCAGTATTTAACCACTGTGGATGGTATTTCTAGTGATGATATTTTAAGATCAAAAGCAGAAATATTAAATGTTCCTTATGTAAATATTGCTTCAACGCCAATTGATCCTTCTGCTTTAAATTTTGTACCAAGACAAATTGCAGAACAGAACCATATTATTCCCTATTTATTCGATACAACTTCTAAACAATTATATGTTGCTACTTCTAATCCACTCAAAATTGAAGCAATAGAATATTTAAAAGCAAAACGGGATATCAAAATTGTGCCAGTGTTAGCTTCTGAAGCTGACATTATGAAGGCAATGAATATTGCCTACAGCTTAAATCTTTCTCCAATGGTTAAGGAGGCAGTTGCAGATATTTCTTCAACAGATTCGCCAATAGAATCTATAAGTACAAGTAACGAATTTAATTCTGCACCAATTGCAAAAATTGTAAATACTATTGTAGAGTTTGGCATTAAAAGTCGAGCATCTGATATCCATATTGAACCTCAAGATGTTAAAACACGAGTCCGTTATCGTATTGACGGTATCTTAATGGAAAAACTATCTCTTCCACGAAGTATTCATGATTCTCTTATTTCAAGAATAAAAATTCTCGGAGGTATGAAAATTGATGAAAAACGTATTCCACAAGACGGCAGATTTCATTATAAATTGGGTGAAGAAGAGGTTGATTTGCGTGTATCTTCTTTGCCAACTGTGCATGGAGAAAAAATTGTTTCACGTTTACTTCGAAAAACTGGTGGTTTACCAACTTTAGATAAATTAGGTGTTGAAGGGGTTCAACTTCAACGTTTTGAAGAAGGAATAGCCAGATCGTATGGAATTGTACTTGTAACCGGTCCAACTGGTTCCGGTAAAACAACAACGTTGTATTCTGTGTTAAGTCGATTAAATACAAAAGCTGTCAATATTGTTACATTAGAAGATCCAGTAGAGTATCAAATTGAAGGAATTAATCAAGTACAAATTAATCCTCAAGCAGGATTAACATTTGCAACAGGATTGAAATCTTTTTTACGACAAGATCCAAATATTATTCTCGTCGGTGAAATTCGTGATAAAGAAACAACACAACTGGCGATTCAAGCTGCTTTAACGGGACATTTAGTCTTTTCAACATTGCACACAAATGATTCAGCAACTGCAATTCCTCGTTTAATTGATTTAGGTGGAGAACCATTTTTAATTGCTTCTGTACTAAGTACCATTATGGGTCAACGTATTGTCCGACAAGTATGTCCTCACTGTAAAGAAATGTATGAACCTTCTGCAGAAATTCAAACATCAATTAAAACAATACTTGGACCTATACTTCCAAAAGCATATGTTGATGGACAACCAATGCATTTAGCCCGTGGAAAAGGTTGTGATGAATGTAATCAATCAGGTTATATGGGACGTATTGGTATTTTTGAAATTTTACGAAGTTCACCAGAAGTAAATAAATTAGTTATGGAACAATCTTCCTCACAACAAATTGAACTTCAAGCAAGAAAAGAAGGTATGGTACTTATGAAACAAGACGGTTACTTAAAAGCTCTTGCTGGTTTAACAACAATTGATGAAGTAATGAGAGTTACAGAAGCATAAAATTCGAGTGGTTTTTAGTTTTAATTTATGATTACATTAACTATATATGGATATTGTTGAATTATTTAAAATTACTGCAGAAAAACGTGCTTCAGATTTACATATCATTACTGGATATTATCCTACCATTCGTGTTAACGATAAATTAATTCAACTTAAAACAGAAAAAGAACTATCTTATGAAGAAGTTAAAATGATGCTTTATAAAATCTTAACGCCAGAACAAAAAGATGAGTTCGAAACAAATAAAGAAATAGATTTTAGTCATGAATGGGGAGAATTTAGATACCGTGTTAATTATTACCATGTTCGTGGTGCATTTGCAGCAGCTTTCCGTATTATTCCTCAAAAAATTCCAACAATTGAAGAACTTAGTTTACCAGATTCATTACATAAATTTGCACAAGTAAAAGAAGGTCTTATTTTGTTAACTGGTCCAACTGGTGAAGGTAAATCTACAACTATTGCCTCTATTTTGAACGAGGTAAATTTAAATCAAGAAAAACATATTATTACCATAGAAGATCCAATTGAATATATTTATCCAAAATCTAAATCAATTATTTCCCAACGAGAACTTCATGGAGATACACATTCATGGGTAAAAGCATTACGATCCGTACTCCGAGAAGATCCCGATGTTGTACTTATTGGAGAAATGCGAGACTTTGACACAATTCAGGCTGCCATGACAATTGCAGAAACAGGTCATTTAGTGTTTTCAACCTTACATACAGGAAGTACACCAGATGCAATTAATCGTATCGTCGATGTATTTCCGGCTAATCAACAAAATCAAATTAGACATCAATTAGCTTCTGTCTTAAAAGGTGTAGTTTCACAAAGACTTGTGCCACATATCAGCGGAACATCTCGTGTTCCAGCGCTAGAAATATTATTAAATACTCCTGCAGTTTCTTCTTTAATTCGTGAAGGAAAAGTGTATATGATCGATAATGTCCTTGAAACAGCAGAAGATCAAGAAATGATTCTTTTCGAAAAATATTTAGCAATGTTATATAAACAAAATAGTATATCCCGTGAAGTTGCACAAAGTTATGCTCTTCGAGAGAATGAAGTGAAAAAGTTTGTGACATAAGCATATGTTGTTTCAATATAAAGCTCTCCTTAATAACAGTCCAATTAAAGGTCAACTCGAGGCCGAGACTACGAAAGAAGTAATGGATTATTTAAAATCCAATGGCTATTTTATTCTCGAAATTAAAGAGATTAAACAATCACAACTGAGTTCTGTTTCGACAATTCTTCAACGAGTTTCATTTAATGATATTACCTATATGACAAGACAACTTGCCATTATGTTAAATGCAGGTTTAACCATTATTGATTCTATTGAAATTTTAAAAAAACAAACATCCAAAACGGTATTTAAAAATTTATTAGGTGATATTGATAAAAGTATTCGTGAAGGTAAAAACTTTTCCTCAGCTCTTGCAAAATATCCACAATATTTTTCTACATTTTATATTGCTCTTGTTAAATCGGGAGAAGCATCTGGAAAGCTTGATAGTATTTTATCCAAACTTGCAGAAAATTTAGAATTTCAACGCGCATTTAAATCCAAAATTAAAAATGCACTTATTTATCCTGTTGTCATTATTATTGCAATGTTTGCAATGATTTTTGTCATTATGACATTTGTCGTTCCAAGACTTACTGAATTGTATGAAAGTATGCAAGTTGAACTCTCAGGTTCAACACAATTTCTTATTAATATCTCAAGCTTTTTAGAAAGTTACTGGATTTTTGTTCTTGTAGGTATTGGTGTTGCTGGATTTTTATTTCAACGCGGACTTAAATCTCCAACCGGAAAAAAATTATTCGATACATATGTTTTGTACGTACCCGTTTTCGGCAAAATTATTATTACTGCTTCTTTAGTTGACGCAACAAGAACTCTTTCCATTCTTATTGGTTCGGGTGTACCAATTCTAGATGCACTTTCCATTGTGACAGAAGTAAATACAAATACAGTATTTAGAAATGCATTTATTCGTATTAAAGAACGAGTAGAGAAAGGATTATCTATTGGAACTGCAATGTCGAATGAAAAAATATTCCCTGAATCATTAGTACAAATGACAATTGTCGGTGAACAAACTGGACATTTAGATGAAACTCTTGATAAAGTTTCTGGGTATTATCAATCTGAAACAGAACTTGCAGTAAAAGCTATGCTTGTACTTATAGAACCAATGATTTTAATAGTTCTCGGAGTTACTGTAGGATTCGTAGTTATGGCTGTTATTACTCCAATATTTAGTCTTACCAGCTCATTGCAATAATCGGGTATTGACATGGACAAAAAAAATTGTGTATAGTGAAACTATTGAAAATATTATCATTTATTTATAATCTATGAAACAATACGCGCAGAAAGCTTTTACACTCGTAGAGCTTCTCATTGTTATCGGTATTATCGGCTTGCTGGCCGTTACCGTATTACTTACATTAAATCCAGCTGAAGCACAAAAGAGAACCAGAGATACAAAACGTATTTCCGATGCTCAAAAAATTCAGGCAATTTTAGAACAATATGTTAATGATGGTGTAGCAGTTCAAGGTGCTTGGACCACAGCAATTACTGCTGCCGGTGCAGGTACAACATCTGTTGGAGCTGGAAATGCACAATCACAACCTTGTGCTACAAATTGGTTAGGAGTTAATGTCTGCGCATATGCAAGTTCAATGCCTACAGATCCTTCTAACAATCAAAGAAGAACATGTACCAATTCATCAGGTACAGCAGTAAATAACTGTCTTATGTTCTACTATGTTAGATTTTCAGGTACCAACGTTGCACCAGGTAGTGATTACGAAATTGGTGTTAGACAAGAAGCAACATCTAACGCAAGTAAATTAAGTGGAGATGGTGGAGATGCATCAGAATGGTTTGAAATATTCACATCTGGAACTGGTACACAGGTTATGGTTGGAAATCCTTCCTAATCAGCAATTACTATTATTAATAAAAACGGACTCGAAAGAGTCCGTTTTTAATGGGTAGAATAACGTTACATTGTCATGTTAAGTTACATAAATATGTCATCATCAGTAAAACTGATGAGTGTTCAGTACGAGGAACAAAGTGATGAAGTAACCCTATTCTATATGAAATCAATTTAAACTCCTGCTAACATTTCACTCAACAACTCTTGAGCTTCAATATAGTTAGGTCGAAGATCAAGAACTGTTCTTATTTCTTCCAAAGCTCGACCATATAATAAGGCAGATTTTTCTGGATCATTTATTTCGCGACTAGCAATCCATTGAAATAAAGCTAACGTATATTTACTTTGTACATCAGTTTTTGCGATTGCAGTTACTTTTTCAAAAGCTACTAATGCTTTCTGCAAATCTTCTTCTTTGTTATTAATTTGATAAAACAGATAATAGTTTTTACCTCTGGTACGCCAGTACTGAATATTTTCTGGTGACCTTTCGAGTGTTCGTAAATTTGCAACATCTGCAAGAAGAATATATCTACTGGCTCGTTCTTTTTCATCACTAAAAGAATATACAAATGCTAAGTTAGCAAGTGTGTATGACATTTTATCTTCATACACATGCTCATATTTTCTTCGTCTTGCAGAGTCGAGTAATACAAGTGCTTCAGCATAATCATTAGAACTCATTTTTACTTTTGCTTTAGCATATTCTGTATCAGCAATATAATAATTTTGAAGGTACCAAACTCCCCAAACAAATAAAATTGAAACAAAAACAATACTCATTTTTTGTTTTAGAGAAATTGCATCAAAAGATATTTTTTTAAATTCCTTTGGATTTTGAAACAGTGCAATAACCAGAGCTGGTGACAAATAAAATAAAAGTTGTATGGTAGAAACAGAAAAACCAAAAAAGTTAGTAATAAGAATAGTTATATAACCTAACATAATGGCTGTTACCAACAACGTATCTTTTTCTGTTTTTAATTTCTGTTCATCTTGTTCATAATATCTCCAAAATATAATAAATACAGAAATAATTACAATTAAATAAGCAGAAACTCCAACAAACCCTGTTGTTGCAAAATAATTTAGGTATTCATTATGTGCTTTGTTATATATAAAATCCCATTCAGAAGTTAAATTATGAGCTAATGGTCTAGTAAAGTAATATGAATATGCAAATGTTTCAACTCCAGAACCAAAATAAGGATATTTTAACCCTAAATCTATTGCACCTTTCCATACAACTTTTCTAATATCAAACGAATCTGTGACAGTTGTAGTCTCTGTAGGTAGGGCAAAAAATTGTTGAATAAATCCCGTTTTCCAACCTGTAAAAAAAGTAAGAAATATTCCTAAGGCAAATATAATCATAACTACTTCTTCTGTTCTTTTTTTTACAATAAATTTTTTACTTAAGAATATAAGAATGCCTAACATGACAGAAATTCCTAAAGCTAATAAAGAAGAACGTGATTTAGTTAAATAAAGTGCGACAATATTTAAAATAAGATAACCTGTTAGTAATAATGGCTGTGTTTTAACTAAAGATTGCAAAAATGGAGCGCCATTTGCTACTGTTTTTTTTATTAAAAAATAAGCACCAATAAAAAAATGAAATGCTAAGTAAGCCCCTAACCAGTTGGGTTGACCAATTGTCGAGAACATGCGTTCACTAGGATTAAACTGAGCCGTCCAACAGCTATTTGTTAAACTACCAGTAAATATATAACAAGAAAAATCATATCCAATAGTTGCAAGTAATCCCCATAGTATTACTAGTGATGATGAAAGTAAAGATACTTGTAACAATTTAATTACCTGCTGCCGCGAGAATGTTTGAATACAAATAAAAAATAAAATGAAATACGAAATAATTGATAATAATCCGCCGTTCCATCTTCCGTAATAGCCAAAAATAGAAGTTAACGTATCGATGGAATATACCGTAGAAAGTACTTGAGAAATAATAAATACAATAAATATCGCAGTAAAGAAAGAGTGTACAAATTTTTGAGGTTTTGTAATAATTCGTACTACATATATAAATGTAATAATAAGTGTCATTACATACACTAAAATCATTTTGTTAAATTCAAAGATTTCAGAAGTTACTGAGTTCATTACAAGTGGTGTAAAAAATATCAGGAGATAATAATAAAATGGGATATACTGTAAGAAAGAAATTTTTCCTTTAAATAAATTCATATTAGATAGTATCATTATAACAATATGGTCTCAATATTTAAGAACTTTCGTCGATTTAACATTCCATTTTTATCTTCTTTTAAAGTATATTTTGATATTGGTACCACAAATACTCGTATTGCAATTAGTAATAGAGGAGTAGTACTGCGAGAACCTACTTATCTTGGTTATAATGCCAAAATTAAAGAATTCATCTTTTTCGGACAAGAAGCAAAAACAATTGTTGGTAAAACACCAGATTTTATTCAAATTGTGCGACCAATTGTAAATGGAATTCTTTATGATTTTGATGCTCAAGTTGCTTTTTTACATCATTTATTTCAAAAGGCTGTAAAACCATACTTATCTGAATATAAAATTATAAAACCACCAATTCAAGGGTTAACTAGCGTTCCTTCGATAGCAACCGAAATTGAACAAAAAGCAGTTGAAGAAGTATTATTAAAGTCCGATTGTAATAATGTCATTGTTATAGAACGCGCCCTAGCAACTGCTGCAGGTTGTGGTTATGATATTTTTTCTCATGAACCTCATTTTGTTATAGATTTAGGTGGTGGTATCTTTGAATTAAGTATTATTAGTGGTGGTGGAATTGTGTCACAAAGAGCTCTAAAATCTGCAGGCGAAAATATGGATAAATTAATTGGAAATTATACTTATTTAAAACACGGTATAGTTCTTGGAGAAGCAACCTGCGAAGATCTAAAAATTAAACTTCTTAATTTTACTAATGAAGAAAAAACAATTAGTGTCCGCGGAAAATCTTTAGAGACAGGTCTTCCAAAAACAATTAAATTAAAATCTTCAGATGTTCGCGAAGCACTTATGAGTCAATTCCATCATGTAGTTGATGCAGCGAAAGAATTGATCGAATTATCTCCACCAGAAATTGCAGATTCCGTTTTTAAAAATGGGATAGCGTTAGCTGGGAGTATGGCCGCAATTCCAGGTATTGATAAGTTCTTTACACAAGAGTTAGAAATAGATACCTTTGTTACCGAACACTTTACAGACGCAACTATCTATGGTTTAATGAAACTAGATAAAGATCCTGAAACAATCTTTAAACTCGTTGGTCAATAATATGCGCAAATCATTTACACTCATCGAATTAATCGTTGTTATCGGAATAATAGCTCTTCTTTCCGCATTAGGCGTATCTTCTTATAACGGTTTCCAACAAGCAGCTCGTGATTCTCGTCGAAAAGCAGATTTAGAAACTATTACAAATGCTTTAAATGCATTTTATGCAGTAAATGGAAGATTTCCAGCAGCAGGTAGTTGCGCAGCAGGAACTGTCATTACAACTTGTAGTGTAAATAGTACAACAAGTAATGCTTGGATACCTGCTTTAGTTCCTACATATATAGAATCATTGCCTCAAGATCCAACTAATAATGCAGCTGCACCTTGGCATGCAACGAATAATAATTATTCATACGCATATGGTGGCGTTACAGCAAATGGTCAAGAATATGAATTAACTGCACGACTAGAAAATACAGCAGATCCAGATAGATGTGGTGCACAAACCTATAATTATACGTCTGCTTTTGGAACACC
>CAYSZW010000014.1:0-28918 GCA_964435665.1 uncultured Gammaproteobacteria bacterium | reverse complement strand
CCAGAACCAGATATTCCTCCTATGGAATTTACAGATGAATTATTAGAGAGTATTAAAAAAACTCTTCCAGAATTACCAGCAGAAAAAGTAGAACGTTATACAAAAAGTGGTGTAAAACTGGTAGATGCACTTATTCTTACTCGTAATAAAGATACAGCAGCATATTTTGAAAAAGTAGATGCATTACTTGGTGGAAAATCTTCACAGGCAATTGCAAATGCAATAATAAACAAAAAAATATCTACAGATGTATCTCCAGAAGTATTTGCGAAAAAATTAGCAGAACTTTCTAAACCAAAAGAAACTGATACAGGTAAACTTGCAGAAGTAATACAAACCGTAATCGCCAACAATCCAAAAGCAGTTGCAGACTACAAAGGCGGCAACAAAAACACACTCATGTTTATGGTAGGGCAAGTAATGAGAGAGATGAAAGGACAGGCAGATGCAATGACAGTGAAGGGGGAGTTGGAGAAGGCGTTGGTGTAATATCAGTGTTAATCATCTTTTAAGATTATTATTTAGCTACTTCTATCCATTTGCTAAAATTTTGATATCCAACATTTGCCATCCAATCATAACATGGTACCCAATTGGATAATTTATAACCCTTGTCCCAATAATTCAAATTAAATCTTTTTGGCATTGGTTTTAAATCATTGAAAGTTATCCATTGCAATCCATTGTTCTCTAGATAATTACTTCTTCTACCTTTCGAATCAATATAAAAACCTAAATAATCGAACGGGTTTTTACCCCGTGGATATATCATTCTATTTTTGTCAGGAATGCTATTAATATGAATTCCAATTAATGCATTCCCACGTTCATAACTTTTCATGATCTCGTACCTAACCCATCTTCTATTCCATGTATGTGTGCCAATAAGTACACATGTTACCGTGGTATTTATTAAATTTGAATCTATAAGTCTTTTTACTGCAATATCCCCATGTAGTTCTGCATCTTCCCAAATTGATGCATCAAAAAAACCTGCTTGTCCTACTTCCTTAGTCAGACTATGATTCCTAACAACATTTACTCTGAATGTTTTAACATCGTCATAATGAAAACTGAAAAAAACACGTTTTGCCATAACTAAGTAAATAAATCTGTAAGAATTAACAACGACATTATAATTGGCAAATAAAAGATAAGAAGAGTTGGTGAAAATGTTGAAAAAAACCAAGTGTTTCTATAGTCATTATAATATGGACTTGTATCCATTGAAAAATCTATGTCTTTTTTGTTTAGTAACCTAACATAGTTGTATAGGGCTCTAAATAATCTCTCTTGAGAAAGAAAATAACCATCAAGCATCCAAAAAATCGCAACGGGTAAATATACTATATAAATAAGTTGATTATTATTTTCTTTTATTAAAACTGCAAAGAGTGCTGTAATAAGAGTAATAGTCCAACCTCTTAAGTAGAAAAGATTATTGGACATACGTGTGATAGTATTTTGAATAAATTCTAGATGTTTTTGCTTATTATCCATTTAAATGTAATACTATATTTATTAATTATTTTAGTTATTAAATTTATTTAGCAAATTAGCAGTCAAATTGCTTGCCTATATTTATATCCAATTATTGACTTGTTGTCAAATGAAAAAAACTCTGCTAATACTAATAGTGCTTTTAAAAATTTGTTACAATGAAAAATAATAATGATATGACAGAAATATATGAGCCATCAATTATCGACGCAATCCATATAGCTTCAATAGGTTGGCTTGTACCACTTACTGATAAGTATCCAGAGTTGAAAAATATTCTCCTCAAAAGTAATCATCCAACAGATGATTGGGATTTTTTTGTTACTGCAGCTGGTACTGGGATTGTTTTATCTACGTCTGAATCTTTCGAAGGTGAACATAACTTAGCTAAACAAAGAGCAATTAAAATTAATAAAGATATTTTAAGAGCTAGTGAGGATTTTATTTCATTCATGAATAAAGGAGAAAACTCCGCTGAGTTATTAGCTCCAACTATTGGAATGTGGATTCTTTGGAATTTAAAGCAAGAGCAGCCAATATATGACGAGATGAAAGAGCTTAGCCCAGTGATTGGAAATCTTTTATTAAAAATAATAACTGACTGGAGAAATTCTTAGACAAATATTTATCCAAACAATTCCGCTTTTCTCCCTTTCCCTACAGCAAGTTTATTCAACTGTCTTACCAATCATTTTAATAATATGTATTACTTGTGCTGGGATCTTGCTGCTATAAAACCAGAATCTGTTTTAATTTTTTCATGCCAAGGAGTTGCGTAAAACTCACCAAGAATGTTACCCCATTTTTTTACTGTATCTGTAATTGTAGGATCATTTGCATGCTCAGGGAGAAAATCAAAGTTTGGTTCTGCGCCTTTGTACAAAGATACATGAGCAATATCGGTTTCATCAATTTGATATTTTCTACCATCATTTGACCATTTGCATATATCATACGTTGCAATATCAGGATATCCCTTTATAACCCCAGTAAAAATATCTTCAATATCATCTTTTGTACATGGAATTATACCTTGAGATTGAGCTTGTTCTATAGATTCATAGGATTCATGTATCCATGTATTCAAACCATTCCAACCAGTAGATTCATCAAAAGGTTTTATTCCAGGAATCTTTGTCAAACGAGATACTCGTGCATAACCTCTTAAACTTTCAAGGTCAATCATTAAAGTTTCTTTTCCATTTCTAGGAGAAACAAAAGTTTTACTCATAGATTTCATTTTTATCCCTTTTTTTTCTAGAATGTCATTCAATGCTTCAATTGACTTTCGATCCTCAGCTGTAGGTTCTGATAAAAAAAATTCTGTTTGTCCACGTGCTCCAGCTAAAGTTAGAACAATATTAGATTCCACAAGTCTTGAACCCAATCGTGGCCCAGCTGCAGAATAGAGTTCTGAAACGATATTAGCAGTTTCTGCTCCAGTTAATGGTTCTGGAATTAATGTAGCATCAGCATCATAAGAAGAAGTTATTTTTGATGGAATTCCTTCACCATGTGATTCAGACATAAAAACTAGTATATCAAATATTACATATTGCTAAATAAGCTACTTAATAAGGTTTTTTTCATGCCAGAAAAAAAGCCGTCCCCTTGGGACGGCTTATTACTCTTAGCGATACTACCGATAATGAACAAATACTTTATTCCCTCCTCGTCCAATATACAAATTAAAGTAAGGAAGCGATTCATCTGCAAAACTCCACCTACCACGACTAACTTCGTGGTGGTATTGCAGCACATGTTCATCGCCAACACGAAGGCCACGTTGGCTCCAGTACGCATCGACACAAGTGAGTTTTACCTTAAGTCCTTGATCTGCTAAAAGCTCAAGGATTTCAAGATCAACTCCACCGGTTATATCACCGGATTCAATCTTTTCACCAACTTCAAACTTGTTGGTTTTCATCGAATTATCCTTTCACAAAGGTATAAGCACGAAATGCGTGGTAATTATAGCAGAATTATAAAAGAAATAACTATTTTATTAAAATCACATTGGATATCCTTTTAACCCTTGAATTCCTTTGAGTGCAGAAATTTCTCCCGTATGTAAATTCATATTACTCGTTACAATACTAGCAATAACAAAAGCTACAGTGCTTTTGCCCATACCAAATGCAGAAAGATCTGCTTCTTTTTGTAAATCGTCATCAGTTAAGTTTTTTATATATTCTTCACTCATAGCAAAGATTTTATCTCCATATGCTTTAAGCTCTTCCATATGTATTTTTGCACCTTTTGTCCAAGCTGGAAATGTATTATCAGCAGGAACTTCAAAAGCTTCAACACCAGTTTTATCTTTTAATTCAGATGAATACAGAGGTTGTTTGTTTTGAAGAAGAACATGAAGAAGCCAATCTTCACTTACAATTATATGAACATAGGTATCTGCAATAGAATTTGCAAGTCCTGGTGGAGTAAAACTAGCAACTTCAGGTGTAACACCTTGCATTGTCATGTTAAGTAAACCATGACTTCCTTGTAACTGTTCGGTTAGTATTTTTGAAGATAAATTATTCATAAAGGTTATTATAAACAATTTATTTTTATATTGAAATCTTTGTAAAAACCTATAGTATAGATATTCTGCTTTAAATTTACTATAATACTTATGCGTTTTTATCTAATAGACAGGAGAAAGATCATGTCAGAAAAGAATAAGGATCAGAAAGTATATGTAATTAGACTCAAATCTCAAGTATGGTTTATGAGATTTCTTGAAAGGTATCAGTATCGTATTGAAGAGGAGTTTAAAGCTTTGGCTCATTTAAATGCCGGAGAATGGACAGCTTTTCATCAATACTTTGACACGGCAGAGGAGGCCCATATACAAGTCCTTAAATTATGGGCGAGCCAAAGTCACCCTCTTTTAGTGTATCTGTGTGGAAAGCTATTCAATAGTGATCTCATACAGTATCGACAAGAACAGGCTGATTACTATGATGTCTCTTTTTGGGAACGTATATAGCACCGAAAGGTAAAAAGAAGTTAATAACTACTCAACTGAATAGTAGAGAAGAGCATCTTGAAATCTTAAGGTGCTTTTTTCATGGGAAAAAATATTGTTACAATAAAGCTATTATTAGTATCTTTAATTCTATGGAACAAACAGAACAAAATAAACTCACATGCCCGTTATGTAAACACCAAGAATTTGATGAAGAAAAAGGTAGATTAGAAAGTCAATGGGGAATGACCGAGCATAAAGCAGATATGTTAATCTGTAAAAAATGTAAATATATTATGTTATTTGGTCAAGGTAGAACATGGTGGGTAATAGAGTAATAATAATTAATTTCACCCCAACTTTTCCCTATTTCTAGTACAATATACCCATGTCTTTTGTACACCTTCATAATCACTCAGAATATTCACTTTTAGATGGCATGTGTCGCATTAAAGACCTTATAGAAAAGGCCAAAGAATACAATATGCCAGCTGTGGCGCTTACAGACCACGGAGCCTTGTATGGTGCCTTTAAATTTTATATCGCAGCAAAAGACGCAGGTATAAAACCAATTATTGGCTGTGAATTATATAAAGCAAAAGGTAAAGCTTCTGAAAAAGGTGAAGGAGATGAAAAAGGGTACAATCATTTACTTGTTCTCGCAAAAAATGTTACCGGATATCAAAATTTACTTAAATTAGTAACACTGTCAAACCTAGAAGGATTTTACTATAAACCCCGAGTCGATTGGGATCTGCTCGAAAAGTATGGAGAAGGGTTAATAGTAACTTCCGGGTGTTTGGCAGGAGAAATTCCACAACTTTTGCAAGAAGACCAAGAAATAAAAGCAGAAGCTGCATTAAAACGATACCTCAAGATATTTGGAGAAGATTTTTACATGGAACTCCAAAGACATCCACAGCTTGAAATTCAAGAAGAAGTAAACCAAAAAATTGTAAAACTTGCACGCAAATTTGGTGTACCACTTGTTGCTACAAATGATGTTCATTACTTAAATAAAGATGATGCATACGCACATGAAGTATTGCTTTGTATTCAAACACAACGAACTATTGTTGAAAAAGATAGACCAATGAGTATGATAGATGTCCCAGACTTTTACTTTAAAAGTCCAGACGAAATGAAAGCAGCATTTCATGATTATCCTGAAGCAATAGAAAACACAGTTAAAATAGCAGAAAAATGTAACTTAGAAATTCCACACGGAAAACTAATTTTGCCAAATTATCCATTGCCAGAAGGACATACAAATGAAACATGGCTTCGTGAAATGGCTTACTCCAAAAAAGATCGTATAAAAGGATTTGATGATAAAACAATTAATGAACGTCTCGATTATGAACTCGATATTATTAATAAAAAAGGATATGCTCCTTACTTTTTATTTGTACAGGATATTGTTAATTGGTCTAAAGATTCTGGTATTGCTGTAGGGCCAGGAAGAGGATCTGCAGCTGGTTCATTAGTTTCGTATGTTCTTAGAATTACAGATATTAATCCACTGCAATATAACTTACCATTTGAACGATTTTTAAATCCAGAACGTCCAACTCCACCAGATATTGATATCGATTTTTCAGATAAACGACGTGATGAAGTAATAAAATATATCTCTCGCAAATATGGTGCAGACCATGTTGCACAAATTGTCACCTTTGGAACAATGGAAGCAAAAATGGCAGTTCGCGATGTAGCCCGTGCACTTGGTTATTCGTATGCACAAGGAGATCGTATTTCCAAAATGATTCCACAAGGAAAACAAGGATTTCATATGAGTTTGTCATTAGCATTAGAAGAATCTCCCATGCTTAAAATGGCTTACAACTCTGAAGAAGATGTAAAAAAAGTAATAGATATTTCAAAAAAACTTGAAAGTATGGCTCGCCATTTTTCTGTACATGCTGCAGGAGTGGTTATTGCCGACAAACCAATGGTTGAATACGTTCCAATGCAACGCGATAACAAAGAAGATCGTATTATTACGCAATACGACATGTATTCACTGGACTTAAATGCTGTTTCAGAAAACAAAGCAGTTGGTGTTATTAAAGTCGATATATTAGGTTTAAGAAATCTTTCTACATTGGAAGAAGCTCTTATTTATGTAAAAGCATTTACTGGAAAAACAATTGATATTCACGAAGTACCACTTGATGATGAAAAAACATATCAACTTATGGGTCGAGGAGAAACTATTGGTGTATTCCAACTCGAATCTTCGGGCATGCAACGGTTGGCTCGAGATATTCAACCAACAAAATTAAGTGACATTACAGCCATGGTTGCCCTGTATCGCCCTGGACCAATGGATCTTATTCCAACATTTATTAAAGGTAAAAAAAATCCTAAAACAATTCGATACCTTCATAAAGATTTAAAACCAATCATGGAAGAAACCTACGGTATTTTGGTGTACCAAGAACAAGTAATGGATATTGCGGTACAGCTTGCTCAATTTAGCAGAAGTCAGGCAGATTTATTACGTATGGCTGTAGGTAAAAAGAAAAAGAAGCTTATGGAAGAAGGAAAAAAGCAGTTTGATATTGGTATGGTAAAAGCTGGTTATACAAAAAAATTAGCAGATGATATTTTTGCATTCATAGAAAAGTTCGCAGCATACGGATTTAATAAAGCCCATGCTGCGTCGTATGCTCTTATTGCCTACTGGACCGCATATATGAAAGCTAACTACCCTGTTGAGTTTATGACAGCACTTATGACAGCAGAACTTCAAGGAGTTGCCGGACCAATGCGTGAACTTAAAATGGCACAAGCATTGGAAGAATGTAAACGTATGAAAATAGAAGTTCTTCCACCAGATATTAATCATTCAGTAGAAAAATTTTCTATTGAAGGAAGATCTATTCGTTTTGGACTTTCTGCACTTAAAAATGTTGGTTCAGCAGCAATAGAATCTATTGTGCAAGCACGTGATAAAGATGGTGCATTTACTTCTTTTAAAGACTTTTTAATGCGAGTCGATTTACGCAAAGTAAATAAACGTACTGTAGAAAGTTTAATTAAATCTGGCGGTATGGAACAGTTTGCAAATCGAGCAACACTGTTGTTGCATTATCCAGATATGGTAAAAGAATTATCTTCTGTAAAAGAAAACCAAGATCAAGGTCAGTTTGGATTATTTGGCGAACAAGATACAGTAAAACATGTAAAAGATACCTTCCGTGAAGTACCAGAATTATCTGAAGATCAGATAATGGAATTTGAAAAAGAAGTTATTGGCTTTTTAATATCTCGTAATCCAATGGATAAACATGCACAAGTAATTCAAGAAAAAGTTTCAAAACGATTTGGCGAAATTGCAGAAGCAGATGTAGAAAAAACATTTATATTTGCAGGCATGGTAACCAAAGTAAAAATTGTTAAAACCAAAAAAGATAATTCTGACATGGCATTTATGCAAATTAACGATGCAACAGGCTCTATAGAAGTTGTTGTATTCCCAAAAACCTACAAAGCAATTAAAGATGTATGCCAACAAAACTCCGTTTGCTTATTTAAAGGAAAGGTTACCGAACGCGAAGGAGATTACAGTATAATTATGGAGAAAGCTGTAAACTTAGACGAAAGAGCAAGAAACGAACAACACTAAAAAAGATTTATTACATATCCAATGCATCACAGATATGTTTTGACCTGTTGCAAATACCTTGTTATTATGTCCTCAAGTAAAATGAAAGATACTAAATATACCAAAGTATCTATTTCAGGTGAAATTGAAGAATATATACCTACAAAAAAACCTAGAAAAAGAGGAAGTTTGGGTCTACCTAAAGAATATGTAGATTTAGGATTATATTTGTCAGTTCCATTGTTACTTGCAGTTTTCGGTGGTAGATATCTGGATAAACGATTTGATACAGGGAGTTTATTCACCATATCGTTATTAATATTTGGTACAATAACCGTATTTTACAATTTGTATAAACTTATAAAGAAAGATGCTAGCAGCAAATAAAGTACAAACTAATGAAGAGAAAGTTCCAGTAGCTGGAGCAGAACATGTGGAAGAAAAAGCTGCTCAACCTCATATCAGTATTAAAGGTGAAGAGGTTTTTCAGATTAATCACTTTCCTGTCACGAATTCTGTATTAACAACTAGTTTAGTTGTTTTACTATTCTTTTTTATTGCAACGTATTATTTTAATCAATATAAATCTAAAGACAGAAGTCTTGGATTTTATGCCATTCATTCATTATTAAAATACTTATACGATTTACTCCACGGTATTTTGCACAGTAAAATTACATATTTCTTTGCATTACTTGGATCATTTTTCTTTTTTATTTTATTAAATAACTGGGCAGGTTTAATTCCTGGTGTCGGTACCATTTTAATAGATGTTGTACATGCTGGAGAAACACATCACATTCCATTATTTAGAGGTGGAACAGCAGATTTAAATACAACACTCGCACTTGCAGGTGTTTCTGTCTTTGCAACACAAATATTTGGTTTTCAATTTTTAGGACCAAAAGTACATTTAGGCAAATATTTTAACTTTAAAGATCCTGTCATGTTGTTTGTAGGAATTCTCGAGCTTATTTTGGAAGCAGCAAGAATACTATCATTTTCATTCCGTTTATTCGGAAATATTTTTGCAGGCGAAGTCTTACTCACAATTGTGCCATTCTTATTACCAGTGTTCTTATCTTTTGTAAGTTCACCTATGTATTTGATGGAAATTTTTGTAGGATTTGTACAGGCAGCAGTATTTGTTATTTTGTCGACCATATTTATTAATATGGCAACATCACATGATCACTAAGCAATTATTATTTAATTATTAATTTATATTATTTACAGTATGGAAACAGAATCAATGAGACTTCTCGGAACAGCTCTAGCAATCGGACTTGGAGCAATTGGACCTGGATTAGCAATTGGACTTATTGGTAGTCGTGCAATGGAAGCATTAGGAAGAAATCCTGAAGCAGAAGCACCTATCCGCACAACAATGATTCTTGCCGCTGCATTCGCAGAATCAGTCGCAATTTTTGCACTTGTTGTTGCACTTATTATTAAATTTGTCGTATAAACAGAAAAATAAACAAGTATGGAAAATCTAGGTATAGATCTTAAATTACTAATAGCCCAACTTGTAAACTTTGGAATTTTTTTCTTTATATTTCAAAAGTTTATTTCTAAGCCATTTTTTGCTTATTTAAACAAGCAAAAAAAGGAAGAAGAAACTCGTGCAGAATTTGCTGAAGAAATAGAAAAACGCAAAGCAAAACTCGATGCAGAAGATGCAAAGCTTGAAAAAGAACGAAAAACTAAATTAGACAAGGCATTACAACAAGCAAAAGCAGATGCAGAAGAAGTAAAACACGAAATTATTGAAACAGCAAAGAAAGAAGCAGCAGCAATTATTGAAAAAGGTCATGTTCAGCTTGCAGAAGAAAAGAAAGAGCTTTACAAAGATCTTAGACAACAAATTGCCAGTGTTAGTATGATTGTAGTAGAAAAAGCACTACGAGAATATTTAACAGATGATGCTCAGAAAAAAATTACACAGAATATCGTAAAACATATTCCTGAAGATACAAAGTTACAAAACTAAGCTATGAAATTTAGTCCACAACTCAAACAAGATTTAATCAATTACATCAAAGATAGACAGAATGGTAAAGTAAAACCAAAAATAACGGTTGTTGCTCCATACGAACTATCTAATGCTGAACTTGATTCATTAAAGAAAAAAATAACTTTTCTTAGTGAAGCTCAAGTATCTGTAGTAGTGGATAAAAATATTATGGCAGGAATAATTATTAAGTATGGATCTCAAGTTATAGATCTATCACTCAAAACAGAATTACATAAGTTAGAACAAACGATATATGAAACAGCTTGATCAATTTATTAAAGAAATTGAAAAAGAACTGAGTTCCCAAAAAGGAATTTCAGTCAAAAGTGAAGAAGTTGGTAGTGTAAAAGAAGTTAAAGACGGAGTCGTTACACTTACTGGGCTTACCAACATCGGATACGGAGAAATTATTCAATTCGAAAACGGAGAACGCGCTCTTGTGATTGATATGGTCGAAGAAGAGGTCGGTGCTATTGTACTTGGTGATTATCTTCAGATTACAGCAGGTCAAACTGCAAAAGGAACTGGTATTACTCTTTCAATTCCTGTTACAGAAGATTTACTCGGACGTGTCGTTAATCCTTTAACACAACCAGAAGATGGTGGTGTTCAGGTTAAATCTAAAACACTGTATCCAGTTGAAAAAGTCGCACCAGGAATTATTAAACGAAAATCCGTTACCGTTCCACTTCAGACTGGTATAAAAGCAATTGATGCTCTTATCCCAATTGGTCGAGGACAGCGAGAACTTATTATTGGAGACCGAGGAACTGGTAAAACAACAATCGGAATTGACGCAATTTTAAATCAAAAAGGACAAGATGTAATTTGTATTTACTGTGCAATTGGACAGAAAAATTCAAAAATTGCTACACTTGTAGAACTTCTTAAGAAAAACGGAGCTATGGATTACACAGTTGTTGTAAAAGCATCAGCTGCAGACCCTGTAACTCTTCAATATATTGCACCATATGCAGCAACTGCAATTGGTGAATACTTTATGGATCTTGGAAAAGATGTTCTTATTATTTATGATGATCTTTCAAAACATGCTTGGGCATACCGACAGGTTTCTCTTATTTTAAGAAGACCAGCAGGCCGTGAAGCATATCCAGGAGACGTTTTTTATCTTCACTCAAGACTTCTTGAAAGAGCAGCTCGCTTAAATGAAGATAATGGTGGAGGATCATTAACAGCTCTTCCAATTATTGAAACTCTCGAAAATGATATTTCAGCATACATTCCAACAAATGTAATCTCAATTACAGATGGACAGATCTTTTTAGAAACAGATTTGTTTAATGCCGGTATGAGACCAGCTGTAAACGTTGGTTTGTCAGTATCCCGTGTCGGATCTTCTGCACAAACAAAAGCTATGAAACAGGTTGCTGGAAAGCTTAAACTTGATCTTGCTCAATATCGAGAACTTTCAGCATTTTCCCAGTTTGAATCTGATCTTGATGAAGAAACTAAAAAATTCTTGAATCGAGGAGCAAAAACAACACAAATCTTAAAACAAAAACAAAGTGCACCTTATGATCTTGGTTCCCAGGTAGCAATACTGTGGGCAGCATCAAATGGTCATTTGGATAATATTCCTTTAAATCATGTAAATGATTTTGAAGATAGATTTATTGCAGATTTACGAACTCGAGGTAAAAAATTATTAAATCAAATTAATAAAGATAAAGTAGTTTCAGAAGAAACAGAAAAAGAACTCGCCCAGTTTGTAAAAGATAATTTGGTTACTGAAAAATAATTTAACTTATGAACCTAAGAGTAGTAAAAAAGAAAATTAAGTCCATTAAGAACGTAAAAAAGATTACGAAAGCAATGCAAATGGTTTCTGCTGTCAAAATGAGAAAAGCTCAGCAGGCAGAAATGGAAAGTAGACCGTATAGAGATGGTTTAACAGCTCTTATTAAAAAGATTTCCTCACGCATAGACCCAGCAAATGCAGAAATTCTGCAAGTTGATACAAGTCTAGCAAAAAAATCTTTAGTAATTGTTGTTACATCAAATAAAGGTTTAGCTGGTTCTTTTAATACAAATGTATTAAGGCACGTTATAAAAGATGAACGAAACTTTAAAGAACTTGAATTTGTAACTGTTGGTTCAAAAGGTTCACAGTTTCTTGGAAGAATAAAAGATGCTCATATAATTGCTGATTTTTCTAGTAATAATCTAGTGAATGAAGCTTCAGCCATTTTCAATCTCGTTATTGAAAAATATATGACTGGAGATTACAAAGAAATTAGTATTGTATATAACCAATTTATTTCAACATTAAAATCGGTTGTTGTTGAACCAATTATTTTACCTTTTAATTTAGCAGGAGAACACGCACCAGATGAAGATTTTGCACATAATGAATATATAATCGAGCCATCTCCAAAAGAGATTCTCGATCAGTTACTTAAAAGTTATATAGAACAAAAAGTACGCGGTGCATTAATAAGTAGTGAAGCTGTAGAACATTCTCAGCGTATGATGGCAATGAAAAGTGCAACAGATAATGCATCCGACTTAATTGGACAATTAACATTATTATCAAACAGATTACGACAAGAAAAGATTACAAATGAGTTATTAGACATGATTACTGCAAAAGAATCTGTCGAAAGTTAAAAAATTACAATATATTAATAATTAAATAAAAATATGGCAGAAGGAAAGATATTATCTATTCGAGGAATTGTTATTGACGTTCAATTTCCAGAAGATAAAACACCAAAAATATACGAAGCTCTTATCATTGAAGATAAAGAACTTGGCAAAATCACACTAGAAGTTGAAGCAGTACTAGATCGTGGTTTAGTACGTACTGTTGCTATGTCTAATGTATACGGCTTAAAAAGAGGAGCTACAGTTAAAAGTACCGGACACCCTATTGAAGTACCAGTTGGAGATGCAATGCTTGGAAGAATAACAAATGTACTCGGAGAAGCAATTGATGAAGGTGAAGAAATAAAATCAGATCATAAATTACCTATTCACAGAGCAGCACCAAGACTTGAAGAACAAGCAGTAGAAGTAGAAGTATTTGAAACAGGTATTAAAGTTATTGATCTTATTGCTCCACTTGCAAAAGGTGGAAAAGCAGCTATTTTCGGAGGAGCTGGTGTCGGTAAAACAGTAACAATTCAAGAACTTATTCATAACGTAGCAAAACAACACGAAGGTGTATCTGTTTTTACAGGTGTAGGAGAACGAACTCGTGAAGGTAACGATTTATATCATGAAATGAAAGAAACAAAAGTATTAGGTAGTACAGCACTTGTCTTTGGACAAATGAATGAACCACCTGGTAACCGTTTACGTGTTGCTTTAACAGGTGTTACAGTAGCAGAACATTTCCGTGATGAAAAAGGAATGGATGTTCTTTTATTTATTGATAATATTTTCCGATTTGCACAAGCAGGTTCAGAAGTATCAGCATTGTTGGGTCGTATTCCATCTGCTGTAGGATATCAACCAACTCTTGCAACAGAAATGGCAGCATTACAAGAACGTATTACTTCAACTAAAAAAGGATCTATTACATCTCTTCAAGCAGTATTCGTACCAGCTGATGATATTACAGATCCAGGTCCAGTTGCTACATTTACTCACTTAGATGCAACCATTACTCTTGAACGATCTCTTGCAGAACAAGCATTGTTCCCAGCTATTGATCCTCTTGCATCAACTTCACGTGCTCTTGATCCAACAGTCGTTGGTGAAGAACATTATCAAGTTGCTCGAGATGTGCTTAAGACATTACAACGATATAAAGACTTACAAGATATTATTGCAATCTTAGGTATGGAAGAACTTTCAGAAGAAGACAAGAGAGTTGTAGGACGTGCACGAAAGATTCAAAGATTCTTAACACAACCTATGAACGTAGCAGAACCATTTACTGGTCGTCCAGGAAAATATGTAACTATTCCAGAAACAGTAAAAGGATTTAAAGAAATCTTAGAAGGAAAGCATGATGACAAGCCAGAAACAGCTTTCTACATGAAGGGTACTATTGATGAAGTTGTCTAATATGAAACTACAAATCGCAACACCAAAAAAATTAGCAATAGATATGGATATTGATTCCATTACAGTGCCATCTTCAGATGGAGAGCTTACTATTCTTCCAAAACATGCAAGTTTATTGTCTTTGTTAACAGAAGGCATTATTACTATTCGTTCTGAAAAAGAAGAACAGTTTATGGCAATTGGTGGAGGTTATTTAGAAACAGACGGAAAAACAATTCATATTTTAGTTTCACGCGCATATAATCAAGATGATATTGATGAAGCAATGACCACAAAAGCTATAGACAATGCAAAGAAAATTTTGCATGATACCAAAGATAGAGCAGAACGTGATGATGCAGAAGCAATTCTCCGCAGATCTACAGTTGATCTTAAGCTTCTTGGCAAGATCCGTCGTAAACCAAAATCATAATCTGGTATACTACAAGAAATTGTAAGGAATATTCACTTATAAAAATAATAAGAGTTCTTATCTGAGCTAGAAATCAGTAGTTTTTTAATTTAGTATATATAAATGGCATTAATTGTAGTCGAATCACCAACCAAAGCACGAACCTTTAATCGTATTCTTAAAACAAAAGAATGGGGAGATCAATACTTCGTTTTTGCTACAGTTGGACATTTTAGAGACCTTCCATCAAAAGCACTTTCCGTAGATGTAGAACATGAATTTAAACCCGAGTATGAAATCATGGATAAAAAAACTAACATGGTTGAAAAGCTTCAGGAACTTGCAAAAGAACATAAAAAAATTATTTTAGCAACAGATCCAGATCGAGAAGGAGAAGCAATTTCTTATCATGTGGCTTATTTACTTGGCTTTGTTAGTGAACAATGGCCAGATTTTAAACTAGAAAAAACAGAAAATTTAAAACGAATTGTCTTTCATGAAATTACACCAAAAGCATTAGAAGAAGCATTACAGCACCCAGAAGACTTGCGTATAGATTTAGTTAAAGCTCAACAAGCAAGACGTATTTTAGATCGTGTAGTGGGGTATAAAATTTCTCCACTTCTGTGGAAAAAAACAGGCAAAAATTGGTTATCAGCTGGTCGTGTACAGACAGTTGCTTTAAGACTTATTGTAGAACGTGAAAAAGAAATAGAAAAGTTTAGTACAGAACCATATTTCCAAATAGTTGCAGATTTTAATGCAGGTGAACAAATAAAAGGTAAACTTGTTTCTAAAGAAGGTAAATTATACGAAGTAAAGACAACAATTACGTTATTTGACGGTGAATATACGTATGCAAAAACAACTATTAACGAAGAAGAAAGTAAATTTATTCAAGAAGAATTAAAAAACGAAACATTCAAAATAGTAAATGTTACAGATGAAAAATTAAATAGATATCCACCACCTCCATTTACAACATCTTTATTACAACAAGATGCATTTCAAAAATTGGCTTATCCTTCAAAACTAACAATGAGATTAGCTCAATCTCTTTATGAAAAAGGTATGATTACCTATCATAGAACAGATTCATTTAATCTTTCAACAAAATTTGTATTCGATGCAATGGCATATATTAAAAAAGCCTACGGAGAAGAATATGCACTTGAAAAACCAAGAGGTTATAAAACAAAATCCAAAAACGCACAAGAAGCTCACGAAGCTATTCGTCCAACAAAATTAGAACGTAAAGCTGGAGATAAAGAAAAGAAACTTTCACCACAAGAAAAAAAATTATACGAACTTATTTTTAACAGAGCTTTAGCGACGCAAATGAAAGAAGCAGAAGTCAACCAGACAAAGATTATGATTGAAAGTTATCGTGGCTATCAATTTGAATCAGAAAATGTACAGATTTTATTTGATGGTTACATGAGAGTCTTAATGCCAGAATACGCAAAGAAAAATGTAACAAAACCAAATATTAAAAAAGGTGATCCAATTACACTTGAACAAGTAACAGCAGAAGCAAAAGATACCAGACCACCATATAGATACAATGAAGCATCCATTATTCGTACATTAGAAGGTAAAGGTATTGGTAGACCTTCTACCTACGCTAGTATTATTTCCCTTATTGTTGATAAATATTACGTAGAAAAAGATCGCAGATACTTTAAACCAACACCTCTTGGTACCGCAATCTGTGATTATCTTTCTGCAACTTTTCCAGATATTTTTGATCTTACATTTACTGCTAACATGGAAGATTCACTTGATGATATTGCCAATGGAGATAAAAAATTACTTACAACTCTAAAAGATTTTTATGCACCACTGAAAGAAGAATTAGAAAAAAATAAAGACAATAATGATCAGCTAGAAGTTGCAGAAGAACAAATTGATGCAGTTTGTGAAAAATGTGGCAGTGCTCTTGTTGCAAGACATGGAAAGTATGGAAAGTTTTATGCATGTAGTAGATATCCAGAATGTAAATATATTAAACCAAATTTACGTTATGTAAAAGATAAATTCTGTCCATTAGATAATGGTAAGCTTGTTGTCCGATATAGTAAAACTGGTAAACGTTTTTATGGATGTGAAAATTATCCAACTTGTAAACATGTACAATGGGCATTAAATGTAGAACCAAAAGCTCCTAGTACTGCAACTGCAACTGCAACAACAGCTCAACCTGTAGTTGAAAAGCCAGCAAAGAAAAAAGTAGCTAAAAAAGTGGTTAAGAAAACTGTCAAAAAGACAAGTAGTAAAAAGAAATAATGTTTAAAGTTTGATTTATTTGGTAATATCATGTAAGATATAAAGGTTAATAAGTTATATTTTATGGCTAATTTAAAATATATTTTCGTTTCCGGCGGCGTTATTTCAGGAATAGGAAAAGGCATTACAACAGCCTCGGTCGCTCTTCTTCTCAAATCTTCAGGTTACAAGGTCACTCCATTAAAATTCGAAAATTATCTCAACATGGATGCAGGAACCATTAATCCTATTGAACATGGAGATCCGTTTCTTTGTGAAGATGGTACAGAAGCAGACATGGATATCGGAACCTACGAAAAGTTTTTAGATACAGATATGGGTTCTGTTAACTTTGTAACAATGGGTAAGATTTATAAAACTGTTATAGATCGTGAACGAAGATTTGAATATAACGGAGAAGATGTTGAAGCAATTCCACATATCACAAATGAAATTATTGATCGTATTCACGAAGCTGCAAAAAAGAATGATGCAGAAATTATTATTATAGAACTTGGAGGAACAGCAGGAGAATATCAAAACATTTTTTATTATGAAGCAGCTCGCATTCTAACACTTCAAAAACCTCAAGATGTTATTCATATACATGTTAGTTATGTTCCAACTCCAAGCCATCTTGGTGAACCTAAAACAAAGCCTACACAGCTTTCTGTACGCACATTAAACTCCATGGGAATTCAACCTAATTTTATAATTGCTCGATCTGCAAAAATGCTCGATCAACGAAGAAAAGATAGGTTTGCATTGTTCTGTAACATGCATCCAGAAGAGATTATTTCTAATCCAGATTTAGATCATGTATATGAAATTCCACTTATTTTTAGAGAACAAAAACTTGATGAAAAGATTCTTAATAAACTAGGATTACCTGTTAAACAAGCAAACCTTACAGAATGGACAAACTTAATTGATAAAGTAAAAACTAAATATGAAAAAACAGTAGAAATTGCTATAGTAGGTAAATATTTCGGAACTGGAGATTATCAACTGAAAGATTCATATGCCGCTTTATTTGATGCAATAGATCATGCAAAATGGCAGGTAGGTGTTACTGTAAAAATGAAATGGATTGATGCAGAAAAAGTAGAAAAACAAGGTGTTGAAATAATTGGTAATCCAGACGGTATTATTGTTCCAATTGGTTGGGGAGAACGAGGTTCTGAAGGTATGATTATAGCAGCAAACTATGCACGTGAACAAAAAATTCCTTATCTTGGATTATGTTATGGTATGCAACTTGCAGTAATTGCATTTGCACGCAGTGTGTTAGGATGGCAAGATGCAACAACAACAGAAAACAATCCAAATTCACCTCATCAGGTTATTCATTTAATCCCTTCACAAAAAGAACTTATGGAACGACGCGCGTATGGTGGAACCATGAGACTTGGTGGTTGGGAAGCAATGGTTGAAAAAGACTCTCAAGCATACGAAATTTATAAAAAATATGGTGGATTATTAAATGATGACGGTTTAACTTCTGAAAGACACAGACATAGATATGAATTTAATGATGAATATACAAAAGATTTTGAAGAAAAAGGATTACGCATTAGTGCTCGTTCTGTTGTAGAAAAGCTTGCAGAAATTATTGAGCTTCCTAAAGATGTGCATCCATTTTATATGGGAACACAAGGACATCCAGAATATAAAAGTAGACCGTTAGCTCCACATCCATTATTTATAGCATTTATAGAAGCTTGCAAGGGTCATTCTAAGTAAAATACCTCTATACGAAATGATAGGGTTTATGATATAATACATTTTTATGGCAAACTCAGTTCAATACAAAGAAACTTCTTTAACTATCGGTGACACAGTCGCTGTAGATTATAAAATTAAAGAAGCAGATAACAAAGAACGTATCCAGCAATTTAGTGGAATCATTATTAAAATAAAAGGTGATTCAGATGCTACTCGCATGATTACTGTGCGAAAAATTGCAAAAAGTGGTACGGGTGTTGAACGTATTTTTCCACTTCATTCTCCATTTATTGATACTATTTCTATTGAAAAGAAATCTGAATATAGAAAAGCTCGTGCTTACTTTATTCGTGATCTTTCAAACAAAAAGATGCGTCATAAATTGTATCGTACAATAGAAGGACCTTCCACAAAAGAAGTAGAAAAGAAAGCAAAAACAACAAAAACTTCAAAAAAAGAAGTAGTTGAAGAAACGCCAAAAGTAGAAGAAACAACAACCGAATAAGAATTGGATATGTATTGAATTTTGCTACATACTTACATATAGTGAATGTATGACTCCACATACAGTTTTAACTACACAATCTCCATTAAAAGCAATTGGTGCAACCGGTGAACAACTAGCAACAGATTATCTTATAAAACACGGATTTACTATTTTAGATAGAAATGTCTTTTGTAGATGGGGAGAAATAGATATTGTTGCAGAAAAACATAATAAAGTTCATTTTATAGAAGTTAAAACACGCATTCATACAAGACACGGTATGCCGTATGAAGCAATCCGAATACCAAAACTCACACATTTAATGAGAGCAATACAACATTATATTCTTATTAAACAACTGCATCGCTCAAAACTACAACTTGATGTAATTTCTATCATTCTGAATAATGTACACTCTATTTTAGATTTAAAAGTATATGAAAATGTACATGTGGACAGATTCTATTAAACCTATAATAATTGCTAATTGATGTTTATTAAGCTATAATCTTGTATATGAAAGAAAGTAATTCATATTCAAGAAGAGATGTATTAGGGTTACTGAGCGCAACTGCATTAGCTGCAGCGGCAATTTATCTTCCTAAAGATCCAAAAGTACATGCTCAAGGAACTACTATTCCAAGACCTACATCTACACCCACAGCTGCACCTACACCTACACCAGAAGTAACACCAACTCCAGAAGAAAGTGCTTCCTACTGGATTGGAGATATTAATAGATATGCTTATTATGAACGATATCCATTTGCATTAGTGGATACTGGTCAAAGTAAAAAAACAGTTACAGATATATGTAATACATGGGGTGGAATAACACAAATTCCAAATAAATATTTTGAGCTTGATTTTTATGATGTGCCTCTTGTTTTTGAGGCAATGAATAAATTAAATCTACCATTAACTACGCTTGTTTGTGATCCAAATACGGTAGATCCTTTTTTGCCTTTTTATGATGATAACAACACATTCTCATTTACTCCAGTTAAAAACGGATATAAAGCAGATGCACAACCTATGGTTGGTGTTGCAATTGAACCTGAACAAGAAGCAGAACCTGATCCGTATACTCCACAAATTATTATTGAGGCCATTGTTCAAACAGCGAGTACTAGAGAAGAAATACCTTATCATACCGAACAATTTGATGAAGCTATAAAAGAAACAGTATTTGCTTTTGGCGAAGGAACAAATCAATTTTCACAAGAATTGTATCCATATATAAGAAAATTTTATGATAAAAATTTGCTTAATATTCATAGTGCAGATGGACTATTTCCATACAATACAGATGCAGAACTATTTACACAAGATTTTTTGTATGCAGTTATGAATCTTGAACAAATGGGTGGCTATAGCACACATTCTGTATTAATTCAAAGTGCTTTAAAAGTATTATTCCCAGATGGATACAATGGCTCTCAAATGAACCCAGCAGATTTGAGCAAGTTTATTAATACATTAGCTACAAATACCACAAATAAACCATCTGTCATCGTTTATCCTTATAGTCTTAATGATTCATATATATTTGATCGTGTCAGTGAAACAATGTCTGGCAAAGATGTAGATCATAATAAAACAATTCTCGCTTCATCAACATTTAATAAAAATTTAGTTTCGAAATTTTCACAACCGATTCCTAAAGGTGTTGTTTGTTTTACTTCTGTTCGTAAAGATGCAAATGGTAAGTTATTTATGCCACCGAATCGTAGTTATATTTATGGTGATGATCGAATGTTTGGATTTCCTGATATAACAAATGCAGTTCAAGCAAAACTTGGAGCAAAAAAAGAGCCAGATGGAAGTACCAAATTAATAATTCCTTATGCACCAATTGTAACTGCAGGTGCTAGTTTATCTACTATGCAAGGTGGAGCATTTATTGCTAGTGTTACCTCAAAGTTATTAAAAGATGGATATCTATATTCTGAAGAATTAGTAATGAATACTATGTGGGAATTATGCCCAGAAACAAAAGTAGATGATGCGTTGCTACGAGTTCCTAATATGCAAAGAGTACAACAATTTTTTGGATCAAGATATAATTTACCTTGGATATTGTCTTAAAAATCGCCATATTCTACCTGTAAACAGGTAAGACCTACTTCTTTTCGCCACATATCTACAACCTGATTTCTATCTTCTAAGACAAAGAGCACATCATAATTTTGTTTAATATGGTTTTCGTAAATTTCTTTTTTATAAATAGTATCTTGTCTTTTGTCTTTGGCAGAACGCATATACAGTTCTTTATAATGGGTTATTCCATGTTTTTGTAACCATTGCTCAGTTTGGGTACGATACGTATCGTATCTTCCGGTTAATAATATAAGATCAATTTCTAGTAGTTTTTGATTATCGTAGACGGCTAAAATATTAGCTATAGGTTCATTTAAAATATCTTCCATTGCATTAGATGCATCGTACGGGCTTCTTCCTTGAAGTAAGGCTAATGTTCCATCTAGATCACAGATAATACATTTCTTTTTCATATTATTTAATTCTAAATCAACTTTGCAGATAAGTAAGTAGTTCTTACCAGTAATTAACTTTGTTAGTACATATTCTTGATGAAAACTAAACTATAGGTTATACTGTATTTTGGCGTATGTTGAATTGTAGAAAGGTATCGGAGAAATGTCGGTCGTTGATCAGGTAGCAGTACTCTTGAAGGATGCAATACTTTCCGTTTCAGACGGAATACAATGGCATCCTATTTGTATGAAGACCAGATGTATTTGCGCAGGCGAAGTATTCAAGATTCGTCTTGAACCATGCAATGCATCTGAAAATGCATATGAATACCACAAGTATGACAACTGCATAGTGAAAGTACGAGGTGATGAAATTCCGTTACAACAGGTTTGTTTTCTTTTAAATCTTCCTTTACCTAGAATAGTAGAAGGAAGATTTGATTGTTCAGAACTACAACAGGCAATTGCTAGAAAACGACTACAACTCCAAGAGATTGAAGTCGTGGATTTATTACAGTAAGAGTGTTTTGTATTACTCACGAGCTGAGTATTGTAAGTCATTCTTATTTTTGTGACTCCCTCTCTCTATTGACAAATTGTTAATAGAGAGAGGACAGCTTTTTGAAATAGAAATTTTGACAATAATTTGTTAGAATATCTACTTGTACACCGCTTGGCCCCTTCGTCTAGCGGCCTAGGACACTTGGTTTTCATCCAAGTAATCAGGGGTTCGAATCCCCTAGGGGTCACAATTTAGTATAACTACTTCTAATGAACATCCGCCATTCATTTCCAATAAAATGGAACACTCTTCAACTTCATCATGAATTAAATTAATCTCTTTATTAGTTGAGTTTATTTGATATACTTTGAAACTGTTTTATCGAGCTAGTAGTACTTTACAAATAGGAGGTTTCCATGTTTGGTAGAAAAAGTAAGGATGACCAAGATTCCAAGAATGTACGCGTAGCTACAGTTGAGACTCTTGAGGAAGAAATTCAAGCTTTTGATCTTAAACTGAGTCCAACCAGTACCATTTTTACGGCGAATGAATTGTATCTTATAGAAAAGGGAGGCTATGAAGTTATCCAAGTTGTATTTGGGAACGTGGTGTATAGCATGGGTATTCGAGGAGTGATGCGCAGTATCACAAGAGCCTTAACTCGAGGTGAAATGCCTGAGTTTACCCAAATGAATAATGATGCTCGTATCATTGCACGTAATCGCATGCTGGAACAAGCAAAGCAATTGGATGCAACAGCAGTGGTTGGAGTAACAATCGAAGCCACTGAATTTGCTGATTTCCTTGAAGTCACCGCGACTGGAACTGCAATACGTAAAGTTGGGAAGGCGAGTGATGTAGATATTTCAGTAGCTGTATAGGAACCGTAATGAAGATCCTAATACGCCCAAGACCTAATGCAAACTCAATAAGTAAGCGTCGTTTCAAATCGACGTTGCTTCCTTATTGGGTATACTGGCCACAACGCTTTACAGTATTCATTTATAATGTGGGCAAGGAGTTTCTAAGTCATGAAGGTAAGTATCTGTTAATAATTATTCTGGTATTTGCAATAATTCTTAACAGACCAGAGGAAGTAAAGGAAGTATTGGGTGAGCTGTTTGCGAATCCAGTGTCTCTAGTAATAAGCTTAACACTTGCATTAATTGGAGCACTTTTGGCAAAAGGTAGCAAAAGTACTGTTACTAAAAGCCGATTAAAGCAAGTTACCAAGTCCAAGTCTAAAACTAGGACTGAAATTCGATAAAGTAATCTAAGCACCTCGAAGGAGTGATTGTAGAAGTCTCTATTCTGAATATTGCATTCTGGGGAAGAGCACTTGTTATTAATCATATTACCTGACAGGTGCTTTTCTTTTGCTTTGGTGATGATCTTAACTAATTAAATACATTTGTAGAATCTGTTTAAATTTACATTAATTGGGTTTACTCTTTAAATCAATAAATATATTTTATAATCTTCACCTTTAAATTTATTGGTATAATACTCACCAATATGTCTAAAGAAAATCCATTTGCTCAAGAACAATCTACACCACAAGAATTATTACAACAACTAGATCGGTCTTGGGGAGGGCCACTCTATTATGAAATTCTTCCTGAATATATAGATCAACCTTTGGATATCTCAGGGAGAGGATTGCATGCCATTATGGCAGAGCAACAAATGGCAGGATTAATTAATCCTAACGTAAATATTCATCGTAGTAGCTCAAACATTATCACAGATTTTAGAAATTTAGTTATTGCTGAAATGCCTGCTCCTCAAAAAGCTGCGAGTAATATTCATTTATTGTCAAATATTTTTTCTCGGGCTGTTCTTACGCAAAGATTAGATGATTTAGTTAAAAGATGTTTATTAACACCAATAGATAAAAAAGCAGAAGTTATTAAAGATAATCTTCCTTATCCATTAGAGTTTTCACAGGTATTATTTAGTAACCCAGATTGGAAAGATAAATCGTTTTATACTCTTATTGCAGAAGCAAAACAACGTGCGCTTGATTATTCTGCACAATTCGATTTTAACAATAGAGAATCACAACAATTTGTCAGAGATTTTCGCGAAGGATTAGATACAATGGCTTACGTTTCAAATTTAACTGAAAAACAACGAGAACACATTCATCCAATGATTGTAGTCGCAACAACACATGCTCAATTATTTTATGAAAAGAATAGAAATAAATAAATATATTTCATCAATTAACTTCTATTAAAAAGTAATTGCAATTTTTCATTTAATCTGAGTATTGAAACTATATATGAGTAAATGTATACTAGTGATATATATAAATAATGAAGCTCTTTGAAGCTCATAATGATAAAATTGTTTGAGCTTATATGAGTAAAAATGTAAATTCTCATCTTTCAAATTTGAAAGATATATCTACCCCTCTTCTCGTTGATACTACCCAGATAGTATTCCAGAAAAAACATCGATGTCAGCACTGTGATAAATTGCTTGGTATTGAACAATTAAACCTACCTGCATTTGATATTAAATGTGTCCGTTGTGGACATATTAATTCAATAGTTAAAGATTACGAGCGGCAAGTTATTATTACTGATAAAGATGGCATTATATTGTATGTTAATGAACAAGTTATTGCTGCAACAGGATATTCACCAAAAGAGATATTAGGTAAGACTCCTGCAGTTTGGGGAGGTCAAATGTCAAAAGAGTTTTATAAAAACATGTGGGACGAAATAGCAAAAAAAAAGAAGGCTATAGTTGTGAAAGCGACTAATAAGCATAAAAATGGACAGTTATATCCGGTTATATTACGAATTTCACCAATTCTTGATATTAACGGCAATGTTGAGCTTTTTATTGGAATGGAAACAATAACCGAGAATACTAGTAACCATACAATTAAATAAAGTAAAATTAATACCAGAACTAATAATTAGAGACTCTTGAAGTCCAAATCATTCATAATGAATAATGAATTTTGGGCTCAAGTAAAAGATATTACATCAATAGCAAAAGGTACATTTCAGGTGACCTTTTCCTATGACGAAGGTTCTTTGAAGCACGCTGCTGGGCAATATATTTGGGTCATGCTACCTAGATTAAGTTATCCAGACCTAAAAGGAGAAATGCGTGCTTTTTCGATAACGTCTTCGATCTCGAATACAGATTCATTTACTATTCAATTTAGAAATTCTGATTCAGGTTATAAAAAAACTCTACTTTCTTTACCAAATGGTAGTAAGGTAAAAATTATTGGTCCTTTTGGCTCTTCTTATGTACCATCGAAAAAATATAAAAAAGTAGTGCTCATTGCAGGAGGTGTTGGTATTGCTCCATTTTTGTCAATTTTAAGATCTCTTGAGCAAACAGATATTGATATACAATACACCTTGATATATGTGAATTCATCTCCAGAATTGGGTGTTTTTAATGAAGAATTAACAAATATCACATCGTTACACAATTTCCCATTCATCAATTACATCGGTAGTATAAATGAAACCTTATTTCCTACAACGTTAAACTACGAGGAAGATATTTTTTTTATCTGTGGGCCAAAGGGTATGGTAGATGAAGTATACAAAATTCTAACGTCAAAAGGAGTATCTTTTGAACACATGCGCTTTGAACAACACTATCCATCAACTGCTGATAATTTAACTGAACAAGATTTTATACAAAAACCAGAAGACAGAAATATAATGCTTCAAGCTGTTCAAGCTTCTAAAAACCACGTCATTATCACAGATACAAATGGTCAAATTGTTTTTGCCAATAAAAAGGCTCAGGAAAATACAGGTTTTACCTTTGATGAAATGAAAGGGAATACACCCAGACTATGGGGAGGACTCATGACTATGGAATTTTACAATAGTTTCTGGCATAAAAAACATGAGAAAGTTGGATTTGATGGTGAGATAAAAAATAGACGCAAAAATGGCGAAATATATTATGTACTTGCGCACATTTCTCCAATTAATAATGATAAGAACGAAGTAATAGGCTATATAGGAACAGAAGAAGATATTACTAAGGAGAAACAAATCGATCAAGCAAAAACTGAATTTATCTCCCTCGCATCACATCAGCTTCGTACTCCATTATCGACTATTAATTGGTACTGTGAGATGCTTCTTTCCGGAGATGCAGGGCAAATATCTGATGAACAAAAAAGGTTTGTTCAGGAAGCATACGGAGGAAGTCAACGTATGTCAAAACTTGTTAATGCCCTCCTAAATGTCTCCAGGATTGAGTCGGGAACATATATGGTAGATCCTCAAAATGTAAATATTATTAAGTTAACTCGTTCCATACTGGATGAATCTAAACCTCAAATCGACGAAAAAAAACTGACAGTTACTCTTGAAAATGAAGATATACCTGAGATTATGCTGGACCCAAGTTTAATGACCATCATTCTACAAAATCTTCTTACAAATTCGGTTAAGTACACCCCCATAGGTGGGAAAATTACTGTATTTCTAAAACAAATACGAACGGGTGAATTGCTTGATAATAAACCAGTGACGCAGGATAACTTGCTTATTCAAGTAGAAGATAATGGAATAGGTATTCCTACTTCACAAAGGAACCAGATATTTCAAAAACTGTTCCGTGCAGATAATGTAAGGCGGTCAAATACTGATGGAACTGGTTTAGGGTTATATCTTATTAAGTCACTCATTGAACACAGTAGCGGAAGAATTTGGTTTATTTCAGAAGAAGGAAAAGGTACCAGTTTCTTTGTTTCGCTTCCAATTTCTGGAATGATAAAAAAAGAGGGGATTAAAAAATTAGAGTAAGGAGGTGAAAAAATTTATGGAAAATAAAACAATTCTGGTAGTCGAAGATGAAATACCATTGCTTGAAGCTGTTAAAACCAAACTTGAAAACAATAATATGAATGTTGTTACAGCACGGAGTGTCGATCAAGCGATGGCTTATCTTGAAGATTTAGATTCTGTTGATGGGATTTGGCTCGATCACTATCTGTTGGGTAAAGATAGCGGTTTAGATCTGGTTTCACAGCTAAAAAGATCAGACTCAAAATGGAATAAAATTCCGATTTTTGTGGTAAGTAATACAGCCAGTGAAGATAAAGTGAAAATGTATATGAAACTAGGAGTCGATAAATACTTTGTGAAATCAAACTTTCGTTTAGATCAAATTATTGAATCATTAAAAGAATGTTTATATGGAAAATCAGAATAATATACAAATCAGTGATAAAAAAATTCTTATCGTTGAAGATGAGGATTCCTTGCGGCTTGCATTATCAAATAAATTAGAAAAAAATGGATACTTCGTGTCACAAGCTAAAGACGGAGTCGAAGGTCTGAATATGGCATTAGTAAATCAGCCAGATCTTATCCTTCTTGATATTGCAATGCCAAGAATGGATGGATTCAGCATGCTTGATAAACTTCGGGAAAATAATTGGGGGAAAAAAGTAAAAGTTATAATATTGACAAATTTTGATGCCGATGATGAAAAAATGTCAAAAGTTATCAAAGATCAGCCATCGTACTACTTGGTAAAAAACAATAATACTCTTGAGCAAATCATTGAAAAAGTCCAGGAATTGTTAAGTCAACCGAAAGAAGGTGAATTAGTTTAATTATGGAAAATACAAATGGGACTAATAAACCGGAAAGAAAAGTACTGATTGTAGAAGATGAAAAGGCAATGGCAAAGGCTATGGAGATAAAACTTCAAAAAGCTGGAATAGATGCTCACGCAGTTTTTGGCGGTGAAGAAGGGCTCGCTGAGCTCGAAAAAAATATATATAGTTTAGTGCTATTAGATATTATGATGCCTGGTATGGATGGATGGGAAGTTATGTCCGTAATAAAAGAAAAAGGATTTAAAGTAAAAGTAATTATCACATCTAATCTTTCACAGGAAGAAGATAAGAAAAAAGCCCAGGAACTTGGTGTAGTAGCCTTTTTGGTAAAGTCAGATTCTTCATTATCAAGTATTGCGGAAGAAGTGAGAAGTTATATTTAGAATCTAGTTATCTGTACCCATGGAAAACAAAAAAGTGAAAATTATACAAAAGTCTGATATAAGTTCAGAAGTAAAGCAATCTATTCCTGTTGAAACAGGAAAGTCATCTATTATGTTTTCAAATGAGACTTTGTATAAAGCATTAAAGGAGTTGCAAATTATTGATCAAAAAATACTTGACGCGAGCTTTGCTGAAAGTGAGCAACAGCATGTTGGCATTGATGAAGTGCTTTATAACAAAGATGTCATAAGCGATGTAACCCTAGGTAGAATTATTGGTGACTTATTTTCTATTCCTTTTATAAACCTTTCAGAAGTTTCTATTCCCCCATCTCTTGTATATCTAATTCCTGAAGAGTACGCAAGATTACATAAAATTATTGCGTTTGAAGAAACAGAAAAGGAAATTAAAATTGCCATGTCAAATACCGTGCAGGATCCATTAATAAAACAATTGATTGCACAAAAAGCTCATAAGTCAATTTCAATATACTATGCAACCGCCAGAGATATTGAAAAAAGTCTCAAAATGTATAAACAGAATTTACAAAGGTCATATGATGAAATGTTACATGAACAAGTAAATACATTAGGAAGGGATGATTTATCTGAAGCTCCTATTGAGAGAATTGTTGATATCCTCATAGAATACGCATACGACAATGGTGCGTCGGATATTCATCTAGAACCGCAAAAAGAAAAATCAATTGTACGATTCAGAGTCGATGGAATTATGCAAGAAGTACTTCGATTTACTCCTCAAATTCATTCACAGGTTATTTCTCGAATAAAATTTTTATCAAAGCTTCGCACGGATGAACATCTGAGTTCCCAAGATGTCAAGATTCAGACAATAATAGAAAATGAATACTTAGATATTAGGGTTTCATTAGTACCCATTATCCATGGTGAAAAATGTGTCT
>CAYSZW010000013.1:0-34774 GCA_964435665.1 uncultured Gammaproteobacteria bacterium | reverse complement strand
TTTTTCAACAGTTGCTTCATGCTGAATTTCCACATCATTTTCTTTAATCTTCATATAAGGATAAGTGTCTGATCTAGAAGCTTCATCAAGAATTAAAGCATCACAAGAAACAAACACAGATGATTGCTTTGCTTTAGGAAAAACCTGGACTAATCCACGATAAGAAGTTCTTCCACCTTCTTTAGAAATTGATTTAGAAACGATTCGTGAAGAAGTATTTGGTGCAAAATGCATCATTTTTGCTCCGGCATCTTGTACCTGATCTTTTCCAGCAAATGCTATTGAGAGAACTTCTCCTCTTGCTCCTTCACCGGTTAAATATACACTTGGATATTTCATTGTTAACTGACTCCCAATATTACAATCTACCCATTCCATCATTGCGTTTTCTTCTGCTTTTGCTCGCTTTGTGACAAGATTATATACATTTTTACTCCAGTTTTGAACAGTTGTATAACGAACTTTTGCACCTTTTTTAACAAAAATTTCTACAACTGCAGAATGTAATGAATCTGATGTGTAAATTGGAGCTGTACAACCTTCAATATAATGAACCGAACTTCCTTCTTCTGCAATAATTAATGTTCTTTCAAATTGTCCAAATCGTTCGGAGTTAATTCTAAAATATGCTTGAAGTGGAAGTGTGACATGAACTCCTTTTGGAATATATACAAATGATCCACCAGACCAAACTGCAGAATTTAATGCTGCAAATTTATTATCATGGGGAGGGATTAATGTTCCAAAATATTCTTTTACAAGTTCTGGATATTTTCTTAAACCAGAATCCATGTCCATAAATAAAACGCCATCTTTTTCTAGTTGTTTATTGACACTTTCATACACAACTTCAGATTCATACTGTGCAGAAACACCTGCTAAAAATTTCTTCTCTGCTTCCGGGACACCAATTCTGTCGTAGGTTTCTTTAATATCTGCTGGTAAATCTTCCCATTTGTTTACTTGTTTTTCTGTAGAACGAAGATAATAGTATATCTCATCAAAATTGATTTTAGAAAGATCTCCACCCCATGTCGGCATTTTCTTTTCTAAAAATACATTATAAGATTTCAAACGGAATTCTGTCATCCATTCTGGTTCATCTTTTATTTTAGAAATCTGACGAACTACTTCTTCATCTAAACCTTTTTTTGCTTTAAAAACAGGTTTCTCCGGCATTGAAAAGCCGTACTTATAGTCGAATTGTATATCTTCTTGTTGTGTTTGTGACATAATTAAATTTCGGATGAATAGAAATGCTTTATTGTTTTGATATGTTCAAATGGCAAAAAGCCATCAATTACTAAACTTTCTAAAGATTCATATTCCTCTTGCATAGTATCAAAATTAACTGGAAATGATTTAGTTGAATCCATTATGTTTCTAAGGAATGAAAGTAATTCTAAGGTTTCAGCAAATGATATATTCTTATATACATCCTCAAAAGGAATTAACTTATGTTCCATATTATTCAATAATATTTTCATAACCACTCTTCTCAATTTCTTTTGCTAAACTTGCATCTCCCACTTTTACAATCTTTCCTTTCACCATAATTAATACATAATCTGGTTTAAGATGATGTAAGATTCGGTTGTAATGAGTGATGATAATAAAGGTTTTATCTTTTTTATGTTTTGTTAAAAATTTTGAAATGGATTTTAATGCGTCGACATCTACACCTGTATCTACTTCATCAAAAATAAGAAGTTTTTTATCTAGAACTGCAGCTTGAAGAACTTCCATTTTTTTACGTTCTCCACCAGATGCACCTTCATTTAATGGTCGAGATAATAATTCTTCACTAATACCTAATTCTTTTGCATATTTTTGCGCTTCTTGTCGAATGGTGAGAGGATCTTTTTTTCCGTTTAAAGCAAGTTGTAAAAGTTGATAGACTTTTACTCCCGATAATGCTAAAGGTGACTGAAAGGATAAAAAGATTCCTTTATTTGCTCGCTCATCTGCTTCCATTTCTTTAATATCTTCGCCTTCCAAAATAATTTCAGAATCTTCTGCAATTGTATATGCGGGGTGTCCCATAATTGCATAAGAAAGTGTAGATTTTCCAGATCCATTTGGTCCCATAACAGCGTAGATCTTTCCTTTTTCAAATTCAAAATCTATTCCTTTTAAAATTTCTTTGTTTTCAATGTTTGCTTTGAGGTTTTTGAGTTGTAACATTTTTTTTAAATAATTTTCTTAATATAAATAAGCTGAGTGAAGATACCTTTTTTCTGCTGCCTCGTGGATTATTGTGGGTATTGTCCGCGTTGGCTGCCAAGAAAACAAGGTATCGAACGGAGGCTTATTTACCAATGATAAATAGAACAATAACTAACAACGACAGTTTAACTAATCAGATTGTTGATTGCAATAGTGACAACCTTGGCACACGGTCTAACTCCTTCACATCTTTTACAAATAAACCTTTTTCAGCTTTAATACTTCCAACAACGCCAATCATAGCTGCATTATCAAAATTCAAATATTTATACGGAGGAAAGTAAATATGCCCATCTTCTTTTTTTACCATTTCTCTCATTAAATTTCTTAATCTTCGATTGACAGATACTCCTCCACCAAGTAAAACACTTCTAATTCCCATTTTGCGCATTGCTTTTTGTGTCTTGCCTACCAATGTTTGAAAAACTGCTTCTTGAAATCCACTCGCTAAATAATCTATGTTTGTAAACTTTTCTTCATCAGTTAATTTTTTTAAAAAATATAAAAAAGAGGTTTTTAATCCTGAAAATGAAAATTCAGAAGTTTCGGAATATAACATTGGTCGTGGAAATTTATATTGGTCAACATTCTGAACTTTTTCTGCAAGTCGTTCTATAATTGGCCCACCAGGATATCCAAATCCAAGCATTCTTGCAGCTTTATCTAATGCTTCACCAGCTGCATCATCTAAAGTTTCACCCAAAATTTCATATGTTAAATGATCTTTAAATAGTACAAGTTCTGTATGACCACCAGAAACTAATAATGCAAGATAAGGAAACTCAAAATTTCGTTTCGGATTTCCTTTGCTATTTTGCACAAATGAAGAATATAAATGCCCTTCCATATGATTTACACCAACAAGAGGTTTTTTATGCTTGTTTGATAACTCGATCGCCTTATTAATTCCAACTTCTAGAGCAATTGCGAGTCCTGGACCATAGGTTACAGCAATTGCATCAATATCCGACATTGTTAATTTGGATGATGTAATTGCGCGATCAACAACTGAATCTATACGTTCAGCATGGGCACGTTTTGCAACCGAAGGCATAACACCACCAAACTTTTGATGAAGCAACACCTGCGAATAAATAACATTTGACAGCACTTTTTTTCCATCAACAACCGCTGCTGCTGTTTCGTCACACGATGTATCTATGGCTAAAATTTTCATACCTGAATTTTTATCTCCCTTTCATCCTCATTTATATAATTAATACTTATATATACAACTTTTGCCTTTTCTTTAAACTTTTGATACAAATCACCTAACTTTTCTCCCCATTCAATTACCAATATTGTTGAATCTTTTAAATAAGTATCTAAGCCTAAATGGTCATATTCTTCTGGGTCTTCGATATTGTACAAATCACCATGAATTAATTTGCTGTATCCATCTTTATTAATGTCATATTCATAATAAATTACAAATGTAGGAGAAATTACTTTTTTCGCGTTTACATATTCTGCAATTCCTTTTGTAAGCATTGTTTTTCCAGATCCCAAATCCCCAACTAAAATAAATACAACTGGCTTACCTTGTTCTTTTTTTAAAATGTCTTGCGATAATTGTTTTCCAAATTCTTTTGTTTCATCTGCAGATTTTGTAATTCTGGTTTGCACATCTCCTAGTAAAACATCACCTTGTCGAATTATTTTCATTTCTTGTTGCGAAAGATCTACAACTGTTGAAGGTTTATTTCTGGGAAGCTGTCCACCATCAGTAATATGATCGATAAGTTTATGTTTTTCTTTAGAAATCTGATGAAGCAAAGAGTTAACAGAATAATGTGGACTTTGCCCTCCTAAATTTGCTGAAGTTGCAGTAATTGGTTTACCAAAAGCTGCTACTAATTTGGCAATTAGTTCATTATCTGGAATACGAACACCTAATGTGCCTGTTTCCGATTCTAATAATGATGAAACGTTATGTTTTGAAGGAAGAATAATGGTAAATGGTCCAGGTAATAATTGTTTCAATAATTGAGAAGATTTTTCAGAAACTTCCACATAATCATTGATCATTTTTTCATTCACAAAAACAGATATTGGTTTACCTGGTGGTCTATTCTTAAATTCAATTAATTTTTCGACTGCTTTCTGATTAGTTGCATCAACTAATAATCCGTATACGGTATCTGTTGGAAAAACTACGAGTCCACCATTTTTAAGCACTTCTATTGCATTATTTATTACAGAATTTTGATCTTCCATCCGCTTCCCATTCTATCAAATTTCTGTTAGAATAGTGCGGTATGAATCAAAAGAAACCTATAAAAAAACAACCACTCATGAAAGAATTTAAAATTAAATTTGATGTAAAAACTATTCTTATTCTTATTACAGCAGCATTTTTTATTTATGCACTCGTTTCTCCAACATTAGATAAATCACCAGAACCTACACAAGAAGCTTCCCTTTCTAAAGTATTAACTGATATAAAAACAAATAAAGTTGAAAAAGTTACTGTAGAAGATAATCGAATTTTGGCTGAATATAAAAATGATGATATTGTTGAAACTTTTAAAGAAACCAATGATAGTTTTAGACAAATCCTTCAAGATGCAAATATTCCAATTCAAAATGTAACAATCGAAATTGCAGATACTACAAGTTCTATGCAAATGTGGCAGTTTTTAGGAAATATTATTCCAGCAATTTTATTATTCCTTTTTATTCTGTTCATTTTTAGACAAGCTCGTGGAGCACAAGATTCTGTATTTTCTTTTGGACAATCTAAAGCAAAACGATTTAATAAAGATACTTCTAAAATAACATTTAAAGATGTTGCAGGTGTAGAAGAAGCTAAAAAAGAATTAGAAGAAGTTGTAGATTTTCTTAAAAATAGTGAAAAATATATTAAACTCGGAGCTCGTATTCCAAAAGGTGTTATTTTAGTTGGACCAGCAGGTTCTGGTAAAACTCTTTTAGCTAAAGCAGTTGCTGGAGAAGCAAATGTTCCATTCTTTTCTATTGCAGGTTCTGAATTTATGGAAATGCTCGTTGGTATTGGTGCAGCTCGTGTAAGAGATTTATTTTCTACTGCAAAACAAAGTGCACCAGCAATTATTTTTATTGATGAAATTGACGCAATTGGTCGTGCACGATCTCAGGGAGTTATGCAATCTCATGATGAACGAGAACAAACACTTAATCAGATACTTGTAGAAATGGATGGATTTAATCCTAATGAAAAAGTAATTGTTATAGCAGCAACAAATCGTGGAGATTTACTTGATACAGCTCTACTTCGACCAGGTCGTTTTGATAGACGTGTTATGGTTGATTATCCAGATGTAGAAGGTAGAAAAGAAATTATAAAAATTCATGCACGTAATAAACCATTAGACGATACTGTTAACTGGGATCGTGTTGCAAAGCGAACAGTTGGTTTTTCTGGAGCTGATTTAGAGAATATGCTTAATGAAGCTGCAATTACAGCAGCAACAAATAATAGAGATAAAATTTCTATGCATGATATTGAAGAAGCAGCAACAAAAGTAAAACTTGGACCAGAAAAGAAACGATTACAAACAGATTTTGATCGTAAAATTACTGCATATCACGAAGCTGGACACGCAATAGTTTCTCACTTTCAAAAACATACCGATACTGTTCATAGAATTTCTATTGTTTCTCGTGGAATGGCTCTTGGATATACACTTATTCCACCAGATAGAGATAGATTACATGTCACCAAAACAGAACTTATTGAACGTATTGCTGTAATGATGGGTGGCCGTGCAGCAGAAGAACTAGTCTTTAATGAAATTACAACTGGTGCAAGTAATGATTTTGATCAAGCAACAAATATTGCAAGAAACATGGTTACCGATTATGGCATGAGTGCAATTGGTCAAATTAATCTTGGGCCAACAAGAGATGTTACAGAATGGGGTAAAAGTTATTGGGAACAAACAGATGTTTCACAAGAAACTATGGCAAAAGTAGATCATGAAATTAAGAAAATTTTAGATACTGCTTACGAAGAAGCAAAAAAAATTATTACTAAAAATAGAAAAGCATTAGATTTAGTTGCTGAAGGTTTAGTAGAACATGAAAATATGGATCAAGATGAATTCCAAAAAATTGTTGGTAAAAAAGACATGACTGATAGTGATGAAAAAGGAAAGATAACTAAGAAGAAAGTGTCTACTAAAAAAACTGTAGATAATAAATAAGTTTTCACTCGATACCTTGTTTTCTTGGCTACCAACGCGGTTAATACCCACTTTAGTCCACGGGGTAGCAGAAAAAAGGTATCTTCGCTCAACCTATTTCAGAAAACTACAATATAATTTTTATATGAAAACCCTACTCCTCATCGATGCACATGCCATGATTCACCGTGCATATCATGCTCTTCCTGAGTTAACCAATAAAGATGGTGTTCCTACAAATGCTGTATACGGTTTTTTTATGATTCTTCAAAAAGTACTTTCAGAATTTCAACCAACTCATTTGGCAATTTGTTTTGATACTCCTGTCAAAACATTTCGAAAAGAATTATTTAAAGAGTATCAATCAAAACGTCCACCAATGGAAACAACACTCAAAGTACAGATTCCTTTAATCAAAGAATTATTAGTAAAAGGAAATATTACTTGTTTAGAAAAGCCAGGATTTGAAGCAGATGATGTTATTGGGACACTAGCCGAAAAGCATAAAAAAGATTTTAATAGAATTCTTATTTTGACAGGTGATAAAGATTTATTGCAATTAACTGATAACAACGTTTTTGTTATTACGCCAAAACAAGGAGTGACAAATTTTATGTTATATACTCCAGAAGAAGTTGTTAAAAAACTTGGTGTCACTGCAAATCTGGTGCCAGATTATAAATCTTTAGCTGGTGATTCTTCTGATAATTACAATACAGCAAAAGGTATCGGTCCGAAAACTGCAGTTAAACTTCTTACTCAATTTCATACTGTTGAAGGATTATTAGAACATGTGGACGAAGTTGAAAATGAAAAATGGAAGAATACGTTAAAAGAATTTAAAGAAACAATTTTACTTTTTAAACAAATTGCAACAATTGTTCGCAATGTAGATATTGATGCTACAGATGAAGAACTTACTTTTAAAGGATTTGATCAAAATATGAAATCCCAATTATTGGAATTAAATTTAAATTCTTTAATTACAAAATTATTTGCAATTAAACAAACAGAAGTTGTTGAGTCTCCAAAAAAACCTGTCAAAGAAATTAAGAAAGATACAGAGCAAATAGATCTTTTCTCATAAAAATGGTAGAATGAAAGCTCTATGCAACTTCTTATTGCCCCCGATACACAACAAAATTTAGTTTATACATTCTATTTTATTCTATTACATAATTTTGAACCTCTACTCTATTCTATTGGTATACTTTTAATGACTCTTTGGATGTTTTATAAACCTTCACGTGCAAAATTTTTAGTTTTATTAGGATTAATTGTTCTTTTATTTGCATTTGAATATAAAAAACACATTCTTGAAGGATTAGTCGAACAGACAACTAATTCACTTATCACAGAAAGACAAAGCTGGAGACTTGAACGATATATTAATATCATTCTTGCAAAATTAGTACCACTTGTGTTGCCATTATTTGGATGGGGATTAATTATTTCTGGAGTTGTTACAAGATATTTAAAATTAGAAATCAAAATTAATGAATTTATAAATAATTATGGATCTCAAAAGCATTCAAAATGAAGTTGCACAAATTGGTTTAAAAAAGAATTTTAAATTAGAATTAAAATCTCAGGACGAACAAGCAATTTTGGTTCAAACAGTAAAGTTAAATGAAGAAGTTGGTGAACTTTGTAATGATATCCTGTCCATTCTTCAACTTCAGAGAGCTTCAAAACTTGAACGATTTGAAAAGAATAATATTTATCAAGAGTTTGCAGATGTCCTTATTTCTCTATTACAGCTTGCTCATTATGCAAATGTTGATGTCGAAAGAGCTGTCAAAGATAAACTTTTAAAAATTAAAACAAGATACAAATAACGCTTTACTTCTTTTTAAAAAAAGGATTATAATACCCTCTTATGTGTGGAATATTTGGATATATTGGTACCAGAGAAGATTCAGGAACAATAATTCTTGATGGTCTAAAAACACTCGAATACAGAGGTTATGATTCGTGGGGTGTAGCCGTAAAAAAGACTGATCAAAAAATCTTCATTAAAAAACATACAGGAAAAATCGGTGATGCACAGTTTCCTTCTATGAAAGCACATATGGGAATTGGCCATACAAGATGGGCAACTCACGGAGGGGTTACACAAGAAAATGCACATCCTCATACAGGAAATACAGATAATGTAATTGTTGTTCACAACGGCATTGTAGAAAATTTCGAACCTCTTAAAAAAGATCTCATAAAAAAAGGACATATCTTTAAATCCCAAACAGATTCCGAAGTTATTGCACATTTAATTGAAGAAGAATTAAAAACTGAACCAGATCTATTACGGGTTATGAATTCAATTTGGAAACTACTACACGGTATGAATGCAGTAATTGCATTTTTTCCAAAAGAAGAAAAAATTTATGTTGTAAAAAATGGATCACCAATTGTCTACGGTACAGATAAAAATGGTCAATATATTGCATCAGATGCTTCTGCATTAGTTACTCATACAAAAAACGTATATTTCTTAGAAGATAATGAACTTCTTGAAATTGATATTAACTCAGCAAATCTATATCGCAAAAATAAAAAAACTACAATTCCGTTTATTAAACTTCAATACGATTCATCTGCTGCAAATTTAGGCAAATTTGATCATTTTATGATGAAGGAAATTTATGAACAGCCAAAAGTTATTCAAAATATTATTGATACTCAGAGTGCCATTATTACTAAAAGTGCAAATCAAATTAAAAAAGCATTCGGTACATATTTAATTGGATGTGGAACTGCCTCTTATGCATGTCTCGCAGGTACGTATTTATTTTCTAAAATTGCATCATTTCATGTTAATAATGCAGTCGCCTCTGAATTTACCTATTCACTAGATTTTTTAAAAAAAGATTCATTAGTTTTTGCATTATCTCAATCTGGAGAAACGATTGATATTATTTCTAGTATTAAAAAAGCTCAAGGAAAAAAAGCACAAATAATGGCGTTAACTAATTCTCTTGGATCTACGTTGTATAGAATTGCAGATTTTAATATGCTTCTCAATGCAGGTCCAGAAAAAGCAGTGGCTTCTACAAAAGCTTATACTTCAAAAATAGCTTTTTTATATCTCATCGCACATGCAATACATAAATCATTACAAGAAGGAAAAACTAATTTAGAAAAAGCTGTTCAAGAAATTAAACAAATACTCAAAAAACAAAATGATATTAAATCTTTAGCTACTAAAATTCAGAATCAGAAAAATATATTTGTCTTAGGTCGTGGTGTTTCTTATGCTGCTGCTTTAGAAGCTGCACTTAAAATAAAAGAGGTTTCATATATTCATGCTGAAGGATTTGCAGCTGGAGAATTAAAACATGGTGTCATTGCATTAATTGAAAAAGGAACGCCAGTTATTCTTTTTAATCCAGAAGATGAAACATACGAAGATACATTATCTTCTGCGCATGAAGTAAAAGCACGTGGTGCATACGTTATTGGCATTTCTAGTAAACCTAATGATATTTATGACACCTTTATTGAAGTAAAAAACTGTAAAGATGCAACTATTATTCCAAATGTTGTTATCGCTCAACTTATGGGATATTATTTAGCTCTTGCAAAAGGATTTGATCCAGATAAACCTCGTAATCTTGCAAAAAGTGTGACAGTTAAATAATTCCTCTTCATAATTACTTAAGTAAATTCACTAATTTTCTGCTATAATCCGTGAATGGACGTTCTCAAGGTTAAAAACCTTACAAAAAAATTTAAAGACTTTACGGCAGTAGACAATATTTCATTTTCTGTTGGTCATGGTGAAATATTAGGTTTACTTGGTCCTAATGGTGCTGGAAAGACTACAACAATCCAAATGTTACTGGGTGTTTTAACTCCCACCTCTGGAGATATTGTTTATTTTGGTAAAAATTTTGAAACCCATCGCGAAGATATTTTAAATAAAGTAAATTTTTCAACAACATATACCAATCTTCCATGGAATTTATCGGTTCGGGAAAATTTAACTTATACAAGTTATCTTTACGAAATTGATAATCGTAAAAAAAGAATCGATGAATTGATTGAATTATTTAGACTACAAGAAATTATTGAACAACCAATTAGTGAACTTTCTGCAGGACAATTAACTCGTGTAAATATTGCAAAAGCATTTATAAATGAACCAGAAATTTTATTACTCGATGAACCAACTGCAAGTTTAGATCCAGAAATTGCTACATTTATTCGCAGTTTTATTATTTCTCAAAGTTCTGAAAAAAAATTATCTGTGATATTTACAAGTCACAATATGACAGAAGTAGAAGAAGTTTGTGACAGAATTTTATTTATAAATAACGGAACAATAGTTGCAAATGACACACCAAAAAATTTAATGAAAAGTATGAATATTTCTCATCTAAAACTTAAGATAGATAAAAAGGATGAAAAGATTTTATTTGATTATGGTCGCAAAATTAACAGAGGAATTACTTTTGAAGATAAAGAATATAAAATTGATGTTGAAGAAAAAGAAATTCCAGGATTACTTGCCCATCTTTACAAAGAAAATGTTTTTATTTATGAAATAAATATAGAAAAACCAACTCTTGAAGATTACTTTTTAACAATTGCAAAAGATAACCGCAACAAAGAAGCCTAATATGAAATTTCATCGCATTTACGCAGTCATTCTAAGACACATGTATTTATTCAGAAGAAGTTACGATAAAATGGTCGATACCTTTTATTGGATTACTCTTGATCTTTTATTATGGGGAATTACTAGTGTTTACTTTAGTAGTATTACTCCAAATGCACAGCAAATTATTTTTATGTTTATTTCTGGTGTTATTTTATGGAATATTACTTATAAATCACAGATAGAAATTAACATGGGAATTTTGGAAGAATTATGGAACAAGAATTTAATTAATTTGTTTGTTTCACCATTAACATTTAGAGAATGGCTTACTGCTCTTATAAGTTTAAGTGTTATTAAGTCTATTATTAGCTTTTTATTCGGTGCAATTATTGGATTTATTTTATATAAAATTCAGATTTTTGATTATTCGATTCATATTCTTTCATTCATAATGTTACTCATGATGTCTGGTTGGTGGCTTGGATTTTTTGTTTCTGGTTTAGTATTACGATTTGGAACCAGAGTTCAGACTCTGGCATGGACACTTGTGTGGATTATGTCACCACTTTCTGCAATTTATTACCCCTTAGAAATTCTGCCAAATTTTGTGCAAATTATTGCAAAATGTTTGCCAACTAGTTATGTGTTTGAACAAGGAAGAAATTTTCTTGCAACGGGACAGGTAGATTATTCACAACTTGCGATAAGTTTTGTATTAAATATTATCTACATAATTCTTGGAGCTATTTTCCTTCGAAATAGTTTTACAAAAGTTCTTCAAAAAGGATTAGTGAAAGTATATTAATACTCATTCAGTAAGTAATTACACATTCTGATATATTGTGATTTTGAGTTCAATATCTATAATTGAACACAATATGACAGAAAGACTTCCATTAATCAACGAAAAACAAGATCGATATTTTCATCCAGAACGTTATGTTCAACAAGATTTTGATGAAATTTATAATTTAGATAAAGTTGAAGTAGGCTTACCAGTTTCTGTTCTCCCCTTACTCGATGATTTAACCCGAGATCACACTGTTGCTATTAATGGTGCTCAATTTGGTGATGAAGGTAAAGGAAGATTTGTAGATAATAAATTAAATCAAATGCTTTCTATTCCTGGTGTCAAAAAAGCATACGTTGTAAGATATCAAGGTGGTTCTAACGCAGGTCATACCGTTTATACAGATAAAGAAGAAAAAATTCCTCTTCACCAGTTAACTTCTAGTGTAAATGAAGAAAATGCTGTTGGAATAATGGATACAGGAATGATTATTCATATGGAAGATCTGCGAACAGAAATTATTGATGCAGAAGCAATAGTTGGTGATTTAAGAGGTAAATTAATTCTTAGTGAACAAGCAAAACTTTGTACAGATTTAGAACGAGCAGAAGAAATTGTTAATAGATTTAAAAGTTCTGGAAAATCCGAAGGTGGAACAGGTCGCGGTATTAGTCCAACTTATGCAAATGATCTAAGTCGATTAGGAACTCAAGTTAAGGATCTTTTTGAAGAAAATTGGCGAGAAGTTTATACAAAAAGATATGAAAGATATCAAAAAGAATTTGCAGTTCATGGATTTGATCTTGAGACAATGGATGTTCCAGATTTAAAAGCTACACGTGAAACTGGAAAAGCACAAAAACGAACAGTTGGTTCAATAAATGAATTTTTAGACCGAATGGAAGAAGTTCGAAAATGGTATTTAGATCGAGATGCAAGTATGCCAGATTCTCCTTCAATGATTCAAAATACATTTGAACTTCATGAAGAAATTTATCAAGATGCAAGTAATGGAATTCTATTTGAAGGTGCACAAGCAATTGGTCTTCATCATGCTATTGGAAGAGTTCCAGATGTTACTTCTTCAGATACCAGTGTTAATGGTGTCATTGCGGGTACCAAATTTTGGAGACCTGAGGATATTAAAGAAAAAATTGGTATTTGGAAAGTTCCTTATATGTCCAGTGTAGGTAGTATGAAAATGCCTACCCATATAGATTTACCAAGAGAAGCTGTAACATCTACTGAAGGTTTTACACAAGAACAACAATATGGTTTATGGGTTAGAGAAGAAGCTCATGAACGCGGAACAACTACTGGTCGATACAGAGATATGACATTTCTCGATTTACCAATTATGAGATATAACATTCGAATGGGTGGTATTGAATTATTAGCAGGCACACATTTAGATATTGCCAGAGAAAATGTGGGGGTAAAAGTTTGTACTCATTATGTTGATAGAAATAATAAACCAGTTTCATATCAACCAGGAATGCATTTAAATAGTGATATAAAACCTGTTTATATTGAACTTCCAGGTTGGGATGGGAAAGCTGTTCAAAATGCAAGAAGTTTTGATGAAATTCCAGATAATGCAAAGAAATTTTTAGCATTTGTACAAAAACAGACTGGAACTCCAATTATTGCAGCAACAACGGGTCCACAAAGACATCATTTAGTAGAAATGCCAAAGATCCAATTACCTCCAAAACAGTATCGAGCAGCTGCTTGATAATTTTTAAAATGAAAAAGCGACTGACAGAACTTGTGTCTGCCAGCCGCTACGAGTGAATTTGTTTCTTATTCCTTAGGTCTAGAGCGAATGATTATGCCAAAAACATATGGAAGTTCTCCATAAGTATCTGCTTTCTCATCATAATCAATATCCACTATTTCCAGATTATCATTTGATTGCTCCCATTGACGAATCTTCTGAAAGACTAAACCAATATGATCATGTAATTCGCCTTCCACATTTAGAGTAATATAATGCATATTACCCTCAGTGGCTGTTCCTGTTTCCATACTAAAATTTAACGGAACAGGTGGAATTGGTGTTTGATTGGTCAATGCTTGTCTTATTGATCCAGGATCAAAAAAACATGAACCCAGAACCAATAAAAGAATAACAATCGTACCTATATCCTTCATTTTCTGCAACATAACATCCTCCTTAGATGTTGAAAGAAATCATAGAAAATTCACTAAATATATTATATCAAATTTACTATAGGATTGTTTGGCTTGCGAAGTTAATTTGGATAGTGACATTTTTTATATTTCTTACCACTTCCACACCAACATGGGTCGTTGCGACCAATTTTTTTCTTGGCAACTTGTTCCACTTCTAAATCTACTTTTGTAGCTGGAAGTGATTTAGCTTTTTGAACAACAGGTTTTTCTGTAGGTTCTTTTTTGAAAGGATTAATGCGAGATGCAGATTGTAATACCATCTCTTGTTGTTCCGGCTGATTTGCATGAAAATGATCTTCATGTTTTTCTACCTGTACACGCATAATTCGACGAATAGATTCATACTGAATAGAACCTATTAATTGTTCAAACATTTTGAATGCTTCATTCTTGTATTCAACCAAAGGATCCATATTTGCATGCGCTCGTAAATTAATTCCTTCACGCAAATCATCAATTGCAGATAAATGTTGTGTCCAGAACTGATCAAAAGTACTTAAAAAGAGTGAACGAACTATTTGGTACCACACTTCTTTACCTAATTTTTCTTCTTGTTCACCAAACTTCTTTTCTGCTGCTTTCATAATTGCAGAAATTGCTTGTTCTTGATCTTGATCTTCAATAATGGATCCTAACTTTCTTACTTGAATATCAAGTAATAATTCCACATCATTTTCAAACTGTTTCTGCATTTCTGGATCTGATTCACGAAGTGCAAAAAAGCTAGTTGTCATAGAAACAACATGCTCTTCAACCATTTTGAAGAAAGTATCTGTAAAAGCTTCTGCATCTTGTTCTGGCAGTAAAAGCATTTTGCGGCGAAGTGCATACAAAATATCTCGTTGTCTGTTTAAAACATCATCGTATTCAACTAAATGTTTACGAATATCAAAATTAAAGCCTTCAACTTTTACTTGTGCTTGTTCGATTGCTCGGGAAACCATGCCATGGCTCAATGGTTGATCTTCTGGAAATTTAAGCATGGTCATAAGGTTACTGATCTGTTCACCTCCGAAAATGCGCATAACATCATCTTCAAGAGATACAAAGAATTGTGTCTCTCCACTATCTCCTTGTCGTCCAGATCTTCCTCGTAATTGATTATCAATACGTCTAGATTCATGACGTTCTGTACCAATAACATAAAGTCCTCCCAATTCGAGTACTTCATTATGTTCTTTCTGCCATGCTTCTTCTGCTTTTTTGAATTGAGCTTCTGTTTTATATTGACCTTTTTGTACTTCTCCTCCAAGAACAATATCAACACCTCGTCCAGCCATATTTGTTGCAACAGTTATTGCATGTTTGCGACCAGCTTGAGAAATAATATGAGCTTCCCGTTCATGATTTTTTGCATTTAAAAGTTCATGAGGAATACCTTTTTGTTTAAGTAATTTGGAAACGTATTCGTTTTTATCGATAGAAGTTGTACCTACAAGTACTGGTCTTCCTACTTTGTATTGTTCAATAATTGTTTCAACAACTGCATTAAATTTAGCTTTTTCGGTTTTGTAAATTAAATCTGGATGATCTTTTCGAATATTTGGTCTGTGTGTTGGAACAACAAATACATCTGTCTTATAAATTTTATTAAATTCTTCCGCTTCTGTTACTGCAGTTCCTGTCATACCAGCAAGTTTTTCGTAACCTCTAAAATAATTCTGCAAAGAAACAGTTGCTAATGTTTTTGATTCTTGTTTAATAGTTACATTTTCTTTTGCTTCAATTGCTTGATGTAATCCTTCAGAAAAACGTCTTCCTTCTAATAATCGACCGGTAAATTCATCAACAATAATAACTTCATCATTTCGGACAATATAATCTTTATCTTTTTTAAATAATGTATTTGCTTTTAATGCTGCTTCAATATGAAATAATGTTTCGTAATCTTGTTCATACACATTAGAAACGCCAAGCATTTTTTCAATATGTTCAATTCCTTTTTCTGTTAAATGAGCAGTCTTTAATTTTTCATCAATTAAATAATCTTCTTCTTTTAAACTCTTGACATATTTTGCATAATCATAATATTTTGAAATATCTTGATCTATTGGTGCAGAAATAATATGTGGTGTTCGTGCTTCATCGATAAGAACAGAATCTGCCTCATCTACAATGGCATAATGAAATCCTCGCTGATTAATTTGAGCAGGACTATTTGCCATGTTGTCTCGTAAATAATCAAATCCAAATTCTGAATTAATACCATAAGTAATATCAGCGTCATAAGCTTCTTTACGTGTAATTTGTTTTAAATGAATAAGTCGTGGATCAAAACCGGTTTCTTCGTTAATGAATTCTGGATCATACAGTAATGATTTTCCGGAAATAATAGCTGAAGTTTTCATTCCTAATTTATGAAAAATTGCACCCATCCAACCTGCATCTCGTCGTGCTAAGTAATCATTTACTGTTACTAAATGTGCGCCTTTCCCCGTTAAAGCATTTAAATATAAAGCAGTTGTTGCAGTTAATGTTTTACCTTCACCTGTTTTTTGTTCGATAATTTTTCCTTGATTAAGAGCCATACCAGCCATTAATTGAACGTCATAATGACGCATATTATTAACTCTGCGTGCTGCTTCTCGAACAAGTGCAAAACTCCATGGTAAAACTTCATCCAACTTTTTCTTGCCACTTTGAACTTCTTTTTTTAATTGTTCTGTTTCTTTTGCAAAATCAGTTTCTTTAAGAGCTCGTGCTTTTTCTTCTAGTTCATTTATAGCATTAACAGTAGATTGCAGTTCTGCAATTTGTTTTTGGTTGAAGTCAAATAATTTTGTTATGAATGAAAACATATTTGTAAAATATAACACAACAACTAATAGAAAAGACTGAAAAACGTTTATTTAAAAGAAGATATTATTGAATAAAATACTCGTTAGGTATAATCAGAAATCTTTCCGCATCATAGCGAGTAGTATCTGCATTCTCAAGATTTGCTGCAACCACAACGTGTATAGAATCACCTTCTTTTAATTTGGAGAACCCTATTTTCTCCATTTCGAGCGTTTTAATATTTAACATTTGTTGATTCGTTCTTGTTTGAATATCCAGCGTATAATTTACTTTATCCAGTGAAATTATTTTAACTGAATAGTCGTCTGTATTTACTTCTGTAATTTTCCCTGTTAATACAATAAAAGGACTATCTTTATACACTGCATTTGCTGTTATTTCAGAACTAATTTCTGGTCCTCTCACAAATACATAATCACCTTTTTTTATATCTTCAGCATTTAAATCACGAGTTGTTGTTCCTGCTATTTCATAATACTTTGTTAATGTATTGTCTAAACTTGCTGTAAAGTCGTCTCCGTCTTGAGTTATAACTAACGAATCTTTAGCTACACTTTTTACAACACCAGAAAGGGCTTTTTCATTTTTTCCTTTCATTTCAGAAACAGTTTCTGCAACTTTTTCTTTTAATTTATCCACTTCAGCATCTAAATCGGCTTCTGCTTCTGTTGGGGATGCTTTCACTGTTGTTGGTGATAATTTTGGTGTTGTTGATTGAGCAATTACTGGAATCGTAATAGAACCAGCAAACACAAATGCAATAAGCCAAATATAATATCTCATTCTTCAACGTAATAAACTTTTAAAATAATCTCTTGTGGATTACTACTATTTGAATAGGCATTAATACTTAATGTATTCTCACCAAGAGCTAAACTAAATGGTATAGCAAAATCTTCTTTTTCGTTTTTAAGAATTTCACTAGATACTTGAGATTGCACAACTATAAGACTATTGGGTTGTGCTTTACCTTTAATAGTAATATCTTTTTTATTTACGACAATATTCTCGACAGGTTCTTGAATGGTAAGAATTGTTTGTCCTGCAGAAGTTGAGTTAGTTGTTACAACTTTTGTCTGCTCTGTATCGCCCACCGGTATAACTTTTGTTTGATCACCATTTGAGGACTTGAAAAGCACAAACAAACCTATTCCTACTCCTAGAAGAATTCCAAGAGAAATTGCAATAACTGTTTCTCGTTTCATATAGTAATTATAAAATACATGCTTCTTAATGAGAAGTCTTCCCTATAAAAGAGAGTTATATTCTACCAGATAATGATTTGGTAAGCACTTCTGGTATTTTTTCTATCAAATTAATCATATTATACCAGTACCCTTTTTCTGTTTTAAGTTCATCTGCTGCGCTTTTCACTAAAAAAGACGCCACCACGGCAGATGTGAATGGATCATTTTTGGTATAAAGTGAGGTTGTTAAGCCTGCTAAAATATCGCCGGAACCACCTTTTGTAAGACCTTGATTACCACCTTCAATAATAACCGTTTCACTTCCATCAGAAATAATATCTACAATAGCCTTTAGTAAAATTACACAGTTATATTCTTTTGCGTATTCTTTTATTACTTCTGACTTTTCTTCCAATGATAAAGATGTAACATCGCGACCAAATAAACGTTCAAATTCTCCTTGATGTGGCGTTATAATTGCTTTTTGCGTTAAATTTTTAAGCCATTCTTTATCCATCATTTGTAAAGCACCAGCATCAAACACAAACTTTTTTTCTGGAAAATGTTCAATTAGATAGTGAGTAATTGCAAAAGAGTAAGAAGATTCATCTTTCAATGTAATAATATTGTTAAAATCTGATTCGTGTTGAAAAGCAGATTCAGATCTTACCATGCCAGGACCAATTAATATTGCATCATCTTCTTTTACGTAATCTAAAATATCTTTTTTATGTACAACGATGCCATTTCTAAAAATTGTTTTTAATTTAGCAAATATTTCAAGATTTTCTTCTGTAGAAGAATAATGCACCATATCAAGAAAATGAGAAGCTACTTCTGCTGCCCATAATGATGCTGCATGAAACAAAGTAGATCCACCAATAATAAGTGCTTTTCCATTTTGACCTTTATGAGATTTGTCATTGGGAATAATAAGCTTTTCCAGAAAAGGTTTAAAATCATTTAGATGTGATGTTTTTAAAATCATATTTTATTGATATAATTGTACCACTATGTCATTAACTCATCGAGAGCTCCGTAACAAAATAAGAGATTTTTGGAATTCCAAAGATCATGCAGAAGTTCCAGCAACTGCACTTGTACCTCAAAATGACCCTACAACATTATTTACAGGTTCTGGTATGCAACAGTTTGTTCCAAATTTACTGGGACAACCACATCCACAAGGAACTCGTTTATATAATATCCAACATTGTATTCGTGTGCAAGACATAGAAGAAGTAGGAGATAACAGACATGACACTTTTTTTGAAATGATTGGGAATTGGTCTTTAGGTGATTATTTTAAAGAAGAACAACTTCCTTGGATTATGGAATTCCTTGTTAAATATGTCGGACTTGATGCAAATCGTTTATATGTAACTGTTTTTGAAGGTGACGAAACAAATAAAATTTATGATCCAAAAGGTAATAAACCCTTAGGTGAAGATTCCGAATCGATTCGTATATGGAAAAATGTATTTTCTGAATATAACATTCAAGCTGAGGTTGGTACACGTATTTTTAAATACGATTCTAAAAAAAATTGGTGGTCTCGTGCCGGAGTTCCAGGAAATATGCCTGCGGGCGAACCAGGTGGTCCAGACAGTGAAATTTTTTACGATTACGGTGGAGATTTAAAACTGCATGAAAACTCTGCATGGAAAGATGAACCTTGTCATGTGAATTGTGACTGTGGACGTTATTTGGAGATTGGAAATAACGTGTTTATGCAATATAAAAAACGAGATGATGGAACGTTTGAAGAACTTCCAAAAAAGAATGTAGATTTTGGTGGTGGTTTAGAACGATATTTAGCAGCAGCAAACAATGATCCAGACGCATTTAAAACAGATGTATTTTGGCCTATTATTCAAAAAATAGAAGAAGTTCTTTCTATTTCTTATGACACAGTAGAAATTCAACCAGCAATAAGAATTATTGCTGATCATTTTAAAACCGCAACTTTTATTATTAAAGATAATGTCTATCCTTCAAATAAGGAACAAGGGTATGTTTTGCGTAGATTATTACGACGTGCTATGGTTAAAATGCGATCTTTAAATAAAGGAAGCTTTTCAACAGAAATTATTTCTCCCATTATTGATGCAGTTTTGGAATCGTATGATGGCATTTATTTTGACAAAAAAGAAGATAGAAAAACTATTCTTCCAATTATTGAAGAAGAAGTAAATAAATTTCAAAAGACTTTGGAAAAAGGATTAAAAGAAATTGAAAAACTAAATACAGTTGATGCAAAAATTGCTTTTGATTTATATCAAACATATGGTTTTCCATTAGAAATTACAGAGGAAATTTTAAAAGAACAAGGTCATACAGTTAATAAAGAAGAATTTACCAGTGAATTTCAAAAACATAAAGATTTATCTCGCTCTTCTTCAGCCGGAAAATTTAAAGGTGGATTAGCAGATAATTCCGAACAAACAGTAAAATATCATACTGCAACACATTTATTGCATCAGGCATTGTTTGATGTATTAGGTAGTAGTATTCGTCAAGAAGGTTCAAATATTACAGCAGAACGATTACGATTTGATTTTTATTCAGATAAAAAACCAACTGAAGAAGATATAAAAAAAGTAGAAAGTATTATTACAGAAAAAATTAATAAAGCGTTACCAGTTAACTTTAAAATCCTTCCACGCGAAGAAGCAGATAAAATTGGAGCACGTTCCTTTTTTAAAGAAAAATACAGTGATCAAGTAAAGGTATATTATATTGGTGCTGATGAAGATAACATTGTGCAAGCTTATTCTAAAGAATTCTGTGGTGGACCACATGTTACCAATACAAAAGAAATTGGCTATTTAAACATTGATAAATTTAAAAGTATAGGAAGTAATTTATATAGAATTTACGCAAAATAACTATGAAAAAAGATAACATAGCTTTCTCAGATTTTATAAAAACTGACATTCGAGTTGGTGAAGTTACAACCGCACAAGTTGTTGAAGGTTCAAGTAAATTAATAGAATTAACTGTTAATTTTGGTGAAGATTATGGCGTAAGAACTATTTTTACTGGTATGCAAAAATGGTACACACCAGAACATTTCCAGGGAAAAAAATTTCTCTTTGTTGCAAACTTAGAACCTAAACAAATGATGGGTAAAGAATCACAAGGTATGATCCTTGCAGTTGATAGAGATGGCGCTCCCCTTCTTGTTGAAGTTGCTACCGAATACGAACCAGGACTACCTGTCATGTAATTTCAGCTCAATTTCAGCGTTGACATCTGAGTAACAATTGTATACATTTTACTCATGCCAAAAACAAAAGAATCTCTAACCGAACCAAAAACTACTAAAGCCGCACCTGTTTCTACAGAACCTGCATTAAATTCCGTTCTTATGAAACTGAGTCAACAATTTAATCTACTCGCCATTCTTCTTATTGCATTATTTCTTTTTCAAGCATATACATTTTATAAACTAAAAAATATTGAAACCACTGGTGGTGCTGGAGCTGGTACACAAGCACAAGCAGAATCGCCACTTTCTCAAAAAAATTTATTAGCTGCTGCAAAAGATCTTGGACTTGATACTAAAAAATTCGAACAATGTTTAGATTCAGAAGATAAAAAAGATATTGTCAAAGCTGATATGGCAGTTGCTTCTGAATTAGGTGTTCAAGGAACTCCAGGATTTTTTATTAATGGAAGATTTTTAGGTGGAGCATTCCCATTTGAAGCTTTTAAAGAAATTATTGATAAAGAAATTGCCGGCACAGCAACCGATAACTGTGAAGACTATTCTGAAGAAATGCAAACATACTGTAGTGATCCAGCAAACGCAGGATTTATTCCAGCAGCTCGAGAAGTTGCAGTTGGAAACTCTGCCGCTAAAGGTCCAGAAAATGCAAAAGTTACCATTGTAGAATTTTCTGACTTTGAATGTCCATTCTGTATTAGAGCATTCCCAACAGTAAAACAGATTATGGATACCTATCCAAATGATGTAAAAATTGTTTACAAACATTTACCATTAACAAATATTCATCCAAATGCAGAACGAGCAGCTATTGCTTCTGAATGTGCAAGAGATCAAGGAAAGTTCTGGGAACTGCATGACAAGATGTTTAGTACAGAAATATAAAAATTAGTCGTTACTAAAAAAGCTCACCAATTGGTGAGCTTTTTTTATGATATACAACTTAATATTTGTATTAAATCTGCATGTATACCCTCTTTAATTTCTTCACTACACTCTGTAGTTAATACATTTTTAGTATGAAAATATTCACTATGAGTAGAATTAAGTAGATCGCTAAAATAATAATTTCGTAATTTTCCTTCAAGTCGTTGTTGTTCTATTCTTTGCAATTCAGTCATATACCAATTTCTTAATTCTTGAAAGCGAGGATGACAGATAGTTGCCCAATTTTGCATAATAATATGTGGTATAAAAATTTGTGATGCACTATTAATTCGACCTTGCCTTGTACCCCACATATTATCTAAATATAAATTAACTATGGTACCATGCGGTCTGTCTTCTTGAGCAATTGTTATAGGTGGAGCTTGTTCAAAATGATCTGCGTATTGCAATCCATCTTGGTGATAAATTGTATAGGTAATGAGTTGATGACGTAGATCGTATATTTGATAATCCAGCTGAGAAGAACGATCTTTTGAGACTTCATGTTCTGTAGTTGACATATATTGTGACCTAGAGGTAATTTTCTTCGAACACTCAGAGCAACATCCACTAATATTGGTTTTGATTCATAGATTAATGGAAGTTTATTCAGATAATTAAACACCGAGATTAAATAAATATGCTCATGCATATTCACCATTGCCATTCATCATCTCTTCCAAAAACCGCAATACTTCACTTCCAAGGAATCTATATTTGTTACCAAAAACTATAGGTTTCAATTTTCTAGATTCCACGTAACTAGATAAGGTTCTTTTAGTAACTCCAAGTATTTTTTCTAATTGTTTATATGTGTAAATAGCATTGCTATTTATCTGATTACTACTTTCCATAGAAATATTATAAGCTATCATTGCTTAAATTTCAACGTTATTATGATAACTTCATATAGTCCTTTTAATGTACTTATTATGTTTTTATATTGTATTTTTAAAATTATTGTATTATAATTCGGTCATTTAAAAATTAAGAAAGAAAAAGCACAAAATATGGATAACACAATTACAGTAGAAAACGAAACTTTTTATGGTTTCTCTCCACTTGGACAATTTACATATGCCGATCGAGCTACAATATACACAATTTGGACAGGCCCAAACGCTATGAATAGATATAACTTGATATATATTGGTGAATCTGGAGAAATTGGAACACGTCTAAATTCTTCACATCATAAATATCAGAATTGGCTAAACAATAATATCAATTCTTTATGGGTAGCCTTTAGACCGATGCCTACTAATAGATATACACGAGAACAAAGACTCATGGAAGAAAGAAGGTTGATTAACTTATGGAATCCAGTATGTAACTCATGACTATTATAAATATTGTGACACATTATGCCTATGAATAAAGATGAATTTTTGAATCAAATTGTTTTTGGTTGGATAAAGAAAGACTTAGAAAATATATCACTAGTTAGAACTACTACTCCTGGCGATGGAAATGCTAATTTCCCTTTAGCAATGTGCGTAATTGGATATATGGATCATTTAGGCGGATATTTAAAAGGTACCGAAAAGGGTGGACTAGAAGTAAACATCAAGGCATATTTATCATGCTTCGAGAATGCTTCAGAATATTCAGCAGAATTACTGAATGATTTATTTAGAAATGGTTTAGCACATGATTATTTTGCAAGAGGTGGCATTAGTAGAAGCGGTATGCGTCCGCCAATGATTTATGCTCCAGGTGTTGGAGTTATATTAGATGCAGACAGTCTTCTAAACGATTTTATTGAATCTTTAGACAATTTTAAAAATCAACTGACTGAAGAAAACTTTCAACAACGATTTGTTGAAGCCAAACAAACAATGGAGAGTAAATATTCAAAACATCAATCCATAATAGATGCTTTACCAAGACCACAAGTACCTATAATTGTTTCACCAACTGTCCACGCATCTGGTGCGAGTGGTACTGCTGTTTATTCAAAAGACATCGAAGAATTAAATAAATAATATGAACGAAAAAATTACTATAGACGAAATTAAGAGAATCATAGATAAATTATTAGAATCTACTCATGAGCTTGCGGAATTACATCCAGATGTAGATAAAAAATATCATTATATAAGGGTTATTGAAGGATTTTATAGAAGAAACTATTTTACTTTTTTAGCTATAAGATATCTTTCCGATAAGCAATCATTAGGTGACAGCGCACAAGTATTAGCTAGAAAAATGACAGAGGATGTTATTTCTATTGAATACATGTTATTGGAAGGTAAAGAAGAAATGGCAAAAAGATTTCAGAATTTTTTTTACATTCAAGCATTTCAAGAAATTCAACATAGAAAAAGACTCGGATATGACTTGCCTACACAAAAAGAACTGTCACAGTTAACAACCAGAGTAGAAAAGCTTAAACCATTATTTTGGCATGAAAAGAGCAATAGTTTTGCTCACTCGTGGTCTGGTAAATCTGCTGAGCAAATGTGGATCAAGCTTGCTCAAAAGAAAGTGTTTGGTAAACATGATATTAACTCAGTACTTCTAGGATATACTTATGGATCATGGAAGAATCATCCAAACCCTGCTGATGTTTTAACATATATGACAAATGAAAATCGTGATCAATTTTCATATTTAGCTCTTAAGCAAGCGTTGGGATTAGGACTCATGGATTTCCTAAGATTGACTACGCGTTATATAGATGAAATAAGAGAAATTAAACAAGAAAATGTTTATGAAGAGATTAATCAGGTGGTCAAAGAGACATTTGCATACCTTGACGATGATCGTTTTAGTATTAATAAGTAAATGGATTCGAACACAGTTCGAACTTTTATTAATAGGTGACGCTAACGAGATTCGAACTCGTGTTACCAGGATGAGAACCTGGTGTCCTAGGCCTCTAGACGATAGCGCCAAACAAATTAAGAGCTTATTGACAAGGTATCTTTATTTGTGTATTATTCTAACATTACTCCCCCACATGAGCAACTGATAAGTTCGCCTGGGGGACTATTTTTATATGAAAAAGACATTTCAATTTACACCAGACGGATTCAAAAAACTACAAGAAGAATATAAAGATTTAATAGACAATCAACGAGCAAAAGTTGTAACACGACTTTCAAAAGCTCGTGCTATGGGTGATTTATCTGAAAATAGTGAATACTCTGCTGCAAAAGAAGAAATTGCTTTTGTAGAAGGCAGAATAAAAGAAATCGAAGAATTAATGAAAAATGCAGAAGTTGTAGACACTGGTTCTTCTGACAGTATTGAAATTGGTACAGAAGTAGTTGTAGAAAAAAATGGTACCGAAGAACGATTTAGTATTGTTGGTGAATTTGAAGCAGATCCAATCTCAAAAAAGTTATCTGCTACTTCTCCTATTGGTAAAGCTCTCCTTGGAAAAAAAACAGGCGATATAGTCTCAGTTGAAGTTCCTGTTGGAACTTTGAAATACAAAATCAAAGACATTAAAAAAGCCTAATAAATAGCAGTATAATATTCATATTATGAGCAACCAAATTTCCGATGACTTTATCGGCCAACGACAACGCCGCATTCAAAACATGCAAGAACTTCGTTCACTTGGCATAAATCCATTTACTCCAGAATCTCAAAAAGATACTTCAAATAAAGATATAGTAGATAATTTTGAAAAGTACGACGGTAAAAAAGTAACATTAGCTGGTCGTTTAACCGGTAAAAGAGAACATGGCAAACTTATCTTTGGTGATATTTTAGATCAATCCGGTAGTATTCAGATTGGTATTAAAAAAGATGAAATTATTGAAGATTTAAAGAACTCATATTTAGGTTGGAATAACTTAAAACTAATCGATATTGGTGATTTTGTACAAGTCACAGGTACTATTCAAAAAACACAACAAGGAGAAATTACTATTTTTGTTACCCATTTTAAACTGTTAACAAAAAGTCTTCGACCACTTCCACTAACTTTTGATGAAAAAGAACAACAGTTTAGAAGAAGATATATAGATTTTACTGTCAATCCAGATCGCAAAGCATTATTTGAAAGAAAAGCAAAATTTTGGAAAGTGTCCCGCGATTTTATGAACAATGAAGGGTATATTGAAGTAGAAACTCCAGTTCTTGAGCATGTAACTGGTGGTGCAGATGCTAATCCATTTATAACACACCATAATGCTCTTGATCAAGATTTTTATCTAAGAATTTCCACAGAGTTATATCAAAAAAGATTAATTGGTGCAGGATTTGAAAAAATTTATACACTTGCTCCAAACTTTAGAAATGAAGGTTTAAGTGATGAACATTTACAAGAATATTATCAGCTTGAATGGTACACGGCATATTCTGACTACAAACAAGGAATGGATTTAGTAAAAAGGCTAATTCAATATATTGCAAAAGAAGTGTACGGTAAAACAAAATTTTCAACTCGCGGGCATGAATTTGATTTAGCAGACGAATGGAAAGAAATTGATTACACAGAAATTATCCGTAAAACATATAACGTTGATATTTTCACAACGCCAGATGCAGAAATGCTTAAAGTGTTAAATGATCAAGGTGTGGAACTTCCTGGTGCAATAAATAGAAATAGAATTATAGATAATTTATGGAAAACAATTAGAAAAAATATTGCTGGTCCCGCTTTCTTGGTAAATCAGCCAATGTTTATTTCTCCACTCGCAAAATCGATTCCAGATAGACCAGAATTAACCCAACGATTTCAAGTTATTATTGCCGGTTCCGAACTTGGTAACGGTTACTCTGAAATTAATGATCCAATTGACCAACTAGAACGCTTCTTAGAACAACAAAAAATGAGAGATGCCGGAGACGATGAAGCTCAGATGCTTGATATTGATTATGTTGAAATGCTCGAATATGGTATGCCACCAACTTGTGGTTATGGCCATAGTGAACGGGTATTCTGGTTCTTAGAAGATATTACAGCTCGTGAGGGAACAATCTTTCCACAAATGAGACATGAAACAGAAGAAATGACAAAGAAAATTTATGCAGATAAATTAACTTTTATTAGTACTCCTAAAAAAGCTCAACCAAAACAACAAAACTCTGGACCTGTCGAAGGTTTACCAACTCGAGAAGAAGCTCATGCATTATTAGAAAAACATGTTAAAGAAGATTACCAAAAACTTCATGCAAAAATGGTTGCCACTGCAATGGAAATGTATGCAAAAGAATATGGTGGAGATGCAGACCTGTGGTACATGACAGGACTTCTTCATGATTTAGATTACAATGAATTTCCAGATGAACATCCTAAAGAATCTTTAAAATGGTTTAAAGAATGGGGTTATCCTCAAGAATTAATTGATGCAGTTTCTGCACATGCGTTTGGTTCAAAACGAACAGATACACCTCCAAAAATACAACTTGATTTTGCTTTAGTTGCATGCGATGAAATGTCTGGCCTGTTGTATGCCTATTCTTTAATGAGACCAACAAAATTTGTTGGTATGGAAGCAAAATCTGCTGCAAAAAAATTTAAAGATAAAGCATTTGCTGCAAAAATTGATCGAGAAGAAATTCAAATGGGAGTCGATGGTTTAGGAATAGATCTTAAAGATCATATTACTAAACTTATTGATGTATTTAGTAAGATGGAAGAGTTTAAGTAATTTTTTTATACATCAAAATCTTATCAATAAAGCCATCTTTATAAGCCGTTCCTTCTGGCAGCATACCATACTCAATAAACCCTAATTTTTTATACATTTCGAATGCAGAAGTGTTTGGTTTATAAACAGATAACGTAATAATTTGTATACCATCTATATTAAGTTTTGCTTCATCGATTGTTGCCTTGGCAAGTTCAAATCCTAGTCCTTGCCCACGATAATCTTTGTGAATAGAAATACCAAAAATGCCTAAATGAAAAGATCTTTTTCTACCTCTTTGATTTCTGGTAATACTACAATTTCCAACCAAATTATCATCCACTGTACAAAGTAGCATGACGCCATCTCCATCTTCAATCTTATGAAATTCGTCTTCAAGATATTTTTGTTCTTCTTCCAAACTTAATTGTTCTCCAGATAATGTAACATACGTATCTTCTGCAGAAAGAATATTCGCATATTCTGTTATAGCTTCAACATCACTAAACTGTGGATATCGAATAACTGCTTGCTGGCCGTTTTTTGTTAAAAATTCATGGACAATAATGCCTGGTGTAAACGTTTTCATATATTTATAAATAATTATTACATATTTTTTAAAAATATGAGAATTTGTCAGAAAAATTGTATTCTTTTTTATAAATTGTTATTATGATACAAAATATGCAAAAAATTCTTCTCTGTCCACCAACATATTTTGATATAGAATACGCAATTAATCCGTGGATGCATATTGAAGCAAAAGTAAATCGTGAAAAAGTACTAGAAGAATTTAGACAACTTAAACAAATATATTCTAAACTTGGCGCACAATTTAATGAGATTCAACCAACAAACGGTTTACCAGATCAGGTGTACACAACAGATATGGGTTTACCTGTAGGTAAACTCTTTATTAAATCCAACTTTAAATACGGACAGAGAAAACCAGAAGCAGCAATTGGCGCCGAATATTTTACTTCTCTGGGATATGCAATTTATAACATTCCCCCATCTATTAGTTTTGAAGGAGAAGGTGATTTAATAAAAAATGAAGATAGATATTTTATGGGATGGGGACAAAGAACTTCTTATGAAGCTGAAGAATATTTAAGTATTGCTCTACAAAAAGAAATTATTCCACTTAAATTAAAAAATCCTAGTTTCTTTCATTTAGATACCTGTTTTGCACCATTAAATAAAGATGTAGCAATTTATTATCCAAAAGCTTTTTCAACAGATAGTAAACAAACACTAGCTAAATATTTTAAAGAATTAATAGAAATTGAACAACATGATGCCGATGCTTTTGCATGTAATTTAGTAATTCTTAAGAATAACATTGTTATGCATGAAGGACTTTCTGCAGAACTAAAAAATAAAATTGAGAGTTTTGGATTTACAGTACATAGTTTGGATATGACCGAATATTTAAAAGGTGGTGGCAGTGTAAAATGTGTAAGTTTACAGATATTTGAGTAGATACTTGAAATTTTCAGTATAATGAGTATAATAATATATGGAGATAGATAAGATATTAACTAACCTCGTTGATCTTCACCTTCATCTTGGCTCGGCTACACCGCCTCACATTTTATGGGAAATTGCGCACGAACAAGGAATTAAACTTCATAATAAAGATTATTGGAAATTTATTGATTCTATTACTATTAAAGAAAATACAGATTACGATACCTACCTAGATTTTTTCCATGTAACAGAACTTATTCAATCTTCAACACATGCTATAGAAAAAGCTTGTCACCAAGCAGTAAGTTATTATTACCGTACAAGTGACGTTCGAACTATCGAACTTCGATTTAATCCAATGCTTCGTAACAAAGGTGGAGAACAAGATTTAGATAAAATTGTATTTAGTTCTTTAGTCGGCATTAAAAGAGCTTGTTTAGAATATCCAGTAAAAGCCGGTATTATCCTAATGATGGATCGCAGATTTGATAAAGAAAAAAATACAATCATTGCAAAAAAGGCTGCTCGTTTTAGAAATGAAGGTGTTGTTGGAATAGATTTAGCAGGTCCTCTTAATGATAAATTTAAAATGGATGATTTAGTCGAAGCCGTACAGATTGCAAAAGATGCTGATTTAAAAGTTACTATTCACACTGGAGAAGTTACACCTCCAGAAGAAATGTGGGAAGTTATAAATAAATTTAACCCAGATCGTATTGGTCATGGTGTTCGCTGTATTGAAGATCCAAAACTGATGAAAAAATTAGCAGATGATAAGATTGTTCTTGAAATCTGTCCTACTTCAAATATTCGTACTCAAGCTGTTAAAGATTGGACTGAAATGAAAAAAACTATTAGAACTCTTATTGAAAACAATGTGCTATTTACAATTAATACAGATGGTCCAGAATTAATTGAGACAACAGTAAAAAAAGAATATGAAAAATTATTAGAACATAACATTTTATCTATTGCAGAAGTTAAACAAGCAATAGATTTATCTCATAAAGTTACATTTATAAAATAATATGCAATTTACAAACAACTATCCAAATAAAATAATTTCAGATGGCATTACGTATGATGATGTTTTACTACTCCCAGGTTATAGTGATTTTAAACGTGATGACATAGATATTTCTACACAACTTACAACAAAAATTCGTCTTAAAATTCCTCTTGTTTCTGCTCCAATGGATACGGTTACAGAGCACGAACTTGCTATAAAATTAGCTCAACTTGGAGGAATTGGTATTATTCACAGAAATTTAACTGTCCAAGATCAGGCAGAGCAAGTTAAAAAAGTAAAAGATCAAAAACTATTAGTCGGTGCTGCAATTGGAGCAAGTCGTGGCTTTGAAGAACGTGCCAAAGCACTTGTATCCGCAGGTGTTGATGTTATCGTTGTTGATTCTGCTCATGGATACGCAGATTACATTCTTGATACTATTAAATTTCTTAAAAATGAATATCCACATATGCAACTTATTGGAGGAAATATTGCAACGTATGAAGGTGCAAAAGCTCTTATAGAAGCTGGTGTCGATGGACTTCGTGTTGGAATGGGACCAGGTGCAATTTGTACAACTCGTATTATTTCTGGTATGGGAGTTCCACAAATTACAGCAATTTTAGAAACAGCAAGAGCCGCAGCTCCACAAGATATTCCAGTTATTGCAGATGGTGGCATTCAATATTCTGGTGATATTGTTAAAGCATTAGCAGCAGGAGCTTCTACAGTTATGATGGGAAGTGTCTTTGCATCTTGTGCAGAATCTCCAGGAGAAAAAATGGAACTTAAACCTGCAGAAGTTCCTTCTAGATTTAAAAGTATTTTCAAAAAAGGTAAAGATACATATACGTTTAAATCATATCGCGGAATGGGATCTGTGGGAGCAATGCAAGAAGGAGCAAAAATTAAATCAGAAGAAGAATTTCATGGTAAAAGTTACAAAGATAAAGTTCTTGTTGCAGAAGGTGTTGAAGGTTTAGTACCAGTAAATGGATCTGTAGAAGACGTTGTCGACCAATCTGTTGGAGGTATTCGATCTGGTATGTATTACATTGGAGCAAAAACTGTTCGTGAAATTCAAGAAAAAGGAAGATTTATTCAAATTACACAAGCATCGTTAAATGAAAGTCACCCACATGATATTTTAATTACAAATGGTGGAGAAAATTATTCAAGTTAATATGATTATTATTGTCGATTTTGGTTCACAAACAACACATCTTATTTCTCGCAGATTACGTGAACTTTCTGTTGAAACTAAAATCGTAATACCAGAAGATTTTTTTGAAGAAGCAAGTAAATTAGATTACAAAGGTGTCATTCTTTCTGGAGGACCTGCAAGTGTGTATGAGGATGGTGCACCAACAATTGATGCAAAGGTGTTTGAGATTGGGAAACCTATTCTTGGTATTTGTTATGGTGAACAAATTATGGCTCATGTCCTCGATGGAAAAGTAACACCCGGAAAAATTAAAGAGTATGGACCTGCTGTTTTAACCCTTTCAGAATCTTCTCCCCTTTTTAAAATTAAAGGTGTTGAAGGAACTGTAAATACATTCAATGTGTGGATGTCTCATGGTGATGCTGTTGAACAAATTCCAACTGGATATAGAACAATTGGAACAACAGAAACAATTCCTCATGCAGCAATTGTAAATGACGAAAAAAAGATTTATGGCATTCAATTTCATCCAGAAGTTGTTCATACTCAATTTGGGCTTCAGATTTTAGGAAACTTCGCAGAAATCTGTGGATTAACTCCAAAAGATCAACCAATTTCAAAAGAATTTGTACAAAAAATGGTTGAAGATATTAAAGATTCTGTTCAAGATAAAATAGTTATTGGTGCAATGTCTGGAGGAGTAGATTCTTCAATCGCCTGTTTGCTTGTTCATCAGGCAATTGGCGAACAGTTCACACCAATTTACATTGATTCTGGTTTAATGCGAGAAAATGAAACACAAGAATTACAAGCTATTTTTGAAAGTAAATATAAATTAAAAGTAACAGTTGTAGATGCTTCTGAAACATTTTTGAATAATTTAGCTGGAGTTACAGATCCAGAACAAAAAAGAAAAATTATTGGTAAAACATTTATTGATGTGTTAGATGCTGAAGCACAAAAAAGAGGTGCAACATTTTTAGTACAAGGAACAATTTACCCTGATGTTATTGAAAGTGCAGGCACAAAACATTCTCATAATATTAAAAGTCATCATAATGTGGGCGGACTTCCAAAAGATATGAAGCTTACATTACTAGAACCTATAAGAAATTTTTACAAAGATGAAGTAAGAAAAATTGGTTCTATTTTAGAGCTTCCTGAAGAAATAACCCATAGACATCCATTCCCAGGCCCAGGTCTTGCAATTCGTATTGTTGGAGATGTAACTAAAAATAAACTTGAAATTCTACGCAAGGCTGATAGAATTGTGCAAGAGGAAGTAAGCAAGGCTGGTTTAGGAGATAAACTCTGGCAAGTTTTTGCAGTATTTACCGGTATTAAAACAACCGGTGTGCGAGGCGATAGCCGAGCATACGGTGAAACAATTGCTATTCGCGGAGTTGAATCTGAAGATGTTATGTCTGTTAACTTTGCACAACTGCCTTATGAACTTTTAGGTAAAATAAGTGTTCGCATAGTTACCGAAGTACCGGCAGTAAACAGAGTTGTCTACGACATAACAAATAAACCTCCTGCTACCATTGAATGGGAATAATCTTCCTCCCTAAATACTATGGCAGTCGGAATAGAACAAGGTACACAAATCCTGAATAAAATTATTACAGAGCCTGATGGCTATATTCCTCCATTTGCTACCGGTAATCTAGATAAAATAAATGAAATTGCTACAATACTTGGTACTACCCCTGATCAATTGCTTTTTCTCAATCCTAAGATAGATGAAATTCAATCACGAAATCCAGACGACGTAATTAAAGCAAAGGCAAAAGCTGCGTTTGAAGCAACCGGCGGAATCCCTGTTATTGTAGAAGACACTTCTTTAAAAATACCAGTAGTTGAATCTAAATTTCCACCAACAATGGTGAAATATTGGGCAGAACAAACGACAGATCGAGCTGAAATAGCAGAAGAAGTAAATAGGAAAAAAGATCCACGGGCTTTAGCTCAAACTAAACTTGCAGTTTTTGATGGTAAAAATGTACAAGTTAGAACTGGAACTACACCGGGAACTATACCTGAAAAATTAACAGGTTTTTATGGTTTCGGCTTTGATGATATGTTTATGCCTGATGGAAGTAAAAAGACTTTTGCTGAAATGACTTTAGATGAAAAAAATGAGTATTCAATGAGAAAAAAAGCATTAGAAAAAATGATGAAAGATCCATTTGCTGTCGGAACATATGTTTTTGCACTTACTGAAGCACTACAAATGGAAGTCGATGCTATAGATTCTGAATATTTTAAAGGTCCTGAAATGGAAAAAGCACGCAAACATGCATATAGACTTCGTGTATTAGGTGATATGGAACCAAACGAAAACTTAGAAGTTGATGTAGATAAACTACCAGCATACCATGAAGTAAAACTTCATGAAGATATAATACAATATACTCATGATCCTAAATCACATGATCTAGGTTTATTAGTAATGGGTTATGATAAACGCAAATTACCTAATGGTAAAGAAACAAGAATTTTACTCAATCCAGATGATAGACCTACCTTTTTACAACATGGACCTAAGTCTTTAAAACGCGCTTTAGCAGCTCGTGCCTACGAATTTTCTATTCATCATAATGAAAAAAGATATGCTCAAATTCGCGAATTCTTGAATGGTAAAACTACAGCTCCAAGGACAAATGAAAGATCTCCAGTACTTGAAAAAATGTTGGGAATGTTAGAAGAGAAACCTAATGAAATAGTTCTCACTGAAGAAGAAATTGTTTCCGGTGATGTATATGCAGTTCCAGGATTCACTAATTTAGCCTATGGTCGTCAATATGCGAATGAATCCCTTAGTAGATCTGGTGCGGCCGATAACCATATTATAAACAGAAATGGTATTCCAACATCTATTTTTTCACTTGGAGGAATGCCTCCTGTTACAGGTTCACGTGATCAAGTTACAACTGCAGCTTTTTCTTATATGAGATCTTATATTTCTCATAATAGTTTATTTGTAGATTTTAATAGAAGGCTTGGATTATTTAATGAAAGTAAAGAAGTTATTAAAGATACTCTACCAGAACAAGAAAACGATGATATAAGAGATCTTGTAACAAGACAAATTGGGGTTTGTGTTAGTGGAAAACATGTTGATGATATTAAACACCAAGCAGAACAACTTATGGATGCAGATTGTCGTAGTCTTCGTATTTATACTACTAATCCAGGAGTTGAAGTTCCACAGGCTGCTGAAGCAATTTGTAAATTAGCTTCTGAAAGAAAATTGCATGAAGAAAGATTACCTTTCCATTTATGTGTAGGCCCTGTAGTAGATAAAGAACAAGCAAAAATTCTTAATGAAACAGCCAAAAAGCACGGTGTAGCTCTTACGCTTCTTATTGGTCATGGTGGTGGCGAAAACTGTACTTCACTAGAAGGTGGTGCTGCAGCAAATG
>CAYSZW010000012.1:0-35714 GCA_964435665.1 uncultured Gammaproteobacteria bacterium | reverse complement strand
AATATAAGTAACTTAATGAATTTAGATATTACTTAAGCAATAATTTGCATTGCTACAAAGCCCTTATGTGCTTAAAAGGTGTATTTTTGTACTAAAATAAAAATTTTTTAGCTATAAATTGTCGTTATCGTTTTTTTAACTACTACTTATTAAACGACCACTCAAGTCTAATCAATACTAATAATGACACATTCAGATTGTTAGAAAGGAATAAAACAAAAAATTAAGCATCTTAGTTCACGCGTATATCTCATAGTAAGTAGTTGTCTTTTATATTAAATCGGTATTTTAAATAATTCCCGCATACCATACCCCCCTTCACTATCTCATCTTTAGCATCTCAAAAGCTATACTATATTTATACACAAATTATCCACATTTAATTAAGACGTGTTTTAAGCATCTCCGAACTTTTCAGGAATAGTTTTCTATTTTTATGGAGCCTGAGGAAGATATTACAGCAGAATATATAGGTACATGAGGATCAATTCTATTTACGGTCTCAATAACATGCGCATCACCTATTTCAGACAAAACTTCGTATAAATATTCTTCTGACAATCCATTGTACAATTTAACTGCATTATTTTTAAATAAATTTGTAGCATATGCACGTCTACGTTCATCTACTAACGTTTTATGGTAAATAAATATACGAGCATCAATTCTTTGCTCAAATGTTTCGAATATATAATGAGGTAAAATACCCACTTCACCTTCAATAAATACACATGCACTTTCTTTGTATACTTCATTAAATTTTGATTGCTTTTTTTTACTCAATAAAGACTGTTCTATAGTACTATAAAGGGCTGAAATATCGTCACTTTTTAATGAATACATTTCAGGGGTTTCCGACAATAAATGCAGGTACCTGCATTCTTCAGCATTATCAGCCATTGAGTGCTGATAGACATCATTATTTCCTTTCCCAACTAGCTCTTTTAATATTTTAGTACTTTGTAAGAGATCAATATCAATTCCGTAAGTTATAGATGCTGCATATAAGACTACTAACTCTCCGATATCTCCGCCAGGAAGCGCCAAAGCTGGTAAATTGGTGTTATTTTCATAATGGCCACTAAAACACCTACTTTGGCTTTTATTACCAGTATATTTATACTGATTTTCAGAAATTAACTCTTCTATTTGACTTGAGGTTAGATACATATCCTTTTTTTAAAAAATAAATCATAACTTTTTCATGTCATTATATCATGAACAAATTATAATAATTTTTATGTAATATTTTTATCAATTAAAAAATGCTTATAACTCATTTCTATAAGATTAAAAACTAAATTTGTATTGAATTAATTATTAAGCAATATTATATTTGTTATATAAGCCCAAATTGAAGATCAATATATTATAACAATCTCAATACTATTTCTTAAATACGCCATCCTTCTTACTTTTATATCCTTCCTCCTTTGACCTATATTGATACACTTTTAATATTCCACTTTCTACCTTTTGATACTTCAACAACTATTAAATTTATGCTAGAATGACTAGAATGAAAATTAAAATAAAGGTAATCGACAAAACACTTCCACTTCCTAAATATCAAACTGAAGGCTCTGTTGCCTTTGACTTATATGCTAGAGAGACTACGACTATAAAACCTTTTATTCCAACAATTATCCCAGCTAATGTAGTAATTGAAGTGCCACAGGGATATTTTCTTATGATCGCAAGTAGGAGCTCTACACCTTTAAAAAAACAGCTTATGATTGCTAATGGCATAGGTGTAATTGATCAGGATTATCATGGAGATACCGATGAAATCGGGGTACAAGTGCTTAATTTTTCTAATAATGAAGTTATTGTCGAGCGTGGGGAACGTATTGCACAGGCTTTACTTGTACAAATAGCTAAAGTAATTGATTTTGAGATTGTAGATAGTATTAAAAAGGAATCAAGAGGTGGTTTTGGCTCAACGGGTCAAAAATAGTAGAAATTTAATATTCTTATGGAACACAAACATCCTGAATATCAATATCTGGACCTCCTTAAAGATATTTTAGATAATGGAACATATAAAGATGATAGGACGGGAACAGGAACTTACAGTGTATTTGGTCGTCAGATACGATTTGACCTTTCAAAAGGCTTTCCATTACTTACCACTAAAAAAGTCTTCTTAAGAGGCATTATTCATGAGCTACTTTGGTTTTTAATGGGTGAACAGAATATAAAATATCTAGTAGATAATAATGTGCATATATGGGACGATTGGCCTTACCGTTTTTATAAACAATCATTAGAAAAAGAAAATAAAATTCCCCTTACCCAGGAAGAATTTATTATTCAAATTAAAGAAAATAATTCTTTTGCTAAAACCTGGGGGAATTTAGGACCTGTTTACGGTGTTCAATGGAGGCATTGGAAAAAAATAGATGGTTCAGAAGTAGATCAAATTAGTAACTTAATAAATCAAATTGAATCAAACCCTAATTCACGCAGATTAATTGTTAGTGCCTGGAATGCTGCAGATATTGAAGAAATGGCTAAGGCTGGTTTGCCTCCTTGTCATACTATTTTCCAATTTTATGTATTAGATGGAAAATTATCCTGCCAGCTTTATCAAAGAAGTGCAGATATGTTCTTAGGAGTTCCCTTTAATATTGCTTCATATGCCCTTTTCACGTTAATGATCGCACATGTTACTGGTCTAAAACCAGGTGATTTTGTGCATACCTTTGGTGATGCACATATTTACAAAAATCATATTGACCAAGTTAAAGAACAATTAACACGCGAACCTCGCCCATTCCCTACTATTGAGATTAATAAAAAAGTAACCGATATCTTTTCATTTAAGTTTGAAGATATTGTACTTAATGAGTATAATCCTCACCCACCTATTAAAGCACCTGTTGCAGTCTAATTATGAAAAAACCAGTAATAAGCATTGTTGTTGCTCTTGCAGAAGTAAATAGAGCGATAGGAAAAGATAATAAGCTTCCTTGGCATATTCCAACTGATTTAAAACGATTTAAAGAGATTACATTACATCATCCTATTATTATGGGGAGGAAAACCTTTGAATCTATTGGTCGTCCCCTCCCCAATAGAACGAATATAATAATTACGAGGGATCCCCATTATCAGGCTGAAAAATGTGTGATCGTGAACTCTCTTGCAGAAGCAATTTCTCAGGCTTCGACACTGGATAGTCAAGAGATATTTATAATTGGTGGTGGAGAAATATTTAAACAAGCTTTACCTTATGTTGACAAGCTATACCTTACCGTTGTCAAAGCGGATATTGATGGGGATGTGTTCTTTCCAGACTATACTGAATTTAAAACAATAGTACGTCAATCTTCTCATAACGAAAATGGCTTCGATTTTACATTTCTAGATTTAATAAGGTGATATAAGCTGCTGCAACAGTCTATTGTGCAAATGTCAAGATTTGTGACATATTGGCTCATTCCTGATTAGATTATCGAAAATTAATGAGAAGTTATAGCTCTTTATTTTAAAACATCTCTTAAAAGGTAAATTTTAGCCATAGTTTTAAAACACCTCTTTCTGATACAATATAATTTATGAATGCTCCAGTTTTTGTATACGATCCTACTGCTACAGATGAACAAAGCAAAGTACGTGGGGTTGGGAGATATATGCAAACACTGTACGAATATTTAACTCCCGAATTTAATTTCACTAAAAATATTGCAGAAATTCCTCATACGCATATTTTTATAAATCCTTTTTTTAATCATCTTCAGAAGCCGTTAACTTATAAAAAAATAGCAAGAAGACAAATAGCACTTATTCATGATGTTATACCGTTTAAATATCCAAAAGCTTTTCCAATTGGGATAAAAGGTACATTAAACAAATTTCTTAATAATTGGACATTAAAAAATTATGATGTAATTGTGACCGACTCGGAGGAGAGTAAAAAAGGAATTATTCAGTTACTAAAAATTCCTGCGAATAAAATTAGGGTGATATACGCAACAGTTCCACATATCTTTTTGCCTCATATTGATACAACAGAAACTCATCACCCATTTCATAAAGAAAAAGATACAAGTGTCGCTGAATTTAGCAACATAACTGAAAGCCAATTTATGGCAAATAATCTCAAGAATATTAATGATTTTATACTCTATGTTGGAGATGCAACATGGAATAAAAATTTGATCAATTTAGCTAAGGCAGTGCAGATGGCAAACGTTACTTGCGTTTGCGTTGGCAAGGTCTTTTCACAAAAAGATCTGCCTTCGAAACCAAATCCTTGGCAACTTCCACTATATCAATTTCTTAAAATTGCCAGAACTGATAAACGGTTTATTTTTCCAGGATATGTTTCTGATATAGATTTATTAGCACTTTATAAAAAAGCAAAACTTAATATTCTACCTTCTTTTGATGAAGGTTTTGGCCTTTCTTATATTGAAGCTGGATATGTAAGTACCCCTTCTGTATTGGCCGACCGACCAATATTTAAAGAAATTGCTGGCTCAGCAGCACATTTTGCAAACCCAGAAGATCCCAAAGATATGGCCGAAAAAATTTCTCAACTTTTTTACGACAAATTATTACATGAAAAATTAAGTGTTGAAGCTTTTGGTAACGCTCAAGATTATAATCCAACAACTTTTAAAAACCAATGGCTTGATTTAATAAATAAACTTTCATAACCATATGATTGATCTTCAAACATATATTTATTTATCCATAATCTATCTTCTGTTTATGCATCTTGCACTATCTACCACTCGTGAATTTCAACATTTTATAAATATTGGCCTTTTTGTTCTAGGAGGAATTATTGGTTACAGTGTTGATTCATATATAACTGGATTTGTTTTTGCAGCAGTCATGCATTTTATATTCTGGTCAAAAGGAAGTGATTAAGTAATACTGAATAACTGTTTGGCATTTTCAGTTGTTTGTTTAATTAAGTCTTCGACTCTAACATTTCTTAATTTTGCGACAGTTTCTGCAATAATTTTAATATTTGAAGGATTATTTGGATATTGTTTTTGAGTACGAAGTGGTTCTGGTAATAAAAAAGGACTATCAGTTTCTAGTACTAATAAATCATCTGGAACTAATGTAATAAATTCTTGCTTTTCTGGGAAATAGGTAATATCACCGTCTACACCAATATAAATTTTATGTTCTTTAGCAAACTCAAGTAATTCAGTAATTGGTTCACAACAGTGTAGTACAGTTTTACCTTGTAACTTGTTATCCCACATTTCTTTTAGAATTGGGACGATATCATCAATGGCTTCACGATTATGTAAAATTAAACTTTTATCATATGCCAAGGCAAGTTGAACTTGTTTTCTAAATAATTCTTTTTGTAAAGTGATAAACTCTCCATCAACATTATATTCTTCATATACCGTTTGCTCATACACATGGCGATCCATTCCAATTTCTCCAACTGCCTTTACTTTAGGTTCATGAAGTAAATTTTCAATCTCTTGTAGTTCAGAATCTACCGTAATATCATTCCTTTTTAAAAGCTTGTAGACATGATGCGGATGAATTCCGACTGCAGCAAAAATCCAATCATGTTGTTTTGCAATTTCAATTCCATCTTTTGAAGTCTTCACGTCCGTACCAGGAATAAGAATATTTGTTATGCCTTCTGTTTGTGCATTTGTTATAACCTCCGGTAGTATTTTTTTTAAAGCTTTAAAGTTGAGATGGCAGTGTGTGTCGAACATATATTAATAGTTAACTTTTGATTTTATACATCTTAAATATTATAATATCACTCTGGTAATTGTACTATAGAGCTTAGACAATTTATTCTAGAACCTTCACACACAAAGGAGTTGGCAATGAGTACTGAATTAGTAGTGATAATAGGTATGGCTTTTTCTGGATTGGTCTTTGCTTTACTTGGTTGGTCTTTTGCAAAAGATGCAATCTTTTATAAACCAAAAAAGCATATTCTAAAACCCGGTCAACATATCAACTTTAGCTTTGATTTTGGACCAAGTCAGGATTCACTAAGCGTTATAAACTTAGTTAAACTATCAATGACTGCTATTTCTATAAAACCATTTACATTAACAATTAATGGCAATATCAGAGAAAGTTCATATTCACCAGAACATATTCCACTGTCCTGGGAACATCTTACTTATCATGAAATAACATGGGATACTTGCCATGAGGTTATCTTGAGAAACGGATCTCAAGTTAAGGTAAGATTTACCAACAGTTTGAATAAAGATGTGGAGATCGTTGAAGATCTTAAGCGCACATATAGAAAACGCTACCTAACACTTGGAATTATGATGTTAGTGATGGGCGCTTTGTGTATGTCACTTCTAAGTACGATTCCTTATATTTATGGAATCTAACTTAAAGGCGCCACGAATTTGTGGCGCCTTTTTCATATAAACAAATTTAAAAATAAGATATACTTATCTCATGACAATCTTCATAGGTGCTGATCATAGAGGCTATCACTTAAAAGATAAACTTATTGAATATCTACAGTCTAAAGATATTCGAATAGAAGACTTAGGTAACTACGAATATAATCCAGAGGATGATTTTCCAGTTTATGCAAACAAAGTAGCCGAGGCTGTATTACAGAATCCAGAACATTATTTAGGTATAGTAATCTGCGGTTCTGGAGCTGGAGTTTGTATAGCAGCAAATAGATATAAAGGAATTTATTCTGCCATTGCTTTAAATGCTGAACAAGTTAAAAGTGCCAGATCTCATGATCACATGAATGTTCTTGCTCTCGCCTCGGACCATATTACAGAAGAACAAGCTCAAGAAATGGTCGATACGTTTATTACTACAGAAACTAACACACAACATAAATATATAAAACGACTTCAAATGGTTGATGAAGAAAAAAAATTCTAATAAATAGTATATAATCCTCCTTTTTTAACTATTATGCCTTGAATTTCTAATCCCGAAAGTATTGTCAAGGTTTTGAATATTGGGATATTAATAGCTCTGGCAATATCATCACTGTCATATGGTTCTTTAAGTAATAGTGCATAAATTAATTGTTCTTCTTTAGATAAAGAATCTACATTTATATTCTCATTTATTTTTTTTGAAGTTAAAGAATATTCTTCAAGAATATCATCTGATTTTGTAACTAATTTTGCACCTTCTTTTAACAATAAATTTGGAGCTTCAGATAATTCTGAAGTAATTGGTCCGGGTGGTGCAAAAACATCTTTTCCTTGTTGAGCTGCATATCGAGCAGTTATTAAAGATCCAGAATCCTTTAATCCTTCTGCTACTAATATACCTTTCGAAAGACCCGAAATTAACCGATTTCTTTGTACAAATAATCCCGGTTGTGCTTGCATATTAGGCGGAAATTCAGAAATAATCAATCCATTATTATCAATAATTCTTTTAAATAAAAATCTATTCGCGGATGGATACATAATATTTACGCCACAACCAAGAAATGCTATGGTCCGCCCATCTGCATCTAATGCTGCAGTATGTGCAACAGCATCCACTCCTAAAGCTAATCCAGAAACAATTACTAGGCCTTGTTGAGCCAATTCGTAAGCGAATTTTCTTGTAACTTGCTCACCATACATTGTGGGCTTTCTCGTTCCGACAATAGATATATACACATCAGATTCAAAATCATATTTTGTGATATCGCCTTTAACGTATAAACAAATGGGTGGATCAGAAATTTCTAGAAGTTGTTTAGGGAAAAAACTATCTTCACGAGTAACTACAGTAATATTGTTCTTTTTAAACATTTCTATTTCTTTCTGAATATCAAATGACCTTTTAAATAAAATAAATTTTTCTGCTAAAGATTTTCCAAGCAGTTGAATCAGGCTAGTAGAATCTGCCATATATGCCCGCTCGACAGATTGGAAATGTTTTAATAAATTAATAAATGTTGCAGGACCAATACCTTCCATATATGAAAAAGTAATAGACGCGTACAATGATTGTGACATAAATAAAGAATAGCATATCTGATGTAATTACATATCTTTTCTTAGAAACTTATCAAATATGTATTGATTCAGCTAACAACTGGGGGTATAGTATCTTTATGAAAATTACTTCACTCAAAGCGATTGAAATCTTAGATTCTCGCGGAAAACCAACTGTACGAACTTTTGTTACTCTAGATGATAATTCTGTTCATTCTGCATCAGTTCCTTCTGGTGCTTCTACTGGTTCCCATGAAGCGTTAGAACTTCGTGATGGAGATACTACTAAGCATTTAGGTCAAGGCGTATTAAAAGCGGTTCAAAATGTAAATACTACTATTGCAAAAGAAATTGTTGGAATGGATGTTAGTAATCCAAGAACAATTGATGAAAAGATGCTTACTCTTGATGGAACTGAACACAAATCTAATCTAGGCGCTAACGCAATTTTATCTGTCTCTTTAGCAGTCCATCGTGCTGCTGCACATGAGAAAAAATTACCTCTCTGGAAGTTTATTAATACATATTATTTTACTAATAGAAAGCCTTCATTCCCACAATTAATGGTAAATGTAGTGAATGGTGGAAAGCATGCTGGATGGAATTTTGACATTCAAGAATTTATGATAATTCCCGCAACCAATAAGCCTTCAGAATCTGTTAGGATTGCTGCAGAAATCTTTCAACAACTCGGGAAAAATTTAAAGAATCGTAATCTTTCTGCTTTAGTTGGTGATGAAGGTGGATATTCACCTGCACTTTCTTCAAATGAAGAAGTTTTTGAACTTATAGAAGAATCTGCAAAACAGTTAGGGTATGAAAAAAATAAAGATTATATGTTTGCGGTTGATGTTGCATCAACAGAATTTTATGAAGGAGGAAAGTATATTCTTAAAAAAACAAATGAATCTAAAACTTCTGAAGAAATGATAAAATTCTATTCTGAAATTGGACAAAAATATAACATTCAATCATTTGAAGATCCATTTGCTGAAGATGATTGGAATACATTTACAACATTTACCAAAATGGCTGATCAGTTTAAATTTATGGTTGTTGGTGATGATTTACTTGTTACCAATCCACAACGTATAAAAAAAGCTATAGAAGAAAAAGCTGCAAATGCTGTTCTTGTAAAACTAAATCAAATTGGCTCTGTTACAGAAACTGTTGATGCCATTCAAATGGCTGTCAAAGCTGGTTGGAAATTTATTATTTCCCATCGTTCTGGAGAAACCGAAGATACCTTTATTGCAGACTTTGCCTACGGAAGTGGAGCGGATATGATAAAAACAGGCTCTATGTCGCGTAGTGAACGTTTAGCTAAATATAATAGACTCATTGAAATAGAAGCAGGAATGTAATTTTTCTATTATCACTTGAAAGCTACACAACAATAAAGGTAAAATAAATTGTTTATGAAATATTTATTCATCTGCTTTGTTTTTATATTTTTAGGTGCAACACACGTTTACGCTGTCCCAGCTTCTCTTTCTTTTGATCCATCCGATATTAAAATAAAAAAAGGACAAGAAATTCAGGTTAATATTAATATGTTTACTGGTAATGAGGCTGTAGCATCTACTGATGTAATGATTAACTATGATACATCTTTACTTGAACCAATACCTTCTGCAACTAAAAATGGGACTATTTTCCAAACTATTGATACGAAAGTAATAACACCAGGGAAACTCTATGTGTACGGTGTTCAAGAAAATAAAAATGAGTTTACTGCAGCTCAAGGAACAGTTGCCACAATTACATTTAAAGCTCTTATATCGGGGGATACACAATTATCTTTTGATTGTAATCCAGTAATTAAGAATACATCTCAAATCATAAAAGGTAATAATACTTTTGAAAATATCATAAGTTGTACTTCAACCATCGCTCATACAAGTAGTATCTCTATTTCAGAAGGAAGTGTCTTGGGTGCTTATACCAATGAAAAATTAAATACCTATACTGCTATATTTGGCATACTAGTAGCAGTGTTTACTTTTCTACTATTTGTAAGATATCAACGTTTACAAAAAAATATCTAATATGAAGACAGCAACAGTATTAAAAAAAAATCTTACTAAGAAACAAAAAATAATTATTGGTGTTGCTTTAGGTATTCCTGTCATTTTGGGTATAATTTACGGATTATTTGTTTTACTTCAGCAGTCTGCAATTACATCCCGAGCCAGTGAAGAAGCACCTAGTAATGTTGTTATAGCTCCAACCGAAGATAACAAAGTAAAAGTACAATGGAATACTGGTGTTGATACTTCCGCAATTGTAGAATATGGCACAACAGCAAACAGTGCAGCTATGAATAAAGTTGCCATCTCTGAAACAGCAACAACTAATCACAGTGTAGATATTAGCGAGTTAGAACCAGGAACGTATTACTTTCAAATTCGCGTTGGCGATAAAGTATATGATAATGATGGTTTATTTTGGACATTTACAATCCCAGATCCAAACGCTGAAACAACTGAACCTAGTGTAGAACCTTCACCTGAAGAAGCAATCTCTGTCGTTCCAACTCCTACACAGGAAGCTAGTTTGTCAGCAACTATCGAACCTTCACCCATTGAAGGAGATATAACTCCAACTACAAATCCGGTTTCTTCTATTTGTACTTCTACCAATTGTTCTCAAATACAAAGTAATTTGGGCTCTCTCTGTAGTACCCAAGATTATTTAAAATGTATTTTTGCTAATGGTTCAACAACTACATCAAGCTCAACTCCAACAATTACTAAAACTCCTACACCTACTGGAAATAATGCTGCCACCCCAACAAACGCTACTAGTTCAACTGTTGTTAGTGCTGGCCTCAAAAAATTCTGTAAACCAACTTATTTACAAGCAAATAGTTGTTCATCTTGGAGATGGTCGCCTATGTCCGACATTGATGATCAATGTACTGATACATTCACAAAGTATTTTGTTCAATGTAAAAATACCAGTTTTGAGTCTTCAAGTGCTGCCACATGGTACTGTAATAAAACAGTAACATCTTCTGATCTCACACTACCATGTGACAATGCACCTACACCAGCTGCTGGTCAAAAAATCTATTGTAGAGTTCGTGCTGAAACTGCTGCAGGTGGAACTGTAAATGCTACCGAATGGATTTATAAAGATTCCACATGTCCTGCATATAATTCCGGGAACATTCAAGAATGCGAAATTCCATATTTACAATCTAATAATTGTCGCTCTTGGATTTGGGGATTAAATAATAGTACTAATCCTACATGTGCCGCAGCATTTTCTAAGTATTTTTTCCAATGTACTGATAATGGTAACTTTGCAATGTTAACAACCACACCAACTCCACGCTGGTGGTTTTGTAATACAACATCAGAAGATCATTTCTTAGGATTACCATGTTATAACGCACCAACTCCTGCGGATGGCGCAGAAATTACATGCCGAGTTCGTGCTGAAGATTCTTATGGTGGTGACGATCATTCAACAGCTTGGGTTTATAGAACTGATACCTGCCCAACATCAACTCCAACACCATCTATTACTGCCACTCCAACATTAACACATACACCGACACCTACATTTACACCAACACCAACTCCTTAATATACATATTGTTTTCATCTTGAACTCAAATACATATCGTGGTAGGATTGACCAATATGGCACAACTTATTTTAGTTAGGCACGGACAATCAGAGTGGAATGCAAAGGGCTTATGGACAGGCTGGACTGATATTGATCTTAACGACCAAGGAAGGTCTGAAGCTCAAAATGCAGCAGAAAAATTAGAAGATATAAAAATAGACAAAGCTTATACATCAGATTTAAAAAGAGCTCAACAAACGCTACATGAGATACTAAAAAAACTTAAGATTCATAATCTACCAACTACTATTGCTCCAGAATTAAAAGAAAGAAATTATGGTGATTTAGCTGGTAAAAATAAATGGAAGGTTAAGGAGCAGTATGGAGAAGAGCAATTTATGAAATGGAGACGAAGTTGGGATTATCCAATTCCAAACGGTGAAAGTTTAAAAGATGTATATCATCGTGTTGTTCCATATTATGAAAAACATATTCTACCTGAACTTAAAAAAGGCAAAAACATATTAGTTGCTGCACATGGTAATAGTCTTCGTGCATTAGTAAAAATATTAGATAATATTTCTGATGAAGAAATTCCAAAACTAGAGATCGGAACAGGAGAGGTATACGTATATCAAATTGATGATAAAGGTAAAGTTACATTTAAGGAAATACGCGCAGTCAACGAAGAAAAACATAAAGTATAAATATAACAGCATGCAGATAATTCCTACTCTACTAACAACTTCACAACAAGAGTTTGTTGAACAAATGAATATTTTTCAACAATATTATTCTCGCATCCAGCTCGATATCGCTGATGGAATTCTCGTTCCTAATAAAACTATACAAATTGAAGAAATAATATCTTTATTTTCTCAAAATGAAACCCTATTTAGTAAAAAAGTGGCTTTTGACTTTCATTTAATGGTTACTAATTTTAAAGATGAACTAAATAAAATTAAAAAGTTGCATGAAATGGGCATGAATGTAAATATTGTATTAATAAATGCCAAACTTCAACCTCATATTGATCAGTTATTAATTGACTATCCATTTAATATTGGATTAGACATATCACCTGATACATCAATTGAAGAAGTAGCTCGTCTTTACAACCTTAATTTTATCAAAACTATACAGATTATGACTGTGTCACCGGGCTTTCAAGGATCACCTTTTTTGGAAGAAATGCTGACTAAAATAGAACAGCTTCGAATTGCTAACTATAAGCTACCTATTATGATTGATGGTGGGGTAAATAATGCCACAATTCCTTTAATTCAAAATAAAAAATATAAACCAGATTTTCTTTGTATCGGCAGTTATTTAACAAAAGCTGGCCCAGAACTAGAGAAGAGAGTTAACGAACTTAATAATTTATAAGACATTCTTTCTTTAATTCAAAAAATGTATTATCTTCAATTGACTGACGAATTCGTTTCATGAGATCTGAGAAAAACCATATATTATGAACAGAAGCATAAAAAGTAGCTTTTGGATCTTTTTCTAAAAATAGTTTCCATAATTGTTCATAGGTAACCCCGTCTCTACATGCAAAACATGCACATTTGGTATCTAATACTTCTTGTAAGTGTTTCATTTTACGTAAAGCTAATCTACCTTTACTCGTATAAAGTTGTCTGTGTCTCGCTTCACGAGTAGGTATAACACAATCAAAAAGATCTATACCACGTTCTACACCTTCAAAAATATCTTTAACTGAACCTATGCCTAAAAGATGTCTTGGTTTTTCTTCTGGAAGCAATGGCATGATCCATTCTAAAATTTCATACATATCTTGTTTTGTTTTACCTAAACTTCCGCCTATACCAAAACCTGGGACATCTTTTTTCCCAATAATTCTAGCTGCTTCTTGTCTAAGATCTTTATAAGCACCACCTTGTACAATGGCAAATAATGCCTGCTTATCTTCATGTCCTTTATGTGCTTCTATGCAACGGTCTAGCCACGAATATGTTCGTTGTAATGCTTCAGCAGTATATTCTTTAGAATTTAGTGGAGATGTACATTCATCAAATGCAAACATGATATCTGCACCTATTTTGTGCTGAATATCCATCGATTTTTCAGGATTAAGATGGATTTTTCGATTATCAAACTCAAATGTAACACCATCATTATCAATAACAACAGGATTACCTTGATCATGATGTTCAACTTGACTACCAGGAAACATACCACCAATTTTTCCTACCTGATGAGCCTTCCCAAAGCCCAAAGAGAATACTTGGAAACCACCACTATCCGAAGCAATAGTTCTGTCTTTTAATCCCATATATGCATGAACTCCATTAACTTTATCTATTCGCTCTAAAGTAGTAGCATTTCCTTCTGCATTACGAGGTTTTTTTGTACTTATATGGAAGGTATTCACAATTACATATTTACATGGCAACTCTTTCCAATATTCAGCAGGAATCGCTTTGAACTCAGCTTCTGTTGCAACGATTGCTAGCTCTGGAGTTTGAAGAGTAGAGTAGTTAGTTTGAAATGAACCGACACGAGCTAATGTGTTTTTTAATTTAGATTTGATTGAAAAAGTAAACATATGAACTGTTATTATACCTAAAAAGAGGAGATAGAGCATAGGAAATAGGAGAGCACTACCTACTCCTCTGCTTAATTCCCGCAAAATTTGTTAACCACTCCCCTAGTTAAATTTTAAAATTTATAAACTTTTTTTATTCATTTTATTTTTTTCAAAAATAATTTATTTTTCATTTTATTTTTCAATTTGTAAAAAACGAAAAAAAAGCAAAAAAAGGCTTATTTTATGAATTCTTAGACGTTTTTTTATGGTTTTTGTATCAAAAATAAGTCTCAAGAGAGTAGATTCACATTAAGTATTTGTTGTTGTAGCAATACAAAGTCTACGTTGACTTGCTCCTCCCCCATCAAATAATTTGCCGGAGAAGTGGTTGAAGATTATGGTGATTTACCTAATAATTCCCGAAATACATACTAAAATGGCAAAAATATACTAAGTTTATGAGGCTGAGTAAACATCGTTACTACATCATCCCAAAGAAAGGCACCATCCTCAGTAAAATCAAATGGTAACATTCTTTCAAACTTAACTTTATTCTCTTCTTCCTTAAATACTACATATACTTGTCTAGGTAAATAATTTTTTTTCAAAATTACTACTCTATATGTTCTTCCTAATGCAATGTTCTCTACTTTTTCAATAACGCCTTTACCATTCTGTATGTCAATACCTTTTGTTTTAAATACCAGTTGTTCATATTCATCGAAAAACTGAAGTTCGAAATCTTCCAGAGTTAAATCAAATTTTGGGAACAATGAGACTTCGAATGCCAACGGTGGTAATGGTACTACTGTAAATTGCCATGGTTTACTTCGTATAACCTCCTCTGTACCTTTGTATAGAATAAACTGTGTTTCTGTTAATCCGAGTTTACTATCAGTAGTTATATATACATCAATAATGCGTGTGTCTTCAGGTTTAACACTACCCATAGACGATATGAGATATCTAGTTGGTGGAATTCCTTCAAGCTGTAATGAATATTCCCCTTGCGTCCATAAACCTTGGCCTGTATTCTCCAACTCGATCTGAAAATGATATGTTGAGCTTTCTACAATTTCCGTGGGTAAATCAAATATAAATTTACCCGACTGATGAATGAGAGGATTTCCGGTATCTTTCGGTAAACTTTTGACTAATTCAAATTCTGGAAATACTCCAACATTTTGTGGTTTAACCCAAGAAAATTGTAGAAAAGGTTCAGATTGATAATTAAGAATAAATGGAGTTACTGCTTTTACCCTATCATCCGGTAGCCATACGGTATTAAATGCAATTCTAAAATTTTCAGCAACCACTTCTCGTGATAATGCTGAACCATTCCACCCTGTCTCTGTAATAAATACAGGTAGTTCTTTTACTCCTAATGATTCTAAAAGTTGAAGTTCCCATTCGTATCCTCTAATTGATTTTCTACCTGTATCTCTTGGAGAACCTACAAATCCAGGATTTGGATAAGAATGTGATGAAAGCCCATCAAATAGTTTATTAAAATCCTCATGCCCAATTTCTTCTATAACAGTTTGAAAGAATATGCCGGCATCTTGATATTGTGGCATGCTGGAAGGAGCAGATAAATCAAGTCCACCTAACATGACTATATAGTCAGCATTAGATTTTTTTAATTCCTTTGCAAATGTCTCATTTACCCTTGCAAAACTTATTGGATCAACTTCGCCTCCCCATTCCGTTGCATGGTTTGGTTCATTGAACAAAATAATATAACGATCCTTCACTACCCAATTCAGTTTGTTTAAAAAAGATACCCAATCTTTGGAGTCTTGCTCATTGGGACGTCTCCAATTGGCATTTTCAGCCTGAGTTGCGAGTCTAATTATAGGAATTAACTTCTTTTCTCTTAATTTATTAAAAATACTTTGCCATTTGTGTACATCTCTATCATTTTCTTGTATAACTAAGGTTATATACCCCCACTCGCCTCCACTTGAGTTAACTAATTCATCAGCCCGATCTAAATCTTCATCATGTGGTTGAGCTAAATGTATACCAAATTTATTATTAGTTTGTGGCTCCTGAGCAACTACTAGTGTAGGGATTAATAATATGATTAAAAAAAGAAAAAGGTATTTCATGTATTTACATTGTACAACTACTTCAGAAAGATCATACCTTTGGAAGTACTATGCTACGCTGATTAGAATACTTACCAGAAAGCTCTTTATAAGATTTATCAGGTAATTCATCTGATTCAAAGAAAAGAATTTCCGCTATACCTTCATTTGCATATATCTTTGCTGGTAATGGTGTTGTATTAGATATTTCTATAATAAGATATCCTTCCCAGGCTGGCTGCAATGGCGTTACGTTAACAATTATGCCACAACGTGCATAAGTAGATTTCCCTATACAAAGGCCTAAAACATTTTTTGGTATTTTTAAATATTCAACACTTCTTGTAAGTGCAAAGGAATTTGGTGGGATTAATATATATCCTTGTCCCTTTACATCAACAAATGACCTTTCATCGAATTTTTTGGGGTCAACTACGGCTGAGTGTACATTAGTAAAAATCTTAAACTCATCTGCTACTCTCAAATCGTAGCCAAATGAAGATAACCCATACGATACTTTACCTTCTCTAATTAATCCTTCTTCAAAAGGTTCAATCATATTATTCTCTACTACCTGTTTTTTTATCCATCGATCTGATTTAATTGACATGGAATTATTATATAAAATCTTCTTAAAAATACTATTGATTTATTCATAAAGTAACCTATAAGATTGTTTTTGGGCTAACACTAATAATTTGAACTATAAACATTTTATATATTTCTGTTAAGCTCTGTATATATTCGCATATTTTACTAAATTTCCACTCTTTTTATTACTCTACTTTTACAAATGTATTTACAAATTGTTATGCCTTTTTATTATTTTGCTGAAAATTATGAGTTGGGATCTTATCGCTCATCTGATATTTAGACTACTACAAAGTTCTAAAAACTTAAATGCCTCTGGTTTTTAAATTAAACACTTTTGCCTTAGTTAAAATTTAATATGAAGCTTTGCTGAGCCTTGAAGCACTACTTCTTACACTGTTTTTTTGTTATGAATTATAAGCAAATTACCAGATTTAAAATTAATAGTGCAGATTGGTTTTACAAAAACATTGCTAACACCTCTCGTGCTACCATACTTCAACACTTCATTTTTAAGCGAATAATATAAACCAGTGGTAGTTATTCCTTTACAATCTTCCTGAAAAGGTATAAGAGAAACTTCATCTCCTATCATTCCTTCAAGGGATATGTTGTTATAGCTAAAATAAAGATTGCTACAACCTTCTATAATTGTGCATGGCACTTTTTGGGCGATTTTAGATAGGTAAAAGACATTAGATAGTATATGATCCATCCTATCTCCGAGTAATCCATAAATTAGCAATTCATCTGAACCATGATCTAATGCATATGTTATTGCTAGTTCTGTATCGGTAGCATCTTTTTCTTGTGGAAAAGTTTGGAAGAGAACATCTTTAGTTTCATAAAACTTTTTAACCTTAGATGGAATCGAATCTAAATCACCAATAATTACATGAGGAATAATATCTTGTTTATATACATGCTCCGCTGCCCCATCTGCGCAGATCAACATATCATTTGTTCTAAGGAGTTTTGATAATGTTGGCAATTTTGTAAGATTACCATTAATAACTATGCATGCTCTTTTCATTTTGTATATTGTATCAATCTAGAATGAAAGTGTAGATTCTTCTGTAGCTGTTTTATCAATATATGGTATTGTAGTATCCCCTTCTGATTGCATGCGCTGTTTCTGAAACTGTTGTAAATACTCAAAATTTTTAGTCTCGTTCTTTTTTCTTAATTCTGTATATTCAAGAAAAATATTTCTACCTGAGGATACAATTTTAATGTCTTTTGGTTCTTCAATCGTTATATCTTCGTATTCTATTTCAACCTTTCTTGTAGCGTCTGCATTAACTTCAAACGTCGATTTCAATTTATAATTATCTTTTGAAAAAAATACAAATAGTTGTTCTTCATTTGTAAATTCTGAATTAGAAATCTGATATCTAAAACATTGCTCATTACCACAAGATGTTTCTTCTATAAATGTAAATTGGTTATCTTCCTGTTCTACTTTAGTAGAGATTTCAGAAACATACTGCTCTGGATTAAATGGCAACTCTAATATTGCGTTGGCAACAGTATTTCTTTGTTCACGCCACCACTTACTATCTGCATAATCTTTAATATATACATATCTTTCTGTAAGGATAGTATGCAAAATTTCTTCACTATTTTTAGTTACTTGTATTACATTATTGTCACTGGTTTTTTGCCATTTAATATCCAATGTTTCATCAGTTTTAAAATCAATTAATGAGTGGCCTTTTACGTCTCGCGTAACTAATTGTTTATTTTCTTTTATAAATGAACATACACGCACATCATCATACTGACAAGAAGCTTCAGAAATACGTCTTACTGTTAGAATAATAAGGCCAATAAATGATGCAAAAATAAGAAAGAAATATACCAACTTTTGAGAAGACATAGAATTACTATAATCTGCGCATACAACAGTGTCAATATAGCTGATTTAAGAGTAGTACTGTATACTTTTTTTATGAATCATATTATTCGTGAATATACTAATGAAGATGTAGAAAGTATTAAAAAATGTATTATTGAACTTCAAGAATTTGAACGTCTTTTAGATCCCGATCGACTTGAAGGTATGGAAATTGCGCACGAGTATTTAGAACAGCTCCTGCATATCAGTCGTCAAGAAGAAGGTAAAGTATTTGTAGTAGAAATTGAAAATGAAATTGTTGGAATGATTTCAATATTAATTGAAGATATTATTAAGCATTATAGAAAATCACGAAAAGTTGCCTTTATTTCTGATGTTATTATCCTTCCCGAATTTAAGGATAAAGGTATTATGAAAGAACTTTTAGAAAAGGCAGAAAATTATGCTGTAAGTATTGGTATTCATGTTATTCAGACTGCAATGCTTTCGAAGCATGCTGAAGGTATTGATGGATTCCAACGTAATGGTTTTTCAAACTATGAAACCATTCTTCAGAAAAAGCTTACTTAATACTCCATCTTGCAAAAATTGAAGTTGGCAACATAATATCAGGAGTTTTTTGCGGTATAACAATTTCTCCATGTTCTACTTTCCCTGTGTTTTTTTGCATCATTTGCGTAATAAGATTTGACAAAGAGATAGAAGTAAATTCAACAGTATATGCATTAAGTAATACAAAAACAGGTTGTTCTGAAAGTAATTGCTGACATGATGATAATAAATCGAAAATATCTTCTTCAAATTTCCATACTTTACCATCAGCAGATCTTCCAAACTTTGGTGGATCTATAATAATGGCATCGTATTTTTTCCCTCTTTTGATTTCTCTTTTTACAAAAGTTAAGGCGTCATCCACAATCCATCGTACTGGCCTATCATTTAGTGCAGAAAGTTGAGCATTTTCATGTGCCCAGGTTACTACTTCTTTTAATGCATCCACGTGAGTAACAGATGCTCCTTCGGCAAGTGCTGCTAATGTACAGCCACCAGTATATGCAAATAAATTTAAGACATTTACTGGCCTGTTTGCTTGTTTAATTTGTTGTTGAATCCATTCCCAATGCACAGCACTTTCTGGAAAGATACCTGTGTGTTTAAAGAAAGTTGGTTTAATTTTAAAGGTTATATTATTCCATTTAAATTCACTTGTTTGATTTACTGGATTTCTAAAATACCATCTTCCTTCTTTATCAGTTGTTCGTTGATAGATTGCATCGGCATGTTCCCATTCAGTAGTTAAAGATTTACGCCAAATTGCCTTTGGTTCTGGTCTAATAAAAATATATTTGCCAAATCGTTCTAGTTTTTCTCGATCTCCAGAATCAAAGAGCTCATAATCTTGCCAAGGCTGTAATTTTATTGTATGTTTATCCATATAGTTTCATTAAAATGATATTTAATTATACAATTAAAATTTAGTTTTGGACTATTACAGTAATTTTATTTAAAATATATGACAGATTTACCAAGTTCAAATCCTGAAATCCCAAAAAATCTTCCAGAAAATCCCAACCCACAAATTGAAAGTGTTAACTACACTCAAAACGATACCGGAGCTAAACCGGTTACAACAGAACGAACTCATACAGAACCTGTTTCAGAACAATTAGAACCTAATGAAGCAATGCCAGATTTTGCTATTTCTTTACGCAATATTGCAGATGGTTATAAATCTATTTTTCAGTATGTAAATGATGATGGATCTTTTGTAGACGCAACATTTGATGGCGAAACTGGTGAAGAAAAAGCCGTAAAAGCTTGGAATCACTGGTATTCCGAACGAATTCTACCAGATTTCACCGAAGGAACTGAAAATGAAACAATGGAATTAATACAAACTCAAATAGAACAAGTTAAAAAAGGTGAAGCTTTTCTTTCATATAATGACCGTGTATCACTTATTAGTTATTTTAAGAATAAATATCCTACTGAACAGAAATCTATTACAGATATTTTCGCGGATTTTGATCATGATGTGGAGTTTGTTACCTCAGGTATGAATCATGCTTTTGTTTCACACGCAGATAAAGTTACAACTGAAGATGATGAGGAACATATAAAATTTACTGGCTACAGACAATCACCTTTACGAGAGTGGCCAGCAGAAATTATGGAATCAGTCGCACAACTCTTAGAAAAAAATCTGATCAAAGAACCTTTTAATCCTGTACAACCTATTACAGAAATCCGAGATATGTTTAGAAGTATCACAGCTGTTGACGGTACACATTTTAAAGTAGAGATTGATGAGAGCAATCCTAACTTTATTAAAAATATAACATTATTTGGAAATAGACTCTGGTTTAAACGAGCTATGTATAACCATGCAAGGAATGTACATAAATATGCTGAAACTGCTCAAAAGGATACACAAAAACGATATTATGATAAATTTTTCTTTGAAAAAGTCGATGATAAAACCTTAAATCTATCTACTGAAGATAATAGAGATGGGTTTAGAGGTTCAAATTATGATTTAATCGATCCAACAAAATCAGAAGAAGTGTATACGCCAGATAAAACTAAAACTGTTAAAAGAGCTCTTGTATTTGCTCGCGGTAAAAAAGGTTCAGAATCTGGTGGAAAAGGATTTGGAATGAATATTTACTGGCAGGTTTTAACGAATATGTTTCATGGAAAGATTTCTGCAAAAAATTGGGTTAAAGAAACTGCTCTTCCTTCAGGTTCAAGATTCTATAATTTTCTCCCTATGGCTCCCATTGAGCAGAATGGATAATTAGTCGGAGTGGCGGGACTTGAACCCGCGACCTTTGGACCCCCAGCCCAACGTTCTAGCCATCTGAACTACACCCCGAAAATACAAATATTGTAACAAACACTTATGTTTCTATACACAAAAAGATTTCTAGTATCTATGTTAAAATATCTCTACAAATAGGGCCTATAGCTCAATTGGCTAGAGCGCCTGGCTGGCAGTCAGGAGGTTAGGGGTTCGACCCCCCTTAGGTCCACTACTCTTCTCTACTTCCATATATACAAATATTTGGCTCCTTAAAGCTTTACTTGATATTTTATTCAACATAATAGAAAATATATGTAATTACATAACTAATTCGAATATGTTATGCAAGAACGATCGGCTGGTCAAAATTCCGGATGGTACACAGCAGGGGGGACCTATGGGCTAAAAATTTATGTACAGATATATAATAAGTAGGGTGTTCCCTGTCCAAAAATCTGAACAGGGAACGGTAAATAGGAAAATTAAGATTGCTCATCTTTATTTTCCTCAGTTTTGGTGGAAGCTTGTTCTTTCTTTTGTTGCTCCAATCTTTCTCGCTTAATTTCCTCTGCACGTGCTTTAGATTGCATTTGATAGATTGCATTACAATCTATACAAATTGAGTCAGTCAATTCATATTGTTCTAATGAACCAGTATATCGGTCCAGAATCTTCATATGTTTATGACTAAGGTTCCACCTACAAACTCCTAAATGCCTTGTCACGTTACTTCCTTTCTGCTTGTCAAAAGGATAAAAACACCACTTAATTATACCAAAATACACTCATTAAATCAAAACTATAGGATTATTATTGAATTCCAGGATCAATTCGTTGCGCTTGTTGAAGATATTGATTAGCAATCTGTGTATCGCCATTTTTTTCATGTAATAAATATAATGAGTAAAGCACATCACGAGAGTTAGGATTTTGTTGCAACAAAACTTCTAATTTTTGAATTAGAGCTTTTCTTTGAATTTCGTCTGCAAAAATTTCATTTTTATTTTCTTCATAAATAGCTTTTACTTCTGGGTATAACATGTCAAAATCTTGCATATCTTTAGATTGTTTAAAAAAAGTAATAAAGGACGTTTGTTCCTGTTTCATTAAAGATGAATATAATGGAGAAAATTGTTGTGAGAATAAAATATTTACAACTAAAAATAAAAAAAGACCGCCATATAAAATGGAACGTAATATGTGTAAGATATTATTCTTTGTCATGCGATTATTATAATCTGCAGATGTACAATACGCTACTCATCTAGATACCCAAGCTGAACTTATGTATACTAAATATATGTCAGTTGATCTTAACCAATATAGAGAACTCTATTTAAAAACATCGCATGACCTTATTGTTGAAATGAAAAGTCATTTAGAAAAGTTACAATCAGATATTGGAGCTTCACAGTCTATTGAGGCTTTTCACCGAGCTGCTCATTCTTTAAAAAGTCAAAGTTTAGTTATGGGATACCAACAAATTGGAACAGTAAATAGACAACTAGAGGCTCTTTTTTTACTTTTCAAACAGGGTGAACTATCTATCAACTCTGAATATATACATATGGTTACAGATATTGTAGATCACATTGAAAACGCACTTACCCTAATTGATAAAAGTGAACATGAGCCTGATTTGGAAGCTGATATTGAAACCCTTAAAAAACATACCAATATCATTAGTTAATTTATATATATGAAACTATTAATAGTAGAAGATGATGTGTTTTTCCAAAAATTTTATAAAACGCAACTTGAAGCACAAGGCTTTGAGGTTGATGTAGCTGTTAATGGTAATGAAGGACTAGAAAAAATTAAAACATTTCAACCTGATGTCATATTATTGGATATTATTATGCCAGTAAAGGATGGCTTTGAAGTATTAGAAACCTTAGCTCAAGATGGTTCAATAAAAAAACTTTCGATTCTTGTATTTTCAACACTAGGTCAGGAAAAAGATGTCCAACGCGCAATGGAGCTTGGTGCAAAAGGCTATATTAATAAAAGCTTTTTTGATTTTAATGCATTAGTTAGCAAAATAAAAGAAATTGCTTCATAATGAAACTATGGTAATCCCAGATAAAGAACTACAAGATTTGCTCATCAAAATGAATATTCTTGATGAACCAAAATCGATTGAGGTTCAAGAATTTATGAAGAATGCCAGTGTTGGCTTTACAGAAGCACTTCTTCAAAAAAATATTATTTCTGATGAACAACTAGGTATTACAATTGCGAACTACCTTAAAATTCCATTCGTTACATTATCCAAAATATCAATTCCTCAAGAAGTGTTTCATATTATTCCAGAAAAAATTGCAAGGAAACAAAAAGTTATTGCATTTGGTCGCGATGATACGGGTATTAAAGTAGCACTTGCTGATCCAAAAAACACAGATATTCTTCAATTCATTTCTCAAAAAACACAGCAAAAAGTGATTCCGCATCTGGCTACAGAACGAGATATAAACAATACATTTTATATTTTCAAAAAAGAACTTCAAAAAGCTTTTGATGAAATGGTTGGGCCTTCCAAAAATGATAAATACTTAAAAGAAGCTCCTGTTTCTCGTATTGTAGATCTCATTATAGAAACTGCTTTTTTTGATAAAGTTTCTGATATTCATATAGAGCCTCAAGAAGAAAATGCATTAGTTCGTTATAGAATTGACGGCATTCTTCATGACGTTTTATATTATCCTAAAAATCTCCATGATCGTATTATGACTCGTTTGAAAGTATTATCTAGATTAAGAACCGATGAACATTTAGCACCTCAAGATGGAAAAGTACGTTTTGAAATCGAAGATAGTTACTTAGATTTACGTGTATCTATAATTCCAATTGTTGAAGGAGAAAAATGCGTCATGCGTTTACTTTCTGCACATAATCGATCAATTACTCTTACAGATTTAGGCATGAGTGATAAAGATTTAGAAAAGGTCAGTAAAGCATATACAAAATCGTACGGGATGATTTTATCTACTGGGCCAACAGGCTCTGGTAAATCCACTTCTATTTACGCTATTTTGAAAGTATTAAATACACGTGCCAAAAACATTACAACAATTGAAGATCCTGTTGAATATCGTATTAAAGGAGTGAATCAAATTCAAGTTAATCCAAAAACTAATTTAACGTTTGCTAGCGGACTACGATCTATTCTCCGACAAGATCCAAATATTATTTTGGTGGGAGAAATTCGAGATGGAGAAACTGCAGGCATTGCAGTAAATGCAGCTTTAACAGGCCATTTGGTTGTTTCTACGCTTCATACTAACGATGCAGCAACAGCATTGCCTCGTTTAGTAGATATGAAAATTGAACCATTTTTAGTTGCTTCAACAGTTAATGTTATTATTGCTCAGCGTCTTATTCGCAAAATCTGTGAAATGTGTAAAACTGCTATTGATGTAAATATGACTGAGTTATCTCAAAATCTTCCAGAAGAAACTATAAAAAAATTCTTTACAAGTAAAACTAAAGCTCGAGTATACGTTGGTGCAGGTTGCAAGATTTGTCATAATACTGGCTATTTTGGACGATTGGGTATTTTTGAAGTTCTCGAAGTAACAAAAAGTATGAGAGAACTGATTATGTTGAAGTCTGATTCCGATGTCATTATTAAAAAAGCTAGGGAAGAAGGTATGACATCAATGTTAGAAGATGGACTCGCAAAAGTAGCACAAGGATCAACAACTATTCAAGAAGTCCTGCGCGTTACAAAAGTTGAATCACTATGAAAACCGAGAACGTAACACTTTCTTACAACGATAAAATTGGCTTGCTAGGTAACTTCTCTACCATGCTTGCTGCAGGTATTTCTATTTTAGAATCTGTTGATTCTTTGTTAGAAGACGCAAAAGGAAATCAAAAAAAGGTATTGCAAGCACTTCGGGAGGATTTAGTACAAGGTAAACATGTGTATGTGTGTTTCTCAAGATTTCCTCAAGTATTTGATAAAGTTACGATAAATATCATTAAAGCTGCTGAAGAAGCAGGAACACTTGATGTAACTCTTGTGGATATAAAAGGTCATATCCAAAAAGAGATGGAGTTTTTAGATAAAGTAAGAGCTGCCATGATTTATCCTATGATGATTTTTGTTGTATTTGTGGGCGTTATGTTGGGCATACTCATTTTTGTTATTCCACGTATGGCTTCTGTATTTACCAGAATGAAAGTTGAACTACCGTTACCAACAAAAATAATGATTACAGTTTCTGATTTTATTCTGAATAATTACGTAGGTATTTTAATAACATTGGCAGTGGCTCTTATTTCACTTATTTTTATTTATAAAAAAAAGAAATCTATTCTCACCAATATATTATTTTCGATGCCTTTAATTAATAATCTTATTAAAGAAATGGATATCACTCGCTTTGCTCAAAGTATGTCTCTCCTACTTCGCTCTGGATTAACTATTACTCAAGCTTTAGAACTGTGTCAAGAAATCGTGTGGCGACGAGATGTCTCTGCACTTATTAAACACACTCACACAGTCGTTATGTCTGGTAAAAGGGTTTCAGAAGGGTTACGAAATGGTAAAGGAATCATTCCCATTATTTTAATAAAAATTATAGAAGCAGGAGAAAAAACAGGTTCACTTGATAAATCTTTAGCTGATATTGGTGAATATATGGATTATCAAGTTACACGTACGCTTGCAACACTTACATCTTTATTAGAACCTGTAATGCTTATATTTATTGGAGTTATTGTTGGCGGTATGATGATGTCTATTATTGCACCAATCTATGGCATGATTGGACAGATTAATAGAAGATAACTGTTATGGATTGTAACTATTTGTATGCAAAAAGGTTTTACTCTGATCGAAATTCTACTTGTTATGGCAATCATCTCCATTTTGTTTGCCATTAGTATTGTGAATTTAAATACACTTCAACAAAATACCTATCAAAATACTTCTGAAGAATTATTTCTTTCCGATTTAAAACTCCAACAACTAAAATCAATGACTGGTGATAATAACAAAACTTCTACATTTGAAACATTTGGTATTTATTTTGGAAGTAATAGTTATACATTATTCAGAGGTACCAGTTATTCGGCGTCTGATAATGAAAATTTTACTGTTGAACTTAATCCTAATCTTTCATTTTCCAATGTTGAATTTGCGAATTCACAAATTGTATTTGCAAAAAATAGTGGAGAAATTATTGGTTTTACTAATGGGAATGACACAATCACCATACATAATGATATTACTAATGAGAATGCCATTATTACATTAAACAGATTGGGTGTTATAACAAGTCTAGAATAATATGAAACAAGGACAATCTTTAATTGAAATACTTATTGTAATTATGCTGTTGGCAATACTTATACCTCCTCTTTTTATGGTTATAATGGCATCCCGTGATGGAAAAATTCAACAGTCAAAACGATTAGAAGCAACGACAACATTAAAAGAAGCACAAGAAGCATTACGTATTATTCGTGAAAGTGGTTGGTCTGCAGTTGCTACGCCTGGGATATACCATCCTGTTCTTACTGGCTCGACATGGAATTTATCTTCGGGCACTGCTGTTTCAAATGGGATTATAACTAGTATTCAGATTTTTGATGTTAATAGATTAAATAACCAAATCGTTCAATCTGGTGGGACATACGATCCATCAACAAAACGTATTGTTACTACTGTTTCTTGGACCGATCCACTACCTTCGACCATAACTTCAACCATGTATTTAACTCGATATCTTGAAAATGGAGCATATTTACAAACAACGCAAGCACAATTTAATACAGGTATTCGTTCAAATGTTGTAACAACTAATACGAGTGGTGGTGAAGTTCAACTTTCACAAAATACAAAAGGTCAATGGTGTGATCCACATCTTGCACCAGTAACTATCGATTTACCAGGTAAACCTATTGCTGTAACTGCAACCGAAGGTCATGTATATGTTGCAACCGGTGAAACGGCTCAAGCCAGTCAAGATTCTTTTGCTCATGTTCTGGTGGCAAACACAGACCCACCTTCATTTTCATTACATGGTAAATTACGAGGTTATCAGACAAATGCGGTGTTCGGAGAACCAAATTGGGGCTATATAGCAACCACAAACAACACAAAAGAGGTAGTAATTGTAAATTTAAATGCATATTCCGATGCAACAAATAAAATTTATCAGGAAGCTGGATCTTTTAATACAACTACCAACTCTGGAGGAAGTGACTCTGTCGATGCTGATGCTATCTACGTATATAATGATCGTGGTTATGTAACAGCAGGGAATTATTTATATGTCTTTAATTTAACTGCCAAAACTGGTTCAAGAGCCAAGATAGGGAATCGTATACAAATTGCAGATGCTGGTGACAAAGCAAATGAAATTTTTGTTAGACAAGTTGGTAGTAGTCTATATGCATTTGTCGCTGTAGAAGGTGGAACAGTTGAAGAAATGAAAATTGTTAATGTTACTAATCATAATAATTCTTCAACATGGCGAGTGATAAGTGGTTTAAATATAGAACCGAATAATTGTAGTACTTTAGAATCCGGACAAGCAATTTATGTAAATCCAGATGGTGATAGAGCATTCTTATCATCAGTAAATGACAATAATTTTAAAGAATTTTTTGTTCTTAATACCTCCAATAAATCTAGTCCTTCACTTATTGGTGGTTTTGCTACTAATCCACCTTGTACTAATGGAGGAGGTTATGAAGCTGGTGGTATGAATCCGGAGCAATCAGTTGTAGTTGGTAACCAAGAAGATAGAGCTATTTTAGTTGGTACCGATGCAACAGGTGGTGTAAATTCTGCAGAGTATCAGGTTCTTAATCTTTCAAATGAAGCAACTCCAGCACTCTGTGGAAGTATGCAGTTTGATCAAGGAATATTTGGTATTGCTGCTGTTAAAGAAACAGATGGTGATGCTTATGCATATTTAATTACTGGCGATACAACGAATGAACTAAAAGTAGTACAAGGTGGGCCAGATGGATACTATGTTGAATCTGGTACCTATGATTCACCAACTGCAGATGCAGATTTTAGTTATAGTCGTTTATTTAACTATTTTGAACCAGATACAACTATTCCCGCAAATACTACACTTCGTTTTCAAATTGCTATTGCAGATCCTGTAAGTAACAGTTGTACAAATGCTAACTATGTTTTTAGTGGTCCTGATGGAACAACAAATACATACTACACCACCAATGACATGATAGCTTTAGACGATAATGGGAGTGGATATGAAAATCCTGGAAGATGTTTAAAATACAGAGCTTTTTTTGATACAACCAATTACAATCAAACGCCAGTATTAGAACAAGTAATAATTAATTATTCACCATGACACAACATCATCATAAAAAAGCATTCACGTTAATTGAACTGATACTCTTTTTTGGGCTCTTTTCAATTATTTTAGGCGTGCTTACAAATCTTTTCTCTGTAATTGTAGATACTCAGACGGAAGTAGAGACAACCTCTGCAGTTGAAAATGATAGTAAATTTATTACGTCACGACTTATATATGATATTCAACGTGCAGATAGTATTACTATGCCTGCGGCATTAGGTTCACAAACTTCTACACTATCTCTTGTCATTGATGGAACAACATATACCTATGCAGTTTCTAATGGAAATCTAGGATTAACAGTAGGGAGTGACACAAATATGTTAAATGGAAGCCTGACTCAATTATCAAATATTTCTTTTCAAAAGTTTGGGAATATTGGTGGAAAGCATGCAATACGATTACAATTTACTATAGATAGTAGGAACCAAACTGCAGCAGGACAAGAAACAAAACAAATTGAAACGATGGTAGGTTTACGATAACTATGAAATATTCTAATTCTCATTTCTATCAAAAAGGTCAAACACTTATTACTTTACTTGTCTTTAGTGTTGTGGCTTTAACTGTTGCAACTGCAGCTGTTGCTATTATGTTAAATGTTGCTCAAGGTACTAATCGTGTAGAAGGAACTGTTACTGCTACTCAAGTTGCAGAAAGTGGAGCAGAAAATGCACTCTTGCGTTTACTGCGAAATCCAAGTTATACTGGAGAAACACTCCAAGTTGGAGATGGTTCGGCAGTTATTACAATTTCTGGAACAAATCCAAAAACAGTAACAGTTGTTGGAACTCTTGATTCCTATACAAAAACTATTCAAGTTATTGTTACATATACAAATGGAATTATGAATGTCACATCTTGGAATGAAATATAATTATGAAAAGTATTATATATATAGATAGAAATAATTTGTATTTTTATGGAGGTAATGTTCATGCTCCACTAACATTTCCTTTTAAACCTACTACTGTTCGTGATATCGAGGTAATTAATGATGAAGAGCTTGAGAAAGAATTAAATGAATTTATAAAAAATAATAAAATTGAACCCTCTGACGCAATGCTTATTATTGCTCATCAAAGCTCTTTCGAAAAAAATATTGATATTAAAATTCCTCCAGATCAAGTCGAGCTTCAAAAAAAACAATTTATCGAGAATGTTCCTTTTGAGCAAACACTTTCAAAAACATTTATAGATAAAAAAGGAACTAAAGTTATTGTGGCAAATAAAGATTTAGCGTATCTTATTCGAGATATCTTTAATAAAAATCATTTTATAGTAGAAATTATTGCCTCTGTTGCTGCACTTTTTCCTGATGGTGATATAACATTTAATGCTGCTGCTGCTCAACAAATGTTAAATAAATCTTCAGTTTTTAAACAGAATATGTTTCTTTTAAAAGATGTAGAAATTCCATCAACAGATGCATTTGAAGAAACCTATGGAAAAGAAAAAAAGGTTAACAAACTTTTTTACTTAATTCCTGTTTTTCTTGTTCTAATTGGCATATTAGTTTGGCTCATAATTGGACAACGAACTCCTAAAAAAAATAAGATAGCAATTAATCCTTCCCCTGCTCTTGTTTCTGCACGTGTAAGTCCTACACTCACCCTTGCACCTACTAATATAGCAAGCACTGCAGCAACGCTTCTTCCCAAAGAAACCATAACTATAGAAATCTTAAATGGCTCGGGAATTGTAGGACAAGCAGATACTATCCGAGAACAGTTAGAAGATGCTAATTATGAAGCTATTACTACCGGCAATGCTCCAACAAGACAAACTACACGTACACTTATCTTATTTAAATCACGAATACCAATACCTCAACGAGAAGAAATCGTTAGTATAGTTTCTGATGTCGCAGGGGAAGCAACTACACAAATTAATGAAGAAATAGAGTCTGATATTTTAATAACTACAGCTAGCTCTTCTGAACAAAACACGATAACCCCCACACCGTAAAATTACATATTTGGTGAGTAGAATTATTTTGACTTAAGCATATTATTGTATCTTGACATTGTCATAAATTTTATCTATTCTGAATTTATATATTAATAATTTACTTAAGTTTCATATGATAAATAGAAAAGGTTTTACACTTATCGAGTTACTCGTCGTAATAGGTATTTTAGCAGTTCTTCTTGCTATTACACTTATTGCTGTTAATCCTGCACAAAATATTGAAGATGCAGAAGATACACAAAGAAGAAGTGATGCAACACAAATTCTTAACGCAGTAAGTCAATACGTCGTAGATAACAATGGTGATGTCCCAGCAGGTATTACAGGCACTGACGCAGTTATTGGTGATGGCGCTGGACAAGTTGATATCTGTGCAGTTCTCGTTCCACAATATATCGCAGCAATTCCACAAGATCCAACAACTGGTGGTAATGGAATCGATGAAACAGAATGTGCAGCTGGAACATATAATACTGGTTATGAAATCCGTGAACTTAACGGTAGAGTAACTGTTTCTGCACCAAGTGCAAATAACGGGACAATCGAAGTAACTAGATAATTACTTAAAAAAATCAACCACCCGGCAACTTACAACCGGGTGGTTTTTTTTGGTACAATAAATGCATGAAAAAAATATTATTAATTGAAGATGATGTGTTTTTAAATCAGCTTTATACCGATTTGTTAAAGCAAGAAAAATATGCTGTCACATCCATTGCCCATGGAAATGAAGGCTACAAACAAATTAGTAATGGCAGTTGGGATTTAATATTGTTAGATGTTGTTCTTCCCGGCATGACTGGATTTGAAATATTTCAAAAAGCGACTGAAGAAAAAATACTAAAAAAAACACCTGTCATTTTTATGACCAATCTTGATAGTAGCGATGATGACAAAAAAGCTCTTAAACAAGCTACAGATTATTGGATAAAAAGTAATATGACTCCTCCTGAGTTTTTAGATAAAGTAAAAACAGTTCTAAAATAACTAGCATAAACTATACCTTACTGTTTGTAACACTGCTATAATATTAGCTATGGATCCGACTACACTAAACTCAATGATCGATACATTTAATTTTTATGCACTTCTATTTGTAGGTCTACTTGTAGCTATTCTCATCTCTGTTGGTGTCGGATATATTTTTGTAGTACTTATTCGCTTAAAAAAACGTGAAAGTTCTGCATATGAAATGACTACTCTTGAAGTTTTATTACCTAAAGAAAATGAGATTAAAATTGATGTTGCAGAACAAATGTTCTCTTCTTTCGCAGCATTAAAAAAAGGTGGATTTTGGGATTTTTTGGAAATAGATGACTCATTGTGTTTTGAAATAGTTGGTAAAAAATCTGACATTCGTTTTTATGTTTCTGCGCCAAGTAAGATTGTAGACTTAGTTGAAAAAACTATTTATGGTTATTATTCGAATGCAGATATCCGTAAAGTAGATGAACCTAACATCTTTGCAACAAATGGAAATGTAGCCTATACAGCTCTCCGCCATAGTAAAGATGCTTATTATCCAATAAAGACTTATCGTGAAATTCCTAATGATTCTCTTGCCTCTATTACTTCTGCCCTCTCTAAAATGGATGATGATGAAGGGGCAATTATTCAAATACTTATAAAAAATGGTGACACTCCTCTTAAAGAAGCTGGTAAAAAATATGTTAAGACTACTAAAAAAAATGAAGCAACTCCCGATAAAGCAACATTTGATACGGACCAAAGGACATTAGAAAAAATTTCGGAAAAACTATCTAAACCATGGTTTGAGACTATGATTCGCATTGTTGTATCAGCAAAAAATCAAGATACCGCTGATGCCCATTTACGCAACATAAAAAATGCGTTCGGTCAATTCGATTCAGATTTAAATAGTTTTACGGATCCAAAAATTTGGTTCAAGGGTGGATTCATGATGAATTTTATTTATAAATTTTTCCCAATTTATCAGTTACCAAAAACACAACTTACATCATTTTTTTCTTCTGATGAATTGGCATCTTTCTTTCATTTTCCAAATAAAACTGTAGAAACACCTCATATTGCTTGGTTAAAAGCAAAATCAGCACCTGTTTCTTCTGAAGTACCTACAGAAGGTGGCACTTTTATTGGAACCGGCTATTATCGTGGTGTTAAACGTCCAATCCATGTTCAAGTACGAGATCGTATGAGACATATGTATATTATTGGAAAAACTGGTGTAGGAAAATCTGAATTATTAAAAGAAATGATTAAACAAGATATTGAAGCAGGTCGTGGTGTCTGTGTCATTGATCCACACGGCGATTTAATCGAAGATACACTGCGTTATATTCCACCAGAAAGAGCAGAAGATGTTATTTTATTTGATCCTGCAGAAACAGATCGACCTATGGGACTCAATCTGTTAGAAGTTCAAACAGAAGAACAAAAACATTTCATAACCAGTGCCATTATTAACTTAATGTATAAACTGTACGATCCACAACGTACAGGTATTATCGGTCCACGATTTGAACACGCTGTCCGAAATGCAATGTTAACTATTATGTCAGAACCTGGTACAACTTTTATTGAAATTGTCCGAGTCATGACTGATCAGAAATATGTTCAAGAACTTCTTCCAAAAGTACAAGATCCAATTGTTCGCAGATACTGGACAGACCAAATTGCACAAACTTCTGACTTTCATAAATCTGAAGTTCTTGACTATATTGTTTCAAAATTCGGACGCTTCGTAACAAATAAAATGATGCGTAACATTATTGGACAGTCTAAATCTTCTTTCGACTTTAGAGATGTTATGGATAACGGGAAAATTCTTTTAATTAATCTATCAAAAGGTAAACTTGGAGAAGAAAATTCTACATTTTTAGGATTACTTATTATTCCTAAAATTTTAGCAGCTGCTATGAGTCGTGTTGACACCCCAGAAGAAGAACGTCGTGATTTCTTTTTATACGTAGACGAGTTCCAAAACTTTGCAACACCTGATTTTGCAGTTATTCTATCAGAAGCTCGAAAATATCATCTTTCATTAACTGTTGCAAATCAGTTTATTGGTCAGATGGATGAAGAAGTTAAAAATGCTATTTTCGGAAATGTTGGTACTATGATTAGTTTCCGTTTGGGTGTCACTGATGCCTCATATATGCAACGTGAGTTTCAACCCCGCTTTAGTGAATCTGATCTCATCAACATTGAACGATTTCATGCATATATGAAAACAATTGTAAATAATGAACCTGTAGAACCATTTTCTGTTGATATGACAAAAGATATTTCTAAGTTAAAAGCAGACAGGAATGAAAAAATTGCTCAAGCAATTATTCAGCTCTCCAAACTAAAATTTGGTAGACCTCAAGAGCTAGTTGAAGCAGAGATTACACAACGAGCTCGACTATAATCGTATATAAATTTTATAACTATTTTTATGTTTACTACATATCAAGCTACGTTACTTGAAAAAAAACAACTTTCGGGTCATGTTCATTATTTTAAATTTACACCACCTCCACAACCTGAATGGACATTTGCAGCAGGTCAATATATGATATTTCATATTCCTCAAGGCGAAGGTCATGCTGCACGAAGACAGTATTCTATTGCTTCTCATCCTTCTCAAAAAGATGCTTTGGAATTTATTATTGAATATGTTGAAAATGGCGTTGCCAGTCAATATTTAGAAAAAATGCAAGTTGGTGAAACCCTTACATTTCAAGGTCCTGCAGGTGTATTTGTATATCGACCAAATGAACGTGAACCAATTTTTCTTGCCACAGGAACGGGTATTGCCCCAATTGTTAGCATGATTGCTGATTTGTTTGAAAATGGCAAATATAAGCAAAATATATACCTCTTCTGGGGTTTAAAACTAAAAGGAGATATGTATTACTTTGACGAATTAAAACAGATTGCAAAACAATATCCTAATTTCCATTTTAAAATGTGTCTTTCTAGAGAAAGTGAACTTAATGCACTCTTTTCAGAAGAGGATGCAGTATTCTGTGCAGGAGGACGTATAGATAAAGGTTTTGAAGAAATGATTAATTCAACGAAACAAGATAAAAATAAATTTAACTATTATATTTGTGGCAGTAAACATGTTGTAGAAGCAATGCGCGAGTATTTAAATACTCATACCATTCCAACTGAACAAGTTTTCTTCGAAAAATTTACTCTTTAAAATGTGGTTACAAAAAAATCAGCAGGTAATTGAGGATTTGAACGGAATAATGTAACTATTTTTGAAACGCCAGATGTTGAAACGGCTTCTGATGTAATGGTTCTTCCTTGCACTGGAAAACTTACACTTCCACTATTTGTATTAAACCCTAAATATGTGTCTGCATATAAAGACCGTAGTATAAGCACTCTGGTATTTGCAGGTGGTGTAAATAGATATTGATACCTAAAAGATTCTGAATACCCAGGTAATGTGACAGGAGTTGGTAGTGCTGAAACAGATTGTGTTGTTCCTTCAACACGTGGAGTTGTAGCACATGGTTCTATAACTGTTCTATTAACCGCATTTGCACTTGTTATTGTTGTAAGTTCCATAGCTGGAACAGTTCTACCTGCTCCACAACTAGAAGAACCACCGCCAAAATAAATATACATATTTGCGCCTGTATAATATGTGGAACTAAATGGATATGCAGAAAGATAGAATGTATATTGATCGTCTTTACGCACTAATGGTGATACAAAATATTGTCCACCTGTAGAGGTAACAGTTACTGTACTTTCTGCAGCATTAATTCCTGAAAGTCCAATCCCCAGTGAAGTAAATGTCTGTGGTGCATTAATGGTCATTGAATCTAATTGTTGTAATCCTTTTTCAATTCCAGAGTCTGCAGCTGCAAGTACTCGTATTGTTTCTTCTTGAATTTTGGCGGATTGCGTTTCTGTTGTAAGTCGATAGGAAGCACTAGCTATTATTGTAAAAACCACAGCAATCAATAAAACAATAACGAGTAATGATTGTCCAGATTTATAATTCACTT
>CAYSZW010000011.1:0-36304 GCA_964435665.1 uncultured Gammaproteobacteria bacterium | reverse complement strand
AAAAAAACTAAAGATTTCATTTTCGCTCAACAAACGAGCATTATTTCTTCAACGCTCATTTTAGCTTGGATGATGATTTTGTCTCGTCTTGCCGGGTTTTTAAGATATCGTATTCTTGTAGGAATTTTTACCAAAGAAGAATTGGATATATTTTTTGCAGCGTTTAGGATTCCAGATCTTGTTTTTGAAATTCTTATTAATGGCGCACTTAGTACAACTTTTATTCCTTTTTTTATTGAATATCAAAAAAAATCTACAGAACAGAATAAAATTATTTCTTCAATTATTAATGTAGTTTCGCTAGCATTATTTGCTTTTATTATTCTTCTTGTTGTTACATTACCTTTACTTATTCCGCTTATAACTCCAGGATTTTCTCCAGAAAAAAATCAACAGATAATAATGTATTCTCGGCTTTTACTTATTGGCCAATTACCTTTTTTAGTACTTGGTAATTTTCTTACCGGTATAAGTCAAGCAAAAAAATCTTTTATTTTGCCTGCAACGGCACCGATTATTTATAATATCGCGATTATTGTCGGAACAATTATGCTTTCTGGTCAAATGCATTTAATGGCACCTATTGTAGGTGTCATTATTGGTGCAGCATTATTTTTCTTTCTTCAATTACCGATTCTTTACTTCGTTAAGTTTGAATATAAACTCATAATTACTCATTTACATGAAGCATGGCGTTTTTTTAGAACCGCCATACCAAGAATTATGACCATTATCGTTGCACAAATTGATGCGACAGTGGATTTAACATTAGCAACATTTTTAGGTTCAGGAGCATATACCATTTTCTATTTAGCACAACATTTACAATTACTTCCTGTTTCTATTATTGGCGTGGCTTTTGGACAAGCATCGTTACCATATCTGTCAGATATGTATCAAGATGGCAAGATTAAAGAATTCAAAAAGATTATTATCGAATCAATTTTAAATATCTTTTTCTTTACTATTCCTTCTGCAGCATTTTTTATTATGGCAAGAACTCCTATAGTACGTTTATTTTATGGAGGAGAAAAATTTGATTGGGAAGGAACTATTCTTACCGCCCTTACACTCTCTTATTTTTCTTTATCTGTACCAATGCATTCTATCTATTACTTTTTAACTAGATGTTTTTATGCCATCTTTGATACCAAGACACCTTTTTATATAAGTCTTGTCTCTATTGGTTTAAATGCAATTCTCAGTATGTGGTTTACTCTCGTTCTAAAACTACCTGTTTGGTCTTTAGCACTCTCTTTTTCAATTTCAATGGTACTTCATGTGATTTTATTATTTTTTGTTTTAAATAGAAGAATTAAAGGATTAGATATTAAACTACTTATTCAAGAAACCGCAAAAATTCTTATTGCGACAGCAAATTCATCAGTTATTACTTACTTTTTAATGCGATTACTCGATGGCCTTATTTTTGATACAACAAGAACTCTTAATGTCTTTATGTTACTCGTTACTGGTTCATTAATATTTACAGGTCTTTATTTATTTATGAGTTGGTTGTTTGGTATAAAAGAGTTATACATTATCACTAAAATGTTACTCAAGGCAAAAGAGTATAAACAAAAAATTACTGAATTATATAAAGGTGTAGAATAATTATGAACGACGCAGCAAAACATATGCATGCACTCGATGCAATAAAGAAAAAATTAACAGGTAATCCATTAACTTATAAAGAAATTTACACTTTAATGGATGAAATTGCACATGAACGGTTAGGTGATGTTCTTACTGCTTATTTTGTGGCTTCTGGTTTTAAAGATGGATTCTCTGCAGACGAATTATATTACCTTACTAAAGCAATGGTAGAAACTGGTACTCAATTAAAATTCCCGGGAATTGTCGCAGATAAACATTCTATTGGAGGTATAGCTGGTACCAGAGCAAGTATGATTATTGTACCAATTGTAACTGCTGCAGGTTTTAAAATGCCTAAAACCTCTTCTCGTGCAATTACTTCACCAGCAGGTACAGCAGATGTTATGGAAGTATTTGCTAAAGTTACATTTACTCCTGAATATATCAATAACATTGTACGTAAAACAGGTGGTTGTATTGTGTGGGGCGGACACTTGGGCATTGCCCCAGCAGATGATGTTATTATTCGAGTAGAAGAACCTCTTTCATTTGAATCATTCGATAAAATTATAGTTTCAATAATGGCTAAAAAAATTGCTGTTGGCGCAAATCATCTTATTATCGATATTCCAGTTGGAAAAACCATGAAAGTTAAACATGAGAAAGATGCATTAATTGTGAAAAAAAAGTTTGAAGATATTGCAAAACGATTTGGTATTAAAATTTTAGTCGACTTGAATGATACACATCAACCGGCTGGAAACTCTGTCGGCCCATTTTTAGAAGCCATTGATGTTTTAAAAGTATTAGAACAGGATCCAGGAAGACCAATGGATTTAGAAGAACGATCTCTGCGTTTGGCTGGAAAATTATTAAATTTATGTTATGAAACAGAACAAGTTAAAAAAGATGGCTTTGAAGAAGCAAAACAACTATTAACTTCGGGGAAAGCTCTGTATAAATTTAAAGAAATTATTGCAGCACAGTATGGCAATCCAAATGTGAGTTGGAAAACTATGAAACATACAGCTCATAAAAAGGAAATTATGGCGACAGAATCTGGTAAAATAAAGGATGTACAGAATTATAACCTTAATAATATTGCTAAATTATTAGGTGCGCCAGAAGATAAAATGGCCGGTGTACAACTTTTAAAAAGAAAAGGAGATACTGTTTCAAAAAATGAACCACTGATGTGTTTTTATTCGACAAACACATATCATATTAACGAAGCTATAGAAACAATTACCCATTTTCCAATTTATTCCATAGAAAAATGAAAAAACTTACAATTTTAGTAATAATATTAGCCTTTGTAGCATTAGCTGGATATCTATTCTTTACAGAAGGCACTCTTCCTGTGGATAAAACGGATACAACTCCAGTAATGTTTGTCATTGAACAAGGAGAAACATTAGATTCTATTATTAATAATCTTTCAAAAGAAAATCTTATTAGAAATAGAGTTGTGTTCTATTTAATCGTAAAACAAAAAGGTATTGAAACCAAAATACAAGCCGGCGATTTCCGTTTATTCCCTTCAATGAATGCATATGAAATTGCTGATGAATTAACACATGGTACTGTAGATGTTTGGATGACAATTCCAGAAGGCATGAGAAAAGAAGAAATTGCAGAAATTGTTTCTGAAAAATTTAATATTCCAGAAACAGAATTTAATTCTCTTGCTCAAGAAGGATATTTATATCCAGATACCTATTTAGTTCCAAAAAATCCAACAGCTCAACAAATTGTTGATGTTTTGACAAATACATTTGAAGAAAAATTTACTGATGAAATGGAACAACAAATGCAAGAAAAAGGCTTAACAAGAAATGAAGTAGTTACACTTGCATCTCTTCTGGAACGAGAATCTGTTGGAGACGCAGATCGACAAGATATTGCAGATATTTTATACCGTCGTTTAGATGAAGGAATGCCTTTACAGGTTGATGCAACAGTTCAGTATGTTCTTGGTTACCAAGCAGATGAAAAAAGATGGTGGAAAAAGGCAGTAACACTTGAAGATCTAAAAGTTGATTCTAACTATAATACGTATGTAAATCCGGGATTGCCTCCAGGACCTATTTCAAGTCCAGGTATTGAGGCTATTCAAGCTGTTCTCAATGCAGATGCCTCTACTCCATATTTATTCTATTTGCATGATATACAAGGAAATACATATTATGCAGAAGACTTTGAAGGACATCAGGAAAATATTGATAGGTATTTAAATTAAAGAACTAAAGAGAGAGTATATCAATCTTTAGTTCTATCTAGTAAGCTTCTACTAGATTAACTTATTCAGTTGTAAACATACTCTCTCTTGAGCAAAGAATTTTTCTACTATTGATATTGCATAAGTAACAGTACATATATCAAACCGACCAGCATATGTACTCCATAATATCTTCGATTCCAAAATCTACTTGTTAACTCATGCTTGAAAGGTGAGAATCCTACAATCATTAATGATGTTAACATCCCTGGAACTATTACTCTCCCTGTCAGACTTAAATATGATAGTAACATCCATATTAATCCTTCTAACAAGATTGTCATTGCAATAACTAAAACAAGCTTGTTAATCCTAACAGCCATTCCATTGAATACAGAAGTATATTCTAATCCAAAGAATGCTAGTACAGAAACTCCTGCAGCCAGTGCAGTTAATGTACCCATCGTGTTCCCCTTTCTCTTTGCTCTAGAGTATTATATCAAACGATTATCCTTCCTGATTTAGTCGTTTTATAACCTCTCGTGGCTTAGAACCTTCTGCAGGCCCAACATAGCCTGCTGCTTCTAGTTCATCTAAAATACGGGCAGCACGAGCATAACCAATACGAAGTTTACGCTGAAGTAATGATGCAGATGCTTTGTCAGATTGACCAATAAGTTGTATTGCTTCGTTAAAGAATGCATCTCTGTTTTCATTGCCGGTTGTATTCCCCATTGCTCCACCATTATTAATTGCAGGAGATGCTTCTGTAATTTCTTCTGTATAGTGAACTACTGGTACTTGTGCTTTTAAGAAATTAACGACATCTTTTACTTCATGTTCTGTAATAAATGGTCCTTGAATACGACGAGGTTTTGCTTGATCTGGTGGCAAATAGAACATGTCACCTCGACCTAATAGTTTTTCTGCACCAGGCATATCAATAATTACGCGTGAATCAATCATGGAAGACACATTGAATGCTAACCTACTAGGAATATTTGCCTTCATAAGACCTGTAATTACGTCTACAGATGGTCTCTGGGTTGCAAGGACTAAATGGATACCAACTGCTCGTGCTTTCTGTGCTATACGGGTAATTAAATCTTCAACTTCATTTGCTGCATACATCATAAGGTCAGCAAGTTCATCAATAACAAACACAATATAAGGTTTTCTTTCTATTCCTTCGAGCAAATTATATCCTTCTAAATTTCGGACTCCTGCTTGAGCTAATTCTTTATATCGGGCCTCCATCTCTGCAACACACCAACGCAGTGCAGAGACAACTTTACTTGGATCTACAATAACATCTGTTAACAAATGAGGTGATCCATTATATTGCGTCATTTCTACTTGTTTTGGATCTACAAGAATCATTCTTAGTTCATCAGGGCGTGTTCTCATCATAAGTGTTGTAATCCATGCATTAATCATGACAGACTTACCAGAACCAGTGGTACCGGCAACAAGCACATGGGGCATTTTAGAAATTGATGCAACAATTGGTAATCCAGCTACATCTAAGCCAAGTGGCACTAATAATGGATCTTCACTTTCAGTAAGCAATTGAGATTCCAATAAAGTTTTTAATGTAACAATTTGTGGCTTTTTGTTAGGAATTTCTATACCAACTAATGATCTTCCAGGAATTGGTGCTTCTATACGAACTTGCCCTGTTGGAGCAGCAAGTGCAAGAGCTAAATCATTTCCAAGCGCTGTAATTTTTGAAAGTTTGGTACCCATTGTAATTTCCATTGCATACTGTGTTACAGTTGGTCCAAAATTAACTTCAGAAACGCGTGTTCTAATACCGAAACTATCGAGTGTTTTTTCAATAGTATATGCATTTGCTTTTACATCTCCACGATCTGCATCTTTTTGTTTTACTTCTTGTAATAAGGTAACTGGAGGATATACCCATGTAGAAGAATCTTGAATAACAGGTTTTATAGAAAGATCATTTCCTGCTGGCTTTGCAACTTGTGGCACGATTTGAATTGGCTCAATTTTATGTGGAATAACTTTATCTTTAATAAATCCATCATCTTGTTTATTATCTTTACCTTCAAGTTTAGGAATTGCCAACGGCTTTTCTGTCATTTTTTGGAATAATGCAGTAATAGGAGAGAATACCTTTCCGATTGCTAAAAAGATAACATCTATTGATGTGTCCAGGAATAAAATAAGACCTACAATAAAACCAACTATCAGAATAGATAGAGCACCTAATGCAGAAAAATCGAGTGAGAGATTATCAAATATGGCCTGTCCCCAAGCTCCTGTTTGAAACAGTCCTAACATCGAAATAAATAATACAACTACACCAATTGTTACATTATATTTAACAAACTGTAGCTTTTTTGAATTAAAAAAATGTCCTGATACCAAAAATAAAATAATTGGTGTAATAATGGAAAGCCAACCAAACAAACTAAATAATTGCATATTTACTTCTGTTAGTACTTGGCCACTCTCATCTCCTTGTCTAAACATCTGAAAAAATGAAGCAAACATTATTAGAGCAATAAGAATGACAAAAAAACCAAGCAGATTTAAAAACGTTTTTCCATTAATTTTCAGACCAAATGTTGACTTTTTTCTTCTTCCCATACCTTTATTGTACTACTAGAATATGTTTCTTAAAAATAAAAACTAATATAAATTGCAGTTAATAGTTCATAATAACACGCAGCAATACAGTTGTAAATCAGGATTGTAAATACCATAAAAAAAGACCAGAGTGTTTAAGCTCTGGTCTTTTTATTTATAACTCGTTTATTCTTGTGGAATAGATTCATCTCGAGAATTATTGATCATTTCAAGATTTATACGACCTTGAGGATCAATTTGGATTACTCGTACAGATACGATCTGTCCAATCTGAACTACATCTGCTGGATTCTTGACAAATCCTGCTCCCATTTTGGAAACATGGACCATACCATCTTTTCCTGGAAGAATTTCTACAAATGCACCGAATGGTAGAATTCGTTTTACTTCTCCTTCAAATTCTTCTCCCATTGCGACTTCTTTTGTCATAGATTCAATCATATGTGCTGCACGTTCTACATTTTCTTTATCGACACCTGTAATGGTGACCATTCCAGATTCATCAATGTTAATGTCAGTTTCTGTTTTAGCGATAAGACCTTTAATAGTTTTACCTCCAGAACCAATAACTTCTCCAATTTGATCTTGAGAAATTTGAATCATCTTAACTTTTGGAGCATATTCAGAAACTTCTTTTCGAGGTTCTGAAATTACTTTGTTCATTACATCAAGAACTGTCATTCTTGCTTTTCTTGCTGCATCAATAGTTTCTGAAACCATTTCATCAGTAAGTCCTGCATTTTTAACATCTAGTTGTACTGCTGTAATTCCTTCTGCTGTACCTGTAACTTTAAAATCCATTTCTCCAGAAAAGTCTTCAATTCCCATAATATCTGTGAGGATTGCATATTCTGAATCGGATTTTGTCATAATTCCCATTGCGATTCCGGCTACATGAGATTTAATTGGTACACCAGCATGCATAAGTGCAAGTGATGATCCACATGTTGAAGCCATTGATGTTGATCCGTTTGAAGTTAGTACTTCTGAAACAACACGAATGGTGTATGGAAATTCTTTTGCAGATGGGAGTACAGGTTCAATTGCTTTTTCAGCAAGTGCTCCGTGTCCAATTTCACGTCGAGAAGTAGATCCAATACGACCTGTTTCTCCGACTGAGTATGGAGGGAAATTATAATGATGAATATAATTCTTTTCTTCTTGTCCTTCTGGACCTTCAATAAACTGTCCCATACTTGGGCCTGCAAGTGTTGCAATAGAAAGTACTTGTGTATCTCCTCTTTGGAACAAACCTGTTCCGTGAGTTCGAGTTAAAATACCAACTTCTGCAGAAAGAGGTCTAATTTCATCTAATGCACGACCATCTACACGTTTTTTAGTTTCAATAGTATTTGCACAGATTGTTTTCTTGTAGATGTAATCAATTGCAGAAGTAATTGTTTTTTCGTCAAATTCTTCGCCGACTTTTTCTACAAGCACCTTTACTAATTCTTGCATTGCGACACTACTTCCAGATTCTTTAGAAGCAATTTCTTCAATGATTGCATTAATTTCTTTCATGTAATCTGTTTTGATAAGTTTTTCCAACTTAACATCTACAACATGATCAGAAACTTCTTCTTTTGGCATACCAATCTGTTTTCGAAGTCCTTCAATAAAATCTATAATTGGTGCGTTTGCTTTTTTAATTTCTTTTAATGCTTGTTTGAAAACTTCTTCTTCTACTTCTTCACCTTCTGTTTCAATCATCAAAACTTTTTCTTTTGAAGTTGTTGCAACAAGTTCTAAAATAGATTTTTCTTTATCTTCACCTTTTGGATTAACTACATATGTACCTTTTCCACCTTCTTCTGGGATATATCCCATTTTGAGTGTACTTAATGGACCATTCCAAGGGATTGGTGAAACATGAAGTGCTGCAGAAGTTGCAATTGCTGCTAAAATTTCTGGGTCACTTTGTCCATCAACTTGCATTAAGGTAATAATGATCTGAACGTCTCTTTTATAACTTTTTGGGAATAAAGGACGAATTGAACGATCAATGATTCTGCCTTTTAAGACAGCTTCATCTGTTGGCTTTCCTTCTCTTTTTACCCAACGAGAACCTTTAATGATTCCACCTGCATAAAGCTTTTCAACATATTCAACTTGAAGTGGAAAATAATCAAGATCATCTCGTTGCTTTCCCGCTGTTACAACTACTAATACACTTGTTTCACCGAGTGAGGCGAAAACAGATGTTGTTGCAGCCCTGGCTAATTTGCCGAACTGTAGGGTTAGTTTTTGTCCATTAATATCCATGGACTCTTCATGAAATTTCATCATATACAAAATATATCATGTGAGCGAATATATTACGAAAGAGTAAAAGAAGGTTGCCATCTTGGCTTGTTTCAAAAGAATATCTTCGTGATATCAATCTAAAATAAGTTAAGATGACAAAAATTTCTGCTATTTCGTTCTACTCTACTCACGAAATTAATAATAAATAATTAGCTATTATTTCTTAAGACCTAATTTTTCAATGAGCTCTTTATATCGGGCTTCATCTAATTTTTGAAGATAGTTAAGAATACGTCGTCTTTTTGCGATTACTTTTAAAAGACCTCGACGGGAGTGATTATCTTTTTTATTACCTTCTAAATGATTAGTAAGTCTTTGAATTTTAAAAGTCAAAAGAGCTACTTGCACTTCTGGAGAACCTGTGTCACCATTTTTCTGTGCAAACATTTCGATAATTTCTTGTTTATTTTCTGGTAGTTGATTTTGTGCCATGATTTAGAGATTATAATAGATAATATCGTAAGTTTCAAGAGTACAATTAACTATGCAGTCATTAGGAAACATTTCCATCGAAAATAAACACCACAAAAAAGACAAACCTGAGGAATCTTTGACCTTAATTCGCACACCACATACAAAGCATAACTCAAATAGAGGTACAAAAAACTTTTTTAGAAATAATACCTTTTTATTCCTTTCTGTATCTATTTTGTGTGCAATTGGGTGGGTATACTACATTCCACCTAGTGGTCCATTTGCTGTTGTGCCTTTTATTTTGCTACTTACTAGTATTTGTTCTCTTATTGCATCTTTCTTTGGGAAAAAAATACATCTTTTTGCAACACTCTTTGTATTGTTATTTCTATTGATGAGTTATTTTATTGGATTCGATGTTATTAATGCATTGGTGCTTCTATCGTTTATAATAGGTCTGTCAACATTATTTAAGATAAAAAACTAATGAAAACATATTTAACTACTACACTTCCGTATGTCAATGCAGATCCTCATATTGGATTTGCTCTGGAAATTGTCCAAGCAGATGCATGGGCCCGTGCACAACGGCTAATGGGAAATGAAGTAATCTTTAATACTGGAACTGATGAACATGGAGCTAAAATTTATGAGAATGCCAAAGCTCAAGGTCAGGATACACAACAATATGTCGATTCGTATGCGGCAAGATTTGAAAAATTAAAAAATACCCTTAATTTAACTTATACAAATTTTATTCGTACAACAAATAGTCATCATAAAAAAGCTGCCCAAGAATTTTGGAAAAGATGTTTAGAACATGGTGATATTTATAAAAAAAATTACCAAATAAAATATTGTGTTGGTTGTGAGCTCGCAAAAACAGAATCAGAATTAGTAGATGGCCGCTGTCCCCTTCATCCTAATCGAGAATTAGAACTTATTGACGAAGAGAATTACTTTTTTAAATTTTCAAACTATCAAGATAAGTTATTACAACTTTATAAAGATAATCCTCATTTTGTACAACCCGCCTTTCGATTGGAAGAAATCAAAAACTTTGTAGAAAAAGGCCTAGAAGATTTTAGTATTTCCCGACTTAAGGAAAAAATGCCGTGGGGAGTACCAGTTCCAAATGATGATGATCATGTTATGTATGTCTGGTTTGACGCATTAGTTAACTATATTTCAACACTTGGCTGGCCAGATAATGAACAAAACTTTACAGATTATTGGCCTGGTATACAAGTAGCAGGAAAAGATAATTTAAGACAACAATCATCTATGTGGCAGGCAATGCTTATGTCAGCACAACTTCCACCTTCTAAACAAATCTTTATTCATGGATTTATTACTATGAATGGTCAAAAAATGAGTAAATCATTAGGAAATGTTGTCGATCCATTTTCATTAGTTGAAAAATACGGGACAGATGCAGTTCGATATTATCTTTTAAGAGAAATTCCAAGTTTGGATGATGGAGATTTTTCCTATGAACGAATGAAACAACTATACGATGCAGATCTTGCCAATGAACTTGGTAATTTAGTTTCTCGTGTTACAACGCTGGCAGCTACTGATGAACTTATAAACTCAAATGCTGAAATTATTCCAAATAAACAAATTACAGATGACATTTTTTCATTTAAATTTAATACAGCTCTTGAACAAGTATGGAATAGTATTAAAAAACTTAATAAAGATATTAATGAAAAAGAACCTTGGAAAAAAACTGCAGAAGAGCGAAAAGAATATTTGCTTGATTGGTTAAAAAAACTGCAATTAATTGCATGGGAATTAAAACCATTTATGCCAGAAACAGCAGAAAAGATTATGCAATCAACTAGTGATAGAATACAAAAAGTAACACCTCTATTTCCAAGACTACCATAATAAAATGTATTCTTATTATATGTATAATATAAGAAACCATGACAAAACCTAAGTTTAAAAAATTATCTAAAAAAGCCTTTCTTTTTACTTTTATAGGCGCTGGCTTATTTTTAATACTACTTGGGATTATTTCATTGGCATATTTATTTATTTTTGATGGATTACCAACTCCTTATGCGTTAAAAGATTATAAATCCGTACCACTTTCTACACATATTTATGATCGAAATGGCAATTTATTATATGAAGTATATAAAGATGAAAATAGAACACCAGTTAAATTAAGTGCTTTACCTAAATACGTGGGACAAGCTACTGTTGCTATCGAAGATAGAGATTTTTATAAACATGGAGGAATTTCTATTTTTTCCGGCGTTCTTCGTGCTGTTCGCGATTCTTTTAAGACTAATAATCTACAAGGTGGCTCTACCATTACTCAGCAATTAATTAAAAGTGCTCTTCTTTCTCCAGAGCGAACAATTCAACGAAAAGCTAAAGAAATTATTCTTGCGGTTTGGGCAGAACAAATCTATTCTAAAGAAGAAATTTTGGAAATGTATTTAAATCAAGTTCCTTATGGTGGATCTTCTTATGGTATACAACAAGCCGCAAAAAATTATTATGATAAGCCTGCATCACAATTAAAACTGCATGAGGCTGCATTACTTGCCGGTTTACCACAGGCACCAACTTTATATTCACCACAATCTAATCCAGAACTTGCTAAAGTACGCCGAGATTCTGTACTTAAAAGTATGCTCAACGAAGGGTATATTAACGAACAGCAATATAATGAAGCCGTAAAAATGCCAATAGTGGTAGAACCACCAAATATAGCTATTAAAGCTCCCCATTTTGTATTTGAAGTAAAGAAATTACTTGAGTCAGAATATGGGTTACAACAACTTGAAGAAGGTGGATTAAAAGTAACTACAACATTAGATTTAGCTACTCAAGAAGAAGCTGAAAAAATTTTATACGAAGAAGTTGAAGAAATTAAAAATCTGAATGTAACAAATGGTGCATTAGTTGTTACACGACCACCAACAGGTGAAATTCTTGCTATGGTTGGTTCTGTGGATTATTTTGCAACAGGTTCGGGCGCTTTTAATGTTACAACAGCAAATACAAGACAACCAGGTAGTTCAATAAAGCCTATTAATTATGCTGTTGGCATTGATAGTAAAAAAGTAACAGCGTCTACTATGTTTCTCGATATACCTACCTGTTTTTCTTCTCCAGGGCAACCAAAAGGATACTGTCCTAAAAATTATGATGGTGGATTTCATGGTCCAGTACAGTTGAGATATGCTTTAGCAAATTCTTATAATATTCCAGCTGTTAAAATGCTTGCATATAATGGTGTTGAAGAATTTATTGCATCTGCTGAGGCATTTATGATTACTTCATTTAAAGATCCAACACAGTATGGATTATCTCTGACTCTTGGTGGTGGTGAAGTACCAATGACAGAAATGGCTCAAGCCTTTTCTGCACTTGCTAATCGTGGTACTCCTCAAAAACTTAATTATGTTCTTAAAGTAGAAGATAAAAATGGCAAAATACTTTATGAGTATAAAGATCCAAATTTTGTAAAAAATATTATGGAGCCAATGGAACTACCAAATTATCTAGCAATGAGTGGTAAAAAAGCTATTTCAGAAGATGCTGCATATATTGTTTCACATATCCTTCAAGATAATAATGCACGTTCTGCAGCCTTTGGTACAAATTCTCAACTGGTTATTCCTAATAAATCTGTTTCTGTAAAAACAGGGACTACAGACGATCTACGAGATAACTGGACAATTGGCTACTCACCTAATTTCTTAGTGGCTGTATGGGTAGGAAATAACGATTTTACACCTATGAATCAAGGTGTTGCTTCTGGTTTAACTGGTGCATCACCTGTTTGGAATAGAGTTATGACATATTTACTTGCAAAACAACCCAATTTAGAGTTAGTAAAACCACCAAATGTAGAAGGTGTTCAAGTATGTAGTGATACTGGTGCGCGAGCAAGTCGCCAAGGAGAAGGATTTAATTGTCCAACACGTTTTGAATATCTTATAAAGGATACAAATACTCCATCAAAAATTGTAAAAGAACAGACTCCAGTAAATAAAGATACAGATCAATATTTACCTGATCCAAATAATCCAGCTGTTGAAATGAAAGAAAAAACAGTTTTATATGACATGTTTAACAAATACTGTGTTGATTGTAATCATGATAAAGAACCTCCTCAAACAGTCATAATTAAATAAAATTCTTCGCAAATTAAACTCAAATTGATATCCTATAGTAAATTTGGTATAATATATATGTCATATAAGTTCATGCGAGTATTGCACTCTACATGAATTTTAAGACAATTTAGCACTTTGCAACAATCTATTCAGAATAGTTAATATAAGGAGATTCTCATGTTTGGTAAAAAAGTTGTCTATACGCTTGATGAGTTTACTGTTCTTTGCAAGGCAAATCACTATAAAGTGATTCAATTGCAAACGATACAAAAAAATTATCCGAAACAAAAACGTTTTGGAATCGTCGTTGTACTAGTAGCAACAAAATTATTTTGTCCTACTATCGAATACGTAGTATGGGCAGGAGGGTCTGAATCCCATGCACGTAGTTACGTGCAGACCGCTCTCCAACAAGCGACAGAAGAACGCTTAATACCAACATACAATAGTGTTCTAAAAGCTCTGAATTTGTAAGGTGAAAGGCGTCGCACAAGTCGACGCCTTTTTCATGGAAAATTAAACTCTACCCCACTTAAGATAAATAAGCATTGCTATAAACAAATATATAGCTGTTCCGTATGGAGAAAGAAATAAAGAAAATAAAAGTCCAAATAATGTTATAAAAAAATATGCTTCAAATCGCATTGCATTTACCATACTTCTTGTTATTACTAAAAAGAAAAAAAGGACAAGCAGTGATCCCATTCTAAATGGCTCAAGAGAGAATGTAAGAAAATGACTTGCGATTAGAAAAATACCAAAAAAGAAAATAAATAAATCTTTTTCATCTAAAAAAAATCTATCAAATCTAAAAATCATATTAATTTGCTAATAGTTCTAAAATAAAATACCACTTCTTATCGTAAATATAATATTGATCAATAACAAACGCAATGATAAAAGAAAGCAGTCCGATACATAAGATCGACATAATTTTGCGAAAGATTGGTTTATTAAACAAAGATAGCATTATTTTATTATAACAATCAGATTTGATCGTTTGTGTTTGACTCCATCATTTTTTCTATTTCTTGTTCTAAATCCTTCATTTCTTCTTCATAATCTGATTCATTCATTTTTTTTGAATCATCTTTCATTATTTTCATATCTTTTTGGAATTCACCGTTCTTTATAGCATTTTGAGCACCTTGTACAATAGCTGAAAAGAATGCTACTGCTAAACCCAACGATAATACCCATCCAATTACAGATACTACAATCCAAGTCATATTTGAAGAAACCTCTTTTGGATGTGGGATTTTTTTATACATTTCATAAAAATAGCTAGTTATAAAAGGACCTGCAAATATGCCAAAAATTGGAATAAGTGCAACACCAATACCCTGTGAATTTTTATTTCCTTGTGCTGCTCCTAATAAAAAGATAATGGCCATATATGCTCCATAAATCATAAGAGCTCTAAATACAATTCCCCAAAATCTTGAACTCACAATTGCCTTACTTATAAATAAGTTATTTAAACCAGTTTCTTTTTTATCTAAAAATACGAATAGCATAAACATTCCCCAAATTCCCCATAAGATAAGAAGAATACCCAATGTAATTATTCCGAAAGGAAGAATACCAACCATAAATAATGTTGTAATGATTGATACTTTAAAATAAGGCCAAACTAATGGCTTAACTGTTTTATAAACATCCATAACGCCTGTTTTATTTGGCGCAATTAATGCATAAATATATGCAAGACTTGTCCAACATCCTACAAAAATTAAGGCTCCAAGCGCAGCTACTGCAGTTATAATACCAAGTGTTATGGAAACACCTTCAGATTGTGCAGCCATACCAACTAAAACATTTATTCCAACAACTAAACCAATAGCTAAAAATACTCCTATAAATATAAAAATTGAGAGTACGTATGTTAAAAAATACGTCAAAAAACGTTCTTTTGTACGATTAAATGCAGCCTTAAATAATGTTTCGATACCAAGATCAGAATTAGTATTGGTTGATTGGGAAATAGTTTGTTCCATGGTTTTATTCTAATACAATTCTTACATTTAAACAAATCAATTAACATACAAGATAATCAAAATATATATTACAGGATATGGTAGAATAGACTGTATGGACAAACCACTTGCAGAATTACTCCGTCCAAATAAACTAGAAGATTTTATAGGACAGAAACATTTAATTGGACCAGGAAAACCTATTAGTCGTATGATTGAAAATAAAAAAGCTTCATCTATGATTTTATGGGGACCTCCGGGATCTGGAAAAACTACATTAGCCAGGTTAATTGCAGAAAGTATGGACGCAGAATTTGTTCCTTTTTCTGCAGTAACAAGTGGTGTCAAAGAAGTCCGAGAAGTAATAGCCCAAGCGCGCCAACGAAAAGACTTTTTTAAAACAGACACCATATTATTTGTTGATGAAATTCATAGATTTAATAAAGGTCAGCAAGATGCATTTTTACCAGCTGTTGAAGATGGCACAATTGTTTTAATAGGTGCAACAACAGAAAACCCGGGATTTGAAGTAAATGCCCCACTAATTTCTCGATCACATGTATATGTTCTAAAACAACATGAAGATGAAGATATTCGTGCAATTATTCAAAAGGCAGTAAAACATTTTCCAAAAAATAAATTTGAAAAAAAAGCATTAGATCATATCGTTACATTTGCAAATGGTGATGCCAGAAGTGCATTAAATGCATTAGAACTTGCTGCAGAAATTGCACCACGTGTTAATTTAGAAGTTGCAGAAGAAGCACTTCAACAAAAATCTATTTATTATGACAAAAAGGGCGATTTTCATTATGACACTATTTCTGCTTTTATAAAAAGTATGCGAGGAAGCAAACCAGATGCAACATTACACTATTTAGCAAGAATGATTAAAGCTGGAGAAGATCCCGTTTTTATTGCAAGACGTATGGTTATTTTTGCTTCAGAAGATATTAATAATGCCCAACCAACTGCATTAGTTCTTGCAACAGCATGTATGCAGGCCGTTCATATGGTTGGAATGCCAGAAGCTCAAATTATTTTGGCACAAACAGCTACATATTTAGCAACTGCCAAAAAATCAACTGCTTCTTATGACGGTTTAAATGAAGCCATGAGAGATATTGAAAATCAAAAACTCGAAGCAATTCCTATGCATTTAAGAAATCCTTCAAATAAAGTTATGAAAGAACAAGGTTATGGTGAAGGTCATGTGCGTTATCCATATAAAGAAGAAAAGAAAGGTACAAAGGTAGAACAAGAATATATGCCAAAAAATTTGATAGGGAAAAAATATTATAGACCTAAAGAGTAATAGTTTTGCCGTTTGGGTTATCAGAGAGTCCAAACATTAAAAAGATAACCTCTTCTTCAGAGATATTTTCCATTGCATGTTTTTCATTGTAATCAACAATGAGCCCATCTCCAGATTCCAATACAATCTCTTGTTCATTTACAAATGCTTTTACTGTTCCTTTAAAGATAATAAAAACTTCCTGTAATGATTCGTGATAATGGAGCGCAAACGATTTTCCTTTAGGAAGTACAGACCAATTTACAACAACAACTCTACCATCAATAAAATTATCTTTTTTAAATAATACTTTTTTTAAAACCCCAGGATCTTTTGGGTCTTCATGTGCTGCTGGTACTAATTCCAAAGCATTTCCTTTAATTACTTTCATTCACAACCTCCTCAGTATTTTGGCAATTACGCACATCTACTAATACCCATCTATCTTTACTTTCAGCGACAATTTTACAGCGTTCAATCCAATAATTTGTATCAACATCATAGTTTACTACTGCCAAATGAGTTGCACCTTCTTTTTCTATATACTGTCTTATTAATCCCCCACCATTTGTCCAACCATATCTATTTGTTTGATATAACAAAGCTGGATCATTCATATATGGGGCGATAATTTTTGCATCTTTTGGTGTAACTTCATCAACTTTTCGACCAAGTTCCACAATGACGTCGCGTGTAACACCAAAGTATCCACGAACTTCAAACCAGCCAAATGCAATCATCATTAAAACTAAACTGGTAGCTATTGTTACATTTATAGAATTTTGTACAAACCCTTTACCAATAGTAATAAGCCACATAAAACCTCTTGCTATAAAAATACAACCTATTGGAACTATAGGAAGTTGGTAATAATCATGAGTAACATTTCCTTTTGCAATAACTACAAAAAAGATAAGAATACCAACTAGCCACCAATGATACATATATCCTTCTTTTTTAGAAACTGGTTTTACTAAACCTAAAAAGAATAATACAAATCCTCCTGAAGCAAAAATAAGTCGATTTAATCTATCAAATAATATCCATCTGAAATAAGAACCAGTAAATCGAATATCTCCCTGGTTATAGAGCCAAGTTGTGCCAAACATACCTTCTGGATACTGATTAATATGCCATCTCCACGCTAAAAATGGTGCCAAACTAATAAGTCCATATATGTATAATCCAGGTGATTTAAACAATTTTAGTCCATGTCCTTTTAGTAACATGTACATTATTGGTAAACCCAGGACTAACCCATATGGTTTGGTAAGAATCGTAAATGTAGTTGTTATACCAGCTATAATTGGCCAAAAAAGATTGTTACTTTCACTCCATTTTGCAACTAAATATAACGTAACCACACTAAAGAAAACATGTAATGGATCTGCCATGGTAACGCGACCATAGTAAATATTAAATGGAATAACCGCAAAGAAAAAAGCTGCTAATAAAGCAACAGAATTACTGGAAAGCTTTCTTACAAGGAGATATAAAAAGACTGTAGTTAAACTTGAGAAAAAAACACTAACAAGTCTGTGATACATTTCATTAACTCCAAAGTAGTAATAAAAAGGGTAGACAATAATGTTATAAATAGGAAATTCTGCAAAGAAGTATCTTTTGGGATTGGGCAAATTACCTTCATTTAAACTATTTAATGAATCAAATTTAGGATACAAAGGCGTAAAGCCTTCTTTAATAAAATTTCTTGTGACAGCTGCCGTATCTGCTTGACGCCAAGAATGCCAATCAGCAATAGGGTTATCTATTCTATAGAGTCTTGGTATTACACTTATTACAAAAAGAAGAATTAAAATGCCCAACATTAAATGTTTTTTTTCAAGTAATTCATCGACTTTAGTTACAAGTTGTTGAAGCATAAGATGAATTTATTATACAAACTTTTCTGGACTTTTTTCGCGAAGCGTTATTGCATTTGTATCTCGTTCAGAAATAACCATGTCTTCTTTTGCAACAGGCCATGGAATATTTAGATCTGTATCAAATAAGGTAATTGCTACATCTCCACTTTTATCTCGATCTTGATATAGTCGATCAACAAGATATAAGTAATCCACTGGTCCTTTAAGAACACAAACAGAATTTCCCATTCCTGAAGGTAAAAATAAACAGCCAGTTAATGCGTTTTCCCCACTACCTAGCAGGAAATATTCTTTTTTTCCAAATGTTTCTGAATCTGGTCGGACATCTACAATTGCTGCAAAACATAAACCAGTTAATACAAATACAAACTTATTCCAACCTTCTGCATGAATGCCACGTAGCACATTCTGTTCAGATCTTGCATGATTTACTTGTTTTACCTGAAAAGGTTGACCAATAATAGCTTCTAACTCTGGGATTTTAACTACTTCAGAAAAAAAACCTCGTTCATCTTTGTAAATTGGTCTATCTATATAAAGCACTCCATTTATTGTTGTTTTGTAGACACCTTCTTGTACTTTATTTGCATCAGTTGGTAAATATGTTGAGGGTATTTGTTGCGTATTCATACTAGAATAATACCATTATTTTTTATCTTTGTTGAAGAAATTTCGTGCATTTATTTCATCATTTTTCATTTTTTCAATAAGTGCTTCTACCGTAGTAAATTTTTCATTATCACGAAGTTTATGGAGGATTTCTGTAGTTAATGTTTCTCCATATATATCTTCATCAAAATCTAAAATATATATTTCTGCTTTTTTGTCAGTTTCTTCAAATGTTACTGCAGGACCAATAAAAATAAGTGCTTGATATTGTTTATTACCATGTCTTGTTATACCAACAAATAAACCTTCAGGCGTATTCGCTTGAACATCAATATTTGCAGTAGGATATCCTAATGTTCGACCTCGTCCAAGATTATGTTTAACTATTCCTGTAAATGTGAAGAGTGTTTTATGCATTTTTTGTAGAATAAATGTGGCTGGGGGGAGAATCGAACTCCCGACCTATCGCTTATGAAACGACCGCTCTAACCGCTGAGCTACCCAGCCGCTAAACCTATTTTCAATCTTTCGATTATAATATATTCTATGCAAAGTAGCAACCAAGAAGGTAAGAATATAGAGCTCTCTATCATTCTGATATCTTTTAATACCTCGCAGATAACTGCGAATTGTATTGAGTCAATTTATAAATCCAAAGATATTGAAAAAATTTCTTTAGAAGTAATTGTTTTGGATAATGCATCTAAGGATAATTCTGTTTCAACAATCAAATCTCTTCAAAAAACATATTCATCATTAAAACTCATTGAAAGTAAAGAAAACACTGGTTTTTCTCGAGGTAACAATTTAGCTGAAAAAGAAGCAAAAGGAGAATATATATTATTTTTAAATTCAGATACTCTCGTTTTAGATAACTCTATATATACATTACTTCAGTTTTATAAAGAACATCAAAAAAAAGGCCAATTTGTTGGAGCTAAACTATTAAACAAAGATATGTCACCTCAACCTTCTGGTGGACCATTTTATAGTTTACCAGTTGTTTTTGGAGCTCTTTTTTTAAAAGGCGATTATTGGGGTTTAACAAGATCTTCACCAAATAAGACTACACAAATCGATTGGGTTTCTGGGGCATGTATTATGACTGCTAAACATTATTTTGATGAAATTGGTGGTTTTGATGAAGGTATCTTTATGTACATGGAAGAAATTGATCTTTTATATAGAGCAAGGCAAATTGGATATCATACTTATTTTTATCCTCAAGCCCGATTTATCCATTTGGGATCTGCTTCAAGTAATGGAAAAACATATCCGATTTTACAAGTGTACAATGGTTTCTTATACTTTTATAATAAACATCATAAAGGTATTGCACTTTACATACTAAAACGTATGTTACAATTAAAAGCATTGATTTCCTTAACGATCGGAAAGCTGACAGGAAAGGAATATCTTATTCAAACATATGAAAAAGCTTATAAAATCGCTACAATGGATTGATGAAAATATTCTAAAAATCCTTGTAATGGGATTTATTTTTATCATCCCACTTTATCCTAAACTTCCTTTTAAAATGATCGAGTATACCTATGTAGCTTTTCGCTTGGAAGATTTTTATTTAGCATTAGTTGGAATTGTATTTTTTATTCAATTTTTAAGAAGAAAAGTAACTATTCCTAAAAAATTTGCATTCCTTATTGGATTATATTGGGTTGTTATTTTTGCTTCCTATTTATATGGGTTCTATGTCCAAGGAAGTGTTCGAGTAAACAGTATTGGATTACTTCATAGTTTGCGAAGAATAGAATACATGTTGATCTTTTTTGTAGCATTTACAACAATCAGATCTAAACAAGATTTATTTACCTACCTCAAATTAATAATGGGAGTTCTATCGATTGTAAGTATTTATGGAGTAGGTCAAAAATTCTTAGGTTGGCCAGCTGTTCAGACTATGAATCCTGAATACGCCAAAGGTTATTTCTTAGTACTTGATCCGTTAGCAAGAATCTCATCTACATTTGCAGGTCATTATGATCTTTCTGCTTATATTTTATTGCTAATGCCAATAGTTTTGGGATTATATTTACATTCAAAAAACAAAATATATTTAGGAGTATTTTTACTTTCTCTTATTGCATTAGTTTTGGCCGGTTCTAGAGCATCATATCTATCATACGTTGGAGCTGTTTCACTTTATCTTATCTACAACAAAAAATTCAAGTTGTTACTCATGGTAATTCTTGCTACAGCAATACTTACACCACTTTCAGATAATTTATCAAGTAGATTAACAAGAACATTTCAACAAACAAAAGTATTTGTAGATCCAACGACGGGTGAAGCTATTATTCCTGGCGAACAATCTCCTGATAATTTACCTCGTGGTAACTTTGGTGCAGATGTTGATACTGCAGATTTAGATAAACTTAAAGTTGTTGAAGTAGATGAAGCAACGAAAAAGTTAGCTAAAAAAGAAATTCGTGAAAATCTTATTGAAGAGAGTAAAAAAACTGGTCGCCAATACACTGAACTAGAATTACAAGCGCTTATTGATGAGGAATTTTTAAATAGAATTCCTACAAATAAATATCTCATTGATATTTCTATTTCTACTCGTTTCCAAGTATCTTGGCCTCGGGCAATTAATGGATTAAAAACAAATCCATTACTAGGACTCGGACCCTCATCCTTAGGTGAAGCTACAGATGGAGATTACTTTAGATGGCTAGGTGAATCTGGTTTACTAGGTACACTCACATTCCTTGCAATCTTCTTTGAAATTATTCGCACCATTTGGAAAAAATTAAAAACTATGGAACAAAAAGATAAATATATATTCTTAGGTTTCTTATTTGGCTTCCTTGGATTATTTGTTAATGCATCTTATATTGATGTTTTTGAAGCATCAAAAGTTGCCTATACTTTTTGGCTGCTAGCAGGTATTTTTGTTGCAGCTGTACCTTTCTTTAGTACTGGATCCAAAGAAAAAAACGCCAAAGCAAGTTCAAAGTAATGTTTCATTTCGTATGAAAAAGCATGATTATATAATTTTGAGTATTATTCTAGTAATTGCATTTACGCTCCGTCTTTATAAAATAAATGACCCGTTAGCAGATTTACACTCACAAAAACAAGCAGCAGTAGCTTCAGTTGGTAAAAATTTTGCAACTAATGGATTCAATCTCCTTCAGCCAAAATCAAACGATATTTCCAATATGCAATCTGGAAATGATAATCCACAAGGATATTACTTTGCAGAATTTCCTATATACAGTGCAATATTCGGTTTCTTTTACAGATATTTACCAATTACTTCTTTAGAGGTCTATGCCAGATTAACTTCTATTCTATTTACATTACCTATAATTGGCATTATTTATTATTTTGGCCTTAAAGAACACTCTCGTGTAGCAGGTGTTGTTGGTGCAATACTTTATGGGATATTACCCTTCTTTGTATACTTTTCTCGCATAGTTATACCGGAAACAGCTGCACTTTCTTTCATGTTTATTTCCTTGTGGTTATTGTATTTATACCTTAAAAATACTGAACATAACCTTTTACTATTCTTTCTAAGTATTGTTATGTATTCTCTGTCTATAGTTATAAAACCAACAACTATTTTTTATACAATTGCAGCTGGTTTTTTGTTTCTTTCACATTATAAATTTGACGTTTTCAAAAAGTGGCAATTATATATATTCCCAATTGTAGGTTTAGCTCCTTTCGTATTTTGGAATATTTATTTACAACAATATCCTGAAGGAATTCCATTAAATGAAAAATTATTTCAGTATGGGACAAATATAGAAAATTTGCAGAATATTTTTTTTAGCACTGCATATTTTAGAACCATCATTGTTGATCGTTTTGGTATTAGCATTTTAGGTATATTTTTAACTGGATTTTTATTACTAGGAACAGTTGCAAATGTAAAAAAATATTTTTTACTTAGTATTCTGGCCTCAGCTACATTCTATTTACTTGCAATACAAGCGGCAAATTTTCAGTATGAATACTACCAAATCATAGCGTTACCTGCTATTGCCATTATGACCGGACTCGGCATAGCACAGATTTTAACTGCCCGTACTGTTTTTAATCCTTTCTTAGCATATCCTGTGATTATTGTAACTATTCTTGTTTCATTTGTAGTTTCGTATGATCGTGTTAAAAAATATTATGAATATCCACAAGATACGGTTCAAATTGCAAAACTTATTACAACATTTACACAAGAAGATGATCTTATTGTGACAGATATGGATGGTGATTCTACTATTTTATATTTAGCAGATAGAAAAGGTTCTCCAGGAAGAAATAAAACTATTCAACAATTTAAAGAACAAGGTTATTCATATTTTGTTACAAATAAAAAAAATGTTACTGAAGAATTAAAAGAAGAAGGATATACCATTTTGGTAGACAACGATAGAATATCAATCATTAAGTTGTAATTACTATGAAAATATTAATGTTAACACCATATTTACCCTATCCTCCTGCTTCTGGTGGCCAAATTCGAACCTTATACCTATTAAAATACCTACGGGAGAATCATGATGTAACTTTGGTTTCTTTATATAAAAATGAAGATGATAAAAAATATGCTGAAAAACTAAAAGAGTATTGTAGTGAAATATATTTATGTAAACGCCCAGAAAAACCTTGGCAGATAATGAATATTTTACGTGCTGTTTTTACAGCAATGCCTTTTTTAGTAGTAAGAAATTACTCTAATGAAGCTCATGCAACAATTAAAAAACTTCTTGCAACAAATCATTATGATGTTATTCATGCAGAAACGTTTTATATAATGCCTCATATTCCTTCAACCAATGTACCTGTTTTATTAGTAGAACAAACTATTGAATACAAAGTCTATCAGCATTATATCTCTCCTCTCCCTTTTATTATTCGCTGGCCATTATGGTTAGACATTTTTAAATTAAAATACTGGGAACAATATTATTGGAAAAAAGCAAATTTAGTTGCCACTGTTTCTGAAGCAGATCAAGAACAAATTAAAAAATTATTGCCTAATTTGAAACCTGTCATTATTCCTAATGGCGCTGGTGATGAAATGTTTGTTGATAAATTTCCAGAAGTACTTTTAAAGAATCCAAAGTTATTATTTATTGGTAATTTTTTCTGGCTTCAAAATGTAGAAGCTGCTGAATATTTAATCAATAAAGTATTTCCTAAACTACATGAACAATTGCCTCATGCAGAACTTATTATTGCTGGTCAGAATAGCTCTACCAAACTAACTGTAGATGCACATGAAAAAATTAAGATTATCGACTTAAAACCAGATGACGAACAACAAGTAAAACATCTTTACCATTCTGCAACGTTATTTATTGCTCCTATTTATGGCCCAGGTGGAACACGACTAAAAATTTTAGCAAGTATGGCATCTGGCTTACCCGTTGTATCAACTAAAACTGGTGTTCAAGGACTGGATGTTCAAAATAAGAAACATGTTTTAATAGCACAAAATCCTGATGAATTTGTAAACAATATTGTTCATATTTTGAATGACGAAAAATTATATAAAACAATTCAAGAAAATGCCTTTACTCTTGCTAAAGAAAAATATAGTTGGAAAGCAATTGCAGATAAATTAGAAAAAGTTTACAAAGGTATAATGCGCTAATATGAAAATTGGTATAGATATTTCTCAAATAGTTTATAAAGGTACTGGTGTTGCCCGTTTTACGGAAGGATTAGTGAATGGTATTCTAGAATATGATTCAAAAAATGAATGGACATTTTTCTTTTCATCAAGACAAGAATTACCTATTACAATAGAAAGTAATATACATTCTAAAGGTCAAACCTTAATTAAATGGCCAATCCCACCTAAAGTTTTGTCTATGATGTGGAATGATTTTCATACTGTTGGTAGCACAATTAATCCTGCTAATAATCTTGATTGGTTTATAACATCAGATTGGACAGAACCTTCATTACCTGTAAAAAAAGCAACAATTGTTCATGATTTAGTTTTTAAAAAATACCCAGAAACTGTCCATGAAACAATTTTAAAAACGCAACAGAAAAGACTCGATTGGGTTTCAAAAGAATCAGATATTATTTTTGCAGATTCAAAATCTACTGCTGCTGACTTAAAGGAATATTACAGTATTGATAAAAAAGTAGTAGTAAACTATCCAGGAGTAGATACACCAATGGAAATGGATAGTAATTTTATAACAGAAATTAAATCTAACTTTAGAATTCCTGATGAATTTATTCTTACTGTTGGTAAATTAGAACCAAGAAAAAATTTAGAAAGACTTATAACAGCATACAATCTTCTTCAAAAAAAACATACAAAATTACCAGCGCTTGTTATTGTTGGTATGCAAGGTTGGGATACAGATATAAAAAAACATGATGATATTATTCTTCCTGGATATGTTAATGATGAAATCCTAACTGCACTATATCAATCTGCATTATGCTTTGCATATCCATCTATTTATGAAGGATTTGGATATCCTGTAGTTGAAGCAATGAGTAATAAGTGTCCTGTTATTACCAGTAATAATTCTTCATTAGCAGAATTGGCTACAAATAATGCAGCTCTTACTTTTGATCCATTTAATACGGAAGATATTGCAAGTAAATTAGAAACTATAATTACAAACCAAAAATTAAGAAAAGATTTAATTGCGAAAGGTAAATTAAAAGCAAAAGAATTTACTTGGGAACATTATGTAGCAACTCTTCTCAAATCTTTTGAAAAAAAGCTATAATTACTCTATGATTATTGGAATCGATGGGAACGAAGCAAATGTAGAAAAAAAAGTGGGAGTTTCTGTTTATACGGTAAAATTACTCGAATATTTTCAAAAAATTGCTTCAGAAGATACACAGTTTAAAATATTTCTTCGTAATCCTCCTATGCCTTTTCTTCCTAAAGAAAATGAGTATTTTACTTATGAAGTTGTTCCAGCAAAGTTATTATGGTCACAAATATTTTTACCGATTCATTTGTATTTTAGAACAAAAATTGATGTTTATTTTGCACCTGCCCATTATGCACCTCGTTACTGTCCATTTCCAATTGTAGTTACAATTCATGATTTATCTTTTTATTATTTTCCACAAGAATTTAGAAAAAAAGATTTATTTCAACTTAAAAATTGGACAAGTTACAGTTTAGATATTGCTTCAACAGTTATTGCCGTTTCCAAAACAACAAAAAAAGATATTAAACATTTTTATTCATTGCCAGAATCTCGCATTCATGTTGTTTATAACGGATTTGAAAAAAATGTAGATAAACATAAATCAACCATTATGCAAGATTATGATTTGCAAAAGAATAAATTCTTATTATATGTGGGTACATTACAACCTCGCAAAAACGTGCCGACATTAATTAAAGCATTCAAATTATTTCATGAAAAAAATCCTGAGTTTAAATTAGTTTTAGTCGGAAAAAAAGGTTGGTTATATGACAGTATTTTTGAAGAAGTAAAAACGCAAGGTTTATCAGAAACAGTCATATTTACAGATTATATTCCTGATGCAGATGTTTCTGAATTATATCGAAATGCACTTTGCTTTGTAATGCCTTCTTTATATGAAGGATTTGGGATACCAATTCTAGAAGCAATGGCTCATAACTGCCCAGTAATTAGTTCTCATACTTCAAGTTTGCCAGAAATTGGAGGAGATGCGTGTTTATATTTTGAACCAAAAGACGAAAAAGATTTACTTCAAGATATTGAAAGATTATACGAGGATAAAGATCTAACAAAAAAACTTATTCAAAAAGGTAAAGAACGTATTAGAGAATTCTCTTGGGAACGTAGTGCAAAAGAAACATTAGAGATTCTAAAGAATGCGATTTAATACTGATTCATATTAAAAAAAATAGGAACAGGTGGCGCGAAACGGGGAGCCCCAAAAAATGAGACGGTAACGGCGATATTTTCTTGGGGCTGTTGAGCGACAGAATCTGGAACGCGCCTATATAGAAAAAATTATATGTCAATACAACTTTTACCAGATACAATCACAAAAGAACAAATAAATGCAGTTGCCCAACATCCAATGCAATCCTGGGAATGGGGAGAAGCTAGAAAGGCAACAGGTATTACTGTTATTAGAATTGGAGAATTTGATAACGAACAATTAGTAAACATTTTTCAAATGACTCTTCACCCAATTCCTCATACACATCTATCAGTCGGGTATTTACCAAGATCCGTCTTTCCTTCAAAACAAATAATAGAATTCCTCGAACAATATGGTAAAGATCATAATCTTGTATTTATAAAAATAGAACCTTATGTAGAAAAAAATGCAACTCTCGATTCCAAACGATTATCAAGTCATTTAGTACCATCTTCTCATCCACTGTTTCCAGAATGGACACAAATGTTAGATATTTCAAAATCAGAAGATACGTTATTAAAAGAAATGAAATCAAAGACACGATATAACATTCGCTTGGCTGAAAAGAAAGGTGTTACAGTTAAAGAAGAATCTACAGATGAAGGTTTTGAAAAATTTATTCAATTATATTTTGACACTACAGAAAGACAAAAATATTATGGTCATACCAAACAATATCATCGCATTATTTGGGATCATTTAAAGAAAGGTATGGCACATATTCTTATTGCTTATTTTGAAGGCAAACCATTATCAGCTTATGAATTATTTTACTTTAATAAGACTCTTTATTACCCATATGGTGGTTCTTCCGAAGAACACAGAGATGTTATGGCTTCAAATTTAATCATGTGGGAAGCAATAAAACTAGGAAAAAAATTAGGAGCTACAAATTTTGACATGTGGGGATCTCTTCCTCCAGATTATGATCCATCAAGTCCTTGGAGTGGATTTACTAAATTTAAAGAAGGATACGGCACACATTTTGTAGAGTTTGTTGGCAGTTATGACCTTGTCACAAATCCTCTTTTATATTATGGCTATAATATTGCTCACAAACTCCGCAATATTGTACTTAAACTAAAAAAATAAGCCATCCTGTACGAAGTGAAGATATATACTCTTCACTCCGTCTCAGAATGACTACTATTAATTAACTTTTTCTTCTTTCTCAAGTGTTAACTGTGGCCTTGCAATAAACTCTTTCTTTTTATTTGGAAAAGCTAAAGCTTCTTTAAGGACATCATCAATATGATCTGCAAAGATAAATTTAAGATCATCTTTTACAGCTTTTGGAATATCAACTAAATCTTTTTTATTATCTTTAGGAATAATAATAGTTTTAATTCCTGCTCTATGTGCAGCAATTGATTTTTCTTTTAGTCCACCAATTTCTGTAACACGACCTCTGAGTGTAATTTCTCCGGTCATACCAACTTCTTTTTTAACTGGAATACCAGTTAATGCAGAAACCATTGCTGTTACAATTGCGACACCTGCAGAAGGTCCATCTTTTGGTACGGCACCTTCTGGTACATGCACATGAATGTCTGTTGTGTTAAAGAAATCTTTATCAATCTTAAATAAATCCCATCGTGCTCTAATATATGAAAGTGCAGCCTGACATGATTCTTTCATCACATCTCCCAGATTTCCTGTTAGGGTTAAATTACCTTTTCCAGGCATTGTTGCAACTTCCATAAAGAGAATATCGCCGCCAGCTTGTGTCCAAGCAAGACCAGTTGTAATACCAACTGTGTTTTGATCTTCGATCATTTGCGCTGAATATTTAAATGGTCCCAAATATTTCTGAACTTCTGTATCTCCAACTTTTTTTACTTTGGTTTTGATTTTGTTTTCGACAATTTCACGAGCTATTTTTCTAAAAATAGTTGCAACTTGTCTTTCTAATTCACGGACACCTGCTTCTCGTGTATATCTACGAATAACAGTTCGTAAACCTTCATCTGTTACTTCTACTTTTCCTTCTGTTACATGATGTGCAGATCGTTGTTTTGGTACTAAATAATTTTTAGCTATATGAAACTTTTCGTCTTCTGTATAGCCAGCAAAATTAATTACTTCTAATCTATCAAGTAATGCTTCTGGAATAGTATCCAACATATTTGCGGTTGTTATAAAGAATACATCTGACAAATCATAAGGAACTTCCAAATAATGATCTGAAAATGCATGATTCTGTTCTGGATCAAGTGCTTCTAAAAGAGCAGCAGATGGATCTCCTCGATAATCTCGACCAATCTTATCTATTTCATCAAGCATAAATACTGGATTTACTGTACCAGCTTGTTTTATACCTTGAATCATACGTCCTGGAAGTGCGCCTACATATGTTCGTCTATGACCACGAATTTCTGCTTCGTCGCGAATGCCACCAAGTGATATTTTTATAAACTTTCTATCTAATGCTCGTGCTATTGAACGTCCAAGAGATGTTTTACCAACACCTGGAGGTCCTACAAAACATAAAATAGATGGTTGTTGTTCTCTTTTTTTATTAGTTCCATCATTTTCATTCTTTGCTGCTTTTTCTTCTTCAATGCGTTTTAACTTCATAACAGCTAAAAATTCTAAAATACGTTCTTTAACTTTAAGAAGTCCAAAATGATCTTCATTTAAAATTTCTTCAGCTAACTCTATATTAATTTTAGAATCTTCTTCTCGACTCCATGGAATTTCTACTAACCAATCTAAATATGATCGAATATAAGAAGCTTCTGGATTGAATGAAGACATCTGTGCTAATCGTTTTAATTCTTTGATTGCCTTTTCCTCTACTTCTTTTGGCATCTTTGCATTCTTAATTTTATCTTTATATTCTTCTAAATCTCTATTTTCACCTTTGTCTCCTAATTCTTCTTCAATTGTTTTCATTTTTTCACGAAGGAATGTTTCCTTCATGTTTTTTTCAAATTTCTTTTGTGTTTTATTAGAAATATTATGTTCTAGTTCAAGAACTTTAATTTCTTTATTAATATAATCGACTTCCTTTGACAATCTGGTTTTAAGATCTGTTTCTTCTAATAATAATTGTCGTTCTTCTGTTCTTATATCTAGAACCATTGCAACTTGATTAGAAAAATCATGTGAAGAATTGATATTGAGGATATTCATTAAGAATACAAAATCTATTGTTTTACCAAGATTGATAGCTTTTTTAATTTGGCCTGAAATATATTTAACTATTGCTAATATTTCTTCATTTTCTTCTGTGACATCTAAAATGTCTTCAATTTCTCCTTCAAAATAAGGGGTAGTTTGAGTAAATTGTACGATTCTAACTTTTTTAATTCCTTTTACTAATGCATTCATTTGACCTTTTTCACCATTTGCAATTTTATCTACTTCAGCAAGAACGCCTACTGTATATAAATCATCAACTTTTGGATTATCTAGTTCTAATTTTTTTTGCATTACAAGAACTACTTTTTTTGATTTTTCCATTGCTGACTTCATTGCGTCAACACTTTTACTTCTTCCAAACACAAGAACATTTTCTGTTGAAGGGAATACAATTCCATCACGAATTGCAATAATAGGATATTGGTTATTTGTCGAATTTTTACCTGTAGATAACATATGTTTAGCAGTATAGAATATGAATTGCTAATTGTCAAGAAAATACTACTTTAGATTATACGAAGGCTCTTAACATCTTGTCGTAATCTGTAAATCTTTCCTTAGAAACAAGAGGTTTATCAAGCTGTGGCCATTGTTCATGAAACGCAGGTTTATCCACTTTATAGATAATTCCTAATGGGAATTTTTCTTCATATACTTCTGCACTTTTTGCGAGTGCGTTCATCATGATTGAAGGGTCATAACTGTCTTCAATTTTATACGTATTTTGTAAATAATAGTGATATGTATTTACTTTATTGAAAGTAACACATGGTTGCAAAATGTTAACTAAGGCAAACCCTTTATGATTCATTGCAGCTTTTATCAGTTCTATAACTTGTGGTACTTGTCCGGCAAATCCTTGTGCAACAAATGTTGCTCCTTGAGAAATTGCTAATGCAATTGGATTTACACACTGTTCTACAATACCTGCGGGAGTAGAACTAGATTTATAGCCTTTTTCTGCAGTAGGTGCTGCCTGTCCTTTTGTAAGTCCGTAGACCATATTATCATGAACAATAACTTTTACATCATGGTTTCCTCGACATGCATGAATAAAATGATTACCACCTTCTCCATATAAACCTCCATCACCACCAATAACTACTGTTTTCATATTATGATTTGCCATTTTCATACCGATTGCTGTTGCCAAAGATCTTCCATGAAGAGTATGCATTGCATAACCATTCAAAAAGTCGTTCATATTGCCAGAACAACCAATATCAAATCCCAAAAAAACTTGAGAAGGATCTAATCCTAATTGTGTAAATGCAGTTTTAATTCCAACACGAATTCCCCAGTCTCCACAACCTGGACACCATGTAGGCGTATATGCATCAAATCCTTGTGCCATAATTATTTGTTCATTGAATTTTTAATCTTTTCCAAAACACCATTTTCTTCTACAGAAAGCTTAGGATAAGACTTTGGAAAAATATACTCCACTATTTCTTCTGGCCAAAACTGTCTTCCGTCATACTTTAATAACTTTTCAGTTAAATTAATACCCGTTTGCATGCGTAATAATTGTCCAAACTGTGCTTGAGAATTATTTTCAATCAAAATATAACGCTTATCTTTCTTAAAACATGATTGAACAAGTGCTTCATCCATTGGATATACATGTGTAAAATGCATATACGCAGTTTTTTGCTTATGATCTGTAAAAAGCATTTTTTGAGCTTCTAAAATAATACCTTTCATACCTCCCCATGAAACAAATACAATATCTGCATCTGGATCTCCAAATAATTTTGGTGGTTCAAAGAATATATTTCCTTGAATGCGTGGATCTTTAGAAACTAATTTTTTAAGATACACATCCATCTTTCTTGCCCGTTTATCTACTTGGTCTATACGAGCTTTAGAATCTTCAGTTGTATGACTATCTTCTATATGTTCATATGAATTTGCTTGATAAAAAATATCTTTCTGACCAGGAATAAGCATTTCAGAAATGCCATCTTCTTCTACTTTATAACGCAAATATGGTTGTTGTGTTGTCTGTGCAACAATTTTTCCTCGATTTGGTATATGAGTTGTAATCAATTTTTGAACTGTTTCCAATAAAATATCCTGACCTGATTCACCAATATGCTTATCTGACGTTACAATAACTGGTGTTTGATATACATCTGCTAAATCATATGCTTTTATACCAAGTTCTACCATTTCTTCAATATCGCCTGGTGTTAACACTATTTTAGGAAATTCGCCATGACCAGAATGAGCTGCAAATAATAAATCACCTTGTTCTGTCCAAGTTGGCATACCAGTTGCTGGTCCAGGACGCATTCCTAAATAAACGACTATTGGAATTTCTGCCACACCAGAATATGAAAGTGCTTCCACCATAAGAGCAAACCCACCACCAGAAGATCCAACTGCAGATCGTGCGCCACCATACGCTGCGCCAAGTGCGCCATTAATAACAGCAATTTCATCTTCAACGTGTCGGACTATCATGCCATTTTTATACTGCCATGCTGCTAAAGTCATAAGAACTGAAGAAGCTGGAGTCATTGGGTACGCAGCGTAATATTTACAATCAGAAGCTACTGTTGCAATACAAAATGCATCGTTTGCAGCCATAACCATTTTTTCTGGTCGTTCTGGTTTAGGTAGTAATACATTTAATGGCTGAATATTTAGCTTTTGTACTTCTTCATATCCAATATTTACTAGTTTTAAATTAAAATCTACAATTTCTTGGCCTTTTCTAGTAAACTCTTGAACAATAATTTCTTCATACATTTTACGTTCACCACCGAGTATAGATAAACTTGCAGCAACAGCAATAGTATTTACTAGCTGTTGATGAATTTCATTTTCTGTTTTAATTTTTTTTAAACGGATGGGAACTTTAATACACTCAATATCTACTTCATACGTATCTGGATCATAAATAACTACACTTTTTGCATGAAGTCGATGTTTATGAAAGTCATAGGTATCTTTATTTAAACAAACAAGCATGTCTATGTCCCATTTTGGAGCTGTAATTATTTCATCAGAAAGGATTACTTCTACTGTATTATGGCCACCACGAATAAGGGAAGGATATTCTGCGTAGTTAAAAATATGATAGCCAGAACGGGTTGCAATTTTAGAAATAATTGCACCAGTTGTCATAATTCCAAAGCCGGCTTCTCCACCAATTTTCCAGTTAAATTTCATTTATTTATTAAAAATCATAACAACAAGGATCTTTATAACCACAATTTTCACAGGTAGAATCTCTGCCACCTGGCATACCTTTTATAGTCGTAAATCCGCATTCTGGACATTCGCGGATATTGTAATCTGCCGACGTTAGAGTAATCTCGGAATTAGTTACATTCTGAGTTTGATCTATCATGGAAAAATATTGTTACCACTTGCATCTTGAACAATAATTGCTGCAGTAGGACAACCTCTTGCTGCATCAATAATTGTGTCATCTGTATCTGCTTCGACTGTATCTAAAATAATTGCTTTTGCATCTGAATCAAGCAAAAAAGTATTAGGTGCAATGGCAACACATGTTGCAGCACCTATACATAAATCTTTATCTACATGAAATTTTAAATTGCGAACTGCGACTGGTCCATGTGGATTTGCTGGATCTTTTGGTTGATCTGACATTGTTTAAATAATAATTTGTAAATACAATTAATCTTGCTTAGCTAACTTGATCATTCCTTCCCAAGCAAGTAACGCGCATTTTAATCTATTTGGTGATAATTCTATATTCAATAATCCTACCACATTATCTTTGTCGATTTTTAATACTTCATCCTTCGTTTTACCTTTTACAAATTCTGTCAGTAACGAAGCTGATGCAATTGAGATAGCACATCCTTGACCAGTAAAACCAATTTCACGAATTTTACCGTCCTTTTCTTGTATCTCCATATCTAAAGAGTCACCACATAATGGATTATCAACATGAACATGTGCTGAAGGTTTGCTAAGTTTTGTATTATTTCTTGGAAAATTATAATGATCCAAGATAATATCACCGTAGATTGACATTACTTTTTAAATGTTTTAAAAACTTTTTTAATTCCTGTAACTAAATTATCTACATCTTCTTCATCGTTATACATATAAAAACTTGCTCTCACAGATGCTGGAATTTTTAGATGCGTATGAAGCGGCATTGTACAATGATGTCCACCACGAACTGCAATATGTGACTCATCTAATACCTGAGCTACATCATGTGCATGAATACCTTTTACATTAAATGTCATAACAGGTCCTACATATTGGATATGTTTTGGCGTGTAAAACGTTACATCATCTGCAAAAATATCTTTTAGCTGTCTGAGTGCATACATGGTTAATGCTCTTTCATGAACACGAATATGTTCAAATCCATAATATTCTATATATGCTATTGCTTCTTTTAATCCAATAACTCCCGCAATATGTGGCGTGCCAGCTTCAAACTTGTGTGGAACAGAATTAAAAGTGGTTAAATCTAGTTTTACTTCACGAATCATATCTCCTCCAAACTGGTATGGAGACATTTTGTCTAATAATTCATATCTGCCCCAAAGCACACCAACGCCAGTTGGACCAAGCATTTTATGAGAAGAAAACGCCAAAAAATCACAGTCCAGATCTTGGACATCAATTTTCATATGTGGAACCGCTTGTGCAGCGTCTACAATGGTTATAATTTCTGGATTTATTTTTTTTGCTTCACGAATAATTTCTTTTATAGGATTAATTGTTCCAAGTGTATTTGAAACATATGAAATAGCAAGAATTTTGGTATTTTTAGTAACAATATGTTTCAAATTTATAGTAAACGTATCCTTTTCACCCTGTTGATCTTTATTTTCAACAATGCCTAATTCAAACTGGTCGTTTATATCTATAATTTTAAAAACACCACCGGTTCTGAATGCTAAATGTTGCCATGGAACAAAATTGGAATGATGTTCCAAAATAGTTGTCACAATTTCATCACCTTGATTCATAATTTCTTCACCTAAAGTAGATGCCACTAAATTAATTGCTTCAGTTGTATTTTTAGTAAAAACTATTTCTTCTGGACGTTTGGCATTTAAAAATAATGCAAGTATTTTTCGAGTTTCTTCATATTCCTCTGTTGCTTTTTCAGCCATTTCATACACACCACGATGAATATTTGCAGAATACTTTTTATAATATTCGTCAATTTTATTAATAACACTAATTGGTTTTAATGAAGTTGCTGCAGAATCTAAATAGGTAAGTTTAGGATTATGATAAAAGATTGGGAAATCATTACGAATTTGTTTTGGATTAAACATATCTTTAATTATATTCTTACAATTGTTAAATTACTGTAAGTTGAATGTTGGAACTTTTTCTTTAACGCGATCGTAAATTTCATCAACAAATCCTTGTACCAATAAATCAGTAGCTTCTGATTTTGATAATCCACGACTAATTGCATAAAAAATCTGATCTTTGTTTAATTTTCCGGTTGTAGAACCATGTGTACAAAATACATCATTAGCTAAAATTTCCAAAAATGGTCGGGAATCTACAAATACCTCCGAAGAAAGAATTAAATTTTGATTTTTTTGATACGCATGACTTTGCTGTGCAGATTTTTCTAAACGAATAAGTCCTTGATACACAAACTTTGAATCATCATCAAACACACCTTTTATAAATAAATCTGATAAAGATCCAGGAGCTGTATGATGCTGAATTGTTTCAATATTAAAATTGTCAGCTTTTTTCCCAGTAAAAAGTCCATAGATATACAATTCAATACCTGAAGCTGCTAACTCAAACGTTAACTTCCCCGATCGATTATGAAAAAAAGCAACATACTGACCTTTTTTATCTATTTTGATATGATCGTCTTTTGATTTGTTTAAATCTATAAATTGCATATTGTCTAAATTTAAAAAGTTGAGCGAAAATACTTTTTTTCTGCTACCCCGTGGACTTTCGAGGGTATTAACCGCGTTGGTAGCCAAGAAAACAAAGTATTGAGCGGAAACTTTTAAATTATTTAACCTACACTCCCTGCCATCTCCAACCTAATCAATCTATTCAACTCAATAGAATACTCTAACGGAATCTCTTTTGTAACTGGTTCCATAAAACCAAGTACCAATGCAGATTCTGCATCAGCTTTTGAAAGTCCTCTTGACATCAAATAAAATAACTTTTCATCTCCTAATTTTTCAACAGTTGCTTCATGCTGAATTTCCACATCATTTTCTTTAATCTTCATA
>CAYSZW010000010.1:0-40131 GCA_964435665.1 uncultured Gammaproteobacteria bacterium | reverse complement strand
GGTCATGGTGGTGGCGAAAACTGTACTTCACTAGAAGGTGGTGCTGCAGCAAATGCAATTCAAATTATGTATGAACTTTCATTGCAAGAAGAATTTAACGATGTTTCACTTGGATTCGAAGGTGGTCTCGGAACTTGGTTTGGTCCATGGATGGGAATAGTAGATCAAATTTCAAAAAATGGTGATATTGTTCGTGGTACAGTAGAATCTCAAGGAGGATTGCATGTATTGCACAAAAATGGAGAACCTGTTCAACCATATTCTGGAACAGCCAGTCCAACAACACAGATGATTGAAAACACCTTATTTCCAAAAGAAGCTAACAGAACAAATCCTGCTGGACAATTAAGAAATAATGAAGGTCGACCTAATTATATGAAAGCTTCACGCTGGGCAGAAAGTATGGCACATCAATTTGCTTTTTATAGAAGTATTTTAGGTCGTGTATTAGCGGATCAAAGATCTGGTTCCATAGATGAAATGATGGAAAATATAAAAAAACATGGTTGGAATCATCTTATCGCATCTGACGCTGCCGTTGATACTGCAAAATCTCATAGAAGAGTTGCATAAACGTTTACAAATTGATGTGTAAAAATATATAATTTCTACATGACCCAATCTCAAATAAACTTCCAAAAAATATCCTGGCAACAGTTAGAAAAAGATTGTCTAACATTATCTCCAAAAATTATTGAAAAAGTTCACGAAGACGATCGCGAAATTGATTGTATTGTTTCTATTTCTCGTGGTGGAGATGTCATTGCACGTATATTTTCAGATTTATATGACAATCTTCCAATTTCTCATATTGCCCTTCAGGCTTATAAAGATTTAAAGAAAGAAAAACAAACAGTTATTGTAGAAACGCCAACTGCAGATTTTAAAGATAAAACAATTTTATTAATCGATGAAGTTTCTGATACAGGTGCAGCTTTAAAAGTTGCTTATGATTATTTAAAAACAAAATTACCTAAAAAAATATATACGGTTACACCATATATAAAACCTTACACAACATTTAAACCTGATTTTTGGAAAATTAGTATCGATGCTTGGATTATTTTTCCTTATGAGGTAAAAGAAACAGCTTCTGCGTTTCACAATTTGTTTGGAACAAAAGAACATGCTAAAGAAAAATTGTTAGAAGTCGGTTTTGAAAACTGGGAAGTAGAAGCCGTTTTATAAGTTACAATAAATACATGAAACGAATTTTAATTGGTACCACAAACAAAGGAAAAGTAGATGAATTAGTATCTGTTTTTTCTGATTTAAAAAAACATGAAATAGAACTTGTGACTTTGGAAAACATGTTAAAACTTATGAAGCCAGAAGAAACAGGTGCTACATTTGAAGAAAACGCTAAATTAAAAGCACAATTTTATGGAAATAAAACAGGTCTTCCTGCAATTTCTGATGATGGTGGACTTATGATTGATATATTAAATGGTGAACCAGGTGTTAAATCCCGTCGATGGCCAGGCCACGAAGCAACAGATCAAGAACTTATAGATTATGCTTTAGAAAAATTAAAAGGAGTTCCATTAGAAAAAAGAACTGCAAAACTTGAAACTTGTATTTGTTTTTATGACTTTGATAAACAATTATTTTTAACAGAATCAGAGCATATTGAAGGATGGATTGCAGAATCTCCAAGTCCAGTTATTACTCCAGGATATCCATACCGAGCACTATTTATGGTTAAACAATTTAATAAATATTATGATGATTTAACAGAAGAAGAACATGCACAAGTAAATCATCGATTAATTGCTGCAAAACGACTCATGTTAAAAATTGAACAAGATCTGTTACAATAATCCTCATATGTTGGATATAAACTATATTCGCGAAAACGTCGAAAAAGTAAAAGAAGCTGCAAAAAATAAAAACCGTAAGGTTGATATTGATGCAATTTTAAAATTAGATGAAGAACGTCGTGAACTTATTCAGCAAGCTCAAAAACTTCGTGAAGAACGAAATTCTGTTTCAAAACAAAAACCAAGTCCAGAAATTATTGCTCATGGAAAAGAACTAAAGGCTGAACTTTCAACAATAGAAGACAAACTTGCAAAAGTAGAAACTGAATTTACAAATCTTATGTTGTATGTTCCAAATGTACCTCTTGAAGAAGTTCCTGTTGGAAAAGATGAAACCTTCAATAAAGAATTAAAAAAATGGGGAGAACCAACAAAATTTGATTTCGAAATAAAAGATCATATTCAACTTGGAACATCTTTAGATATTTTTGATTTAGAACGTGGTTCAAAAGTTTCTGGTTTTCGTGGCTATTTTTTAAAAAATGAAGGTGCAATTCTTCACCTTGCACTCCTCTTTTATGTTCTTCAAAAACTAACAAAAAAAGGCTACACACCATTTATTGCTCCATCTATTGTCAAACAATTTACATTATTTGGATCTGGACATTTTCCATGGGGAAGTGAACAAGATGTGTACAAACTAAATGAAGATGATATGTATTTATCTGGAACTGCAGAAATTCCAATAACTGCATATCATTCAGGAGAAGTTTTACAAGAAAAAGATTTACCTAAAAAATTTGTTGGATTCTCTCCTTGTTTTAGAAAAGAAGCTGGAGCTTATGGAAAAGATACAAAAGGATTATATCGACTCCATGAATTTTGGAAAATAGAACAAGTTATTTTAGGAAAAAATAACCTAGAAGATGCAAAAACAATTCATGAAGAACTAGAACAAAATGCAGAAGAAATTTTACAAGATTTAAAACTTCCATACAGACAACTGTTAATGAGTACTGGAGATATGGGAGAACCTCAACTTAAAAAATACGATATTGAAACATGGATGCCTTCACGAGATGCCTACGGAGAAACCATGTCAAACTCTATAATGGGAGATTTTCAAGCAAGAAGACTAAATATTCGTTATAAAACTGCAGAAGGAAAAACAGAGTATGTGTATACATTTAATAATACAGCTGTTGCTTCTCCACGAATTTTAATTGCAATTCTAGAAAACTTTCAGCAAGCAGATGGAAGTATTAAAATTCCAGAAGTTCTTCATCAATATACAGGGTTTACGGAGATAAAGAAGAAATAATTAAGCAGCAATTTTTACCCTTTCTAAAACTGCATCATCATTTTCATCAACTAATTCATTTCCTTGTTCATCTAATGCTGGCACTTGATAAAACCAGTATCCTTCATTAGATTTTAAACATTCAACAATTTCACCAGTGGGCAACTGAAATGCTTTCCTAACTACTTCTAATTGATCAAGCGTTAGAGGTGTTTGTTCGTTTCTCATGAACATATTATACCCTATAATAAAATGTTGTAAATAATTTTCTTACAGATTTATCTTAGTACACCAATCTTTGTAAGTTTCATTATTTCCACGAACTATATCTAAAAATAATGTCTGTAATTGTGTACTTATTGGACCCTTCTGACCTGTTCCTATAGTTCGATGATCAATACTAGAAATAGAAGCAAATTGTGCGCCTGTACCAGTAAAGAAAGCTTCATCTGCAATATAAAGTTCGGTTCTATCTATTGTTCTTTCTTCGACAGGAATGCCATTATCTTTTGCAATTTGTATAATTGTGTTTCTATTAATTCCTTCTAAAATATCGTCTGTTTTTGATGGTGTAATTAATACGCCATCTCGGACTATGAACAAATTCATAGCAGAACCTTCTGAAACAGTACCATTATCAGATAAAAATATTGCTTCATCAAATCCGTTTTGTTGTGCTTCTTTTTTTGCGAGTGCAGAATTCATATACGCACCAGATGCTTTAACGCGGGATGGAATTGCGTTATCCGAAACTCTTCTCCATGATGAAACCATAGCAGAAATTCCTTGATGTAATGGCAAGTATTCTCCTAATGGAACCATATAAAGTGAAAATGCAAAGGTAGTGTCTACCGGAAGTGGTGGAGCAATTGTTAAACTACTTTCATAGGCAAACGGTCGAAAGTATACATCTGTTTGTGGATTGTTTTTTTTTATTAAATCGATAGTAATGTCTTCAAGTTGTTTTTGTGAATACGGAATACGAACACCAATAATTTGGAATGACTGTAAAAACCGTTTGTAATGGTCATGTATACGAAAAACAGAAAGATACCCTTCCTTTTTATTATAATAACCTCTCATACCTCCAAAAACACCAGTACCGTATTGAAGTGCGTGCGTCATAATAGACACTTTTGCATCTTCTGTTTTAACTATCTTATTTTCAAAGAATGTATATGGAAAAGAAGCATGTTGAACATGAGACATATAGGTATTAAATTTAAAAATTGGATATTTCCTTCGATATAAACTTAAATCGAGGAATTGTTTTCCCATTTATTTCTATTTCTTCTAGAAACATTTCTTTAGGTCTAACCCAATATCTAGAAATAGAATCGTATAAAGGTTCATATAAAACTAAATCCTCCATTGTTTCTGAATGTTTGGCCTCACCTATGACACGATATTTTTTGCCTTTATAATGTTCGTAAATACCAGGAATAATAGCTTTCATTTTATTTTGCTAATATATATGCAATTCCTTGTTTTACAAATTTTTCTGCTACATCAATATTGTAATCACCTTTTCCAATGCGAGTAAGTAAACTCCATTTAATTTTTCCACGAATCGATTTTTTATCTGATTGCATCATTTCTAGTACTCGTTCAATTGATGCATTCTTTTCATATCTTGTTGGAAGACCCACTTTTTCAATAGAACGTTCAATTGTTTCAAAATCATTTTCTGAAATTAAACCAAGTAATGCAGAAATTTTTGCTTCTGCAACCATACCAATTGCAACAGCTTCTCCATGATAGAGAGGATCATTTGTACGTAAGCTAATTGATTCCAATGCATGACCTACAATATGTCCAAAATGAAGTAATTTACGGACTGTTTCTTCTTTTTCATCCTGATGAATAATGTCAGCTTTTAATTGAATTGAGTGAGCAATTATTTCTATTAGTTGTTCTTCAGGAAATTCGTTAATTTTTTTACTGGTTACTTTTTCAAAAAATTCTGCATCGGCAATAAGTCCATGTTTAATAGCTTCTGCATGTCCTTGAATTAAAATACGTTCTGGTAATGTCTGTAATGTGGCAATTTCTGCAAATACTCCTTCAGGTTGTGCAAAAGTACCCACATAGTTTTTATAATGGTCAAAATTGACGCCAGTTTTTCCTCCAACACTTGCATCCACCATTGCTTCTAAAGTTGTTGGTAAATTAATAAATGCTAGTCCTCTTAAAAAAGTAGATGCAGCAAATCCACCCATATCAGAAATGACTCCGCCTCCTAAATTAACAACTAAACTATTTCTATCTAATTTATGTTTAATAAATGCGCGATAAATTCTGCTTACCATTTCTAAATTTTTGTTTTCTTCTCCAGAAGGAAGTGTATAAGAAGAAACTTCTTTATTATGTTTACGAATTTCTCGTTCTGCTTCTTCTAGATATTGAGAACCAACTTTTGCATCTGTAAGGATTAATATATGTGAATATTTAGTTATATCGAGTACTTCGCCAATTTGAGCAAATACTTCTTTTCCAACATAAATTTTGTAGGAATGTGTATGTATTATTGTATAGACTTTAACTGTTTCTATTGGATCCATAAACGTTATAAAAATATTAATGTATGTTATTACTCAATATTCTACACTCAAAATGAATTTATTGCACGAGGTTGAAGTTAAAGAAATAATACTAAACCTGCTCCAAGTAATAATAACCCTATTCCAGCAAACATAAATGGAATAACACTAATACCACTTACTGGGGGTGCAGGTGTCAGAGTTGGAGTAAGATCAGTTACAACAACTTCATCAGTAGGCGTAGGAACTTCTGCAATTAGTGTCGGTGATGGTGTCACCCTTTGGGAAGGTGTAATAGTGCCACTTGGTCTCACAGTAACAGTTGGAGTAATTGTGGCAGAGCCTGTGGATTCAGCTAATACTTGTTCCCCACTTTTTATTAAAGTAAAGTTACGTTTTATTTCTACAGATCTATTCCTGCCATCTTGAGTTGTCATACTCAAGGTATATGTTCCAGGCATTATAGTTTTACCAACAGTTACTGTCCAGTTTCCATCTTTATCTACTTTAGTACTACCTGCAAATGAGGGTCGAGCATTTATTTGAATACTCACTTCTTTACCTGGAATTCCTTTTCCTTTTATAAGTGGTGTATTTCCAGGAATAACTGCCCCATTTTTTGGATATAACAACTCTACATTATAGGAAGAAGTTGTTGTTTTATTCTGGCTTGTTGCAGAAAGTACTTGTTTTTCTAAATACGTATAATTATTACCCATTACAATAGTTTGTGGAATTGGGTGAGTTTGATTTAAAGTGGCTTTTATTACTGATTGTTGTGATTCGTTAAAAGCCCTTATATTTACAATTGTGTCTTCGGAAACTGGTATAGATCGTTGATCTGCAGTACTAATAATATATTGCATCGGAATAAGCCATTCACCTGTATTTTTAGTTAGTGTTAATAACGGATATGCATTATTAACATTTATTAAGACAAAATTATTTTGTAAAGGATCTCCACTCTGTGAAACTATTTTTCCATATGCAGGCGACATACTTGAACTAGATGTTCCATCAGGTATGGTACGTATTGAAAACGGTTCATTACCTTCTGCCGAAACTAATTCATTATTACTAATGATTCGATAATAATAGGTCGTGTCTGGTACTAAATTTTTTAATACCACATAATGATATTTTCGATTTTCTCTTTTACTTAGATCTCTTTCATCTAGCGAGATTTGATTTAAATTTGAAGGATTTTCGCCATATATAATCCATCCTTCATCGTTAGTTGTAACTTCCCAAAAAATCCCTACTTGTTTAGGAAAAATATTTACTTGCTGATGTTCTTTAACCACTTGTTTAGAAGCTCTTGTAGGAGTAGATGACGATAAAAAATAATAACCAATTGCAGATACAGTTACAAACATTGCAAGAACAACTAATATTTGTGATGGCTTTGAATGTTGCTTTAAATATAAATCGCTGTACATATTATGGTGTCTTTTTTTCTAATGCATCAATCACATTAGTATCAATTGAATATTCTAATTTTACAGCTTGAATCTGTTGATCTGTAGGAGTACTTTTACGAATACTATACAAATCAGAAACTACCCATGCAACGATGGTTAAGAAAATAGTTAAAGCTATAAATAGTAATTCTTTTTGGTTCATAGATAAAAGCCAGTAATACTCATTGTAATCGAATATCTTTCAACACCACCCTCTTCTGCTTGAACTCTTGATATTTGTAAATTTTCAATTGATTTAATTCGTCTTTGATTTATTATCGCAATAATAAACTTTTCAAGCTGCTGAATTTCTAAATTTCCCGATGTTGAAATTGTAAAATCAAAGATTTGTTCATACTGTTCTACATCTTTTGAAAATTCAATTTTATCGATAGCTACTGATGTTAATAGTATGCCAGATTCAGAAGCACTTTTCTTAACATCATCAATAACCTTTGTTGCAACAGGTGACGGAGGTATTGCTTCATCTAGTAAAAACATCTTATCGCGATATGCTTCTATTGTTGATTGATAATTTACAATTTGTAAAATCTGTTCTTCGTATTGTCGATTTTGTAATCGTAAATCTTGTTTTTCTTTTTCTAAATTAAAAGCTGTTACTAAATTTGGTCTAATTGCAAAGTACACAAATAACGAAAAAACCAAAAAGAATCCTATACTAAATGAATAGTTTTGAACTTTTTCTTCTTGAAGAAGACTGGTTATTCTTGTTCTATCAATTGCCATTAGAAATAGGTTTTTTATAATCTGTTAACTCTAAATTAAAAGTAAAATCACTTTCTGTTTTGGTAATTGCACCCAACGTTACAGACGCAAATAATTTTTCTTTTTGAAGTTTTTCATACATATTTTGGACAGCTGTAATATTTGGCGTACGACCTTCAAAAATAATGGTAGTACCTTCAATCGTAAGAGAAGTTAACGTAACATCTTGTGGTAAATTTTGAAATAGATATGTATATGTATCAAGGAGAGTATTTTGTTTTTCCGAAAGTGATTTTATACTAGAAATTTTAAAATCTAATTCTTTTACATTTGTTAATAAACTTTGGGTAGTATCAACAATAGCTTTTTTTTGCGTTAAAGTATCTTTTAAATCTACAATTTCCTGATCAATTTTGAACCTATAAAAAAAGACACAGATAGTGACAAACTGTGTAATAACTAATATATACCGCAAGTAGTGCAGTGCGAAGTATGTAATTTTATCAATTGCAGTCTCTTCTTTTTGAGGGAAAAGATTTGTTGTATATTTCATTATTTCGCAAGCAATCTAGTAACTCTACTTTTTAATCTGGCGGCTTTATTAGGATGAATTACAGCTTTTGTTGCTGCTTTATCAATCTTTCTGTAAGCTTCGCTGATCATTTTAGTTTTGTTTGCACCTGTAACTTTTTTCTGTGCATTATTCATTATATCCTCTATTTGCTTTTCATATGCGCGATTATTTTTTGTTCTTTTTTCGTCTTGTTTATTTTTCTTGATAGCTGATTTGATATTTGGCATTATTTAATTGTCACCACCTTTCATTTTAATAAAATAGTAATCGTATATTATACCTTAATAATTGTCATGAGTAGTATGAAAATTTGATTTACTTATTCAGCAAGATCAAATTTTTGTTCTAAGATTTGTTTTCCGTAGCTTCCTGTAAAAAGGAATGACCCGGAGACTGGACCATCGATATCATGATATCGACAAACACCAGAAGAACAAGTACCAAACGTTACATCTTCTTCTACTTCTGTTTCATTTACAACTTTTATTCTTCCTAATACACCGTCTTGTAACCCTTCACCATCAACTAAATTTTTCTTATTATATGTAAGCTGATATTCAATTTCTGTAGTTCCTTCTGGAATACCACTAATTGTAATAACGCCTTCTGTTCTTCCTTCAATGGTAACCTTTACAGAAGCATCAACTGCTGGGATTTCTTCATCTGGTTCTTCAAAAACTGTTCCTTTATCTGCTGCTTCTTCGTTTTTTCTTCCTTGAAACATCATAAAAGCTATTGCTGCAACCAATACTAAAATAACACCACCGATGATCATATATTGTTTTTTTTGATTTTCCATAAATATTACAAATTAATAATAATTTATATTAATTTCTCTTGTAAATAACTTGTTACTTTTTCAACAGATATTCTGTCTTGTTTCATTGAATCCCGTTCTCTAATTGTAACTGTATTATCTTCTAATGTTTGATAATCAATTGTAATACAGAATGGTGTTCCCATTTCATCTTGATATTTATACCGTTTTCCAATATTTGAGCGATCATCCCAATAAGTTGGATATATATCTTTTATTGAATCAAAAACATCTTCTGCTTTCTTCATAATATCAGGTTTATTAGCAACTAGGGGGAATACTGCTACAGAATATGGTGCAAGATTATATGGCAGCTTAAGAACTGTACGTTCTGGCTCTTGAACTATTGAATCTGCAATAACCATAAGGAGCATTCTATTTAATCCGACCGCTGGTTCAATTACATGTGGAACAAACTTTTCTTGTGTATATGGATCTGTATATCGAAGATCTGCACCAGAAAATTTCATATGTTGACTTAAATCGTAATCAGTTCTATATGCAATTCCCCATAACTCTTTCCATCCAAATGGAAATTGATAATCTAAATCATATGTATCCCGACTATAATGGCTTCGTTCTTGATCAGTATGTTTTCTCCAACGTAAATGATCTTCTTTAATACCTAAATCTTTTGTGACAAATTGCCACATAGCATCTTTCCATTCTTTCATTAATTCTTCCCAATTCGTTTCATTTGGATTAAAAAAATATTCAATTTCTGCTTGTTCAAATTCAAAAGTACGGAAAATAAATTGACCAAGAGTAATTTCATTTCGGAAACTTTTTCCAATTTGTCCAACACCTACTGGTAATTTACTTCTTGTTGTATCTAAAATATTTTTAAAATTACTAAAAATTCCTTGTGCTGTTTCTCCTCGTAAATATACTTCATCTTTTTCTCCTTCAATTGTTCCTAAATGTGAGGCCATTAACAAATCAAATCGTTTAATATCACCTAATGCATTTCCAACAGGACTTTTAATCTTATGTTCTTTAAGAAATGCACCCATTTGTTCAATAGTCATCGTTTCCACAACTAAGTCTTTGAATTCTTCTTTACCTTCAATCCATGCTTCAATTAAATGATCTGCTCTATATCTTTTTTGTGTTTTTGCATCTTCAACAACGGCTTCACTAAAACCACCTACATGTCCAGATGCATCCCACGTTTTTGGATGAAGAATAATCTGCGTGTCAATTCCCACCATATCACGACGTTGATGTATAAAACGTTTCCACCACAGAGTTTTTATATTACGAAGAAGTTCTACTCCCAAAGGACCATAATCGTAAGCATTTGCAAGACCACCATAAATTTCTGAAGTTGGGTAAATAAATCCTCGTCTTTTTGCAAGTGAAACAATTTCTTCCATGAGTATAAAAAATATCTAATAAATAGCCTCTAAAAAGCCAATAAGCTAAATTATAACATGCCGTGGTAGCTTTTCCTCTATATTATTTTCAACTATTTCTAATAATTCAGATAACGTATGATTCCCCTCCAGATATCCGAGATGACCTAACATTTGTTGCAGAGAATTATGCAAAATTGAAGAAGGTTTCTCTTCATCTTTAGATAATGCTATAAAAAAACGTTTAGTAACGTTGTATAGTTTATGTTCTTCAACTTTTTCCGGCAACAATTTATCAATAATATACAAATATAAATACAACGTATTCAATTTTTTCTCTGTACGTAGTTGCATAAAACCTGAAAGCAAATCTGAAGATTGGACATACATGCGATCATGAGTATCAGAAAGTTGTGCAGTAATTAAATTACCAGTTTGCAAATGAGCAGCACGACGAGAAGTAATTGATCTTGCGCCTTTTGCAATGGCAGTTACTTTACCTAATTCATTGGTAAAAAGAGTTACTAACAAATCTTTTTCAAGGAGGGTTTTCTTTTTAAGTACAAACCCTTCCACTTTTTGTACATTAGGCATATTATTACTTTCTGTTCATTATTTCTGTTACTTTTTCATCAAAAGTTATTTTTTGATTTATAGCTTTTAAATCTTCTAAAAATTTAGTGATAACAGAATTATTAAAACTAGCAAATGGAAAAATAATCTCATAAGGTCGTGGTGAAATAACAATTCTACCTGGACTATATCTTCCTGTACCTGTATATGTTATTTCTTTAAGATCAGAAATCGATATGGACTTTCGAAAACGAGGAAACCAAACAGCAAAAATAGTAGGGGTATAAATAAGTTCATCATCAATTATATAAAATCTTACACCTATTTTGTTTAAAAATAATATTCCACCAATAACTATTCCAAAGATTATTCCTATATATATATTATTAAGATTAATTGATCTATCTTGATTATTATCAAGGCTAAATATAAGAATTGATACAATAATTGTGAAGATATAAAAATAGACTGAATTTTTTATAGAAGGCAAATATTGTTTCATTAAAGTTATTTAATCTCTTTATCAGTATTGAACGGACCTTCTAGCATGTTGCGTCCATTGACCTCTACATCAATTGTTTGTTTTTCAACACCTGGTTGTTTCTGAATAAGAAGTTTGTAATCTTTTTCAGTAATTGATGTTGGTAATGTGTATTCAACTGTAACTTCTGCCTGACCTTTTGGATTTACAGTCATAAAACCTTCATACACAGTTTTACCTAATTCATCATAAGTTAACACTTTTGTTTGTGAACCTTTAAACTCGACTAGTTTTGATCCTTCTGGGACATAAAATCTAATCCAATTTCGAAGCGTTGCATTCAAACAAAGTCCGCCTCTTTCTAAATTACAGTCTGAATGCTCATAAGGATTTTTAAATGTAATAGTTACAATTCTTTTACCGACGCCATTTTCAAATGTGGTTTCTGATGTAATTTGTTCATCGATAAACATGTTGGATTTTGCTCCAGCAAAGTTAACATTACTAATGTGCAAGTAATCGCCATCATATTCTCTAATTCGTCCAGCATAATTTAATGCTTCGACTGCTTTTTGTGTATCTTTATCAGTAAAGTACAGCAACATATGTTTTTCATCTAAGTTCTTAAACATTGTTTGTGCAAGCTGACCCCAGTATTTTGAAGGTGAAAATCCGATAGCTTTATAAAAGAGCTCTAACATAAGATTACCTAATATTCTTTTTCTATCTACTTTCACATAATTAACTGGTCTATCAACAATATCAAAAAGCGTATAAATTACTTGTGGACAATCACAACGTTCATCATTATTTGCAGAAAAATTAATGCCGTCAACTTGTGTATCGCCAAAAATCTTTAACATATCCACTAACACTTTTGAATCCATAGTAATAATACCGTCATAATCAATTGCACGACTTGCATCTTCATACAAAGAATTAAATAACTTTACAGATTCAACAAAGTCTGGTGATAAATTACTATCACGCAAATTAAATGTATTAACATTTTTATGGTAGGCAAGAATCTTTTCTGGAGCTCTTGGATGACTTGCAATGGAGTTATCAAGATCATAAATATCACTTGAATCTTTAATTTCTATTTTTCCTTTATTTATATTAAATACTGCATAGAATGTATAGAATCCACCAGTCGCACGTCTTTCTGCTGTATTTTGAAAGAGAATAAGATAATTTTTCTCTTCTTCAGCACCTAAAATGGCTGGTAATTGTTTTAAGAATGGTTTTGCATCAACAAATAATGTTGCCATTCCTTCAAACTGATTTTTACCGTCCTGAATATTTGCTCGAATTTCTGTATTGCCAATTTTTTTTGGATATCTATTTGGATCAATACTTGCTATTCTTTTTTCTGCTTCTTCAATATTTTGTGCAACCACATCAATACGCTCTAACATTTTATCAAGCGTTAAGACTGCAGTTTGTAATCGTTCTTCAGCAGATTTTTCGTAAAAATTTTGTTCACCTTTTTTAAGTCCAATAAGATCTGCATAAGGATAAATTGCTTCAATTGCTTCATCACCCGCAACAAGCATATAACGACCCGCTTCTACACCACTTTTGAAATCATTTACATATGGAATAAAGGATGCCCAATAAACAGTTTTTGCTTCTTTTTCAAATTCGCTGTACTTAACAGCCATATTGTCTATATCTTTTCGTAATAAATCGATATCATTAGCTTTTACAGTTGCTTGTAATTTTCTGGCTTCGGCTACTACTTCTAATCCTTTAGCACGAATACGCATTGCTGGTTGGATTGCTAAGAAATACGCTGCAACACCAAACACGACAAGAAATATAGCAATTCCTGTAAGTACTTTTCTATTTACTGCAAACTTAAATTTTTTTGATTTTTTTTCTGAAAAAGATGATGAAAATTTATACATATATAAAAATAAATTTAATTAATTTACTATCTCATACCGCTCCCTTACCTGTCAACATGACATAAGGTGTTTTAAGAATAATAATTATATCGTTTTTTAACGATAATTTGTCTACATATTGTGCATCAATCACAATACGTTCTCCAAAATTAATTTCGGATCTTCCAGAAACCTGCCACAATCCAGTAATCCCTGGTTTAACAGATAGTACTTTATCTACTAAATTTTGAGCATGAGGAAATTTTTTTTGTTGTTCTTTTAGTTCGTCAGGATAATACGCACGTGGACCAATTAAACTCATATCACCTTTTAATACATTTATAACTTGTGGAATTTCATCAAGTGAATGTTTACGAATAAATCTACCTACAGGTGTAACACGTGGATCGTTATACAATTTGTAACTACCTTTTTTGTATTCTTCATATAATTGTTTAAAACGTGGGTCAGTTGTTAATAATACATGTGCATTTTCTATCATGGAGCGAAACTTATACATTTTAAATTTACTTCCATGTTCACCAATACGTTCTGGTACATCTGCAAAAATTGGACCTTTACTAGTCATTTTTATAAAAAAAGCAACAATTAAAGCAGGAATAATAAAAATTAGTAGCAATATAAGTGACAGTACAATATCCATTAAACGTTTAGTAGTTTTATTATAGAGCGCTCCATTAAATAAGGATGATTTCTCTCTCATGCAGTATAAGTCAATAAATAATATTATTAGGTAAGGTGTTCATTCTCTGTACCTTGAAAACCTTCTACTAATTTTTTAATGCGTTGTACTGAAGACTTCTTTGCTACAAGAATGACATCTCCTGTATTTACAACAAGTAAATCTTTCAGATCTACACCAACAATTAATTTGGTGTCTTCATAATTGTACACAAGATTATCTTCAGAAGTTTCAAGTAATACTTTACCTTTTATAATATTATCTTGACGTTGTTCTTCTAAAGCTTCTTTAAGTGCTTCCCATGCACCAACATCACTCCAACCAATATCTTCCATAACTACATAAGCATTTTTCTTATCCATTTGTTCTAAAATTGCATTGTCGAAACTAATTTCTGGCATTTCTGGATAATACTTCATTAAATTTTCTGTAAAACCTTCAAAGGATGTAAAGTTAGTAATTTTTTCTAACACATCATAAATTGCAGGTGTATAACGTTGAAACAAACTAGTTATATATTTAGGTGTTGAAACAAAGTATCCTAAATTCCAACAATATTTTTTATCATGAAAATAAGCTTCTGCTGTTTCTTTGTCTGGTCTATATTTAAATCCTTCAAATGATTTAAATACTACTCCTGTTTCTTTTACTGTATCTCCTGTTTCTATCCAGCCTAAATTTTCAGAAGCAAAACGTGGTTTCTGTCCAATAAAGATAATACGTTCGTGATCATGTTCAATAATCTTGCTTGATTCTAAAATAATTTGTTTAAATTCATCTATTCGTTTTACTAAATGGTCACTCCATAAGATTATTACTGGTTCATTTGGAAATTTTTTTGCAAGATAAGCCATAACTAATGCAACTGCAGGACCTACATCTCGTTTTGCTGGCTCAGCAATAATATTTTCATGAGGGATAAATGGAAGTTGTTCTTTTACAAGGTTTACATAACTAGTACCTGTTGATACATAAATGTCTTCTTCTTTAAATTCTGGAAATAATTTTTCTGCTGCTAATTGTAAAGTAGATTTGTCACCGACAACTTTTTCAAATTGTTTTGGAGATTTTTTACGAGATAACGGCCATAATCTTGTGCCGACACCGCCTGCGAATATTACTGCTTTCATAGTTATGTATTGGTTAGTTTTAATAATGTATTAATAAAATGTGATTGAGAGAATTGTTCAAAATGCTCTTTACGTATTCTCTGTCTCTTGTCTACATTGTAAGCAACAGCCTCGAATCTTTCAAGCTCATGTTGAAAAGCAGCCACTGTTTGAGTATCTACTAATCGACTATTATTTGTCTTATCCAGAGTTTCTGAAACGCCACTTTCTTTATATGCAATGACTGGACAACCAAAAAATTGAGCTTCTAAGGATACGTATCCAAAATCTTCTTCTTGTGGAATAATAAGAGCTTTAGCATTGGTATACAGTTCCGCCAATTGTAAATCGTAAACATTTTCTTTAAATACGATATTTCCATGAGCTTTTTGCTTAATATGTTGCTTAAGAGTTCCAGAACCAACTATAACAAGTTTATCTTGTCTTGCATTAAAAAGATCAACTATTAGTTCAACTTTTTTATAATATTCTAATCTTGAAACTACAAGATAATAGTCTGGTTGCTGATTTTGATTATTTATTTTTTTCTTTAGATTATTCCAATAGTCCATATCGAAAGGTGGATATAATACGGTTGGTTTTCGTTTGTAATAGTCTACACATCGTTTTGCGACATGATTAGATAATGTAAACATGATATCTGGTCTTTGTGCAGCAATAAAATCCCATTTACGCAAGGAAGCTAATATAGGAGCAAAAAGTATTTGTTTCCACACAGAAAGATACTCATCGGTCATTCCCCATAAATATCTTGTAGGCGTAAGTAAATAACAAATATGTTTCGTTTGTGGTTTGGTTATAACACCTTTTGCAAATGATGAAGTAACAGAAATTACCAAATCATATTCGTTTAAATTAAAGCTTTCAAACGCGTATGGATACAAAATGAATGATAATAATCTGCTATTTCTAATAAACGCTGGTAACTTTTGAATGAATGATGTCTTAATGCGCAGATTTTTAGCCCATATAGCAGTCTTTGGATGATAGTATGAGGTATACCAGTCAGCATCTGGATATTGTTCATGTAACGTAAGTAAAAGTCGTTCTACACCTCCCCATTTATCGATCCAGTCATAGACAATTGCAATTTTCATACTATTTCAATTCATTATGATATATTTTCAAAATTTCTTCAGTCATATTTTTAAATGAAATGGTTTCATGGACCTTGGGTTTTTTTAATTGTTGTTTTTTTTCTACGACATTATGTAATATTGTTGCTAATTCTTGTGATGAAGCTGGATTAAATGCTGTAAAAGTATCTCCTAATAATTCATGAAATACATCTAAATCAGAAGCAATAATAGGTAAATTGAAATATGCAGCTTCAACAAGTGGTAATCCAAATCCTTCAGAAATAGAAGGATTAATAAGTGCTATGGCATTTTTATAGAAAAATACAAGATCTTCGGTAGAACCTGTATGATAAAACCTTACATTTGTAATTCCTTGTTCTTTCATTTCATTTGCTACACGACTTGAAAAAAAACTATCTGGTCCAACTAATACAAGCTCGACTGTATTGGGAATATTTTTGAAAGCTTTAATCAATGTATCAACATTCTTATGAGGATAGAAATTTCCTACATACAAAAAAAATGGCTTTTTAAAATGAGTTTTTAACGATTCAGAAGTTTTTGCCTGTTCCATTTCATAATTAATTCCTTCGTAGATTGGTACTAATTTCTGAGCATATTTTTTGCCATACTCCTCAATAATTTGTTTTTTTACTGTCTCGGTGGGCGTAATAACAAGACTCGAATGTTGAATTTGTTGCTGTAAAACAAATTTAAATGCTTGATATTTTAATTCATAAAATATCGGATTTAATGTTGAAGCACGACCTGTTTTATGTACTAATGGAGTTATATCATGAATTGTTGCAATAAATTTTTTGCTGTACAAAATTGGGTAACTAAAATACGTAAAATGCATAAGATCTAGCTTATCTTTATGTAATATAGAAAGAAAGTTTGTTTGTTCTGAAAAAGAATGCCAATGAGAGTTGACTTCTCTTTTAATAAACTGTGTTGAATTAAAACTTATCTTTGGTGAATCTTTTCTGAGAACATAAATATAAAATTCATACTCTGCTGGAGGACTTTTTAGTAAATAATGTAGAAAATTGCGTAAGTAGACACCAACTCCCGTTTGAAAATACAACCGAGCATCGATGCCTATGCGTTTCATTGTGCAGTTTTTTCTTTTAAATTAATAAAGAAATATACGAGAGCATTCACAAAAAATGGATTTTTAGATTCATAATGTTTTTTGTAAAAAATTTTCATAGCATTAAAAAAATGTCCTTTAGTTTTACTTTGCGTTTTCTTTTTATCATTTTTTAATCCACTTTGATACTTTAAATGCAGTACCGTACTTAAAGGATAATAAATAATTGCATATCCTACTTCTTTTATTCTATATGCTAAATCTAAATCTTCACCATACATAAAAAAAGTTTCATCAAATCCATGTAATGCATCCATTATAGATTTGCGTGTTAAGAAAAATGCTCCACTTAGCGCATCGATCTTATGGATTTTATGAAGATTATGATGTGTTAAATGATAGCCACCAAAGATCATATTTAAACCTGGTATATAATGAGTTGCTTTTTCTAAACCGGAATAGTACGTAAAAGCATTCCACACAGTTGGAAAACCTCTATGCGAAGCTTTATCAATTTCTCCTGTTGGTAACTCTACGCGTACCGTAAGTGCACCATTTTTTGGATGTGCATCCATATATTCCAAAATAGTATCCCACTCAATATCCTTAACCATTACGTCTGAATTGAGGAATAAAATATATTCACCTTTGGCAATTTGAATTCCTTGATTATTACCTTTTGGAAAACCAACATTTTCTTTATTTAAAATTGCAGTAATACCAATATGATTAGTCTCATATTGTTTTTCAAATTTTTTAAGCATTTCTACAGAACCATCTTGTGAAGCATTATCTACAATAATAATTTCAGATGTAAAAGCAGTTTTTTGAAGACTATTTATAAGCGTTTCGAGGGACGCAAACGTAATGTCACGCGTATTATATGAAAGGATAATGATTGAAAGTTTTGGCATAACCGACACGTTAGATATTAACGTTTTGGTGATTGTTTTTGTCTTCTGGCTTTACCACCGGTACCAACTTTTCTTCTTTCTTTTGCTCTTGGATCTCTTGTGAGTAATCCATTTTCTTTAAGTATTGGGCGAAGTTCTTCGTCAACTTTACAAAGAGCTCTTGAAACTCCAAGAACAATTGCTTCTAATTGACCTTTTGTACCGCCACCACTTACAACAATTGTTGTTGCAAAGCGTGTCTCATTGTCAGTTAATCGTAATGGTTGAATAGCATTTCTTCGTAAAGCTTCTGTTCCAAAAAACTCAACAAGTGGTTTACTGTTAATTAACATTTCTCCAACTTGTACTTTTTCACCTTTATACATTGCAGGTTTACTTGCTGTTGCAATATGTAAACGCACACGTGCAACTGATTCTTTTCGACGACCGACTGCTTCGTAGTATTGTAAGTCTTTTACTTTTTTTGCCATTATATTAACTTAAATTATAAATTATGAATTAAATTTATCTGAATGAGGATTTTCTGCTCCTTCAAAAATATATAAACGAGATAAACGAGTATCACGTAATTTAGTTTTTGGAAGCATACCTGTTACAGCATGTCTAATAACTTCTCTTGGGTTTTTAATCATCATTTCCTTATATGGAACTGATTTTTTTCCTCCTGGATAACCTGAATAATATTGATATTCTTTTTGACTAGCTTTTTTACCTGTAATTTTTACTTCTTTAGCATTAATCACAACAACGAAATCACCATTATCAAGATAAGGAACATAATTTACTTTATGTTTACCTTGAAGTAATTCAGAGATTCGTGGAATTTCTCGACCTAAAGTTTTACCTTGAAGATCAATTAAATGCCAAGAACGTGTAATTTCTTTTGATGAGATTGCTCTTGTTGATTTAGTTTGTTCTGCCATATATATATTGAATTATAATCGTTATTTAGTTTTTTTTGGTTCTTCAACTTTTTTTGCTTTTTTAACAGGTTTTTCTACTTTAATTGGTTCTGGTTTAGATGTTCCCCAATCGATAACAACTGGATGTGCCCAAAGTAATTGAACCATCATTGTTGCATCATTTTCTCGTTGATTACGTCGAACGATTTTTACAAAACCACCATTAATTTTAGAAACTGCTGGTCCTACTTGATCAAATAATACAGAAATAATTTTCTGATCATTAAAATATCGAAGTAAGTAATTCTTATTAGCTTCTGTCTTTTCTTTTGCTTTAGAAACAACACGATCCATGTATGTTTTTAAAGCTTTTGCTTTTGCTTCAGTTGTTGTAATACGAGAATCACGTAAAAAATTGTACATGAGTTTACGCATCAACATCTGATTAGCGTCTTGTCCATTCTTAAATTTTAGTTTTTTGGTTTTGTGAATCATACTGTCTTCGTAATAATTTATTTCAATTCAACATCCATTTTTTCTAATTCTTCAACGATTAGATCAATAGATTTTTTACCTACACCTTTAAGGTTGGTAAGATCTTCTTTGCCACGTTCTACTAAATCTGCAACTGTTTCGATGTTTTCACGAAGCAATGCATTAATAACTCGTGATGGAAGATTTAATTCATCAATAATTGTTTCGTATGCTTTAGGATTTTTCTTTTCCTGTTGTGCATCTGCAATTTGTGCTGATTCTTCTCCTGCTGCACTTTTACCTTCATGAATTCCTTGGAAATGTTTTGTTAAGATAAGTGAAGCTTCTTGTAATCCTTCTTCAGGTGAAATACTTCCATCTGTCCAGATTTCAAGAATGAGTCTGTCATAATTTGTTTTTCGTCCTACACGTGCTTCTTCAACTTTAAAGTTTACTTTTTGTACAGGTGAAAATGCTGAATCAATAGAAACAAATCCACTTTGTGGTTCTCTTTCTTCTGAAGGCATATATCCATAACCGACTTCTACAATTGCTTCGAAATCAAGTGATGCTTTTGCATCAGTTACTTCTGCAATATATAAATCTCCATTTACTGCTTCTACTTCTCCTGTAATATCTTTTGCGTATACTTTTTTTGCACCTTTTACTGATAAATTAACTGTAAAAGGTCCTTTTCCATTTGCTTTAAATCTAATTTGTTTTAAATTGAGAACGATATCAAGTACTGATTCTTTAACACCAGGAATTGTTGTAAAAAAATGTGGTGCTTTTTGGAATTTTACATATCCCATAACAGCTCCAGGTAATGAAGAAAGTAATGTACGTCGAAGTGCATTACCAATACTATTACCAAAACTTGCATGTAAAGGTTCATATACAAACTTTGCGTATGTATTTGATTGCTCTACAACTTTTAAATTAAACTGTGGTTCTAACATATTAAAATCTATAACTTTTAAAATTAACGTGAATAAAATTCAATTACTAATCGTAAATTGACTTGTTTTTCTATAAGTGAACTATCTGGTGTTGAAGTTACTGTACCCGAATCCTTTTTTACTTCAAGCCATTCTGGAAGAATAACTTCATTTTGTGTCATATAAGTTTCGATATATGGAATTTTCTTTGTATTTTCACTTGCAAATGTAATTATATCTTTATCTTGTACTTGAAATGAAGCTACTTTTACTGGACGGCCATTAACTGCAATGTGTCCATGACTTACTAGTTGTCTTGATGCTGCTCTTGTTGGAGCAAAACCTAATCTATACACAACATTATCAAGTCTTCTTTCAAGAATTTCTGAAAGTAATACAGATGTATTACCTTTCTTTTTAGAAGCAACACCAAAGTATTTCTTTAATTGAGTTTCTGTAACTCCAAATGAGAATCTTAACTTTTGTTTTTCTCGTAACTGTCTACTGTGTTCGGATTTCTTTCTTCTTCCTTTAGCTCCATGTTGGCCAGGTAATATATTGATTTTTTTCAATAAAGAAGCCTGAGCTTTGGAACCTGGAGTTTTCATACCCAAATCCATGTTTTCTCTTCTTGCGATTCTGTTCTTTGGACCGTTATATCTCATAGAATAAAAATATTATAAATAACTAATTAAACTCTTCTAACTTTTGGTGGACGAACACCATTGTGTGGGATAGGTGTCATATCGACAATCTTTCCAACATCAATTGATGATGCTCTTAATGCACGAAGTGATGCTTCGCGTCCTGGGCCAATACCTTTTACAAAGATATCTGCTTTTCTCATATTATGATCTTCGATTGCTTTTTTGATTGCTGCTTCTGTTGTGACAGTTCCAGCATAAGGTGTTGATTTTCTTGTGCCAGTAAATCCATACATTCCGCATGAACTAATGACGACAGGAATTCCTTGTTCATCAGTTACTGTTACAAGTGTATTATTGAAAGTAGCAGTTATATAAAACTTACCATTTTCAACTACTCGTTTTGCTTTTTGTTTTTGTGTTGTTTTTGTAGGTGCCATAATTATTTAATACTTATTCAGTTGTTTTTGCAGTCTCTGCTTTTGCCCATGCTTCTTTAGTTAATGCTCCGACTGTCTTTCTCTTACCTCTCTTAGTACGAGCATTTGAACGGGTTCTTTGACCACGAACTGGTAATCCTTGTCTATGTCTTAAACCTCTATAAGAACCAATTTCTCTTTGTCTTTTGATATTATCACTAATTTCTTCTCTTAGTTCACCTTCTACACGGAATGTATCAATTACAGCCATGATTCTTTTCATTTGATCTTCTGTAATATCTTTTACTCGTGTTTCTGTAGGAACTTTTGATTGCTCTAAAATCATATTAGATTTAGACCAGCCAATACCATACACAAGGGTGAGTGCATAATCAATTCTTTTTGCATCTGGTAAGATGATTCCTGAAATTCGTTGCATACCTAAATTAACAAATTAGTAATAATATTTAACCTTGTTTTTGCTTATGTTTTGGACTTCTGTCACATACAACATATAGGATGCCCTTGCGGACAACCATTTTGCAACCATCACACATTTTTTTTACTCCTGATCGTACATTCATAGTTATTTTCGATAAATAATTCTTCCTCGCTCAAGATCATAAGGTGTTAATTCAATTTTCACCTTATCACCTGGCAAAATTTTGATGTAATTCTTTCGCATTTTCCCTGAAAGATAGCAAAGAATTATTTTGTCACTATCATTCAATTGTACCCGAAACAATGTATTAGGCAAGTTTTCAACAACTTCACCTTCAACAATAATTACATCACTTTTCATAAAGAGTATATTGTAGCACGAAATTAGGTTAAAATAAAGGTCTTTTCTTCAGTTACAGCCAATGTCTTTTCAAAACAGGCTGAAAGACTCTTATCACCACTTATAATTGACCACGAATTACCTTGTTCGTACGCTATTTCTTCGCTTCCCATCGAATAAATTATCTCAAGGGCGAAAACAAATCCTGGTTTTATTTTATACGTTTTTTGTACCGGTCTGTCAAGAAAATTCAAAACATATGGATCTTCATGCAACTTTCGGCCAATTCCGTGCCCAGTAAGCTCTTTCATAATAAAATAACCATTCTTTGTTATTTCATTATAAATAAACTCACCAAATTCACCAATATGAACACCTTCATGAACCATTGTAATAGCTTTTTCTAAAGTTTGTTTGCCAACATCAAGAAATTTTTGTTTTTCTTGGTCAATTGTACCTACAAGTTTAGAATATGCATAATCTGTATGAAACCCTTTATACAAAACTCCAATATCTACTGTAACTAAATCGCCATCCTTTAAGATGCGGTTAGAAGGTGGTGTATGTACTGCTTGTTCATTTACAGGGATACATGTAGTCCAACTATAGCCGGGAACTGTTTTAAATGATGGTTCACCACCATGTTTTTTAATTAGTTCTTCTGCTTTTTGATCAATTTCTAAAGTACTTTGTCCAACTGCAATCCATGGAATAAGTTCATCCACAACTGTCTTGAGGATTTTCCCTCCATCTTTCATTAATTCTATTTCTTCTTTTGTTTTTAGCTGTATCATCATTATGAATAATAAATCTCTCTATACACTTCATCTAATTTATCGTGTAACTCTTCAAGAGAAAAATTATTCTTAACAACAAAATCTGCAAATGCAATGGTTGGACCCATGTGCGTTTGAATTAATTCATCTACATCTCGTTCTTCTCCTCGTAAATCTTTTCTCTCTTTTCTCTTTGCTATACGATCATATCTTTTTTGTTTATCTGCATATAAAGCAAGTATATAAATACGAGCTTTTTGAAATTGTTTCTTTATATATTCAAATTCTTCCCAAGATCTCATTCCTTCAATAACAACGAGATTGTTTTTCTTGAGTTCTTTTTCTAAATCTTTTTTACTCAATAATTCAATTGCTTCATATCCATATTTATCTCTTAATTCTTGACGTACTTGATGATGAACTTCAAGAGTATGTGGTAATTTTCTTTTTTCAATAAGACTATTTACAATATGGCTAAATCGTACAACAGGTAATCCTAATGTTTTAAAATATTCAGCTGCTTCTGTTTTACCAGAACCAGGCATGCCAACAACAGCAATAATAGTATTTTTTGCTGGTTTCCAATTTTTTACTCTGTTTTCAATAAGTTGTTTTCCAAGAGATTTTAAAATATCTTGTTTTACTTCTTCGATACTTTTTGTACCGTCAATAGTTATAAGTTTATTTTCCTTTTTATAGTAATCTAAAACAGGAACTGTATGTTTTTTAAAGAGCTCAATTCTGCGTCGAATTGCTTCTATCGTATCATCATCACGCTGTTCATTTCTATATGCTAATCTCCATAAAGCTTCTTTATCTGGAATATGAATATGTATTACTTTATCTACATTATTACTAAATTCCTTAGCTTGAACTAATGTTCTTGGAAATCCATCTAATATATATCCTTTTCTATAAGCTGGTTTAGAAATATAACTATTTACTATCTCAATTACTTTATCATCTGGAATTAATGAACCTGAATTCATTAACTCTTTTACATATCTACCTAAAGTTGTTTTTTCTTTTGCGATATCTCTAAAAATATGGCCCGTTGATAAATAGGGTATTTTTAACTTTTCAGACAAAAAATTTCCTTGGGTTGATTTTCCGGCACCTTGAATGCCGATAAGCACTAATTTCATACAGTAATTTTGTTATTAGTCTAAATCTGTCGTTTCCTTATGCGTTTTTACCGCTCTACAATCTTTATTGTTACAAAACTTGTCTAATTCTAGTTTTGCTGGTGTATTGATTTTGTTTTTTTCGCTCACATAGTTAAGTTGTCCGCAATCTGTGCAGAGAAAACCAATTAATGCGCGTGCTCTTTTTTTTGCCATAGGTCTTTAATAAATACTAAAGTGAAAGGTTATATTGTACTATAATTTCTCTAAAATTACATATTGAATTTGTCATAGTTCTTCATAACCAATTGTGCGTCGATAGATTTGAATGTTTCAAGTACAACTGATACTACTATTAAAATTCCTGTTCCTCCAATTACAAGTCCTGTAATTCCAGTAACCGATGAAACAACGGCTGGTAATATTGCAATTGTTCCTAAAAATAGTGCTCCAAATAATGTAATTCTAAAGACTATATTTTGTAAATATTGTTTTGTTGCTGTTCCTGGTCTAATTCCTGGAATAAAACCTCCGTGTTTTTGAATATCATCTGCTATTTTTTGTGGGTTAAACACAATAACAGTATAAAAATAGGTAAATGCAACAACCAAAATAAAATATGTAATGTTGTATACAAATCCATTTGGATTAAAAGATTGAGCTAAAAATGCTCCAATATTTGCAACGGTACTATTTGGAACATAACGTAAAAAGTTACCTGCAATTTGTGGAAATAATACAAAGGAAACAGCAAAGATAATTGGAATAACACCTGCTTGATTTAGTTTTAACGGTAAATAATTGCTTGCTGATTGATACATTTTATTTCCTTTAATACGTTTAGCATAATAAACAGGGATCTTTCTGACAGCCTCATTAATAAATACTACTGCTGCAATAACTAAAATTGCAATAGCTCCAAATATAATAATATTGAATAATAATTCTTGGTTAAATGTACTAAGAGTACGTCCAATAATGACAGGAATACGTCCCACAATACCAGCAAAAATAAGTACAGAAATTCCATTCCCCAACCCAAATTCAGAAATTAATTCTCCAAACCAGACAATAATAAAAGTTCCTGCAAGTAAGGTAACTATAAAGGAAAAGAATTCTAGTGGAGATAATGTGCCGATAATTTGCTGATTTCTAAGAAGTACATATATACCAACACCTTGGACTAAAGTTAATGGGACAGTCAAAAAGCGTGTATATTGATTAATTTTATGTCTTCCAAATTCTCCTTCTTTGGTAAGGGCTTCTAACTGAGGTATAACAAGAGTTAATAATTGAATTATGATAGAAGCATTGATATAAGGTCCTAAACCTAATGCCATTACTGAAAAATTGACAAGAGTTCCACCAGAAAAGATATCAAGAAGAGCTAAAAATTGACTTTGTTCAAAAATTGTCTTTAATCGTTCTAAATCGATTGCTGGAACAGGCAAAAATGCAAAAATACGAAATGCTAAAATAAGAAGGAACGTAATAATTGTCTTACGACGGAGCTGAGGATCATTAATAAGTAATTTTAGCTTTTGAATGCTTTCTTTCATTGTACTTTGCCACCAGCCTTCTCAATCATTTTTTTTGCCGATTCAGAAACTGGTAATGCTATAGTCAAAGATTTAGTAAGAGCACCTGTTGCAACCACTTTTACTTTTTGGTCTTTTGAACCAATAATAAGTTTCTTTTCTATTAGAGCATTCATATCAACTGTAGCATTCGTATCAAAACGTTCTAATTTTGCAAGGGTTATAATAACAGCTTTTGGATGTACAGATTTATTTTTTGCTTTTCCACGTAATAAAGGAAAGCGTTTTACCATTCTGTTTTGTCCACCTTCAAAATGTAAAGGAATAGTAGTACGAGCTTTTTGATGTCGTGTTGTTCCACGTCCAGATTTTACTCCGGATCCAGAACCAATTCCTCGACCTTTACGTTTTTTTCGTTTGTCTACTGTTTTTTCTAATTGAGATAGGATATTCATATATATAAAGTAATTTATTTCTTTGCTGTTTTAGTTGCTTTTTTCTTAGCTACTGGTTTCTTTTCTGCTTTGACTTCTTTTTTTGCAGGTTTAACTTCTTTAATTTTTTCTTCTTTTTTAACTTCTATAACTGCTTCTTCTTTTGGTGCAACAACTTTTGCTTCTGGTGCTTGTTTAGATTCTTTAGGTTCTTTTGTAATTCTTGGTTTTAATTTTTTAACAGCTTCAATTACTGCGTATGCATTTGTAATTTGGTTTCTTGTTCCAATAATTTTTCCAGATGCATTGTTAACTCCGGCTAAATCTAATACTGCTCGGACAACTCCTCCTACTTTAAGACCTGTACCTGGAGGTGCTGGTTTTAATAATAATCGAGATGCTTTATATTTTAATTGTACCTGATGTGGAATGGTTTCGTTGTAAATAGGTACATGTACTAATTTCTTTTTTGCTTGAGTAATAGCTTTTTGAATTGCTGGAGGAACTTCAAGTCCACGACCAATGCCAATTCCTACATTACCTTGTCCATCACCGATAGCGACAAGTGCAGAAAATGAAATATAGTTTCCACCTGTTGTTTTTTTAGAAACACGTCGAATAGTAATGATACGTTCTTCGTATTTTTTTTCTCCTGTATTATTTTGATTTTGTTTATAGTCTCTTGCCATTTCTTTATATCAAATTGTAATTATACTTGTATATTTCCTTCTCGTAAACCTTCTGCTAATGCTTTAACACGACCATTGTATGCAAATCTGTTACGATCAAACACAACTGCTTTAATTTTCTTTTCTAATAATAATTCTGCTAATTTAATACCTACTGCTTTAGCAGTTTCAGTTTTTGTTTGTTTTTCTTTAGATTTGACAGCAACACTATTACTTGCGGCTACTGTTGTACCAGCAATATCATCTATTGCTTGTGCATAAATATATTTATTAGAACGATAAACACTAACTCGTGGACGTTCACTTGTACCAGTTATATTGGCACTTACTCTTTTTTTTCTTCTGTCTACTCGACTTAAATTAATGTTTTTCATATATATTTCAATTGTTATTAAGCTTTTGCTTTCTTACCAGGCTTAATTCTAACTTTCTCGCCTTCGTAACGAATTCCTTTTCCTTTGTAAATATCAGGTTTTCTAATTAATTTTATTTGATATGCAACTTGTCCAACAAGTTGTTTATCTGCTCCAGAAACAATAACAATATTATTTCCTTCTGTTGTAAGTGTTACCCCAGGTACTGGATTAAATATAACTTGATGAGAGAATCCAATTTTAAAAGCAACTGATGCACCTTGCATTTTTGCATTAAAACCAGTTCCAACTACTTCTAATCTTTTATTCCAGCCTGTATCTACGCCTACTACAGCATTTGCTATTAGACTTCGATATAATCCATGAGAAGCTTTTTGTTTTTTAGAATCATCTTTTCTGGTAACAATAAGGTTATCTTCTTGTTTTTCTACTTTAATAAAACGTGGAAGTTCATATTTAACTTCACCTTTAGAACCACGTACAGTAATTAAACTTTCGTTGATTTCTACTTGAACCGATGCTGGAACTTGTATTGGCTTTTGGCCTATCTTTGACATACTTACCAAATATGAAATAATAATTCACCACCGACTTTTTCTTTTTTAGCTTCATTGCCTGTTAGGATACCTTTTGAAGTTGAAATAACTGCAACTCCTAATCCACCAAGAACAGGTTTAATATCATTATAATTTGTATACCATCTACGACCTGGTGTTGAAAAAATCTTTACATCTGTAAATGCTGCAACACCATCATCATATTTAAGAGCAACAATAAATTGTTTTATAGTTTCTCCTTCAACTGTTATTTCTTGAATATAGTTAAGTTTCTTTAGCTTTGTCAAAATGGATTCATTCAATTTAGAAAAAGGCACAATAATTGATTCTCTTCCTGACATATATCCATTTTTTATTCTGATTACTAAATCTGCAACTGTCATATTTTTTTAATTAATTATTATTAGGTCTTTTCTGCGGTTCTCTTTGTAACTTTTCCGTGACCTCTAAATGTTCGAGTAGGTGAAAATTCGCCTAATCGGTGACCAACCATTGTTTCTGAAACAAAAACTTCGATAAACTTTTTTCCATTGTGAACTGCAATTCTATGTCCAACAAAATCTGGATGAATCTGAGAATTACGTGCCCATGTTTTAATAGGTGTTCTTTCATTAGAATCTTTTTGTTTAGATACTTTGATGTGTAATTTTTCATCAATGTATGGTCCTTTTTTTGCTGATCTACTCATAGTTGTTTTACCAAGAAACTTTTCTAACTCCAGGAATTTCTCCCTTTAATGCTTTTTCACGGAAACATAAACGGCATAAACCAAATCTTCTCATATATCCTCTAGATCTTCCACAAAGTGGACATCTATTGACGTGTCGTACTTCAAATTTTTGTTTATGTTTAAATTTTACTTCGTCTGATGTTTTTGCCATGTATATGTTTATTAATTAGTATCCTTTTTAAATGGAACTCCTAACAATTCAAATAATTTTTTACATTGTTCTCTATTATTTGTTGTTGTAACAATAGTTACTTCTAAACCTCTAAGTTTGTCAATTTTATCATATTCAATTTCAGGAAATATAGTTTGTTCTGTAAATCCTAAATTTAAATTACCATGTTGATCTACTGATGAGTGTGAAATACCTCTAAAATCTCTTAATCGTGGGATAACAATATTAATTAACTTATCTAAGAAATAATGCATCTTTTCTCCTCTTAATGTTACTTTTACACCGATTGCTAATCCTTTTCTAATTTTATATGCTGCAATAGATTTTTTTGCTTTTGTTACAACTGTTTTTTGTCCAGTTATTAACTCTATTTGTTTTTGTACATTTTCAATAGCTTTTTTGTTATCAACAGCTTCACCGACACCAACATTTACTACTGTTTTAGAAATATTTGGCACAGCAAATGTATTCTTGATTGAAAACTCTTTGATAAGTTTTTCTTTTATTTCTGAATTGTATATATCTTTTAAACGTGTCATTATTACTTAATTAATTTATATAGCTTTATTAGCTTGTTTTGAAAATCTAACTTTTTTACCATCTACAAATTTATAAGAAACTCTTGTTGGTTTCTTTGTATGTGGGCATACCAACATTACTTTAGAAACATCAATTGGTCTTGGTAAATCAATAATTCCACCTTGATTTTGTTCGGTTTTCTTAATATGTTTTTTTACAATATTTAAATTGAGTACTAAAATTTTTCCTTGTTTAACAAAGACTTGTTCTACTTTTCCTTCAGTACCTTTATCTTTACCAACCATTACTCGAATTGTATCTCCTTTTTTAATTTTCATATTAATATACTTCTAATGCCAAACTTGCAATCTTGTTAAATCCTTTATCTTTTATTTCTTTTCCAATAGGTCCGAAAATACGTGTTCCTTTTGGATCTTGTGTTTCTGCACTTGCAAGTACTACACATGCGTTTTCATCAAATCGAATATAACTACCATCTTTTCTTCTTGTTTCTTTTCTTGTTCGTACAATTACTGCTTTTACAACTTCACCTTTTTGGACTTGTCCATAAGGAATTGCTTGTTTTACGACAACTGTGATCACTTCACCCATATAGGCAAATTTACGGTTTCCTTTTCCTGGAATACCAATGAGCTGTACTTTCTTAGCTCCCGAATTGTCTGCTACTACAAGCATTGATCGTAATTGTAACATAATTAACTTTCTTAATATTTAATTAACTTTTGTTTCTAATTTTTTAATAACTATAAAATGTTTTTCTTTAGAAATAGGTCTTGTTTCAGAAATAACAACGACATCACCTTCTTGAATTCCTTCAAGTTCGTTATGAGCTTTCATTTTTTGATGTCTTGTAATAACTTTTTTATATACAGGATGTCTTAATTTTCTTTCAACAGTGATTACTACAGTTTTCTGCATTTTTGTTGAAATTACTGTACCGGTTATTTCTTTTGCCATATTTATTTATTAATTCCTAAATTTTTTTGTGAAATCATTGTTAATATCACAGCTAATCTTTTTCTCTTTTTAAATACAGTATTACTATCTTTTTCTGGTTTTATTTTAGATTCAATAGCCATTTTTGCAATTTCTGCACGTAATGTCTGTGATTCTTTTTCTAACTCTTCAACTGTTTTTACTCGTAATTCTTTTGCTGCTTTTCTCATATTATCTATTTACAATTTTTGTGTTTATCGATAACTTTGATGAAACATTTTTGAAAATTTCTTTTGCTTCTATCTCTGTAATACCATCGATTTCAAATAACATTCTTCCTGGTGCGACTGATGCTACAAAATATGCAACATCACCTTTTCCAGCTCCCATTGTAACTTCTGGTGGTTTCTTTGTATAAGGTTTATCTGGAAAAATTCGAATCCAGAATTTACCAACTTTTCTTGTTGCTTTTGCTAACACAACACGGGCTGCTTCAATTTGTCTATCTTTAATCCAACCTGGATCTATAGCAATTAAACCATAGCTACCAAAATTGAGAGTATTGCCTTTTGTTGCTACTCTTCTCCATGATCCTCTAAATTGTTTTCTGTATTTTTGTCTTTTTGGTGCTAACATGGCAATTACTAATTAACTATTATCTTCTTCGTTGTGACAGATCCAAACTTTTACTCCGATATAACCAGATTTTGTTAAAGCTGGATACTTTGCAAATTCTACTCTTTCTCTAATTGTTGATGTTGGAATTGTACCTTTAAAATATTTTTCTCTTCGTGAAATTTCAGCTCCATTAATTCTTCCGCCTAATTGAACTTTTACTCCTTTTGAACCAGTTTCCATAACACGTGTGATTGTACTGTGTACAACTGCTCTGTGTGGAAAACTACGTACTAATTTTTCTGCAATTGACTGAGCAACATAATATGCATTAGCAAATGGTTTTTTAACAGGTTCAATTTTTAATTCAATTCTTGCTTCTTTTCTTTTATCAACATTCTTTTTCATGTGTGAAGTAATAATTTTCTTTACTTCTTCTAATCCTTTTCCACCTCGACCAATAATCATTCCTGGTTTTACTGAATAAATAACAACTGTAATTTTTTTAATTGCACGTTCAATTACAACATCTGTTACGCCTGCAAATCCATATTTCTTCATAAGATTTTCTCTTATTTTTGCGTCTTCATAAATAGCATCTTTATAAGCTCTTTTATCAGAAAAGAACCATCTGGATGACCAGTTATAAATTACTCCTAAACGTAAACCGTGTGGATGAACTTTTTGACCCATTTAATATTTATTCATTAATTAATAATTATTTATCTTCCTTCTTTGTAACTTTTTTAACAGTTTTTTTAGCTTTTGGTTCTTTAACTTCTGTATTTGCTTTTACAACTTCCTTTTTAACTTCTTTCTTTTCTACTTTTGCAGGTTCTAATTGCTTATCTCCTGTTTTTTCAATAAGAATGATTTTAATATGAGATAGTCTTCTTAAGAAAGGTTTTGCACTTCCTCTTGATCCAGCATTATATCTTTTTAATTTCTGTCCTTCTTCAATTGTGAAAAGCTTAAATTGTAGCATATCAGGGCTTACTTTTAAAGTGTTTGTAGCATTAGCAATTGCTGAATGCAAAGCTTTATAGTAAAGTTTTGACTGCTTATTTGTTGAGTACATGAGGTAATCAAGAGCATCCTGAGGGGATAACTTTTTAATTACATCTAAATACATTCTTAGCTTTTTAGGTGTTGATTTTATATTTTTTAAATAGGTAATTGATTCCATATTATTTCTTTCTTCTTGAAACAATTAACTTTTTACTCCATTTTTTCTTTGCTCGTGTTCTTGTTCCACGTGCTGGCTTACCCCATGGAGTCTTTGGATGCATACCTTCACCACTTCTACCTTCACCACCACCGTGTGGATGAGATCGAGGGTTTTGTGCAGTACCTCGGACTGTTGGGCGAATACCCATAAGTCTTTTTCGTCCTGCACTTCCAATTTCTTCGTCTTTATGTTCAATATTTCCAACACGTCCGATTGTTGCCCAACATGTTGATGTAAATTTTCTAACTTCTCCTGATGATAATTTTATATGTGTATAATTTCCTTCTTGAGCTACAACTACTGCAAATGTTCCTGCTCCACGAACGACTGCTCCACCTTGTCCTGGATATAATTCAATATTATGAACTTCAATACCAACTGGAATTTTTCCAAGTGGTAATGCATTTCCAATTACAATTTCTGCAGTTTCTGATGCAATAATTTTTGCTCCAACTTCTAAATTTGTTGGATGAATAATATATCTTTTTTCTCCGTCTTCATATGTTACGAGTGCAATATGAGCATTTCTATTAGGATCATATTCTAATCGTTCGATAACACCGACTACATCTCTTTTATTTCTTTTAAAATCAATTATTCTATAAAATCTTTTTTGTCTTCCACCTTGGTGTCGTACAGAAATCTTTCCACTAGAATCTCGTCCTGAATGTTTCTTCAGAATTTCGATAAGTCCTTTTTCTGGTTCTTGTGTTTTTAATATTGTTACTTTCATGATCTGTTAATTAATTTATGCTTGTGGAAATAAATCTATAGTACCTTTTGTAACTCGAACTAATGCTATCTTTTTATCTGGCATTTGTTTGGTAATCATACGACGACCAACTCTTTTTTCTTTACCTTTTCTAGTCATCATACGAACAGAACCAACTTCAACACTGTATATTTTTGCAATAGTTTCGGCAATTTGAAATTTATTTGCATCTTTATTGACTTCAAAAGCATACACATTTGTTTGTGCAAGTCGTGTTGTCTTTTCAGTTACAACTGGTTTATAAATAACAGCATTAATTTTCATTAGTGTTTAAAAAATGTGCTTCTAACTTTTGAACTGCATCTCCTACAAATACAACTTTTCCATGATTTAATATTTCATAAGGATTTACAGTTGATGCTTGTACCATATCAATATTTTTTATATTTCGAGCAGAAAGAACAAGTCCTTCTTTTTTCATTTCTGGTAATACAAATAATATTTTATTACCTTCTATTTCTGTTTTCTTTAAAAATTGTGAAACATCTTTTGTTTTTGGTTTCATTGTTAAACTTGCACCATCTAATCCGACAATATCTTTATTCTTTAATTTCATGCTAAGAGCTATAAATAAAGCTAATTTCTTTTGTTTCTTATTCATGTCTTTTGAAAATATTCTTGGTTTTGGTCCAAATGTGACACCTCCACCAACGAACAAAGCTGCTTTATCTGAACTGTGTCGTGCTCGACCTGTACCTTTTTGTCTCCAAACTTTTTTTGTTGTACCATTAACTTCTGCTCTTGTTTTTGCAGAAACTGTTCCTTGTCTTTGATTTATTGTATATACACGAATATATTGAGAAATAAGAGCTTTGTTTTCTTCTTGTCCAAATACTGTTTCGGATACAGATACAGATTCTGTAGCTTTTCCAGCAATATCATACATTTGAATTGCCATTGTACCAGTTGTTTCTTTTTTTACTTTTGGTGTCTTTGCTGCTTTTGCTACTTTTGTTGTTTTTACTGTTTTTGCTTTTGTAGTTACCATATCTGTATTATGTTTATAATCCGTGTGTTTTTACTTCTATTAATCCGCCTTTTTTACCTGGGATAAGACCTTTAACTGTAATTGATTGTTCGTCTGTTTGCATAACAATAAGATTTTGTACTGTTACACGTTCATTTCCTGTTCTTCCAGCCATTCTTTTACCTTTAAATACGCGACCTGGAGTTGTTGCTGCACCGATAGAACCTGGTGCACGAAGACGATCAGATTGACCGTGTGTTCTTGGACCTCCACGGAAATTATGTCTTTTTACAACACCTTGAAATCCTTGACCTTTAGAAGTTCCAGCAACATCAATAATATCTCCTTCTTTAAAAATAAGAGTTGGTTTTACTTCTTCTCCGATGAAAATTTTTTGTTCACCAACTAACAATCCTGTTTTACCTTCTTCTTCTATAACTGAAATATCTTTATGAGTAGATAACATTCTTGCTTCCTTTAAAAAACGAAGCGGGGTTTTGATGCCCGCTTTTGCTAAATGTCCTTGGACTGGTTTTGAATTTTTTTTTGTTTGTCCGAAACCGAGTTGAATTGAAATAGATCCATCAGTAGGGACAGTTTTTACATTTACAAGATAACAAGGAGATGTTTGAATTTGTGTCACAGGAATAAGATTGCCTGTTGTATCAAACATTTGTGACTGATTGTGCTTTGTTCCTAAAATAAAACCTGACATATTTGTTTTTAAAATGAAAAAAAAAGAGCCCCAGATTGGAGCTCAACGCTTTTCAATCTGAATTTTAGAGTTATGTTTTCTTACTAAACTCTAACGTTATCATTAAATTGAATTATATAATACGTAACCGTTATATACAAGCTCAAAATTAAAGAATTATTACATCTTCACTTCTACTTCTACACCTGCTGGTAATTCTAAATGCATTAATGAATCAATAGTCTGATTTGTAGGGTTCATGATATCAAGAAGACGTTTGTGAATCTTCAAGCCAAAATGTTCTCTTGCATCTTTATCTGTAAAAGGAGATTTATTAACGGCATAGACCTCATTCTTTGTTGGAAGAGGAATTGGACCAATAATAGAGGCTCCCGTTTTAATAGCGGTATCAACAAGCTTTTGACATGTTTCATCTATAAGACGATGGTCGTAAGCTTTTAGTCTGATTCTTATTCTACCTTTTGGCATAGTTTAAAAGTGCAATTGTTAAATGTAATGACTTTTTAATGTTGATATTATAACATAAATTAGCAAATGATCCTAGGCATTTTCAGCCTAGGATCATGCTAAAGTTTTTGTTCAAAGTTAATTACTTATTAATCTTTGTAATTACTCCTGCTCCGACGGTGTGTCCACCTTCACGGATAGCAAACTTTAAGCCTTCTTCAAGAGCAATAGGATAAATAAGTTTTGCATTAATTTTGATGTTGTCTCCTGGCATTACCATTTCGACACCAGCTGGAAGTTCAATTTCTCCAGTTACATCAGTTGTTCTGATATAGAATTGTGGTCGATATCCTTTAAAGAAAGGAGTATGTCTTCCACCTTCTTCTTTTTTCAAAACATAAATTTCTGCTTCGAATTCTGTATGAGGTTTAACAGATCCTGGTTTTGCAAGAACCTGTCCTCGTTCTACATCTTCTTTTTCAATACCTCTTAAGAGAAGTCCGGTGTTATCACCAGCTCTTGCTTCATCAAGAGATTTTCTAAACATTTCGATTCCTGTAACAACAGTTTTTCTACTATCTTTAACACCAACGATTTCAATTTCTTCGTTGACTTTAAGAATTCCTCTTTCAACTCTACCTGTTACGACTGTTCCTCGACCTGAAATGGTGAAGACGTCTTCAACTGGCATAAGGAAAGGTTTGTCTGTTTCACGTACAGGTTCTGGTACATAATCATCAACTGCTTGCATCAAGTCTTCGATTGCTTTTACATATTTTTCATCACCTTCAAGTGCTTTAAGTGAAGATCCACGAATTACAGGAACTTCATCACCTGGGTATTTATATTTCTTAAGTAAATCACGAACTTCCATTTCTACGAGATCAATGATTTCTGGATCAGAAACCATATCACATTTATTAAGGTACACAACAATTGCTGGTACGTTAACCTGTGCTGCAAGTAGAATGTGTTCTCGTGTTTGAGGCATAGGACCATCTGGAGCAGAAACAACTAAGATTGCGCCGTCCATTTGGGCTGCACCTGTGATCATGTTTTTAATATAATCTGCGTGTCCTGGTGCATCAATGTGTGCATAATGTCTTTTTTCAGTTTCGTATTCTGAATGATGAATATTAATTGTGACTCCACGTGCTTTTTCTTCTGGAGCCTTATCAATTTCTTCATACTTCATAGCTTTTGCTAATCCTTTTTTTGCAAGGATTGTATGAATAGCTGAAGTTGTTGTAGTTTTACCATGATCTACGTGACCAATGGTACCGATATTCAAATGAGGTTTGTTTCGTTGAAATGTACCTTCTGCCATATTAGTGTAATATAAATAATAAAATAATAAATTTTTCCACCATTGAGAAATAAACTCTGATGAGTATGGTGAAATAATAAAATGAACTGTTATAAAAGTCAAGGGGAATATAACGCAAAAAGGCACCTCTTTCTGAATAAATCATCATACGATGACTTATGCATACTTGAAGTGCCTTGTTGCACCTTAGATTAAATTAGATACTTCCCTAGTCGATACCTCCCTATATGAATATAAATCGTGTAAAAAGGAAATGATCGTTGAAGGATCACTTCCAATCGAGAAAGATTATCAGTGATCACATTTCGATACTCAAATACCGAAATGGTATTCCATACGCCCTCTTCCTTCACAAACTGAAAAGTTACGTCTTCACATTCCCACTGAATGGCGCATAGATCACCAGATTCGTCGTATTGATACGATGGAAATACGAAAGCAGGTACCCAAGTTAAAAAAAATAAACGACGACTTTTTACATATTTTTTCATAATATGTAAGAGTTCTTTACGGTTGTTACCTAAAGCTGCGTGTGCAACTTTCTTTTGATTCCTTCGTTCATTTTCTAACGAAGAAATGACTTGTTCTTTTACTTCATTAGCAGTTCTCAAGGTCGTCATGATGAAATCCTTCTAGCTAGCTGGTTTTATTTATCAAAAGTGCAAAATACTGATGTTAGAGAAATAGAAGAAAGCAATTATTCTACTATTTCTTTTTATAACAGTCTATTATTATACACTGAGCCCATTGATATATCAATATTATGGGACATAAATACGTGTATTTTGTTATATACGCGCATTATAATAGGTATGTTACAATAAGTACCCGTATGGCTAATGATTACTCCTTAAACTCCGATCAAATAAAGGCTGTTGAATACAATGACGGTCCACTTCTTATTGTTGCTGGTGCAGGAACAGGCAAGACTTCTACACTTGTAGAAAAAATTAAACATTTAATTCAAACAGAAAAAGCAAAACCTGAAGAGGTTTTATGTTTAACGTTTACTGAAAAAGCTGCCTATGAAATGGAAGAACGAGTAGATCGTGCTATGCCATATGGCTATTTTCAGATGTGGATTTCCACATTTCATGGATTTGCTGACCAAATTTTGCGAGAAAAAAGTAATCATATCGGCCTCAATCCAGCTTATGACTTATTAACGCAAGCACAAACAATTTTATTTTTTAGAAAAAATATCTTTCATTTTGATCTAAAATATTTTCGCCCATTAAGTAATCCAACTAAATTTATTGAAGGATTACTACAACATTTTTCTCGACTTCAGGATGAAGATATTTCTCCGGATGAATATTTAAAATGGGCAATAAAACAACAGACAAACCATGATTTACTGCCAGAAGATAAAGATAAGCATATGGAACTTGCTAAAGCTTATGGTACGTATCAAAAACTAAAGATTGAAAATGATGTAATGGATTTTGGAGATCTTATATATTACTTATTAAAACTATTTCGAGACAGACCAAATGTATTACAAGAATATAAAAAACAATTTAAATATGTCATGGTTGACGAATTTCAGGATACTAATATTGCACAGTATCAGCTTATTAAATTACTTTGTCCAGCAAAAGAAAATCCTAAGTTAACTGTTGTAGGAGATGATTCTCAGGCAATTTATAAATTTCGTGGAGCTTCTATTTCTAACATTTTAACCTTTATGGAAGATTATAAAGGTGCTCATCAAGTAAGTTTACTTCAAAACTATCGTTCGAATCAAAATGTTTTAGATCATGCATATACATTAATTCAATTTAATAATCCTTACACATTAGAAAGCAAGTTAGGAATTTCTAAAGAACTAAAATCAAATAAAAAAAATCTTAAAGACAGTGTTTCTTTTGAATTATTTGAACATGGCGATACAGAAGCTAGTTGGGTTGCAAAAACAATTCTAGACTCAAAAAAGAAATATAAGTATGAATATCGCGATTTTGCCATTCTTGTTCGTGCAAACAATCATAGTGATCCTTTTATAACAGAGTTAACCAGGCAAGGAATTCCCTATCAGTTTTTAGGGCCTGGTACATTATTTAGACAATCAGAAATTAAAGATCTTATTGCTTATCTTAAATTACTTACCAATTTAGAAGATAATGTTTCCTTGTTTAGATTGTTAAACATGGATCATTTCAAATTAGACGAACAAGATTTAGTACTTTTAAATGGTTTTGCCAAAAAAACTTCTGTCTCTTTATATCAATCTATAGAAATTTATTTATCATTTTTTAATGAAGAATGGTATAAAACAGAACATCAGCCGTTTCGAAAATATTTGCCACTGCTAAAAGAACAGACCAGAGATTCACTTATTGAGCTTATCTCCATGATAAAACGTCATATTGCAAGATTGCAAAATGATACAGCGACAGATATTTTATATTATTTTTTAGAAGATACTGGTTATCTAAAACTCCTTGCAAATTATCAAACAGAACATGATGAAAAGATTGCTCTTAATATTCTTAAATTCTTAAATCTTATTAAGAATGTATATACAAATAATGCAGAAAGTACCGTTTTTACGATAGTTGATTATTTAGATATGAGTCAAGAACTAGGTGAATCTCCTATTTCAGCCGATACTGATGCAGCAATTTCAAATGCAGTTAATATTTTAACGGTGCATGCTTCAAAAGGATTAGAATTTCCTGTCGTTTTTTTAACAAATTTAATCAATGGAAGATTTCCCACAACAAACAGAAAAGATACTATTCCCATTCCGGACGATTTGATTAAAGAAAATTTGCCAGAAGGCGATTATCATGTACAAGAAGAACGAAGACTTTTTTACGTAGGTTTAACTCGTGCTATGGATCGTGCGTATCTGTCTGCATCAGAAATATACGGTGACGGAAAACGAAAGCGCAAAATTTCTCCATTTGTATTTGAGACTATTGGCCAAGAACAGATTGAGAATACACTTTCAATTAAAAAAGAAGAACAAGAACAACTGAGTATTTTTGATTTTAAAAAATCAGAAGAGCCAATTCAAAAACAAAAAATGAATGTTACCCAATTTTCATTTAGTCAGTTGGAAACCTATGAAACTTGTCCTTTAAAGTATAAATTCCAGTATATTCTTAAAATTCCAACTGCTCCAGGATCTGCTGCTTCTTTTGGTAGCACTATTCATAATGTATTACAACAATTTTATAAAGGATATATTGAAGATAAATCATATGGTATTAGTCATTTGCATAATTTAGTAGAAACCTTATGGGATCCAGCAGGTTATAGTTCCCAAATTCAAGCAAAACAATACAAACAAGAAGCAAAAGACATGTTGGAACAATATTTTAAAACATTTCATACAACCAGTGTAGAAATTGTAGGATTAGAACAATTTTTTAAGATTAAAGTTGATGAAGAAGTGTACTTAACCGGAAAAATTGATAGAGTTGACCAAAAGTCGGATGGAAAAATTGAGATTATTGATTATAAAACTGGCAAAATGCCCGATGAAAAAGAATTAAAGAAAAGTTTACAACTTTCCATTTATGCAATGGCTGCAACTGATAAAGGATTATATAAACAAGAAATAGATAAGGTAGATTTAACCTTTTACTACTTACAAGGAGCTCAAAAAATTACAATGAATCGAACATTAG
>CAYSZW010000009.1:33561-40963 GCA_964435665.1 uncultured Gammaproteobacteria bacterium | reverse complement strand
ATGAAAATTATGCTAGAACTCTCTAGCAAATTTGATACAGAATTTAAGCTCGACCAACCTACAGAAACGGAAGAAGATAAAATGGTTATCGATGCACTTTCTTCTCTTGGATTTAAAGTTACAGAAAGCAGAAAAGTTTTGGAACAAATCCCTACAGATCTTGAAGTGGAAAAACGTGTACAAAGAGCAATTCAGATTCTTTCAGGAGGAAAATGAACTGACTATACATACAAAGTGTTATAATGTTTCTACCTTTTATGGAATCAAAAGATACAGCACAAATTGACATAAATATTCTTCGTCCGAAGGCATTAAAAGACTATATTGGTCAAGAAAATGCTATTAAAACGCTCCAATTATTTCTTCAGGCTGTAAAAAGTCGGGGTGCGGCAACTGAACATATTTTATTTTATGGACCACCAGGTATAGGTAAAACAACTCTTTCTTATATTATTTCTAATGAACTTGAAGGAAATATTAAAATTACATCTGGAGCTGCAATTACCAAAACTGGAGATTTAGCAGCAATCTTAACTAATTTAAAGGATAACGATGTCCTTTTTATTGATGAAATTCACAGACTACCAAAACCTGTTGAAGAAATGTTGTACCCAGTTATAGAAGAATATGCGCTCGATATTATTATTGGTAAAGGTCCTTCTGCCAGAACAATGCGATTACCAGTTCCACAAATAACTATTGTTGGTGCAACAACAAAATTAGCTTTACTCTCTGCACCACTGCGAGATCGATTTGGACTAGTTTTACGTTTAGATTATTATACAGATTCAGAAATGGCAGAAATTGTAAAACGTTCTGCAGCACTTATGGAAGTTAAAATAACAACTGATGCTGTTAAATCTATTGCTCAGCGCTCTCGAAAAACACCTCGTATTGCAAATAGAATTCTAAAACGAGCCAGAGATGTTGTGGAAGTTCATGATCATAAAGAAATTAATGCAGATGTTATAGCGCAGTTATTTGAACTTTTAGAGATTGATGAAATGGGATTAACAGATATTGATATTCAGTATTTAAGAACTATTGCAGATAAATTTCAAAACTCGCCAATTGGTGTAGAAACCCTAGCTTCTTCACTTGCAGAAGATCGTCGTACAATCGAGGAATTTATTGAACCTTATTTACTTCAGATTGGATTTATAAAAAAGACTCCACGTGGGCGTATAGTAACGCCAAAAGGATGTAAACATTTAAACATAGTTACTGTAGATCAAGAGAAATTGATCTGATATAATCTACAAGTACCAAGCCGCGGTGGTGAAATGGCATACACGCTGGACTTAAAATCCAGTGCCGCAAGGCGTGAGAGTTCGACCCTCTCCCGCGGCACATTTGGTATTGCCGCTTTAGCTCAGCTGGTAGAGCATTCGCTTTGTAAGCGACAGGTCGTCAGTTCAAATCTGACAAGCGGCTCCAATGTGCCTATCGGGGCCATAGCTCAATTGGATAGAGCGCATCCCTTCTAAGGATGAGGTTGCAGGTTCGATTCCTGCTGGCCTCACATTACACCGATAGACAAATTTCTCCATATGAAAAAAGGTTTTACTCAAGTAGTAGTTCTTGCAATAATAAAAAAACAAAATAAATACCTCTTTACTCTTCGTAATGATGAAAATTCTACTATTCATAATCAATGGCAAATTCCTGGTGGTGGTTTAGAATTTGGAGAAAAACCAGAAGAGACTCTTCATCGAGAAGTTAGAGAAGAACTAGGAACAAAAATTAATCTTATTCATCCAGAACCATTTGTTGATACAGAAATTCGTGGTACATGGCAAGGTATCTTTATTTCCTATTTGTGTGAATTACAAGATCAAAATGCAGAAATTACTATTAATGAAGAAGCTTCTGAATATAAATGGTTTACTTTGGAAGAATTACGAGAAGTTGAATCATTACCTGGTTGTGTAGAATTAATAGAAAAAATAGAAAATTTGGAGTAACAATTAATTCTTTGCATTAAAAACAAACACTGGAGCTGCTTTAAATAAAAATTTTTCACTTTCAAAAATATCTTCATTTGACATAATTCTGTCAGAATTTTCTATTAAAGTTCCAGTAAATGCAGGTTGTGTAGCTAGTGAAGTTAATGCTGAAATAGCCTGTTGAATTATTGATTCATCATTTTCATAAAGTAGAAATACTTGTTCTGATCTTGAAGCAGATTCTTCATCAGCTTTTTTTGAAAATCCTTCCATGTCTTCTGCAATATCAAATTGATTATTTGCTGCCATATATTTACTAAATATAGGCCAAAAACAAACAATCCTATCCATTCCATCGTGTGAAGTAGCTTTTATCGACGGGAAATTAATATGAAGTAACTGTAATCCTTTATTACTAAAAAGATCAGATCTTATTTGGTGTTCAGGACGGAAGTCAAAATTGACAAATTCATTTTTTGACATATATATGTGCCGAGGAGAGGACTTGAACCTCCAAGGATTGCTCCACACGCCCCTCAAGCGTGCGCGTCTGCCAATTTCGCCACCTCGGCTTAGAATATTAGATTATATCAAACTATTGCCCAATCTACTACTTTCTTTTTATTGTATAGGAGTATGGATAATATAAGAAGTGTGCAGGCATATCTTCAACCAAAACTCGCTGAAAATCTGCATAAATTTCTTTACGATTATCTAAATTAAACGTTGCACGACCATCTTCTAAAGCTTTATCAACACGAACATTTTTATACGAAGTTATATTCGTTGCTCGCTGTGTTGAATGCCAGAAAAAATATTGATCAGGATCTTTGGTAAGCGTCATCTGTGCTAAGAGTAACGTAAAATTTGGAGGTAAATTACCGGTTAATACTTCAACATTTGTATTTAAACCAACAGCACTTAAATTATCTTTAATTTTATCAGCAAGTGATAAATAATCGTAATAAGTACTTATTTTAAAGTTTGCGGCAGAACTTGCCTCTGTATATCGTTCTATAATACGTTCAGATGCATTGGGATTATACACATATCGTTTTGTTTCTGGATCATGTGCCCAAGATGTGGGAGGAATTGGACTATAAGCTTCAACTCCTAATTCCTGATAGATTGTATTATCAATGGATTCTGCAATTGCATGTCGCAAATCCTTTTCATCACGGAGTAACGGATCATTTAAGTTATAAAAAAGTGTCATAACTTTTGTGTAATCGACTGTACGTTCAATTTCTGTATTTTTCCATTCTTTAAATTGATTAGCCACATTTAATCTAGTAGTCGACATTTGTGTAATTTCACCAAGCTTGTATGCTTCAACAAGTTTAGAATCTGTGTCATAAAATTTATAGACAATAATTGGTAAATTTTCTTGTTGAGGCGTTAATTGTAATTCTTTCACAAAACCAGAATTAAACTTAATTTTTTCTACTTTATAAACACCTGCTACACCAATTAATGGATATTTAAGGACAGGTTTAGTTAAAAAGTTAGGAAAAATTGGCAGAGGTTTTGCAAGTTTAAACGATAATAAATAATCATTTTGAGCTTCCATTTTGATATCTTTAAAGGAGTATGTTATATCTTTTGCAGTAAATGGCGTACCGTCATTCCAAACAAGATCTTTTTTTATATGGAATCTATATTCGCGTCCCCCATCAAGAGGTTCCCACGAATCAACTAACAATGGAATTAATTCACCTTTATCGTTTACATGTAATAAACCATTAGAAAATTTTGAAACAACTTCATCTGGCAATGTATCTAATGAATAGGTCCCTGTAATGCCTATGGTTTGGGTTTTAGAGGTAATAAGTTTTAAAATATAAGGAGAAAAGGAAACCAAAGCAATGATACCCAATAAGCTCACGAGAAAACTCAACATGATTGATTGGGCATTTTTCTTTACAAATGCGAGAAATAACCAATACGCATAGCGTATTTGTTTTTTATTGATCTGCATGAATTTATTGTATAAAAAAATTCGCCATGGATAAAACAAAGAAGAGGAAGATTGTAATGTACGTAAGTCTCATAGTTACTTTTTCAACACCACGTCTTGTTTGGTACATTTCTCCTCCACCACCCCATGCGCTTCCTAAACCTGCACCTTTTCCTTGTAAAAGAATAAGAACAGTAATAACAATGGATAAAATTATGTTTACAACAAGTAATGCTTCTTTCATAAATGTGTACTCAATTATAACATCTTTTTATTACGGAGAAGCACATGATACTTTTTAGCGAACCTATGAGATTCGTCACGTAATGACTGGATAAGTTTAAATCCAGGATGATCAGACTTTGGTCTTACAGATAAAAAATCACTTTGCCCCAGAATAATTCTATCTGGTCTTTTTGCTATACCAATTAATGGAATATTAATATTCATTTCATAAAATACCTTTAGAACAGTTCTCACTTGTGGTTTTCCACCATCGATTACAAATAAATCTGGAAGTGGCCAATTATTTTTTAATCTACGTCTTATAACTTCATCAATCATTTCAAAATCAGACTGTGCATTTTCATCTATAATTTTAAAACGTTTATATTCCTTCTTATCGCTTAACCCATTTGTAAAAACTACCATTGATGCAGTAGATTCCTTAAAGGAAAAGGTACTCATATCAAAACATTCTATGCGATCAAGCTTTGTAATTGGTATATGAGGAGAAAGTAATTGAAGCAATGATTCAACCCTTTTTTCTGAAACGTTGTAATTATCAACATATTCAGTATCAAATTTGCGTCGTAAAACTATACCTTCAAGTCGTAATAATCTATCTCGATACCAAATTGCATCTTCAAACTTTTGTTCAGAAGTTAATTCATCAATTTTTGTATACAGTTGTTTAACTACCGTGTCTACTTTACCTTCTAACACTTTAATTACTTGTTTAATATTATCTTTATATTCCTTTGTTAAGCGTTTACGTTCAGCAGGATCTTCTACTTGAGTTATAACATTTGGACATGGGTGACACATTTTAATTTTTGAATAAAAACAAGGTGTTTTGGTAATCTTTTTTTGAGTACAAAATGGAAATACTTTGCGTATTTCACGAAGAAGATTTGTTGCTACTTTTACTGAAGGAAAAGGTCCAAAATAAATAGCATTCTTATCTTTTTCACGACGTGTAATAAAAAACTTAGGAAATTCATCTTTGATAGTTACTTTTATATATAAATAACTCTTATCATCCATCCAACGGACATTATATTTAGGTGAATGTTTTTGAATAAGTTCTGATTCAAAAATTAAAGCTTTAAACTCTGAATCTGTTAAATAATAACTAATCGTATCTGCATTATTAACATATCCAGCTGCTTTAGGATCTACCTTTGCAGCTTCGAAGTGAGAAATTAAACGAGCTTTTAAGTTAATTGATTTACCAATATAAATTGGTTTACCTTTTTGCTCAAAAATATAGACCCCGTTTGTTGTCGGAATATGTTTCAGTTCTTCTCTTTTTGCTGGAATATGTAGTTTTTCCATCTGTACATTATATCTTATCAAAAAAATATGAGTTGAGGTTACAAACACTATAGGTTATAATAGTGTATGTTAAAAGAAAGATTAGCTAGATCAGCAAGCGCTGCATTAATAGCATTATCGTTATCGGGTTGTGGAAATAATGATACTTCAACACCAGAACCTACTGCAATAGTTCAATCTAGCGAAAGTGAAAATTCTACAATTCTAGATCATACAGTATTTCAATCAAGTAATTATTCAGAACATATTCTCGATCAAGCACAAGAAATGTGGTTACAAGGTACTTCAGTAGACCAAGTACAGCGTATTGGGTTACCAAACGGCAATAACATTATCCTTGCAGTAAAGGAACCAACATATATAGCACAATCAAATTCAACAGCAAGCACAAATTTTGATATACAGGCACTTGAATTAGAACAAGACAATCATTTTGTAGTTGTAACAGTACAAGGTAATATAGATCCAAACGCATATAATATTTGGGATGAAGCAACCGCTACACAATTAAGAGAGATTGATATTCAACATGAAAGATTAATTTTTACATCACAACTAAATTTCTTAACTGATTCATTACTACAACATAATTTTGATTTAGGTAAAAGTTTTGAGGAACAAAATATGTCTTTACCACCTTCTGAAGAATTCCTAAATTCCTTTAGGAAAATCAATGATGACTCCATAGCAGTTACTGAAAGTATTGCAGAATTAGCTGATTTCTATCTTATAAAAGATTTAGTTGATAAAAATTCTGACGGAAGTATTCGATTTGTTGGACTTGAAGAAATAAACAATAATAGTGAAAAAACTTTACAGTTTGTACCAACTATAAATAGTATTCCATATCAAGATGGTGGAATTTTTTATATTCTTGCTACAACTATTGCACCATTTATACATGAATATGGTAGTTTTGAAGAACTAAGACAAAATTATGCTAATTTTACAGATATCCCAGGATTTAAAGAATATTATTTAGCAATGGAAGAACATTTTCAACTTATCCAGTAATTTTTTTTAGATACTGACCTGTATAAGAACCTTCTACTTTTTTAATTCCTTCTAAATCTCCTTGATACAAAATCGTTCCACCTTTATCTCCACCTTCTGGTCCAAGATCGATTAAGTATTGAGCATGTTTAATAATATCTAAGTTGTGTTCTATAACCAAGACAGTATTTCCTTGGTCTACTAATTCATTAAGTGCATTTAATAGTTTTTGAATATCATAAAAATGTAAACCAGTTGTTGGTTCATCTAGAATATAAAGTGTATGTCCTTTTGTTGCATGAGAAAGTTCATCTGCAAGTTTAATACGTTGAGCTTCTCCACCAGAAAATGTTGGAGCAGGTTGTCCAAGCTTAATATATCCAAGTCCAACTTTTTGAAGAAATTTAAGTTTCAAATAAATTTTTTGATGATTTTTGAAAAAGTCTGCAGATTCATCAATAGTCATTTCCAATACGTCGTAAATTGTTTTATCTTTATAACGAACTTCTAAGGTTTCTCTGTTATATCTTTTTCCTTCACAAACGTCACAAGTAACATAGACATCAGATAAAAATTGCATTTCTATTTTAATAACGCCAGCACCCTGACATTTTTCACAACGGCCACCTTTTACATTAAATGAAAATCTACCTTTTTTATATCCTCTTGCTCTTGCTTCTACAGTATTTGCAAAAATGTCTCTTACATCATCAAACATTTTTACATATGTTGCTGGATTAGACCGTGGTGTTCTTCCAATTGGAGATTGATCTACTAAATATACACGATCTAAATCATGAAATCCTTCTATACGTTTATAATCACCAACAAATTCATTCCAAGCGTTACTGACATGTAATTTTAAGGCTGGATACAATGTTTCTGTAATAAGTGTAGATTTACCAGATCCAGAAACACCAGTCACTGCAATTAAATTTTGTAACGGAAT
>CAYSZW010000009.1:0-33461 GCA_964435665.1 uncultured Gammaproteobacteria bacterium | reverse complement strand
TGTTCTACAACAATTAATGTATTTCCTAAATTTGTTAAATTATGAAGTGTTTCTATTAAAGCAGAAACATCTCGAGGATGAAGTCCGATAGATGGTTCATCTAGTACATATAATACGCCCGTTAAGCCAGTTCCAATCTGAGAAGCTAAACGAATGCGCTGTAATTCTCCACCAGACAAGGTTCGAGCTGCACGAGATACTGTTAGATAGGAAAGTCCTACATTATCTAAAAATGCGAGTCTTGTATTAATTTCTTTAACAACGGATTTTGCAATCTCTTTTTCATATTGATTTAACACACCATCAATTTTTGTAGAAATATAAGCACGTGTAAAATCTATAGACCAATCTGTCATATCAGAAATATTATGACCATCAATTGTTATAGATAATACTTCTGGTTTAAGACGTTTTCCTTTACATGCATCACACTGTTCTTCTCGCATGTATTTCATAACTTCCCAACCACTACCTTCACTTTCAAAATAACGTTTTTCTATATCATTTGCTAAACCATTATATGTTTCATTAATATAGGTAATTCGTCCGAATCTGTTAGTACCTTCTACTTGATATGTTCTTCCATTTCCAAATAATAATAGTTTCTTTTCTTCTTCAGTAAATTTAGAAAGTGGTTTATTTAAATCTAAACTTTCGTGTTCTGCCATTGTCTTAATTAAGCGTAAATACCAGGTTTCTTGAAAATAAAACTTTGGATATGGTTGAAGTCCTCCTTCATTAATACTTAAATTTGGATTGAGTAATAAATCTGGATCTACTTTATGAATTGTTCCAATACCTTTACAAGTTGGACATGCGCCAAGTGGTGAATTGAAAGAAAACATGCGTGGTTCTATTTCTGGCAATGAAAGATTACAGTTTGGGCAAGAAAACTTTTCAGAAAATAAATGTTCTTCAGATTCTAATTTTAGAACTGCAAGACCACCAGAAAGATTAGTACTTTGCTCCACAGCAGTAGATAATCGAGATCTTAAGTTTGACATAAATACGTCATCTTGTAAGTCTTTATGTTGAAGGGAAACGGCATCTATATAAGCATCAATTGAGTGTTTATTTGCTTTAATTAAATTTATTTCATCTTCTAACTGAAAATCATGATCATCAACACGAACTTGTTTGTATCCTTTACTTTGTAAATTTTCAAATAAATCTCTAAATTCACCTTTTCGAGCTCTTACAACTGGTGAAAGTATATGTATAACATGAGGTTTCATTTTGTCTGAAGAAACATGCACACGAATATGTTCTATCATTTTTGTGACAATTTCATCAACTGTCATTTTGCGAATTTCGATACCACAGTTTGGACAGTGTGGATGTCCTACACGAGCAAATAAGACTCTTAAATAATCGTAAATTTCTGTAATTGTTCCAACTGTAGATCTTGGATTATGACTTGCCGTTTTTTGATCAATTGAAATTGCTGGAGAAAGTCCTTCAATAAAATCAACATCTGGTTTATCCATTATGCCCAAAAACTGTCTGGCATAAGCTGACAAAGATTCTACATAACGACGTTGACCTTCTGCATAAATTGTGTCAAAAGCCAAAGAAGATTTACCAGATCCAGAAACTCCAGTAAAAACGACAAATTTATTTTTAGGAATTTCTACATCTACATTTTTTAAATTGTGCTCTCTGGCACCTTTGACTTTTATTGTGTTTAGCATGATACTTTAGCAAGTTATAGAACGTATAAGTGTACATCTTTTTTATGAAACTTACAAGTTATATTGTGAAAGATTTATGTAATTTATGAAGCATACAGTGCTTGTGCAGTTTGAATTGCTCGTACTGCTTTTGGATTAGAAGTTGGATCTACTTGAAATCCATCACGACTTTTTTGGTTTACAAGGAGTTGCCAAAGGGCAATATTAGATAATCCAAATGTAACTTGTTGATTATCATCATCAATATATGCATTATTTAGAACAGTTTCTGAAATTGATCTTGCCAGTTGTTGATCATATATTTCTGGTGGTAATTCATAGCCAAAAACTTTTTTTGGAAAGCCCATTTCGCCTAAATAAGGCGCTGGTAAATGAGAATTTGTTTGCATTTGTTTTGCATATTTATATAAACTTCTTTGTTCTTTACTAAAGTTTCCTCCATAAATATGAAATGATGCAAGTGTTAAACCATCTTTAACTAATTCTTGACCGTTATAATCTGTTGCGTCTTTGGTACCTGCACTAATTGGAGTATAGGGATCAATATCTGTAAGTGCTGGTAAAACGTTATGTAACCATTCTGTCATTACACCTTTTTTATCTGTTGTGTTAAATTTTGCATCAGGTTCATTTGCAATTTCCCAACAATTTATAAATTCAGAAACTGGTTCTAAGTAATGCATAATATACTGAATTCTTTTTTTGAATTCAGTTATTGTATTTGGATCTGTAAAAAAATCTTTTTGTCTTTGTTTAACTTCTTGTGGGTTGGATGCTTGCCGTAAATAAGCATGATTAACGGGAATACTTCCATATATAGGATTAAATTTACTACTGTGTAGCAAATTAAATGTATCAAATAAATTCACAGCAAATTGGATTGGTTTAGGAGAGATTCTATTTGTTTGAATAATAAAATCTTTTAATTGGTCTAAATAGTAGATATCATAAAAACCAATTTTGCCTTCTACGTTATCATGAATAAAAGTTCGGGCGTTTGTAATTTCTAATGCTGTCATATCTGCTACAAATTTGTGTGCAATTTGAGGATTAGTATCGTAGGGTGCAAATGGAATATTTATAGCTCCACCTGTTAATGAATCTGGCACTGGATTAACAAATACTCTTTCATATGATAATAATTGCTCCAGTCTTGATTCAGCATATCCAGGTTCTAAATGAAAGTCAGGCAACTCTTGCATAACAGTATTAATACCAACGGTTGCAGCACTAGCACCTAATAAACCTAATCCAATTAAGAAGTCTCTTCGAGGAATTTCTGCATTACCGATCATTTCAGCTAAGTATACTCAAGAAGGTAAAATTTTAAATATTCTACGAAGGCAATTTACATATTAAAAATGTAATTAATTATGCTCCGATTTCTTTAATTTTATCTCGAATCATAATTGCTGCTTCAAAATCCATTTCTTCTACATACTTTCTCATCTCTTTTTCAAGCTTTTTTATAGTCTTTTTCTTATCATAATCTGTCATGGATTGTGCATCTAATGTTTCTAACCCTTTTATATCAAAGTCTCTATTCATTTTGTCAAAAACCATAAAATCCTCTTCTTCTTTTTCTGCAATTTTTTCTCGTATTGGTTTATAGATTGTTTTTGGATCTATATTATGTTTTTTATTATATTCAGATTGTAATGTGCGTCTTCTATTTATTTCATCAATTGCCAACTTCATAGATTTTGTAACTTTGTCTGCATATAAAATAACTTCTCCATCAACATTTCTTGCTGCACGACCCATGGTTTGAATTAAGGATGTTCTTGATCGCAAAAACCCTTCTTTATCTGCATCTAAAATAGCAACTAGTGTAACTTCTGGTAAATCTAATCCTTCACGAAGTAAATTAACACCAATTAACGCATCAAATTCATTTTTACGAAGATTATCTAGAACATCAGATCTTTCTAATGTATGAATATCTGAATGTAAATAGGCAGCACGTATATTTTTTTCTTTAACATATTCTGATAAATCTTCAGCAGTTTTTTTTGTCAAAGTTGTTACAAGAGTTTTTTCACCTTTTTTAGCTCTAATTTCAATTTCTTTTACTAAATCTGGAATCTCAGAAGTAGCTGGACGAATGGTAATTTGAGGATCGATAATACCAGTTGGACGAATAAGTTGTTCTACGACTCCAGAATGAGGTACTTGTACCTTCTCTTTAACTAACATATTCACTTCTTGTTTTGATTGTTCAACTTCCCATTCATCAGGTGTTGCTGATACATAAATAAATTTAGGTGGAATTTTATAGAATTCATCAAAAGTTAATGGTCTATTATCATAGGCAGAATTTAAACGGAATCCATAATCGATAAGATTCTTTTTACGAGCTTTATCTCCATTAAACATACCTCGAATTTGAGGCACAGTCATATGGGATTCATCAATTATTACTAAAAAGTTATCACCATATGCCACTTTAAAGTAATCCAATAAACTATAAGGTGGATCTCCTGGTTTACGTCCATCAAAATAACGCGAATAATTTTCTATACCGTTTACATATCCAACTTCTTTAATCATTTCTAAGTCGTAATTTACTTTACGCAACAGTCGTTCAGCTTCTACAATTTTATTTTGTTTTTTGAGTACATCATATTCTCTTTGAAGATCTGTTCTTATTTGATTCTCAGCATTTTGAAATGCTATTGGATCCATTAAATATAATTTTGCTGGATAAATAGTTACCGATTCATTATCACTGCCAACCTTTTGACCTGTTAATGGATCAATGCGTTCAAATTGTGTAATACGTCCATATTCTTCTGTAATACGAATTGCATAATCTTCATATGGAAGATAAATATCCATGTGGCTTCCTCGAATTCTAAATGTGCCACGTTTAAAATCAAATTCAGAGCGTTCATACAATAATTCTGTAAGTTTTACAGACATTTGTCGCCAGACTATAAAATCTCCTTTTTTAAGCTCGATCATAAATTTACCGTATTCTGAAGGAGATCCGATGTTGTAAATACAAGAAACGGAAGCAACTACAATTACGTCTTTTCGAGTAAGAATATTTGATGTAGATTTTAATCTTAGCTTATCAATAAGTTCATTAATATCTGCTTCTTTTTCAATATAAGTATCTGACGTTGGAATATATGCTTCTGGTTGATAATAATCGTAATATGAAACAAAATAAGATACTGCATTTGTTGGAAAGAAATCTCTAAATTCTTGATACAGTTGTCCAGCCAAAGTTTTATTATGGGAAATAATAAGTGCTGGCATATTTAAATCTCGAATAACATTTGCCATAGTGAATGTTTTTCCAGATCCAGTTACACCTAAAAGCACTTGGTTTTTTAATCCACTCAACACACCTGCCTCAAGTTCTTTAATTGCTTGTGGTTGGTCTCCTGTTGGTTTGTAGTTGGACTGAAGATCAAAAGCCATGTATGTATTATAATATATCTCATGCTATACATTGTCGGAACGCCAATTGGAAATTTAGATGATCTTTCGTATCGTCAGGCCAGAACTATTATGGCTTCCGATATTTTACTTACCGAAGATACCAGGTCTACTGGTTTACTTCTTAAAGTTATTGCAGAAATTTTTCCTTTTAAACGAAATCCAGAACAACGTATGATTTCTTACTATAAAGAAAAAGAGTTTCAAAAATTGCCAGAAGTTGTTTCTCTTTTGGAAGAAGGCAAAGAAATTAGCCTTATTTCACAAGCTGGTATGCCACTTATTTCTGATCCAGGTTCATTTTTAGTTCAACATATAGTTAAAAAAGGTATACCTTTTACGGTTATTCCTGGTCCATCCGCGGTTACAACTGCATTCCTTCACGCAGGATTTCATTCTGATCAGTTTATGTTTTTTGGATTTTTGCCAAAAAAAGAAGGTCCGCTAAAAAATGTTTTACTCAAATTTGCAGAAACAAAAAAAATATTTAAAGATATGGTTTTTATAACATTTGAATCTCCAAATAGAATACAAAAAACATTAGAGACCATTTCTGAAGTATTACCTGAATCAGAAGTTGTTGTAACAAGAGAACTTACTAAAAAATTTGAAGAAGTAAAACGTGGTAAAGCGGCTACATTAATTTCTGAAGAATACAAAGGTGAAATTACTCTACTTATTTCTTAAAAAGGGTTTGAGGGATGTTCACGCATTGCGCAAACACCCCTCGATGCACTAAACGTTGGGCCAGGAGGTCCATGTGACTTGAAGCGGAGAATTGTATTTCTCGCTTGCTTCTTCAACCTCCACTGGAAAGCTTGATGGACGACCGGATTGGCGCGTAAATATCGCTTCTGCCGATAGCCCATAACGTAATAACTGAGCACGATCTTGCTGAGTATGATCTAGCTCAGTCGGATGGTAGCCGAGAAGAAGATCAATGACCTTTTTCGTTTGGCTTTTTCTTTCAGTACCCTCTGAGGCATTTTGTTGCTGAGTCATAGAAAGCTCCTTTCTGACTCAAAAAACAGTTTCAACGATTTGTATAGTGCTTATATATTATACCATAAAATGCAGTATATTTAAGTACTATTTATATCATTTTTTAAAAAATAAGGTTAATTTCTTTATAAAGTAGATTTTATTTAGAAATGAATTTTATTGTGTTTAAGAGGTTTCTAAAAGCATAAATATCTTCATCGTCGATATTTTTATTACCCGTAACTGTAATGTAATAATTTCTACTATTTTTTCTAAACCAAGCATTTAAGTTATACCCTTCGTCTTGAGATTTATCTAAATAAATAACTCCTTTTTGTTCTGCAATGGTTGCAGTATCTAATTTAGTTATAGTTCCTTCTTTTTTAGTTTGTGATGAATACCAAGCATCAAATTCATTTTTTGTAGTTAATGGTTTATTATCTTCACTATCGGCAATATTTTTAATAATAATAGTATTAATACTTCCATATAATTCACCTTGTTCGGATGGAGAGAATGCTATTTCACCTAAAGATTTATTTTTATTATCTCTTTTCTCATTAATCATCCATTCAGGAGGAATACGTATAGAGAATCCATTATCAGGATTCTGATAAAACTGCCATTTTGAAAAATCTGGTGCAGGGCGATTAGATTGTGTAACTTGTTTATATGTTTCTGCTGTATCTTTTTGAAGCGGATTTAAAGGTGAAGTCCATAAAAAATAAATAGAAGTAGCACAAATAGTTATAACAATAATTAAAATAAGCAATTTAATAAATGGAAATTTTTTCCTCATTCTTCTTGGTGTGTAGTTTAATGGTTGAATTGTTGGATCCATATTATTTAAAAATTGAGGTAATTCGGTTTATTATACCAGTAAACCAGTTTCCTGATTGTTGTGGCGGAGATTGTGGAGTTTGCGGGCTACTTGGTGCAGCAGGTTGTTTTGGATTTGTTGGTTGTTGAGGAGCAACTGGTTGTTGTTGTTGTACTGGAGCCGCTGTCTGAGTTGTTGTTTGTTTTTTACCTGGTAATACAGAAGTTACGGTAGATACAGCATTATTTACATGATAAGAAACAGATTCCATCCATGTTGGATAAAAAGAAATAATAGCTGTACTTCTAGCATTTACACCACGAGTTCGTATGATATTACTCCAATCCCCGGATGTACAACCATTCTTTGCTTTTACTTTAAAGTAATAAGCACCACCTGGATCTAAATAATCTACATCTTGTACAATTGCACCAGTGGAGTTTCGAATGTCAAAAATACCATTATATTGTTCTGCAGATTCATCCAACCCAAAAGATAAAATATAACCGTCATATGGTCCATCAGAAGGGGCAAAATGTAATGTTGCTTTATTCCCTGTTCTATCGACTTGGAATAAATGAGGTGCAGAAGCTGGTCTTTGATTTGAACATACATTGTTTGAAGAAGATCCACCACCACTACTACTTGATGTACTACCATTACTTGTTGTAGGTGGTACATACACACCAAAAAGTGCAAAAACTGTAAAATGATCCGTTGTACAAGAAATTGTATTTGATGAAGCATTTTTACTACAGCCTGTCAAAGCAGTCCATGAACTACCATCCCATGTATATAGTTGCAGAGTACTTTCTGTAAAGTTTGTAATATCTGCATCGCGATATGTCATTTGAATGGTGAGTGATTCATCAAAATTTGTAACAGCAGTATTTACGTCTTCGTAAGATCGAAGATCATAAATAAAGTCATTTACTGCTGTAAATCCAGAAGGTGATGATGTTACACCTAGTACAGAAGCTTTATTTAGTTTCTTAATTTGGAAATACAAATCTTCTGCATAAAATGCAGCAGGTGCAGTAAGTGTGAGCCCGTTTGTACCATCATTTAAAAGTGTCATTGAATCGCCTGTTATAGATAATTCATCATAAGATTGGCTTGTTATAGCTGCTTCACCAGTACAACCATTTGTTGTAAAACTTTCAGTATCTCCTATTGTTTCTAATCCATTACTATCTATAGATCTAACAACATATTGATATGTAGTACAAGGAACTAAATTTGTTAAGGAAACGTCATGATCTGTAACGCGAGTTGTTGTATTAGTTTCTGCAGTTTCAGTGGTAATTTGTGTTGGTAATAAACCATATTGAAGTTTTGTTGATCCATTTTCATCTGTTTGCCATGTAATTTCTGCTGTTGTTTGTGTTTTTGTTTCAGTTGTATCAGAAATTACAGGACCACGAGCATTAACTGTAAATGCATCGGATTGATAATTATTTGATGTTGTTGTATTACCTAAATAATCTGTAGAACGGATATAAATAGTATGTGAACCATCGTTTAGTTCAGTGGAGACAGTACAAGTATAATTCTCTTCAACAGTATCAAAACTCCCATCATTTGAAGTACACGATAGCCAAGTTCCAGTAGTTACATCAATCTGATACTGAACAGATGCAATTGATGAAAAACTATCAGTTGCACGTCCACTAAGTGAAGGTGTGTTGTCAAATGTTGGATCTGGCGAAAGTGCAGTGACAGAAACTGTTGGTGCTGTCGTATCAACAGTAAACTGCAAATTTGTATATTCATTAATATTTTCATCTGGACTTGTTTCATTTCCAAGTGCATCTGTTGTTTTAATATATACGGTATGAATTCCATTTGAAATTGTTGAACCTACATTACAAGTATAGTTTTCCGAAGTACTATCAAAACTTCCTGTTGTCGCTGAACAAGAACTCCAACTTCCAAATATAGTATCGAGTTGATATTCAACTGTTCCAATATTACTTGTTGTATCTGAAACAGTCCCTGTAAATGTAGGTGTATTATCATTTGTTGGGTCTGCTGCAAGAGCAGAAATTGTGACAGTTGGTGCATCTGCATCAACTGTAAAAGAATCAGAATAGTAAGAATCGGAAGCTGTTGTTGTACTCAAACTGTCAGTTGATCGAATATACACAGTGTGCATACCATTTGTTAAAGCAGAATCTATATCACATGTGAATGATTCTGTTGATTCATCAAAATCTCCATCTGTTGCAGTACATGCGGTCCAACTACCCGATGTTGAATCAATCTGATATTCAACAGACAAAACTGTACCTGATGTATCTACAGCTGTACCTCCTATTGAAGGTGTATTATCGGCATTTGGATCTGTAATCGAAGCTACAGTTAATGATGGTGCCGCAGTATCAACTATAAATGTATCCTGTTTTATGTTTGCACCTGTAGTTACATTACTTGCAGCATCTGTTGCTCGAACAAACATAGTATTAGAGCCATTAGATAATGCTGAGCTTGGTGTACAACTAAATATTTCAGAAGCTTCATCAAAAGTACCATCATTAGCTAAACAACTAGACCAAGAACCAGGTGCTGTAGCACCAATTTGGAATTCTACTGAAAGTACAGTACTACTTGTATCTACTGCAGTTCCACTTAAAGTTGGTGTATTGTCAGAGCTAGGATCTGGAGAAAGTGCTGTTAATGTTATTGTGGAAACAACTGTATCAAAGATAAATGTATCTTGTGCACTTTCAGAATTTAAGTCATCATTATCTGTAGCTCGAACATAAATAGTATGAGAACCTTGCGATACGGTACTTCCAACATCACAATTAAATGATTCAGTTGCACTATTAAAGTTAGTATCTGTTGCAGAACAACTTAACCATGCTCCACCTGTACCATCCATCTGAAATTCGACATCTGTAATGATACCATCAGCATCAGTTGCTGTTCCTCCAATTGTAAGTGTAAGATCATTTGTTGGATCTGGTGTAAGTGCAACTAAATTTACACCAGGATTTATTGGATCTACCGTATCAACAGAAAAAGTTTGTTGAGTATAATTTGAAGATGTCTGGTTTCCAGTAGAATCTTGAGCACGAATATAGATTGTGTAATCATCATCCGATAATGTTGTTACAGTACAAGTAAAACTTTCAGTAGCACTATTAAATGAGGCGTCCGATGCGGAACAAGCATTCCAAGAACCAGGTGCTGTACCACTTATTTGATACTCTACTGATACAATTGTGCCTATATCTGTAGTAACAGAACCTGTAAATGTTGGTGTATTATCATTAGTTGGGTTTGGAGTAAGAGCATTTAATGATACATCCGGTGGTGTATTATCAATTGAAAATGTATCAGATGGGAATGTCCCAGAAGTTATATTTCCCAAAGCATCTGTGCCTCTAAAGTACATGGTATGCGTGCCATTAGTAAGTGTTGATGCTGTACAGGTAAATGATTCTGTTGTGCTATTAAATGTATCTACAGCAGAACAGCTAGACCAACTACCAGAGGTAGAATCTATTTGAAATTGAACTGTAGCAATATTACTATTTGCATCCATTGCTGTACCTCCTAATGTTGGCGTGACATCTGTATTTGGATCTGGTGAAAGTGGAACAATCGTAAATGTTGGGGCAGTAATATCGATAGTAAATGTTGAGGAATCTATTGTTCCTCCAGAATTAATATTTCCCGCTGCATCTGTGGATCTTACATACATTGTTTTACTACCACCCGATAAGCCAGAACTTACAGTACAAGAAAAAGATTCTGTTGCGCTGTTAAATGTGCCATCATTTGCAGTACAACCAGACCAAGAAGCAGGTGAAGTTCCGCCAATTTGGTATTGAACCGAGGCAATAGTACTTGACGTATCTACTACAGTTCCAGATAACATTGGTGTGGTATCTGCAGTAATTGCTGGTGAAAGATCAATTAAATTAATGGTAGCTGCAGTTGTATCAATAGTAAAAGATAACGTTGTATAACTTGTCATTGTATGATCTAAGTCATCTGTTGCTCTAAAATATACAGTTTTACTTCCATCTGGCAGTGTAGATCCAACATTACAACTAAAGTCTTCAGAAGTTTCATCAAATGTACTATCATCTGCGGTACAACTTGTCCACGAACCAGGCGATGTTGTGCCAATCTGGTACTGAACAGATTCAATAATACTTGAGACATCTACTGCATTACCAAAGAATGTTGGAATATTATCATTTGTTAAATCGTTATCAATACTACTGACTGAAATATTTGGATTTTCTGTATCAATCGTAAAGGTATCAGATTTAATAGTTGTAAGTGTGTTTGCATCTGTCACTCGTACATGTATAGTTTGTAGGCCATCTAGTAATGCAGCTACCGTACATGTAAACTGTTCAGAAGCTCCATTAAATGTACCGTCATTAGCAGTACAATTTTCCCACGTTCCCGATGTACTATTCATTTGATACTGTACTGTTGTAATTGTGGTTGTAGAACTTGAAGCAGTTCCACTCAAAATTGGTGTGTTGTCTGAATTTGGATCTGGTGCAAGTGTTGGCAATACTATTGCAGGTGTGGAGGTAGGAATCGGTGTATTTGTAACAGTAGGTGTCGGTGAATTTGTTGGTGTTGGTGTGCCTGTTGGGGTTTGAGGAATGCTAAACGTCGTAGATGTACTATTTACTCCATTCCATAATCGTACATAGTATGTTGTACCAGGACTTAATGTTATATTTGTACTACCTCCATTTATGGTAAATCCATCTGGGCCTTTTGTAGAAGTTGTTGTACCAGCTGATGTGGTATTAACTTGTTTATGATAATAAGGACTAAAATTACTTGAGGCACTAATATCTACCCATCGTACAGCTGCATTAGTCGGATTTGTCCAGCCAATAGTTATTGCAGTACTGCCTGTAGAAATCGATCCACTAATACTACTTACATTTAAAGTGACAACTGGTGCGCTTGGAACTGTTGAACCTATTCCAGTTGGCGTTGGTGTAGGGGTATTTGTTGACGTTGGTGTAGGAGTATTTGTTGGTGTGGACGTTGGTGTATTAGTTGGCGTAGGGGTATTTGTTGGAGCGGGAACATATTCATATACACCTGCATCTGGAATAGAATTATATGGCACGTTTGTACCATCTAAATCTGTTGTATACCCCAAACCAGTTACACCTATATCAATTGCATCAGATGTAGATTCTAAACGTGTATTAACTGTTGAATAAACTAATGTTGAAGATTTAAAATCAGGATTTGATCTTAAGCTCGAAGAATGAGGAGAAAAATTACTACAACTTGGAATACATTGTTGTAATTGTGAAGTGCCGTCATTATCCCAAAAAATATTGTTTCGTTCAGTAAAATAAGAATTTGATTCAGCTATATATAACCCCTTTTCAGCCCAAATAATATTATTACGCAATGTAAGCATTTGTTCTCCATTACCGGCATTACACTTTTCACAAATTACTGCCTGACTATCAAGACCTGTGTAATAAATTGTATTATGGTAAATTTTAGTGTTTCGTACCGGACCAAATGCATGTCCATTTCCACGTGTTACAATAAATCTCATTCCTCTTATGGAATCACTTGATCCAACTGGTTTCGAGTAATTTGAAAAATGAAGATTATATGCAAAAGTATTATTTGTAGAAATACCTGCATCACCTGCCGGTGAATAACTACCCATTTCAGAAAAGACTCGATCGTTTGAAGTATTATGATGAATATTAGAATTTATAGCTCTATAAATTTCAATACTATTTTCTTGACCAGTACAAGATGCTGAGCCAGCTGTACTTTCAAATCTGTTATATCCTATTTCATTGCCAGTTCCGTGTAATAATACCCCCATTTGTCCAATTGGATTAGTACCATCATCATTTACGTCATATAATGCTCTATTATCATAGATATAACTCCGCAGAACTTTATTATTATTTGCTGTATTTGCAAAATTTAAACCTACAGCATGATTTGTTGCCTCAATATATTGAACTGTGTTATATTCGGCACCATCAGCAAAACCAAATCCTAATTTCCATGCAAGAGGTCTGGTACAAATAGGATCTTCTGGATCAGTATAAATATCTGTAAATTCATCTGGATAAGAAGCATCCGAATGATATGTTTTAATATATTCAATTATTTGATAATCACCCGTAATTGATACATTGGCACTGTATGCATTTTGAATTATTGGTAAATTACCAGAGCCATATGCAGTAATAGTAATTGGATCATCTGAAGTTCCTGTCCATCTAGCATTTAGAGGTCCAGTCCATGTACAACCACGCTTTAAATACAATGTGTCGCCTGGATTCATAACAAATGCTCCATCACCATCAGAAGAAGAAGCATCGTTTACATTAGTTAAAGTGCTCCATGCAGTTCCTGCAGATAAACCATCATTAGAATCATTTCCACTTGTACAATCTACATAGTAACTTAATGGACCGGTCGTTAAATCAGAATAATTTAAAAACTTAACTTCCATTGAACTTAGAGTAAAAGATGCAGTTTTATTATTTGTTGTTTCTAAATCTACAGGTACCGGAACAGTATTTTTATTAACCAACATAATTTTATCTGCAGACGCTAGTACTTCAACAGTGTTACTAGTAACGGTAGTCTCATAAATTGGTGTACCTCTTTCAAAATTATTTTTAAAATTCATGTACACCTCATGATTTGGAGTAGTTTGTCCACCGGTAGAATTAGAATTTACTTCGGTTACTAAATGTTGTCCAAGTGTTCCAGAATCATCTTCTGGATCCCATCGTAAAGAAACTGATGTACCTGCTTTTACATGGTTATATAACATACTTGCCAATGCTGCTCTTTCATAAGTAGTACTTCTTCCACTTGCGTTAATATAATCTTCTGCAAACCATATTGGCTCACCTTGATAGCCCGATCTTGCTTGTGCTTGAGTAGAAATATCTTTAAACCAATGAGTGAATGCTAGCATTACTTCACTGTTATAAATTCTTGCTTCAGGTAACGGTGTAGGTGTTCCTGCACCCACACTATCTGTGGTGTCATGGTTACTTTGGATTGCTCTATCAAATACAAGAAAATCTCCATCGGCAAATTCACGATTTGCTAAAAAGAAATCGAGTATTTGTCTTTGTCTTGTTGTAATGGGGTCAGCCGACCACCACGCTGAGGTATTTACACCAGCTATTGTTCGTGATCCTGTAGCTTCAACAACAAAATATGGTCCTCCCAGTCTTGCATCTGGGCGTTCTGTTTTTACAGCATTCCAGATAAGATTGTACATGCGTGTATAACGTTCACCATCAAAATTATTTGACCATTCAGGATCACTATAATCGGAGTCATACCAAAATCCTTTCATTTCATTCCATACTTGGAAATAGGTAACTTTGGGTAATGTATTACCGACATTTAATGGATCTGGCGTATTACCATCATATCGTGCAGCAATTATTGCAGTAAGCTGTGCGAATTCATCTTCATGTTCTGGTAATGGAGCCATTTCTAGAACACTTGCATTCCAGTTTGTATAGGAAGCATAGTTATATGTACTTCTTCTCCAATTTTCTATTTTCATCCAATCGGGAGCACAACACAAGGTAATAACAGGTTCCCCACCCATTTCTTTTGCTAATCTTATTCGTGCATCTAATCCAGCTAAACTGGAATCTGTTGGAAGGGTTGATGGCGAAGTTGTTGAGGGATTTTCGACACCCGGATCTGGCCATGGATTTAATACACCAAATCCCATTATATGTTGATTGTGATATTGAATAGCAGTGCCAATGTTAGTTTTTGCTCTTGCCACTGCTGTAGAATTTCCAGTTAAAAAATCATCAACGTACGTAGTACCTACTATTAATTTACTTACCATTTCTGTAGTTCCTACATCAATAGTTACATCAACGCTTGCTGGTGCAGAAAAAGTAGATTTGAATTGAAATAAATTAAAGACATTATTCGAAAGAAGTACTGCAATTAAGACAGCCGCAAGAGGGAGAACCACAAAAAAATTATTGCTAGCCTTCCCCACCAGAAATGGAATTATTTTTTTAAGCATTATTATTATCTTTAAGCTAGATAAGATACCTACTTATAGTAAGACTACTATCTATCTAAACAGTATAGAACTAAATGAGTGTAATTAGAAGTAATTTATGTAAGAAATTACTTCTAATTAATTAATCCTATAAGATAATAATTTAGATTTCATATGAAGGGAATTCTTCATCTCCATTACTTGGTTTTCTATCGTTTATCCATTCTACATAAGTACAACCAGTAACTTTTTTAGTTGCTCTATCCCATCCGGCAGTACTACATTTTTTCATTTTTTTACCTGTAGAAGTTGTAACAAGTAAGAGTTTAGCTCCACATGTTGGACATGCTTCATCTAACTCTTCTTTTGATCCATTAAACCATTCGATATAATCACAACCAGTGGCTTTTTTAGCTTCTTTATCCCATCCACCAGTACTACATTTCTTTAATTTTTTACCATTTCGTGTAGTTGTCATAACAAGAGGATTTCCACATTTAGGACATTTTTCATCTAAAGTTTCTGGTTCTGGATTAAACCATTTTACATAATCACAACCTTCAGTTTTTTTGGTTTCTGGATTCCAACTACCTTGTGAACATCTCTGTAATCTTTTTCCTGATGGAAGAGTTTCTATTGGATTTAATGCAGATCCACATTTAGGACATTTTGTATTATCTGTTTCGGTTTGTGCGTTTTCTGTTTTTTTCATAATTTTATTTTATACATAAAAACATAACAATGTAAAGAGGTAAATTTGTATAGTCTGTTATTGTAGTACTTTAACAAGATAATTATCAAGTGAATCGTTTATAGCAAAAATTCTACACAATCTTCTATTTCAGCAGAAGATAGCTGATGACCAGTAGTATATGATTTAAAAGTTACGTGTGCTTTATAAGACCTTAGAAGTTCAATAAGATTAATACTATCTTCTTCAGATACCATTTCATCATTAGTACTGTAATTTATTAATATAGTATTTTGTGACAAATTTACAGGTTGTTTTGGTGTAAATGGCAACATTGGACGAAGCAATAAAGCATTTTTTATAATTTCAGGATAATAAAACAGCGTTGCCAAAATCATATTTGCTCCATTCGAATAACCCATAAAAACAAATTGATCAATATTCATGTTATGTTCATTCATCCATTGCGAAGTAAAAGTTTGAAGCTTATTTGCTTCAATGATTATATTCTCTTGATCAAAAACGCCCATAGCTTTACGCTTAAAAAATCTATTCAAACCACTTTCATCAACATTTCCTTTTAGACCAAGAAGATTGTAGGAATCTTTTAATTGATCATTCAAAAAAAGAAAATCTTGTTCTGTTCCACCGGTACCATGTAATAGTACAAGTGTTTTACTCGCATTGTTATGTATATATTTATGGTGAAATAAGGTATTGTTCATACTATTCAAGTTTAATTTCTGGTAAATTTGCTTCTATTTGTTTTCTATATTGCTCTAAAAATGGTGGTAATGCAATTTCTTTTCCGAGATCTTCTGCTTTTTCATCTGCAGTAAAACCTGGTTTATCTGTCGCTATTTCAAATAAAATGCCAGCTGGAGTTCTAAAATATACAGATTTAAAATAGAATCTATCAATAACATCTGTAGTTTGAATGCCAATTTCATGGACTTTTTCTTGTAGTTCTAATTGATGTTTTTCATTATTAGCACGGAAAGCTATATGATGGACAGTTCCGGCTGCGTTAAATCCAAATTCTGCGTTTGGATCCTCTTTGATTTCTAAAACACAAGCACGTTTTTGATTAGGAATTGTATATAAAGTACTATCTGCCTTAGTTTGTACCTGTTTGTATCCAAAAACCTCTGTAAGAATAGGTTCAACTAGACGTTTATCATGAATACTCAATGTTGCTGAATAAAAACTGTGAATTGCATGTTCTTTGTCAATCTCTTTTGTCCAGATATCGCCCGAAAATTCTAATTCTTTTTCAGATAAACCAACTAATGCCAATTGTTGATCATCTTCATCAAAAAAAACAAGATGTTGCTTTCCAAAATGTTCAGTAATTTCATTATGGTTAACTTTAAACTCAACAAATCGTTTCTTCCAAAATGGTAATGAGTTTTTTGGTACTCCAAAGGAAATAGTAGTCACAAGTCCATTTCCACGCTTTCCTTGCATAGGTGGCTGAAAAATAAAAAAAGTTAAATCCATACCAGGATGTCCAAGTTTATCTCCGAAAAACAAATGATACGTTCCAGTATCGTCTTGATTAACCGTTTTTTTTACGAGGCGAAGTCCTAATATTTTAGAATAAAAGTGAACATTATTTTGACCGCTTGAAGCAATTGCAGTTATATGATGAATTCCTTGAATCATAGTGTATTATTATACTTAACTATTCATGAAGCATAAGTAATAAACTTATGTTACTATAATAATTCTATATGAACGGATCTAAAATAGGTTTGATCATACTTACATTATGTGCTGGTATTTTAATTGGATACTTTATAGGCACTAAAAATGAATTCCAGTTTTTTGAAATGCATACCTATTCCGAACGACATGCAGGTCAAGAAAGACTTACAAATAAACTACTCGATTTTGATATTCCTCCCAGCCATGAATTAGGTGACTTTAGAGTCAAACTTGAGTCAAAGGTAAATAATGATATTAATAACAATAAAGCTACTCAAATAAGTGTCTATTTTCGAGATTTAAATAATGGTCCATGGATAGGTGTCAATGAAGAGGAAAAATTTATTCCTGCTAGCTTACTTAAAATTCCTCTTATGATGGTGTATTTTAAAAAAGCAGAAACTGATGAAAAAATTCTTAATCAAAAATATAAATATAATGCTGAAGAGTTTCCAAACGATTCTACAATGACATTTAATAAAAGAACAACTTTAAAAGATAATACTGAGTATACAGTTGATGAATTAATTAAGCGTATGATTATCTATTCAGATAATGATGCCTTACGTTTACTTGCAATGCATATAGATGGAAAAAGTCAAAAAGAAATTTATATGAATTTAGGTATAAAAGTTCCAACTTCAGGTTTAGAGGAATTTATTTCGCCTAGAAATATGGCCTCTTTTTTAAGAGTTCTTTATAACTCAACCTATCTAAATGAAGAGATGTCAGAAAAATCATTACAATTATTAACACAAACTAAATTTGACTTTGGACTAACCGCAGGAGTTCCAAAAGATACTATTGTTGCACAAAAATATGGAGAACGAGAAACTGATACATTTAAAGAATTACACGATTGTGGCATTGTGTACTATCCACAGCATCCATACATTTTATGTGTTATGACAAAAGGAAATGATTACAATACTCTTGCAGGAGTCATTAAAGAAATATCTCAACTTACATACGAACAAGTAAGTATTTACAATAATTAATTTGTAATGTGTGTATTAATAAATACACGACTAGTAGTCCAATTATTATCTATCTCTTCGATTGTTCTTTCTGTTACTAAAACATTCCCATTATTAAACCATGTTGCAAATGTATTAGTTGGCACCTCCCACATATATACTAACCTTTCATTCATATTTGTAGGATTTTGCTCTGTTATAAAAAAATCAGTCATTCCATCATTATTATAATCACCGTACCAACCTTTAGTTTCTTGAGGTAATAATGTAATAAATATCTTTTTTGAACCATCTGTAATATACACATCACTCCTTGCAGATGTAATATCTGGAGTTAGTGGAAATACATCTCCCTTGTTTACAACGATAAGCCCGTTCCAAGTTTTTAAAGAACATTCTTTCCCAATCGTATTTACGGTCACAAATATATCCGTTATACCTACAGCTTCTTTAGTTGAACCTCCACCAATCGTAATTCGTACATATCCTTTTTCAGAATTGAGACGATATTTTTTTTCAGTATTTGTTACTTTATCTTTTACTATGATTTGTGGATCTTCATAATATTCTCTATTAATGTAGTCACAGTAATTTTGAAGAGGACCAGAAGCAACTATCTGAGTAACACTTTTAGTAGTAATTTCATAATTACCTACTATTCTCGTACTAGATTTTACTGGCCCTTCATAAGGAACATACTCTACTTTTTTAAATACTATTAATAACGCTATAACAAGACAAATAGCGCCAATAACTATTTTTTTATTCATAGCCAAATTATACAACACAACAACCTTATTGTCATTATTACAGGACATATTTGTTTGTGCTCAGAATTTGTAATTTTTTAGTACAATGTGTTCATGGCCAAATATACTATCCCATTTACAGAAGCTGGATTTAAATCAATTCATTTAGAATACGAAACCCTTCAAAAAAAACGTCCTGAAATTGTCAATAATCTAACGGTGGCTCGAGATATGGGAGATAGAAGTGAAAATGCTGCTTATAAAGAAGCAAGACGTAAATTATCTTCTACAGATAGTAGACTTCGCTTTTTAAAACGTATTGTTGAACATGCACGAATTGTAAAGCCAGTTAATTCTGAATATGTAGATATTGGTACTACTGTCGTAGTAACAAACGGAACTCAAGAAATAACATTTTATATCGTTGGTGAATACGAAGCAGATCCAATGCAAAAAAAACTTTCTCATAAATCTCCAGTTGGGCATGCTTTATTAGGTAAAAAAGTGGGAGATACAGTTTCTCTTCAATTACCTGTTGGATTAGTAAACTATACAGTTATATCTATTGATATATAATTTTTTTTGATATAATGCCCGGATGGGAAAACCAGAACTGTTGCATCACTATATCAATGAACGACCTCATATAGATTGTTCAACACTTGCTCTTCATTCAATTCTTCCACATTTGCCAGAACCAGAAAGTACAAAAGCACTCTATGATAATACGTTATGTTTAGAAGATATCCTTAAAGTTCTTAGTTATGAATTTTGTCGACGAGGCGAACATGTTCGAGCATTTGCAATGGAAGACTATGATAATCCTGCACGTTTCTTTTATGATGCTGCTCATACAGTAAGGCATGGTACTGATAATGCTATATTCCGTGGTGGATTATTACTTACAGATGAAGAACAAACAAGACATGTAATTAGTATTACAAATGTTCACGAATCAAAAAAACCTAAATTTGATATTGTAGATAGTGCTCCACATAATACAAGTAAACTTACTTATCGTACTGTTGCTGGTAATTTTTTAAATCGCCGAGTTACTCAAAACAGCTCATATGGTGTTCCTGCGATAGCAATTGTAGGATATGATTTAGTTCCATATTTAGAAAAACCAGAATTACATCCAGAAATTTATAGCACTTTTCATTCAAATTACCAGGTTGCAAAAGAGAATCGTGATTTATTATTAAGTAGAGTTGGTAAATTATCTGAGTTTATAAATGGATTAGAATTATAAATCAGCTCTATTATTCGAAATAATTTCCTAATTGAATAAATGATCTACTAGGTACATCAAACCAAAATGAAACTTTTTCTCGTGAATCATTTTCGTATGTATTAACTACAAGAAGTGTATTATCTGCCCATCCAGTTATTTCTTCAATGGTATAGTTACCTAGGTTTTCATTAAATAATGCATTTATAGAAATAAATTGTTGTCCAGAAGGAAATAATTCACCTGAGCTTTGAAATACATAATATTCGTTATTACCTTTCAGAAAAAAATAAAATGTATTTGGTGACCACGTATTAAACGGTATCTGCAGCTTTTCGTTAATAGATGTTTTAATCTGTACTGTTTCTTGTTCATTTGTTTGCTGGTTATTAATACTAATTGAGTTAGTTACTAGATTATTATTTTCAAATACTTCTAGCTTTAGTAATTTACTTCCTTCCGGTGATATCATTTCTGTATTCGTAACAGTAGGTAATGGTGAAGGTGATATGGTTGGAATTTCTGCGATAGTTTGATTAAACGAATAGGTTCGTTGTGCTTCTATTAAAAATAATGAAGACATTATCATAACAACTAAAAAAGTACTAATTGTAAATAGTTTTTTTTGAATATTCACGCTTCTGGTTCTTCATAAATAGTAATGAGTGTTCCAGTAGAATCACTGGAAGTTTTTTCGGCCCATTCATATAATTTTTTTGCATCAATAGTTCGTAAATTAACACAACCATGACTCATGGCATGTCCAAAATTATTATGCCAATAGGTTCCATGTAAACTAAATCCTCGGCTTCCAGCAACTTCATCATTAGAAAAGAACATTACATATGGAACATTTGGTAAATCATAAAAATCCGCGCCACTACCTCCAGTCATTCGAGAGGCAACAAACTTACTCCAAATAGTAAAAGTACCAGTAGGTGTTCTGCCCCATAAACCAGTTGAAACAGGAGTTTCTAAAATTAATGTATCACCTTCATAAGCTTGTAGCATTTGTTTTGTTAAGTTAACATAGATGTGTTTTTTTTCTGACGAAGATGTTGTTCCTAGTACAGAAGATTCTGCCTGTGCAATAGTTTGCTGAGTTATATCGGGAACTGTAACACTTTTATTATTATATGTACCTACAGCACCATTTTCTATTTGTAGTTTTGGTTCAGTTTTACAACTAATACTATTTCCACAAGGAACACGGAGAGTAATATATTTATTATAAATAAAGTTAGTTATATAAAAAACAATAATAAAAGATATGAAGAATACGATAATTCCTAATAATAGAACTGTTTGTTTAGATAATGAAGAATTTTTCTTAGATGTATTTTTTTTCTTCATGTATTTATAGTAGCTATTTTATTACAATACTTCAATTAAATTTTTCTAAAAACTATGGAACAACATTTATGCAATCTTAGATTGTTGTAGAAATATCTTTTAAATCTTCAAGAAGTTGGCAATTTTATAAAAACGACCTATAAAATTATATGTTTAAGAATATATATTAATTGGACCAGATATTTTTATTAATTATTTTGGCAAAAAAATAGGCGGTCCTCGTTGTTACGAGGACCGCCATGTTGAATTACATTTTAGCGTTAGCTATTATGCAATCCTATTCAATTCTACATGTTACGCAGCTTGAAGCTGCTCATCTTCTTCGCCCCAAGTGCGTGGCTTGTTGAGCGTCACCTCGGCTTTCGGCTTCTCGACATTTTGGTCAGCCGTTGGTTCGGCGCCGAAAAGATTGTCAAGCTCCTGACCTTCCAAAGGTTGTGCTTCTTGGCCACCCTGTTGTGCTGCCGGATCCAACTCTTCACCTTCGACCGGTTCAACACCAGTCGGTGTAGGTCGTCCCCAGGTCCGCGGCTTGTTGAGCGTCACCTCGGCTTTCGGCTTCTCGACATTTTGGTCAGCCGTTTGTTCGGCGCCGAAAAGATTGTCAAGTTCCTGACCTTCCAGAGGTTGTGCTGTTTGACCGCCACTTTGTTGAGTTGCATCTTGCTCGGACTCAACGGTTTGATTCAAGTTAGGTTGGGTGTTCATGTGATGTCTCTCCTTTTGAGATTACAACAAGTTGTCGATTGAACCACTATCTTGCGAGCTATCGAGCCCGCAAAGTAAACAATCCCGATCTCTCGAGATGGATACCCAATAACTAGAAGCCGGTTTCATGATGAAAGGCTTTCCTTCTTGATCTGTCCCTGCTTGGTACTCACTATTTGAAAGGATTACCAAGTTTGTAGGAAACTTTTCAAGAATTTCTGCATCATCAATGACCAAGCGTACTGCCCAATCTGCCAGAACATTTGCAACGCCGAGAACATGAATACCAAGTCCTGGCACTGCCTTTACTTCATCCAAAGGTACGCCATAGTTGACGGCCCTTTTGATGATTGGCTCTGGTTGGGAATCACGTAGGACAGATGCAAAACATCCATAGCAAGGTTCACCTTCTTTTGTATCAACAAAGAAAATTTCTCCTGCTACAGCCATATCGTAAAGTCCGCCGTAAAGAGCTGGCTTCTTCATCTCCTGAATCATAGCACCCAATTGCGATGTTGCGATTTCTGAACCTAGGCCGCATACAATCACCAGGTCTGCAGTTTGCAAAATTTCTGGTTGATTACGTGCGTCCACAGTATAAGTCTCCACAACGACATTTGGATTGCGATTCATGATTAAATCACGAACAGCTTCAACTTTCGGCTGATCAACATATTGTAAATCAGCCGCGTGTCGAACTACATTATCTTCTTCTAGTGTATCAGGATCGATGAGTATAAATCGACCTATTCCTGACATTGCAAGAAGAAGTGTAGTCCAACTGCCTAATGATCCAACTCCGACTACTGCGATAGTGGCATCAGTAAGTCTTTGTAAGCCTACTGAGCCTGTAAGTTTTTCAACTCTATCCCACATTGAGAAGTTGTCCTTTCTGGTCTAAATCCCAGAGAACATCTGTTAGATACACATTTGGATCCCAACGGTTACGCCAAACAAGTTCTTTCGGAGCAAAGATATCGACTTCTTTCTGTTTGCCAGAAAGAAATCTTAAAACTGCGTTCCAAAAGGAATCGATTGGCTGAGTTTTTGTAACTACCGCAGGTGCACCTACTTTAGCAACTTGTTTCTTGAAAAGTTGTATCTTAGGTGCTGAGTTTGGATAATCCCAGTCTGTGATGAACACAACCTGGTTTTTCCAGGATTCATGATCTAGGCCAAAGATTACTTCCATGACCGGATCATCATCCATCTGTTTGGCAGCCCAACGTACAGAAACACCAAGCTGTTGAAGCAAGGCAAGCTCTGTACGCATACGTGTGATGTTGGTTAGATGCCAAGATAATGGTGGTAACCATGGCAACTTATCATCGGAAACAACGATAGGATTCAACCTTATCGGGCGGACAGAATTTTTACCTGTCCAGTACCAAATAACATGAATCTTTTCACCACTAATTAAACTTGACTCCATGGTATTACCATCAAACGCGTATTCTAATTGCGCTTGAGAAGTTGTAACAATGGGAGTCAAGAATTGATCACGTGGTGCTTCCTTAGATGTCAAAATACTTCTAATTGTCTGAAGATCAGTACCAGAAAGATCTGTATAACGACCTGGGTGTTTATGCCAGTCGCCGACATGTTCAAGCGGATTATCTAATTCCATAGGGATTGTACCTTTTGGAATTGATATTGAATGATTCCAACCAGTCTGCTGATTGGGATTTCGAGAACTAATTCTCGCTGCCTCCCAGTGTTGGTTTAACCAACGGAAGACTTCAACTTGATCCATACCTCCCTGGCTAAATAAGCCAGTTTCGCGTACAGTATCAAGAAGATCAGGAATTGTTCCCACAACGATAATTTCGCCCGGACGTTCGATGCCAAGCAATGCTTGACCTGTTTCCGTCGGTGGATGAGCTTTCGCCTCCTCAACTATCTGAAGTATTACACTTCTTCCCACAATGAGTTGAGGTACTGGTCCTTGAGTCGACATTGATAGCTCCTAATCTGCTGCTTCAGGCCAAACGCCTGTTAAACGATAGTACCAATAGGCACGAATCCATAAAACTGACCAGACACCGATTGTTCCAACCTTTGACTTAAATGGATCCCAACCGGTTGAGCGTGACATACCATGATCAAACAAGCAAAGAGCTTTATCTGAGAGAATATGAGGTACAGAAAAAATTGAGTACTGCTCAATTTCATCCCAGTAAGCTTTTGGATCTCTGTGTGGATAATCTACTTCGTGATGGATCTCGAGATCAATAACATCATTTTTGTGATGTTCTACTCTTCTTTCACCCCGCACTTCTGCCATATGGAAAGAAATTTTCCAATATGGTTCAAATGGATTATCAGTGTTGAAATCAAGAGAATGAGTGATAACTCTGAAGTTAACATCCCAATGAATGCCTAAGCCTGCGACATTAACTAAAACAGGCTCCTTTCGATTGAATATCTTATGCATAGATTCAATCTCTAAGAACATTCGTGGGGACATTTTCTTTCGATTTGGTGGTACTGTACTTGACCACCAAACTTCTCCAGGTCTTAACATAAAGATTCCTTTCGTTACTAGAGTAAATCGTCGATTGAAGTAGAGGAAACAGATAGAATCTGTTCAGCAATTTTTTCGGCGCCAGGCTTAGTTTCTAAGTCAGCACCAAATAAATCACTTCCAGCAGTTGCTAAATTATCAGTTGAGACAACATAGGTATTCTCTCCCCATTCTCTGTTTGCTGCCCAAAGTCTAATAGAATACGTACCTTCCAACATGTTTTTTTTCAGTAAAAACTGAGCATGTTCTGAATATACAGTATTCTTACCTTTTTGCAAGATTGGAGAAGTTTTATAGCGGAATTGAATACCTTTCCGAGGTCCAACTAGATTAAACTCCATTGCTAGAGATTTACCTACCGCAGATAGTTCATTAAGATCAAATACTGCAACAGGCCGGATCGATCGGTCGGTCTTTGGATTTACAACTCTCCCTCTCCTAAGGTTACCTTTATTATCTTCTATGATAAGTTCAAGTTTCCATAGGTAAATAGGGCTAGCATGTGATCTAGTTAACCTTTCTCTTTCCAGTTCTCTTTGTCTTTCTTCACGACGAAGCGTTTCACGCGCTTCAATTGCTTGCTCTTCACGAAGCGCTTCCGCTTCAGCTTGTGCATTGCGCAATTCTTCCTGTTGATGTAAAAGATACTCAACAAAATATCGCGCAGCCAACAAAATCAACATGCCTATTAGGGCATATAGTAATCCTATCTCTCCTGTTATTCCCGTTTGGGAAATAATAAAGAGACAGACTATAAAAGATCCTAACGCAAATAGAAGTGTAGAAAATCTAGGCATATTGCCTCCTGTAGAATTGAATTTTCAAAGTACGGTCACTAAATATAGACTACATGCTTAGTAGAAATACTTGTGAGACCTAAGCTTATTTTTGATATAAATAATATATAGATCCACAAATTAGCCACATTTTGAACCTATAGTATATACTATCCAGGTTAATATTGCAATCTAAACTAAAAGAAAAGCGCCTGCAGATTGTTCATCCACAGGCGCAACGCATATTAACTAACACTAAAGAAAAATGTTATGTTTTTTCCTTCAACATATAGGGGTACAAAAACAGCCAGCCGATATGAAATAATGCTGAATACCATACCTCCTTAGCTTGACTTTCAGTTATACCTAGTTGTTTTGCTAATTTGGCGGAAGGCCTTCCCACAAGTATTCCCAAAAGGAAAGCTTTTTCAATATCATACATACTGAGCTGGTTCAGATACGGAATTGGATTCGTAATAAACAAATTTCCCTTCTCTATCCCAGATAGCCTCTTGAAACTCGCGTACGGTATCTCTGCAAAATCCTTTTGCGAATAAGTATCAATCCCAGGATTAAGCAAAGTATAACTATCAAATAAAATCACCTCTGCAAACATCCTGACTGCACTATAGCAATATCGTATTAAATCCTCTCTCGATACTACAGGGATGCCAGAATTCTGTATGGCATCTATTGGATTCATTCTTTCTAAAAATACTCTTTCAAAAAGTAACTGCTCCCATTTTGGCAACTCAGCTTGCTGGGCAATCTGGCGTATTCTATCTGTTGTGAGTCGATTAGCAGTTAGCTTTTCAACCATACCCAAATATAAATCTTTGTGTCTTACAAATTCTGCAGCTAAAACAAGACGCATACCATACTTCAAAAGAGTTTTTACGTCCCTCAGAATGTGAACTGCATCTTCAGGGAAAAAATATTCCATTCTCCTAGTAGTATTATTCAATTGTGAATTCATAGAAAATAGTCCATAACGAGTATGGAAATCCATGATCCAATTTGGATAAAAACCTACCTGCGATGAAAGTTCATTCAGAGGGATGCCTAACGAATGTGTACTCATTGCCTTATCCTTTGCTATATGACGTGTTGATTAAAAATGTGCAAGCCATATTATACTAAAAATTCTGATATTAACTATTGCTATGGGTTATGTTTAAGTCGTCAATAACAACGAATTAATATATAATTTTAAAAAAAACTGTATATTAACGAATTCCTGTCGTTATAATCACGTCAAATTCAGCGGATCGAGTCGTTTCTTGCATAGCAATATTGAGCAGTTCTTCTTTTAAAGAATCAGCAATTTCTTTAGCATTGCTGACAGGAATATTTCGGAAGTAGAGCATGTTAGTTAATTCTCCAGAATTTGATGCATTATTGGTAGTTATATTCTTGTAACCTTCATTTTGCAGAATAAGGGATAGTTTCCCTGCCTGGCCTGAAATACCAGATCCATTGAGTATTTGAATTTTAATTGATGACTTATCTAATGGTTTTATTGTTGGGCTTGGTTTCGTTGTTACCAAAGAAGTAGATGCAGGTACAATAGCTCTAGAAGGTATCTTTGCACTATTTTTATACTGCGGATATGAGATCACCCCTGACCAGATTAAAAGATAAAGTATCGATCCTCCAAGTAGGAATAAACTTAAGATCAACATAATGTATTGCATAGAAGTATTTTTATTTATTTTTTCATTATGATGAAATTCTTCCGAATTTTTTGTATTATTGTAACCAACTTTGTGTTTATTTTGAAGAAAGTTATATTGCTTTAATACTTTCTTTTGTTTAGTTGCATTCTTTAAGTCTTGGTAAGTTAGATCTTGATTTTCAGATATATTCAAAAAAACGCTTATTGGTGTAACTGAATAAATCTCGATATTTTTTCCCTTAAATAGTTTGGTTACTATTTCATAAAGTTTTCTGTTAGTGGCATATATTGTGCTTTTATTATTATTTTTTACTATAAAATTTGTGATGTTATTTTGTACAAAAGGAACTGACGTAAGAAACGTTTTGACAGATTCACTTTCATCTTTAGATTCCACATTAAGTTCGCTAGTAAAAACTATTTTCGGCGATAAAAAAATAACGCTTGAAAGTTTATTTAAATTTAACTTATCAATAAATTGCAAGAATGCTTCTGTAAACTTATTTTCGTCTACTAGCTCTGAATACTGAATCAGTTCAGGGGTAAAAGGAAATTTATAGCTAGAATTGTTAGCAAATATCTCAAATGATGAACTATTGAGATAGCAGATGAAAGTTTTGTTAAAAAAAAGCATAGTTAACGTGAAATAGAGATGTTTGTAGCTCCCTCAGTTCCACAAGCTTTAATGGTAACAATATTATTTGCATCAACAGTTACTGAATAACCAGTTTTAGCAGCGGAAAACGTTGTGGATGTCGGGTCAATAGGTACTGACTTTAAATATCCTGTAAGTGGAGTAGTTAAATTAACACAAGCAGTGGCTACAACCGAACACCCCCCTGTCGCAATTGCGCATCCCGATGCTCCAGTTCCAATTTGAGTTTCGGCCATACTGGTAGACAGACCCGAAGGTAAGGTTCCTTTGTTATCTACAATTGACGCATGTATTGCGGTAAGAATTGTTGCGACATCTGATACTCGTCTTGCATCTCTTGTATCTTTAAAACGTTGTGCTGGATTTAAGGCTACAAAAACAACAATTGCTAATGAAGCAATAATGGCAATGACAATGAGAAGTTCTATAAGTGTAAATCCGTACTGCAGTTTTTTATTTATTGTACTCATATTATAATTAAGATTTAATATGAGCTTCTGGAGCTTCTATAGAGATAATTTCTTATCTATATTCAGATTATACAAAAAAAACTATCAAGTCAAGGGTAATTATTGTTCCTTCCAACTAGTTATATTCAAACTATTAGATCTTGTCACTACAGCTTGTACTGTTCTGTTATAGAAAGTAGCTGTGCTCGTCGCAGTTACTGTATAAGTTGATCCAACCTGAGAAACTGTTATTGAACACGTTCCTTCTGGGTGAGTAATGATACCTCCAGAATAAGAAGCATTTAAATATATCTTCAAAAGGGCATCTTCCATACACCCTTCTGTGAACTGTAACGCCTCCTCACCTTTTGAAAGAGCCAAAGAAGCTTGTCCTTCGCCTACTCCCAGCTGCGCAACTGTAATCATTATACTCAGAATAACAGCAGTCAGAATAAGAACAACTGCTAGTGCAATATATCCACCTTCGGAATCCTTTACATATTTATTTTTCATATTAATTACTTCTTACTTCTGCACTACTATCAATAACTACAGAATCTTGATATTCCTGTCGTGTTGCTGCATATGAGGCCGCTACGTTCATAACAAATCGTATATGCTTTGTTTTATTATCAAGGGATGAATAGTTTGTAAATATTAAACTATTAATTACGGTATTTTCGGAATTAAGATTTACAGTACTTCCAACACCCTGTTTAATCCGTATATTTCCACCTAATAAATCTATAACCGTTGGATTTGTCGCGGGTGTTGAGGTGGCAAGAGAAATAGATGTTGCAGAGACAGAATTAATTCCACTCGCATTCCGTATCTCGTATTTAGTTCTTTCCGATATATACCTTGCATTTGCATTTACTTCTTGCTGTACTGAACTTTTTACCCCAGTTTCAACAGTACTCCAAGCAAACGGAACAAGTGCTGACAAAATAATTGTTACAAGCGCTATATAAAGGATTAACTCAATTAAAGTAAACCCATTTTGTTTATTCAATTTTATTGTAGTATCTTGAAATTGAAACATGTTATTGTGGTTTTAAAATTAAAAACTCTGACGCACTATTGGTATCTGCTGTTAAGACACGATCAAGTCCTGAATCATATAATACTTCTCTAGGAATAGTAGCAATATTTAATGAACCAAATGCTGGTAAAGCAGGAAGCGAATCCAGATTACTACCACTAAGAACTAAAAAGTCATTTGTTGCTGCACTTGTGCCGAGAAAGATCAGGCTATTTCCAAAACTTATAGAATTTACATCTGCTCCAATTTCAACGCTTGATCTAAGAACAGGACTTGTAGGAGTTGAAATATCAATTGAATATAATTCTGGAGCACCACTTGACACTCTTCCTACTAGAATTCTATTTCCACCAGCGTAAGTATTTGAAATTGCATTTGCTGGATCGTTGCCACTGTTAAGATTTAACACTGCATCCCGTGCTAACGTTGTTAAATTCATAACTTGTACTTCAGCTGCATTATCCTCTGTTGTAACAAAAGCGTAATTACCAACAATGACCATTCTGGTTGGTATACCTGTAATACCAGCACCAGTTCCTGATAATACTGGACTTGCTGGAGATGAGATATCAAATTTTATAAATTCATTTCCCCCATTTCTTATCATGTATAAATTATTTCCAACAATAGCTAATCCAATAGAATCGGCATTATCATTACCACTATTTGCAGCAGTTAAATTAAACGATGTTAATGAAGCAGTAGACAGACTGGTAGGTGAACTAATATTTATAATCTGTAGCTCTTGTGAATTGTTTGAGGAAGCTATATATGAATAATTACCATTAGTGACAATGTCATTTACATTGCCTCCCAGTTCTCGTTGACATGTTGCACACAAAACGGGTAAAGCAGTGTTAGATATATCAATAGAAAATAATTCTCTACCTGCTGAACTCGCTCTTCCAAAGAAGATATAATTTCCTGAGAGCGCAAGCGATATACCATTTGCAGCATTTGCGCCACTATTTGCCAGTGTTAAATCAAAGCTTGAATCAAGTGAGGGAATTGCCCAATTTCCTACAATCGCTTTTTTCCAATTAGTTAAATAACTTGTTAAAACTACAGAATTTGATCTAGTAGGGGTAAAGTTCCACGATACAGTAGAAACAATTTTTTTTGTTAACGGATCTAGAGTGCCACCACTTACAACTATGTTTCCATTTACATCTCGAGATACATCAGAAACTGACAAAACTCGAGTAAATTTATTACTTAAAATGTTATTACTTCCTGAAAACGACCAAACCCCACCACTCAGGGTAATCCCAGTGCCTACTGAATTTACTAAATTTGTAAATCCCAGATTTTTAATTGAACGCGTTGCATCAATACCTTCAGAAGCATACTGATTAGCAATCGTTTGTTCTTCTCCTAGCCGGTTTGAGTTTAGTCCCTGTAAGATAAGAGTAATAGAACCAGTCACAAATATTACAAATAATGCTGCTGCTAGTATTACTTCCACCACAGAAAATCCTCTGTTCATCTACTCACCACCCCCTGTGAATTAAGCACAACTTGTTTTAAAGTATTATTTCCCGTTACGGTATATGTTCCGGTAGTACTTGGAAGTCCGGAAGTCTTTGTAAAAACAACCTCACTAAATCCCAAAATAGAAATATTTGAGTTAACATTAAAAAATTCATCATGAGCACTATTACGAGTTGCATAGGAATTTCCCTGAAAAAGTGTTATTCTATTTGAACCAAAACGCACCCCCCAATTTCCATTTTGTCTTCCCATCATGGCATACATTTGAGCTTTTCTCATTTCTCCAATAAGCTGATCCTGAGTATTAGCTACTGCATTTTGAGTTAAAAATCTGGAAAAGAAAACAACAGAAAAAGTACCAAGAATTGACACTATTCCAATTACGAGAAGTAATTCAATAATGGTAAAACTATTTTTTTTTGTTTTCATACTAAAGAATTCAACGCTTTACACTACCGGTAAACTGGTAGATCGGGCCAATTATAGAAATAGCTATAAATGCTACAATAAGTCCTACAATTATTAAAATAATTGGTTCGAGTACTGTTGATAGGTTTTTTGAAGCATCATCCACTTCATCTTCAAAATAATCTCCAAGATAAATAAATGTCTCGTCAAGCTTACCTGTTTTTTCTCCCACACCTATCATGCGTGTAACAATTAAAGGAATAATTTTTTTATTATTAACACTTAAAACATCTTCAATAGATTTCCCTTTCTTCACTCCTGTCTTTACATGTTCAAGAATATTTTTGTATACAACATTTGTTGTGGTATCGTATTGCGCATCGAGTGCTGTTGATATTGGAACACCTACTCCAAGCATCGTTCCTAAATTTCTGAATATAGATGCAAGTTGAATATTTTGAATAAATATACCAAATATCGGTAGTGTTAATAAAAAAGAATGCCAGAATGGTCTAATTTGCTTTGTTGTAATTGCATATCTAATTAGTACTAATAAAGAAATGAGGCCTACAAAAATAAACATTCCGTAGTCACGCATTACGTGTGCAAAAAATAATAGAATCTTTGTTGATAAGGGCAGTTCCACATCGAGTGATGCAAACAAATCAATAAGTTTAGGCAAAACAAAAATACTTAATCCAACGCCGACAACAAGTGCCAATCCGAGTACAATGGATGGATAAAGAAATGAACCTTTTACTTTGTTTGAAAATTCGTGTTGTTTTTTTATATGAGTAGCCATGTAGTCAAGATTTTTTTCGAGACTACCGGATTCTTCTGCAACTTTGATAAGGTTTATATAAAATGCATCGAATACATGAGGAAATTTTGCAAGAGCTTTATATAATGGTTGTCCATTTGCTATCTCTTGATGAATTTTTTGAAGTAAATCTTTAAAAGAAGAATGTGTTGTCTGTTTTTCCAGTATCTCTATTGCTTCAGGAAGTGCTATACCACTTTTTAACATTAAGGAAATATGTTTGGTAAAGGCAAGTAAATCTACCAGATTTACTTTTCCAAATATCGATATGTCTGTTGATAAATTAGGGATTGTTATTTTCATAATAAATTTATTCTCTAGTTGCTCTTAAAACTTCTTCTATTGTGGTAATCCCTTCTTGCACTTTGAAAAGCCCATCTTGTGTCATTGTTGTCATTCCTTCAAGTACTGCTTGTTGCATTATTTTCTGTGAATCAGCTTTACCAACAACTAAATTTTTAATTTTTTCCGAAAGTACCAGGATTTCAAAAACACCAATTCTTCCTGCATATCCTGTATTTTTACAAACAGCACATCCTTTACCGATATAAACTCGAGCATCTGTTTTAGCTTTAAAGTATTTTAATAAGCTGGCTTTTTCAAAGTGTTTTTCTAACTCTGTAATAGGAACATTCTGAGAAATCTTACATTTTTGACAAATTTTCCGTACTAGTCGTTGGGCAATAACTATATTTACCGTTGAAGCAACTAGAAATGGCTCTATATTCATATCAAGGAGTCTTGGTAATGCAGTTGCGGCATCATTTGTGTGAAGAGTTGATAATACTAAATGCCCAGTCATAGCAGAATTTACTGCAATATCTGCTGTTTCGTCATCGCGAATTTCACCAACATAAATAATGTTTGGATCCTGACGTAAAATAGACCGGAGTCCTTCTGCAAATGTAAGATTTGTTTTAGCATTCACCTGTATTTGATTTAAACCTTCAATTTCATACTCCACCGGATCTTCAATAGTCGCAATATTACGATCTTTTGTATTTAAAATTTTAAGAATTGCATACATGGAAGTAGTTTTACCACTTCCAGTCGGACCTGTTGAAAGTATCATGCCAAATGGTTTAGAACTTGCATCCATAACTTTTTTAAGATCGGTTTCATTCATACCAAGGTCTGATAATCCAAATTGTCTATAACGGGCCGAGAGAAGTCGTAAGACACATTTTTCACCATGGATAATGGGTACTAATGAAACCCTAATATCTAAGTCTTCATT
>CAYSZW010000008.1:0-43607 GCA_964435665.1 uncultured Gammaproteobacteria bacterium | reverse complement strand
GTATTAGAATCTGGAGCACATCCGTTAGTCCATTATAGTCCTGAAGGTACAAGTCGTTTTTTCCTTGAAAATGCTTCAAAAAAACAAATTCTCTGGCAACCTAAAGAATATTTACTTGAGAGAGTAAAAACAGCAGACCATTTTGTGAGTTTAATATCCTCTTATGATAAATTTGAGCTCAAAGGTGTAGATTCTTCAAAAATAATGCAATATCAAAATGCGCTTAAATTTTATATGGATGCTCGTCATCAAAAAGAAAATAATGGTAAATTAACCTGGACATTAGCTCTCTTTGGGACCGAAGCAATGGCAAAAGAAGCAGATCTAAGTTTAAAACAATATTGGAATCAGATTATTAAAGCATGTTTTTTAGATCTTGATGACCCTATTACTGCATGGAAAGAGGTATCAAAACAAATATACTCAACTCAAAAAGCTTTAAATAATCTGGCAATAGAATCCTTACATGTTGAAGGTACCAATATAGATTTGCAGGTTAAAATTGGTAAAAATAGAAAATGGCTTGGTGGAAGTGGGCGTAATATACCTTCATTTGAATTATTTATTACTCCAGATTGGCGCGGAACAGAAGGCTATATTTCTTTTAATCAACCATTATATCGGTATGGGAACCTTATAAAAAATATCAAACTTGAGTTTAAAAAAGGTATTGTTACTCATGCTTCTGCTTCACAAAATGAAGAACTATTAGTAGATATGATAAAAACAAAAGATGCAGACAAATTGGGCGAGTTTAGTTTGACAGATAAACGATTAAGTAGAATTACACATTTTATGGCTGAAACCCTTTTTGATGAAAACATGGGTGGAACATATGGCAACATGCATGTAGCACTTGGCATGGGTTACAAGGATAGTTATACCGGTAATCCAGCTCAAATTACTGAGAAACAATGGATCGATATGGGTTTTAATGATAGTGCTGTCCATACAGATATTATTACTACCGAAGATCGAACTGTTACTGCTACTTTGGAAGATGGAACAAAGAAAATAATTTATAAAGAGGGCAAATTTATTTAAACTAATATGTACGGAGTTGTCGATTGTAACACTTTTTATTCTTCTTGTGAACGTATTTTTCAACCTAAACTAGAAAAAATGCCGGTCGTTGTGCTTTCGAACAATGACGGCTGTATTATTTCACAGACGAGAGAAGTAAAGGAATTAGGCGTTCAAACAGGGTTAGCTGTTTATAAATACAAAGATCTCTTCCAGAGACATAATGTGCAAGTTTTTTCAGCTAATTTTGCATTATATGCTGATGTATCATCTCGAATAATGAAAATTGTGAAAGAGCTGGTACCAAATGTAGAAATTTATTCAATTGATGAAGCCTTCTATAAGCTGTCGGGATATGACAAAAACTACATTTTCAACCAGTCTGTTTTATTGAGAAATACAATCCTTAAAAGTATAGGTATGCCAACGTCAATAGGTATTGCTGATACAAAAACTTTATCTAAAATAGCAAATGAGATTGCCAAGAAAGACCATGATGGTAATGGAGTTTGCATGATAGATTCTGAAGAAATGAGGATTAGATTGTTAAAAGGCTTAGAAGTTGGAGATATATGGGGAATCGGAAGACAATTAAGTAGTTTTCTTAATAGTCGTGGTATTTTTACAGCATATCAGTTGACATGTTGTGAAGATGGGTGGATAAAAAAAGAATTAAGTATCACAGGATTAAAAACGGTATGGGAATTAAGAGGCATCTCCTGTATTGACGTTGAGTCAGAAAGACCTGCAAAAAAGTCAATTATTAGTTCAAAATCATTCGGATATAGAGTAACTGATATAAAAGATATGCAAGAAGCAGTGGCAACTTTTATTTCTCGTGCAACAGAAAAATTGAGAGAAGAAAAAGAAATAGCTACTTTTGTTACTGTTGCAATTACCACTAATTATTTTAAAAAAACGGATAAACAGTATGCAAATGCTTTAACAATAGCTTTACCTCAACCAACTAATTACACACCAATTATTATAAAAACTGCCTTAGATGCTTTAAAACAGATATTTAAAAAAGGATATATTTATAAAAAAGCGACAGTAGTTTTAACCGGATTACTTGATGAAAATATAATACAAGAGCAGTTATTTCATTCTGTAACAGATTCAAAACAAGAAAAGAAAATTATGAAAGCATTAGATACTATTAATCATGAATTCGGAAGTGGCACGTTACAGTATGCAGCTCAAGGTATTCAAAAAAGATGGAAAGGCAAATCTGAACACAAATCAAGACGATTTACTACTCAATGGGATGAACTTTTGACAGTAAGTTAATACGTTATCCTTTACCTTTAAGTTCCAAGCTTGTTATACTGAATTTTATGATCACCTTGATTTACAATGAAGATGTCTGGCAGTATTTTTCTTCCACACAAAAAGATCTTATACAGGAAGGTAACTATCTTTTAACAATAACGGAAGAAAAAAAATTTAAGTTTAAAGATTTTTCATTTCTTGTATTTCCGTATGCAAAAGCATATGAAGGATATCTAAAACAACTGTTTCTTGATGTGGGATATATTACACATCTAGATTATATCTCTGACCATTTTCGTATTGGAAAATATTTATCCCCACATCTCATTCAACGATTAGGAGATAGATCTATATATTCACAAATAATAAAAAGTTCTTCAGAAGAATTAGCAAGTGAAATTTGGGAGATGTGGAAGACAGGAAGAAATGAAGTCTTTCATTACTATCCTCACAATATTAAAAGACTTACTTTTGAAGATGCTCGTCAAATGAATGAGGCATTTCTACATGTGATGATTAAATCGTATGATGCCTTAAAAAATAAGAGCGAAGATAAGTTTAAGGCTCTATAAAAGTATTTATAAAAAGTTCAAATTATTGTAACATGCAAAAAAATCTCACATCGATTCAGGCACAAGAATTATTACAAAAATATGGTCTTAATGAAATTGTAGAGCGTAGCAAAAAGAATATCTTCAGTAAATTTATTGAACAAATATCTGGTTTCCTTATGATTTTATTGATTGTAGCCTCTATAGTATCTTTCTTTATTGGAGAAGTTCTCGATGGAAGTCTTATTTTAATAATTATTTTTCTTAATGCAGTATTTGGTGTCTATCAAGAATTTAAAGCTGAAGAAGCAGTTTCTGCCTTAAAAAAAATGACAGTGAGTACTGTCCGTATTATACGTAATAATAAAGAGCAAGAAATTGATAGTAAATATTTAGTACCTGGCGATATTATTCTTATAGAAGAAGGTGTAAAGCTGCCTGCAGATGCAGAGATACTAGAAACAGTTCATCTAGAAATAAATGAAGCTGCACTAACTGGTGAATCTATTCCTGTTATAAAAGCTGAAAGTGATCCTATATTTATGGGTACTATTGTCTCAAAAGGAAGAGGTGTAGCACGAGTGATCGCAACAGGTATGAATACAAAATTTGGCCAGATTGCAGCAAAACTGTCTGCTGTTGAAGAAACTCAGACACCATTACAATCAAAGTTAAATAGACTTACTCAAATTATAGGTATCGTAGGAATTGTCATGTCTTTTGCAGTGTTTGTTCTTTCTAGTATGCAAGGTTATGATTATTTCCCTTCATTTTTATTAGCTATATCATTAGCTGTCGCAGTAGTCCCAGAAAGTTTACCTGCTGTTATGACAGTTATTCTGTCAATGGGTGTAAAACATATGGCTAAAAGAAAGGCAATTATTCGTAAACTTGGAGCAATCGAAGCTTTAGGCAGTATAACTCTTATTGCAACAGATAAAACGGGCACTCTAACTACAAATGTAATGGAAGTTAAAGAAGTATGGTTTGATGAAAAAATCAAACAAGTAGAAACGCTTCAAAAAGAATTTTCAGAAAAATCTCATCATACAGCTAATACATTGTATATGTTATTAAAAAATGGCATAGTTTGTTCAACTGCTTCATTGGTAACTGTAAAAGATGAAGATACTACTACTCAAGGTGAATTTATAGGTGATGAGTTTGAAGTACTAGGTGATCCTACAGAAGGTGCTCTTTTAAAACTAGCAAAAAAATTAGGAGTTGAACCAGATGAGATTCGTAAAGAATGGCATTTATTAGATGAAATACCGTTTGATTCAATAAAAAAAAGAATGTCAGTAATAGCTAAGGATGGCGAATCTATTGCTTTTTCAAAAGGTGCACCTGAGTCTATCTTAGAAATATGTACAAAAATTCTGGTAAATGGTCGAGAGATTGCTTTAACTGAGGAAAAAATAGAAGAGGTTGATTCTGTACTCAAACAATGGGCAGCTCAAGGATTACGTGTACTTGCTTTCTCATACGTCAATAATAAGAAAGTTAAAGAAATAGAACAGGATAATGTATTTATAGGTATGACTGCAATTCATGATCCACCAAGAAAAGAAGCTGCAGATGCATTAAAAAGAGCGTTTTCTGCAGGTATTAAAGTAGTGATGATTACAGGAGATAATGAAAAAACTGCTGAAGCAATAGGTAGTTCTATTGGATTATTAAATAAAGGTGAAGCAATTTTAAGAGGTGATCAAATTGAGTCATATACAGATGAACAGTTACTTGAAGTACTACCTAATACTAAAATTTTTGCTCGTGTTACACCATTTCATAAAAGTAGGATTGTATCTTTATATCAAAAAATAGGAGAAATAGTTGCTGTTACGGGTGATGGTGTAAATGACTCTATCGCATTAAAACAAGCAGATGTAGGGATTGCCATGGGTAAGATAGGAACAGATGTGGCAAGAGAAACTGCCGATATGGTTATTACGGACGATAATTTTGCAACGATCGTGAACGCTGTTGAGGAAGGAAGAAATATTGTAAAACGATTAAAGAGTTCAATTACGTATTTATTAACAGGAAATTTATCAGAAGGACTTGTTTTAGTTACCGGATTATTATTTGGCTTACCTTATATTTTTTTACCAATCCAACTATTATATATAAATCTTATTTCTGATGGTGTACCCGCATTAACATTTGCCTTTACACCAAGTGATGAAAGGGTAATGAAAGAAAAACCTGGTAAAAATATTTTATTAAGTTCCAGTGCAATTCGATATATTATTTCGGGTGGTTTAACGGCAACTGTGATTATAGTTGGTTTATTTTATTGGCTATTGCCACAAGGAGAACAAATAAGTCGTACAGCAGCATTTAGTGTGATGGCAATGATTCAGACATCAATTTTTATTGATATTTGGTTTTCACACAAATCTACAAAACATTCATTTGGATATTTTTTTACAAAATTATTTTTGATTACCATTTTATTCCCAATCATTGGACAACTCATTATTTTGCGTATTCCTTATATAGCAGATTTATTTGATATAACGACAGTTGATTATTCACAATTCTTATTCTTTTTAGGAATTGCTGCATCGTTATACTTTATAAGACAGGTAATTAAAACAGTGGGGAAGGCATTTTAACTTAAGATTGTATTTTGTCTACAATAGCTTTAGCATCAATTTCTTCATAATGAAGGAGTTCCTGAGGTTCTCCTGAGCGAGGAATCTTATTGACGGCTAAATGGTCAAATTTAATGCCTTCTAGACCTTTTAAAGATGACATTACCGCATCTCCTAATCCACCAATAGGGTAGTGATCTTCAACGACAATAACATGTTTGGTTTTTTGAGCATAACTTTTTATTGTTTCTTCATCAAGAGGTTTTACAGAATAAGCATCAATTAGAGCTACTTCAATTCCTTGAGCATGTAACTCTTCATACGCTTTTAATCCTTCATGCAACGTAATACCGGCAGCAATAATAACGGCAGAATCTGTATCCGAAGATTTGACGACTTTTGATCCACCAATAGTAAACGTTTCATTTTTATCATATAAGAGAGGCGTTTTTTCTCTTGTTAAACGTAAATAGGAAAGTCCTGTATGAGTTTCCATTTGTTTTACTAAACTCATTGTTGAATAAGCATCAGATGGATAGAGGACGACACTCTCTAAAACTGCTCTTAACATAGCAATATCTTCGAGAGCCATTTGAGAAGAACCGTCAACTCCAATGGACACACCTGCATGAGACCCTACTATTTTTATATTTGGATCAGAATATTGAGCCATTCTAATTTGGTCATAAGCACGTGACAAAAATGCCGCAAATGTGGATGCATATGGAATAAGACCTACTTTACTCATACCAAGTGCAACTGAAACCATATTTTGTTCTGCGATATACATTTCAAAGAATCTATCTGGGGCAACTTCTTTAAATTTTTCAGCAAAAGTTGAATTAGAAGTTTCTGCATCGAGCACTACTACTTGAGGATTAGTTGCAATTCCTTTTAGTGCTTCACCATAGGCTTCTCGCGTAGCCATTTTTTCTCCAACTATTATTTTTGGATCAATAGTAATCTCCACCTTTTTGAGTTCAATTTGTTCTGGTAAAGCAACTTCAGCAGTCATTGTTGTCTCAACATCTCCAATTTCATTTAGTGCTTCTTGTAGTTTATCTTGTGGTAATGGTTTACCATGCCAATTATCTTTATCAGTTAAAAGAGAAATACCAGCACCTTTTTTTGTCTTAGCAATAATCATTGTTGGTTTTTCTGATTGAAGGAATTGGTCTTTAACAGTTTCAAAAGCTACTTGTACATCTTCTAATGAGTTTCCATCTTCAATAATAATGGTATTCCAACCAAAAGAATGAATTCGCTCTTCATATGTATCAATATCCCAACCAAGCATAGTTTCACCACGCTGACCAAGACGATTTACGTCTAAAATACCGATTAAATTATTTACTTTATAATGTGAAGCAACTTCCATTGCTTCCCATACTTGACCTTCAGCAATTTCAGAATCACCGAGTAAAACCCAAACATTTGGTTCACGTTTTAAATGTGTTTTATGCAGTTTTTGTTGTAATTTAATTCCCAATGCCATTCCTAAACCCGCAGAAAGTCCTTGACCTAAAGAGCCTGTTGCAACGTCTACATATTTAAATCGTGGGGTAGGATGACCTTCAATATTTGAAGTAAATTTGCGTAATGTCATGAGTTCTTCATAAGAAAGTTTTCCTGCGGCATGAAATAACGAAAAATAGAGTGGAGAAGCATGTCCTTTCGAAAAAATAAGGCGATCGTTAAAAATATATGTAGGATTATTAAAATCATAATGAAAATAGTTATCAAACATTAAAACTGTCATAAGTTCAACAGCAGACAGTGAAGAAGTTGGATGACCAGAACCTGCAGTTGTAGTAGAAGTTACAATATCATAACGTAATAATCTGGTTATATCTTGAAGTTTTTTTGATGTCATATGAGCATCAGTATACCAAAAATGAGTTTAAATCAAATCTGAATTATGCACGTCATTTAAAGACTTATAATATTTGGTATAATACTGCTATGACAGAACGAAAGAGATTCAGACCATATGACCCGAGAGTATTTATTGATGCAGATAATGCATTTAGCTTAGTATTTGAAAATCAAGATTTACCTAAAAGAGATAAATCTAAGTCTCATTCTGCAGACTTTGTCCAGATGCGTCAGGATACACCTGCATATAGCTTTATATATGAATATGGGTATCAAGATAAAAATAGAAGAGAAAAATATATTAAACAGTATATTCAAAGTCTAGAAGATCCTCATTTACAAGTAGAACAATTAATTCATAGAAGTTCACATTTAGGTAAAAATAATTTTGTTTGTAGTACAAAGATTGTAGAAGGAAAAAAAACAAGAAGTTTTGTTGAATCTCAATATAATGGGGTAAATTATCTAAGTGGTAATATTCACTTATATCCGTATATAGTTGAGAATGATCAACAACAACTTATTGCACAAATTACAAACTTTCAGGATGCAGCGGATCAATTTAGCCACATACAAGATGCAATTAATAGAGGTGAATCCATGCTTAGATTTATACATCCGGGACAGCTTGGCACATATTCTGTATATGTCCCACTTTTACTAAACGATGTTGTCACTCGAGATTTGTTTAAGTATTTTAATAATCCTAAATTACCCCAAATAGAAGACTTCGTTATAATGCCTGAAGAACTAGATTTTTATGTAGAATTATCTTCTTTTAATTAATTATCTTGTAATCTGAAAACTTTGTACTTGTTTAAGTAATTCTGCTGCTTCTTTATTTTCTTGAAAATGTTTTCTTACTGGTTCAACAAGTTCATTTAATTTTTCAGCAACTGCATTTTTTAAATCCATTGGATGAATTTCTTTTGCCTCATATTTTTTAATCAAATCTGCATATCCTTCAATTTTCATTGGGCCACCCCATTTTTCTGGACGATCGATTGTTATAGTGTCAAATTTTTCAAAAATAATATATTTACAGTATTCAAGTACAGGATTTTCATCAATAATTCCTTCTGGTGCCCATGCTTTATTCATTTTACGTTTAATATCTTCATACGTATCCGTCATAAAGATAGAGGTGTCTGGTTTAGATTTAGACATTTTAAGTGCAATTGTGCGTGTTGTTTTATCTTCATCTCCAGTTTCAGCAGGTTTACCTAGTCCCATAAGCATATGGTGACTAATAACTACTGGTTTCCAATAACCAATTTGGGCCCCAATTTCTCGTCCTAACATATTAACTTTACGTTGATCCATGCCAAGTTGTGTAATTTTTGCGCCAAGCATAAATATATCTGCACATTGCATACAAGGGTAAATAATTTGTGCAGCAGTTAAATCCATAGATTCTTCACGGCCCATAATTTCTGCAGTTCTAATAAATCTCTTTAATGAATTTGTTTTTGATATTTGAAGAACAAGTTTCCAATATTCTGGATTTTTTACTAAATCGGAAGCCCAGACAAATTCTACATTATCTAAATCCATTCCGCAGGCTTTCCAGACTTCTATAAAGTATTTTCCTACAATTTGAATTCTATCTAAATCACCACCCATTTTATTATTTGCATATGCGTGCCAATCGGCGACTAACATCTTAAATTTTATTCCTGCTTTGGTCATTTTGTTAACATTAATAGTACGGAGGATTCCTTGCGCTATATGGATCTGACCTGATGGTTCAAAGCCGTCGTATGCAATAAGGTTTGGATCTTGGTCGAGAAGTGTTTTTAAGTCTTCTTCAGTAATAATTTCTTCACCAACTTGTTTTATAAGATTTAATTTTTCATCAGTTGTCATACGGAGAATTATATCAAAAGTATTTACTTTTTAAATAATGAACTAAATATTGACTTATAGTATGAGTATGATACAATATGATATTGTAATTTTTCATTTAAATATGTCAAATTTTAGAGAAATGGGTATGATTTTAACAAAATCAGCACTACTTTTTTCATTAAGTGCTTGTGGAGGAGGAAATGCAGGCGAAGTTAATGCATCTTCATTTGAAAATGCTACACCTGTACCTCAACGAGTTCTACTTGGATGTAGACAAGTTGAGTTTGGTGATACAGCATTTGGAATAGCTTTGGAGATGGATGGAAGTGCCAATTCTACAGTTACCATTAATGGTGGAGAAGAAAAAAATGTAATTCAAGCTGGCATTTTACCTCTTAACGAACAACATGGTATCAAGCCAGAAGTATGTGTATACGAGGTAAAATAAGAATCATCTTGCATTGCAATTGCATCATGATATACTTATTATCGTTTATTTTCGTTATTTCAGCCCTAGGCTGAAGGAAATTGGTTTAACTATAGTGGAATCACAGTCAAGTACAATCCGCTCCTTACAAAGAGATACAAATGTATCTTCTATTGTATATAAACTTCTTAATTTAGTTACTACAAGTAAATATTCTTTTTCAATTGAAGGGAGGTGAGTTATATGGGTAAAAAATTATATGTAGGAAATCTTTTATACGAAGCAACAGATGATCAACTAAGAGATCATTTTAGTCAAGCAGGAAATGTTGTATCAGCACAAGTAATTCGCTTTGCAGATAGTGGCAGATCTAAAGGCTTTGGTTTCGTAGAAATGGAAACAGAAGAAGAAGCAGAAAAAGCTGTTCAGATGTTCCATGAACAAGATTTTATCGGACGTAATATTATAGTAAATGAAGCTCGACCAAAAACTGAAGGTGGAAACCGAGGTGGATTTGGTGGAGGCCGTGGCAGATTCAACCGTGATAATAATCGTCGTTTTGGCGGTGGTAATGGCGGTGGAAGAGGTCGTTTTAATCGCGAAAATCGTGATGAAAATAGATCAAATGACATGGGAAATGATGATATGGGTATGGATGTTGATCTTGGAATGGATCAAGAATAATACTCTCATTAGAAAAAAGGCAGGTGATTCTTATAGGATCCCTGCTTTTTTTTGTGGTCCTCACAACAATATAGATATAGTGAGTACGGGTATATGAAGGTTTAGAAATTATTACTAAAATTAATAAAAATGAAGTTATATAAAATAATGAGTTATCCACATCAATAAAAAAAGTAGTATAAAAAGAGGATAGTGTATAGCCTTTAAATAAATTCTGAAAGTAAATATTCAACTTTTTTCTTAGTTTGTTCTGTTACAACAACTAAAACAATGCCTAAGCCAGTTTGACCATAGATAATCAGGCTGTTAAGAGGCGCGAGTAGCATAGCAGGTAAGGCCATTAGATCTTCTTCTCCTTGTATTAACTGAATTGTCTTCTTCTTGGATTTTAAAAAAGAAGTTATATTTTTTGATAGTTGCATAACTGCAGCTTTTTGAATTTTACCTGCAGGATTTTTAGAAAACGAATCAATCTGTAATGATTTTGTAGGAAGATAATCTTTTCGTTGTGTTTTTTTATCAATAATTTGAATATCAGGAATGTACCCTTGTTTTGCAAAAGATTCTGACACGACATCTCCCACTGCAATAACAATGGGAAACAGTCTTTTATTTAAGAAATGTATTGCTTTTTTAGCTGTTGTATCAATGCTTTTATCGCTGATAGTAATTACTTCTCCGAAAGGATTTCTTAAAGAATCTTTTAAACTTGATGGTAGGGTTAAGGAAGCGGTTTTTTTAAATATGTAACTATAATTTGCACCTTCACTGTTAATTTCACCTTTACGAATTCTTCTGGATCTTATAATTTTTTTATCCTCAGATTTTATAAAATCTACAAGAATAATTTTGAGCTTATTTAAGCCATTCTGAGCTCGTTTTTTATTAAGTAATTGCACATTTTTAAGTGTTTCTTTAGTCGAAATTATTGAATCCATGCTGTTATCACTACTTGCAGGACCAAAAACATCATGGATTTCGACTATAGCAGCATGAATATTGTGAGTTGTTAAGAAGTGTGCGAGATTTTTTTTCCTTACATCTAAAGATTCAATACTCTGCTTAAATTCTTTGTGTTCTAGTAAATTATCACCAGTTATACCTATTGTAATATTCTTTGCAGTTTTAGATGCAGTTTTTATTAAATGGGCATGGCCTTTATGAAAATGGTCGAAAGTACCGCCTACGGCTATATGACTGTACATAATGAAATTTTATTATAGCAGAAAGTTCGCAAATTCTATTTCATGACCACTTTGATACTATTTTGTGAACAAAAAAAATTCATATTAGAAAGGGATAAATAGTGTTATTTTCACAAATAAAAACAAGTAAATAGTAATACGCTTGACAACGCTATTAATATATACATATACTGAAAGTATTGTAAGAAATGTAAATAATTCTTCCTGATTAAGCTCAAAATTTAGATAACAAAAGAAATATTTACAGATAGATGTTAACAAACTTAGGTTTAAATGCGGAATCTTACTAATATTATTGTTGTGATAAGAAAAACACCTTTTTTATCGAAGGTATTTATTATTACCACTTTCCTCGCCTTAGTATTTACAGCTTCAGTACAGGCCGTTAGTACTCAGACAGTTACTACAACTTCAGAATTTCAACGAGGAACTTTTAGTAGTACAGAAGCAACAAGTAAAGAAGGTGAAATAAAACTTTCAGGAAATGGAACTTGGTCAGCAAGAGTTTGGAAGACTCCATACGCAACATTAGCTGATGGGACAATGATTACTAGTGACTCTACAAGCACTTATTTATTAAATGCTCGAGATTTAAAATTTATCAAATATGTTCCTTCAGAGGATAAATGGAAAACATTAAGTAATGCGCCACATATGCCATATAGTGGAGCAGATATGGCTGTTTTAAATAATAATATTTATGCAATATTTGGTGGATATCAAAAGTTTTTCAGCAAATATTCCATTACAACAAATACGTGGTCAGAACTTGAACCACTACCAGAAATGGTTTTCTCAGGTAGTTCTATTCAAACAGATGGAACCTCTTTGTATGTTATGAGAGGGGGAACAACGCAGGATTTTTGGAAATACAACCCAACTACAGATTCATGGACGACATTAACATCACCACCAGCAACTATTGGTGCAGGAGCTAAGCTTGTATTCGATAATAGTACCGGCACTAATTATTTATACACACCTCGTGGCGTTTCTACTGTAACAATGTACCGATATGATATAACAGCTAATACTTGGTCAACTATGGCAAATGCACCCGCAACATTAGGTGGTAACGGAAATATCAGTAAAAAGGGAGATTACATGTATGTGTTAAGAGGTACCAACACAGCAACGTTTTATCGATATAGTTTTTCAGGTAACTCTTGGACAACACTAACAAACACACCAGCAGCAACACAGTATGTTGGAGTTTCCTATAATGTTGCAGAGGACTTAATATATGTTTTTAGAGGAAACTCTACCTATGATTGGTGGAAGTATGATCCAGATAATGGTACGTTTGTTGGTGCTACCGATCTACCAGCAGCTCCAGGTACTGGAGCAGATTTGGTTTATGCAAACAGTAGTATTTATCTGAGAAGAGGAAATAATAGCACTTCGTTTTATAGTTTAAATCTTTCGACTGGTTCTACATGGGCAACTTTAACAAGTGCCCCAGCAGCATTTAATGATGATAATAAAGGTTTAAATGTAGGTAATACGCTGTTTTATTTTAGAGGTAGTGCTACAAATACTTTTTACCGTTTTAATATAGGAATTGGAGGTACCGGAACTTGGGTTTCAAGTGGAACAGCTCCAGCCACTGTAAATGCAGGTGCCAGTATGGCTTATCCTGGATCTGGAGACTATATATATGGTACGAGAGGTGGAATTACGACGAGTTTTTGGAGATATAGTATAAGTGGCGATATATGGAGTGATGCTGCAGTTGCAGATTTGCCAACGGACAATGAAATTGCTACAGGATCACGTATGGTTTCAGATGGTACAGATATTTATGCTATAACTGGAACAGGTATTTCTAATCTTCTAAAATATACAGTTTCAAACAATACATGGAGCACATTAGGAGAGTTGCCTTTTTCGCCATATTTTGGAACAGATATGGTTTTTTATAACGGAAAGATATATGCTCAGTCTGGACATTACAAAACTGATTTCTGGGAATATACAGTTTCAAATAATACATGGCGAAAACTCTCAGAAACTCCTGGTTATTATGCAAATGATATTGGTGCCTATAATGGAGGATCAATTACAGCAGACACATCAAATGGCGTTTTATATTCAATAAGTGGAAATAATATAACCAGACTTTTATCATACACACCTGCAGCAACTAATTACCCAACTAGTGGAACATGGACAAGTGATCCAATAGATTTAACATATGTATCTAGTTGGGTCTCATTATCAACATCTACAACTACGCCTAGTGATTCATCCATTGTTTTAGAAACTCGTACAAGTGCCGATAAAAGTACTTGGAGCACATGGGCAACGGTAACAGGAGGGAGCATAAGTTCAGCAGCACAGCGATATATTCAAGTAAAAGTTACTTTAAACTCTTCTACAGGTCAGACAGCAACACCGACTTTATATTCATTTAGTATTCAATATAACGGCGATACAACAGCTCCAACTAATCCGTCATCAATTACCGGAAGTTCTCAAGCAGTATCTGGAACTGCAATAACATCAGGAGGGACATATCCTTATACGAATCCGTATTTTACATGGAGTGGTGCAAGTGATGCGACAAGTTCGATATCTGGTTATTATGTATATTTTGGAACAAATGCAAGTGCAGACCCTGCTGTTTCTGGCAATTTACAATCGGACGTGCATTATACGATCACAAATCCCATGACGACAGGAACTTACTATTTAAGACTTAAAACAAAAGATTCTGCAGGAAATATTTCTGCAGCAATGGATGCATTTACATATAATTACAATGGTGTTTCACCGCCACAAGCTAATTTATATACTACTTCAGCACATTTTGCTTCAGGTACTGCAACAAATATGACAACTTCTGGTGATGAAATAAAACTAGCTAGTAAAGCAGGGTTTTGGCAACAACAAAGACTTTCTATAATTCCAGCCGCTACCTCATATGGAACGGGTTTTGCGTATGTTTCTACTTCTAATAAACTTTATACATTTAGAGGAAATAGTACGACGACTTTTTATGAATATGATATTGCTACTGATACTTGGACTGCTCGTGCTGTAGCACCTGCAATTGTTCTTAATGGTGGGGATTTAGTAGAAGGACCAAGTGGTTATTTATATGGTATTCCTGGAAGAGGATTAAATACATTCTGGAGATATGATATTGCAAATAATACATGGTCCGATAATGATGCAGCCGATTCACCATTGGCATTTAACTATGGTTCATCCATGATGTTTGATGGGTCAAGATACATTTATGTCTTAAGAGGCAATACTGATGATGCATTTATGAGATATGATACGCAAGCTGATACATGGGATATTCTTGCAAACGTAGATTTTGGTGCACCAAGTGAACGACAGAATAATAATGTATATATAGGTGGGGATCTTACTTTTGATGGGAATGAAACCTTATATGCAATTCAAGGAAATACATATACCGGTTTTTCTAAATATAATATAACTACAGCAAGTTGGAGTGCATTGCCCGATCTTCCATTATTACCTTATGATGGAGCACAAATTTCATATGATGAGGACACAAATGCTATCTATTTCATCCCGGGATGGAGTACTACCTTTTTATATAAATATGATATATCTACAGAAACTTGGTCACAGTTACCAGATGCTCCTGCTACAATTTCTGCCGGTGCAGCAATGCAGAAAGTAGGAAGTAAACTTTATATTTTACGTGGAGGTAATACAACCACGTTCTGGACATATGATATAACTAAATCTTCTTGGCAAATACCAAATATTGGCTTATTTGGACCAGAATTTAGAGGTACCGATTATCGTCCATTCGGATTAGGTGCAAACATAGTAAAGGGAGATGGTAATAATTATTATTTGGTAAGAGGTAATTTTGATAATTTATTTACCAGATATAATGCAACTTCTGGTGAAATGACTTCTATGGCAGCGGCACCAGCTGGTTTTACCACCGGATCAGTCCTTTCATATGATAGTACTAATAATAAAATTTATGCGATGGCTGGACAGTATGTACGAGAATTGTATGTATACGATATTGCAACAGATACGTGGAGTAGAGAGACATTAGATTTACCACCTGTGGACCCAGGTGCAGGAAGTAGTATGGAATATGACGGTTCAAGGTATTTTTATTGGGCCCGTGGTGGAACGACAGCTTTTTATCGTTATGATACACAAGCAAGTGCTGGTTCAAGATGGTCTGCAATGGCTAATATAACTGCCGCTATAGGAACTGGTGCAGATATTATTTATGAAAATGGATATATATATGCCACAAGAGGTAATACAACTTTGAACTTCTATAGATATGATGTGGCTGGAAATTCTTGGAATGATGCCGCTGTTGCAGATTTACCAGCTGGTATCACTATTAGCACAGATGGATTTTTAATCGATAGAGGAAATAACTCATTAATTGCCTGTAGAGGTGCAAATACAGCAACTTGTTATGAATACTCAATTACTGGTAATTCATGGAGTATAATTGCAAATCCTCCTGCAAATATAACTACGGGTGGAGCGGCCGCAAGTAATGGAGCTGGAAGTGTTTTTGTAATAGCAGGTGCAGGGACAAATACATTTGCTAATGGATTATACAGTTATGTAGCTTCTACAACAACAACTTCATTTCAGGAATCGGGTAATTGGATATCTCCAGTATATGATTTAAGTTCTGTATATAAATTTGCTAATATAAATCTTACTTATACAAATGCTACAAATAGTTCTTTGACTTTATACACTCGTTCTTCAACAGATAATAACGAATTTACAACATGGACGGCCGCCTCAGAACTTAAATCTATAGGAACTTCTTATATATATAAGATGAATTCGCCAAACTCACGGTATATACAACTAAAATTTGAGATGACTTCATCTGATGGTATATATTCTGGTGTAGTAAGTGATTATAGTCTAAATTATTATCAAGATACCAGTGGGCCAACTAATCCAACAACACTTTCTTCTTATCAAAATTCATCAATGGCAGTTGGATTGACTACCAATAATTGGTATAGTTCAACAGCTCCATATTTTGATTGGCCAGATGCGGAAGCTGTTGGAGGAGCAACAGATACAGCTACAGGTGCAGGAATTGCTGGATACTATCTGTATATGGGAACTAATAGTACAGCAAATCCATATACAGCTGGTAGTCTCATAACTAATACTCACTATACAGGAGTAGGACTTACATCGGGCGAAACATATTATCTAAGAATTTTAACAATTGATTCAGCTGGAAATACAGCCCCATCAGTATGGCAGCCATTTATTTATAAATTAGATACCACAAGACCATCTAATCCAAGTACTGTTGTTGCAGACCCACCTGGATATACTGCTACGAACGATTTTAGTTTCTCTTGGTCAGGTGCTACAGATTCAGAATCTGGTATAGCATCTTATTGTTATAAAACAGGAGAAGTTGGATTTGTCGAAGCATGTACAACAGAAACGTCCATTAGCGATATTGAAGGATATACAACCGGTGCTAATACATTCTATGTACGATCTAAAGATGCAGCAGGCAATTATTCTAGTGATTATGTAACTTCATCTTTCTACTACAGTTCAGTTGCACCAAGTGCACCTCTTAATTTAGAAGTAGATCCTTCTTCTAATACAGTTAATGAATATGCATTTAGTTGGGAACCACCAGATATTTATTATGGATCTCAAGCTGGATTAAGATATTACTATTCTGTCAATGCACAACCTACTGTTAATAATGTAAATGCAGTAGGACTATCCGTTTCGTATCTTTCTGCTGGTGCATATGCAACACAAAAGGGAACAAATGATTTTTATGTTGTAGCAAAAGATGAAGCGGGAAATATTGACTATAATAATTATGCAACGGTAGAATTTACAGCGAATACATCTTCCCCAGGAATTCCACTTAATACAGAAATCTCTGATGTATCAGTAAAAGAAACAGAAAGCTGGAAAATTGCTATTTCATGGGAACCACCTACAGATACAGGTTCCGGATTATCAACATATAAAGTGTATAGATCAAATGTTCTAGGAGCAACATGTTCAAGTAACTTTGAAGATTTTACATATATCTCTTCAACAACTGTTAAATCTTTTGTAGATACAGATTTAGAAAAAGAAACATACGGATATTGTGTTAAAAGTTGTACTTCAACTAATGATTGTTCAGCACCATCAGATACTGTTACGTTATTACCGGATGGTAGATGGAGAGTTGCTCCAACACTTATTGGAGAACCCGATGCGGTTGTAAAAACAAGAACAGCAGTTATTTCTTGGGCAACGGGGCGAGAATCTAGTTCCTTTGTAAAATATGGTAAAAAATCTGGTGATTATGGTGCAGAAGTAGGATCTTCAGATTTAACTTCAGATCATGAGATTGATTTAGTTGGACTCGATCCAGGCGTAACTTATTATTACAAAGTATTATGGACAGATGAAGATGGTAATACTGGTGAGTCTGACGAATTTACATTTACTACTGAATCAGCTCCACTTGTTTCTACGGTGACCTTTTCTAATGTAAGTTTGTATGATGCATATGTGAATTTCACCGTTAAAAATGCTGTTAAAGCGACAGTTCAGTATGGTACTTCACTTTCATATGGTGCAGTAGAAGCAGTATCAACATCTAAGAACGAGTCAAGTTATACAATACAACTTAAAAATCTTACCGAAGGTACTGAATATCATTTGCGCATAGTTGCAGAAGATAATGAAGGAAATACATACAATGGAGATGATTATAGTTTCAAAACATTACCTGTACCAAAAATAGAGAATGTACGTGTTCAGCAAGTTGAAGGTATGCCTACTGCAACCTTAAGACTTATCTGGACATCAAATACACGATTATCATCAATAATTACATATTATCCAACTTCAAAACCTCAACTTACCAAGGATCAAATAAATCTTACTCCAAAAACACGACATGAAATTATTTTGAAGGATATGATAGATGAAACAGATTATACTATTTTAATTAAAGGAAAAGATGCAGCTGGAAATGAAGCAAAATCGACAGTAAAAGAGATAAAGACAGCTGCAGATTTACGTCCGCCAGAAATAGTAGATCCAAATGTTGAAACAACAATTGTAGGAGTTGGAGAAAATGCACGAGCACAGATTGTTATTTCTTGGGATACTGATGAAGGTGCAACTTCGCAAATTGAATATGGTGAAGGAACAAATGGGCAATATACTTCAAGTTCGCAAGAGGACAGTAGTCTTACCTTTAATCATTCAATGACAATTCCAGGATTAACACCATCAAAAATTTATCACTTTAGAGTTATTTCAAAAGATAAGAATGGTAATAAAGGATTATCACAAGATATTGTTGTCATTACACCAAATGCTACAAGTGATGCATTAAATTTAGTAGTTAATAAATTGTCAAAAACATTTGGATTCTTAAAAAACGCAAAATTTAATAAGTAATATTAATCTATGCCAAATTCATCAAAGAAAAAATATATACGAGCAGAAAACATTTCTAAATCTTTCACCATTAAAGATGGTGATGTAAAGGTATTAAAAAATGTAAGTGTAACTATAACACAAGGAGAATTTGTTATTATTTTTGGGCCATCTGGATGTGGCAAGTCAACAATGCTTCATACATTGTTAGGTCTAGAAGCCCCAACAGAAGGAAAAGTCTATGTTGAAGACAAAGATTATTATGCAATGAGTGAAGATGAACGCGCCATGTATCGACGTTATCATTACGGGATTATTTATCAACAGCCACTTTGGATTGCCTCACTTTCAGTAAAAGATAATGTTGCATTTACGTTGCATTTAACAAATTATGATGAAGAAAAAATGGCATCTAAAGTTCAAGAAATGCTTACACTTGTAGGTATGGAAAAGTGGAGTGAATATCGCCCAATGGAATTGTCTTCAGGACAGCAACAAAAAATTAGTTTAGCTAGATCCATGACATTAGACCCAATCTTAATAGTTGCAGATGAACCAACAGGAAATTTAGATACCGTTTCTGGACAAGAGCTTATTGATACATTTAGAAAGCTTAATAGAGAAGAAGGAAGAACTATTATTATGGTTACTCACGATTTAGAGTATTTAAAGTTTGGTACTCATTTAATTCATATGTTAGATGGTCAAATTGTGGAAGAAGTATTTCAAACTGAAAATAATAAATTAGATAAAGTAAAAGGTAAACGTGGCACAAATGCAGATGGAACCGAAGCAAATGTTCGAGATACAGATTTTCTTAAAAAAATGCAAAAATAATCATGAAACAAAATATATTTAAATACACAGGCTTAGCTTTACACATACTAAAAGATGTTATTTTACATTTTCCAACTTATGCTAAGAAAACTATTCATACAATAATTATTTTTAGTAGTTTCTTTTTAATTCTTATATTTTTTATTCTTTCATTATTTGTAGTCGTTTTAAGAAAAATTCCTGTAATTTCAATGCTTGTTGCTAAATGTGATCCTATTTGGAATAAACTTTTTAAGCCATCTTATAATCGATTATTTGAATTTTTAGAAAGTTTGAGACCATTTACTGTTAAACGAAAATATTTAGTTTATGTTGCATTTCAAAATTTACTTATAAGAAAAAGTCGTTCTTTAATAACAATATTTGGTATGTCAATTGGTGTTGCAATCATTGTATTTTTATTATCACTAGGGTATGGGATCGAAAAACTTGTTATTAGTCAAGTAGCTTCTTTGGAAGAATTACAAATGATTGATGTAACAGCAGGTGATAGTACTACAGCCAGTCTGAGTAAAGACGCCATTAAAAGAATGGGAAATATTGAACAGGTAAAAAAAGTAATTCCCTTTATTTCTGTAGTAGGTAGATTAAATTATAAAAATGCAAAAACAGATATTCTCGTATATGGTGTGTCTAAAGATTATTTTGTGGCTTCAAGTCAAGAAATTATTAATGGTAAACATTTCTCAAAAGAGTTTGATAAAGTAGATGTTTTATCTCAAGGTCAAGTTGCTGGTGAATCAGATGTCCTTGCAGTTGGTACCTATGGAAAATCAATTACCTCTTATAAAGTCGAATTAGCTCCTTTACCAGAAGAACAAGTAGCAGTATGGAAAGATTGTAATATTAACAGCGAACTTTTAGGATTTACTACACGAACAGAAAGTGATTATATCGGTATGGAATATTGGGGTGGAGAATATGCACCTTTTAGTAATTATGGACGGGTTGCGTATGATCCACAACGAAAGACATATTTAGGTCAATGGGTTAAAGGTGATTTTCCATTATTTGAAACAAAAGAAAAAGATGGATTAACAAAAATACTAGACAGTAATGGATATCAAGAATGGCAAAATGGTTGTGTTCAAAGAAAATCGGTGCAAATAACACAAGAAATTCGGTTAAAAGGAGATGTTCTTGGAGAATCCACAGAAAGTGCTACATTAGCTGCTTCGCCAAGTGCAGAGTTGGATGAAGTAATTGTTGCATCTGAATATGATGATGCAAATGTTTCAACTAGTGAAGCTGGTCTTGAAGTTATTTCATTTGAGAAAAAAGCACAGCCAGAAAAATTAGATAATGTCCTTAAATTTAAAGATGGAGTCTCCGGTGAAGCAATTGTTTCAACATCTTTACTCAATCTATTGAATATCTCCCGAGTTGAAGCAACAAAAGAAGACTTCAAAATTTCCTTCATTGTTATTAAAAGTTTAATGCCAAGTATAAAAGGCAGAATATTAACAGAAGAAGTTGAGTATAAAATTGTAGGAGTTGTCGATGATGAAGAAAATCAATTTATATATGTACCAATTCAAGATGTAACAAAATTGGGTGTCGAAAATTTTTCACAAGCAAAAATTGTATTAAATGATCAAAAATATATGTCTGAAGTAAGAAAGTCTATTGAGTCTCTTGGATATAAAACTGCCAGTACTGCTGATACTATTGAACAAATTGAAACATTCTTTTCCGGATTACGAAGTGTGTTGGGATTTATTGGCTTTATTGCTTTAGGCGTAGCCTCATTGGGGATGTTTAATACTTTGACCGTTTCTCTTCTTGAACGAACAAGAGAAATTGGAGGTATGAAAACAATGGGTATGGTTTCTGGCGAAATCCAAGAATTATTTTTAGCTGAAGCTATGATCATGGGATTTGCAGGTGGAATAGGTGGATTAATGATGGGTATTTTAGCTGGAAAACTATCTTCATACGCTGTATCAGTAGTAGCTATTGCACAAGGTGTTGGTTATTTGGAACTTACATATGTACCATGGAGTTTGATACTATTTATTGTAATTAGTTCATTTATAGTTGGACTGATTACAGGATTATATCCATCATTTAGAGCTAAGAAAATATCAGCTCTTAACGCTTTACGCTATGAATAATATTAAAGATTTTATAAAAAATCTAATCAAAAAATTACAAGTATTAATTTATTTTAAGAAAGTTACATGGCAAGATAAATTGATACATGTTTATAAGAAAAATAAATCATTATTATTTATTATCTTAGGATTGGTAATTTTTTCTTCTGGATTAATCTATATTCTGAATAGAAAAGAGGGATTTAGTTTTAAAAAAACCTATTCTACAAATGAAATAAAAGATGCCATTAATTTACAAGCAGAACTTTATTATGATCCAGTTAATTATTTTGTATATAACGAAGATGTCCAGTTAGTTGATATCCGTCGTAAAGAGAATTTTCAAAATGAGCATATTAACACTTCTATTAATATTCCTGCTGAAATCGACAAAACAAATCCATCGGAATTTTCAAATAAAAAAGAACTTATTGAGGCTTTTCAAAAGTTAGATTCCAAAAAAGATATAGTAATTTTGGGAGAAAATAGCAATTCACTTGTACCAATTCATGTAGCAGGGGTTTTAGCTGAAAAACAAATACGTGTAAAAATTATGACAATAGGATGGAATGAGTTTAGAAACCTTCAAACATTTTGGTTACCAGAGCAGTTATGGGGAAAGGTAAACATAATGGACTTTGTAGACTCGAACCAAACAACTAATTAACGATGTAATATTGCTAAACTATTCATATTGACGTATAATTCTTTCATTTCTATTTCTCTCTATGAAACGCTATATTCCAAAAGAATTCGAACATAAATGGGTAAAAATCTGGGACGAAGAGCAGATATTTAAAAAACCTCTTATTAAAAAAGGGGATGCAAAATTCTATTCGCTTTATTCCTTTCCATATCCTTCAGGAGCAGGTCTTCATGTTGGACATGTAGAAGGTATGGTCGCAAATGATATAGCGGCTCGTTTTGCCCGAATGAATGGCAAAGCAACCGTTTTACCAATGGGTTGGGATTCATTTGGATTACCTGCAGAAAATTATGCTATCAAAACTGGTATTCATCCAAAAGATAGTACTGATGAAGTTGTTGTAACATTTAAAGACCAGATAAATAAAATAGGTATATCTGTTGATTGGAATACAGAAGTTGGTGCACATTGGCCAGAATACTATAAATGGACTCAATGGATTTTTCTGCAATTATTTAAAAGTGGTTTAGCATATCAAAAAGAAGCTCCTGTAAACTGGTGTCCTTCATGTCAAACAGTGTTAGCAAATGAACAAGTAGTTGATGGAAAATGTGAACGTTGTGGCACAGAAGTAATTCAAAAAAATATGAAGCAGTGGTTTTTTAAAATTACTGATTTTGCAGATAGATTAGATGCAGATTTAGATAAAGTAGATTGGCCAAAAAGTACCAAAGAACAACAAAGAAATTGGATTGGAAAAAGTGTTGGTGCAGAGATTACATTCAAAGTAGATGCATCAACAGAATTAATTAGAGTATTTACAACAAGACCTGATACTATTTATGGCGCTACGTATATTGTATTAGCTCCAGAACATTCTTTAGTTTCAAAAATTGTAACTAAAGAACAAAAAAATATTGTTGCAGAGTATATTGAAAATACAAAAAAGAAAACAGAATTACAAAGAACTGGTTTAGAAAAAGATAAAAGTGGGGTATTTACAGGTGCATATGCACTTAACCCATTCAATGGAGAAAAAATGCCAATATGGATAGGTGATCATGTACTTATTACATATGGAACAGGAGCAATTATGGCAGTTCCAGGTCATGATGAAAGAGATTTCGCATTTGCAAATAAATATGATATTCCGGTCGTGAAAGTTGTAGAAGGCGGAGAAACATTGCCTTATACAGAAGAAGGTACTGCCGTGAACTCTGAACTCATTAATGGCCTAAAAACCAAAGATGCAAAGGTAAAAATCATATCAGAGCTAGAAAAAAGAAAGATTGGTAATGGAAAAACCACGTATCGATTAAGAGACTGGTTGGTTTCTCGTCAACGATATTGGGGTGCACCAATTCCAGTTGTATATGATCCAGAAGGAAATGCACATCCAGTTGATGAATCCGATCTTCCTGTTTTGTTACCATACGATGTCAATTTTAAACCAACTGGTGAATCTCCATTAACGTACTCAGAAGAGTTTCATAAATCTGCTGAAGAAAAATATGGAAAAGGCTGGCGTCGTGAGGTAGATACAATGGATACATTTGTAGATTCAAGTTGGTATTTTTTTAGACATTTGTCCGCAAAAGATGACAAAAAAGTATTTGATTTTGAACAAGCAAATGCTTGGTTGCCTACAGACTTATATATGATTGGAGCTGAACATATAGTTCTTCACTTACTGTATTCCAGATTTTTTACAAAATTCTTTTTTGATAAAAAAATGGTAGATTTTGATGAACCGTTTTACACAATGAGACATATGGGAACTATATTAGGTCCTGATGGACGTAAAATGAGTAAACGTTGGGGAAATGTCATCAATCCAACAGATGTTATACAAGAATTTGGCGCAGATACTCTTCGTATTTATGAAATGTTTATGGGGCCTCTTGACCAAAGTAAACCATGGGATCCAAAAAACGTTCATGGTGCATATCGTTTCTTAAATAGAATCTGGAATATGTTTCAGACAAATATTACAACTGATGCAAGCACAGAAAATAAAGAAGTTGTTATTAAATTACAGAAAACTATTCAAAAAGTAACAGCAGATACACCTGAACTAAAATTCAATACGGCTATTGCTTCTATGATGGAGTTTATTAACTCATGGGAAAACAATACAATTTTAGAAAAGCATGCAAAAGACTTTTTAAAGTTATTAGCACCGTATGCACCATTTATTGCAGATGAAATTTGGAGAACTGTATTTAAGGAAACAGAATCAATTCATAGATCTCAATGGCCAAAGCCTAATGAATCTTTATTAGTCGAAGAAACAATTACACTTCCTGTTCAAGTTAATGGTAAAGTGAGAGGAACAGTACAAATTTCATCAACGGAAACAAATCAGGAAAAAATAATTGAGAAAGTTAAACTTGATGAAAATATTAATAAATATATCGAAGGAAAAGAGTATAAAGTAGTTTATATACCAAAACGTATTCTCAATTTAATTGTAAAATAAAAGAAATTAGCTTATCACAATGTGATACTAATATGGTAAAATAGTACTTTCATAAATGGGTCCGTAGCTCAATGGTAGAGCAGTAGCCTTTTAAGCTATTGGTTCCGAGTTCGAGTCTCGGCGGACTCACAAATTTTTCTCCTTTGCTTCTTGTGCAGTTTCTCTCAGAGTTGTAAGTAGTATTGATAGTGTTTTTCTAGAAGCTCTTTGTTTAATATCTTCAAATGCCTGCTGATCCATTTGTTTAGTAAGACGCTCTTGCTCAATAATATTTGTCATAATATCTGATGGAGTAATTAATTGAACCATTTGTGTAGGACTAATATTTGTTTTACCAATTTTTCCGATATTGTAATAATTCATCTGATCATATGGTAAAACATTAGGTACATCCATTATGAGAAAACTTGAGGAACTCCTGAGTTTTTCAAGCATTGATCCAACGGTTTCTTGTTCCTCATGCAGGAACATATCATAACCAATACTAGCTTCTATAAACTGAGTAAAAGAAGTTTGATACTTATCAAGTAAAAGAAACTGATCCACCTCATCCATAGAGTCGATAATAATTTCTGGATGATAATTTGCATAAATTGGATTTTTTGTAAATGGTTTTAAACGATCTCTTAATCCTGCAGAAATTGCTAACGCATCACCTTTTTCAATACCATGTTCAAATTCGTACTGTGCTTTTTCAGAACTTGATAGATGGCGAAGAGCCCAATTTTTTTGAGCTAAAGCTTTTAAATCATCAATAGCGAACATATGAAGTTCATTTGATACTGGTAGATTTATTTCTGATTTTTGAGGTTGTTGAACAGGCGAAATTTCTCCCTGAAATGAATCTGACATACTGTCATTATACATAAAATTTAGCGCAGTTAATATCCTATAATAATTGATTTATATCTTAAAATTTGGTATAATATGTGTATTGTTCTTTAATAAATATGGGTTAAAACTGTAGAAAAATGGTTTTAACTAATAACCCCAGTAGAGGATATAACAATGTATATCGAGTATGTCGAGCAAGTTTTCCTTGACTTGTTGCCTTGGCTACAAACGCCTTGGCTTGTTACATTTACGCCATTTGTAGCAGCGGTGGTTATTGTATTAGCTGGTTGGCAGCTTATTCAGGACGATGCGTCACACCTGTGGAGATTTATCATGATTGTATTAATTATTTGTTCAATCAGGTCAATCTGGGTAGGGCCAGTTATCCTTGTAATAGGATTTGTATCGGTAATCATGCATGTCTTATTTGCATTACTATCCGATATGAATCGTTAAAGAACAAAAGGCACGAGTCAACGTGCCTTTTTTCATGGCAAAATTACATGATATAATTGGGACTTATGAAAATCTTCGTACACAAATTAGAAAATGGCCTTCCAGTTATTCTTATTGATACAAAAGCTTTTCCTTCAGTTACCACAATGGTATTAGTGGGTGCTGGTTCAAGATACGAAGACAAAGTTAATAATGGAATTGCTCATTTTTTTGAGCATATGGCATTTAAAGGTAGTAAAACATATCCAGATGCGTTTACCATTTCTTCTACAATAGATCGTTTAGGTGGTGTTTTTAATGCATTTACTTCAAAAGATCATACTGGATATTGGGTAAAGGCACCAAATTCTCATTTTGAAAAGGTTATTGATGTACTTTCCGATATGATCCTTCATCCAAAACTTCTTCAAGAAGAAATTGACCGTGAAAAGGGTGTTATTGTTGAAGAAATTAATATGTATGAAGATATGCCGTCTCGAAAGGTATCAGATATTTTTGATGATCTTTTATTTGAAGGTCACGCTCTTTCTTACGATATAGCTGGAACAGCAAAAACTGTCACAAATTTTTCAAGAAAAACCTTTACAGATTATATTGACACCTATTACCATCCACATAATGCAGTAATTGTAATTGCAGGAGGATTAACCGAAAAAATTAATGTTGATTCACCAAAGTTGAACAAGGATTGGTATTTAGAACAGGTCACAAGCAAATTTAAGAATTGGAAAGCTAAAAAGAAACATTCGATAGATGGTTTTAAACCAAATCAATCAAAACCTGCTGTTACTGTAAAATATAAAAAAACCGAACAAGCACATTTTTGCCTTGGTTTTAGAGCATTTTCTTTTAAAGACGATAGAAGACATACACTCTCTGTTTTAAGCGCTATTTTAGGCGGAGGAATGTCCTCTCGTTTGTTTATGGAAGTACGGGAAAGAAGAGGACTTTGTTATTATATTTCTACTGGTCGGGATTTGTATGAAGATACAGGATATATTGTTACACAAGCTGGTGTAACTAATAATAAGGAGAAGTTGCAGGAAAGTATCGATGTAGTATTAAATGAACATAAAAAGATAGCAAATGGAGAAGTTTCTGATGAAGAAGTTGATAAAGCAAAAGAAATGTTAAAAGGGAGATTTTTACTTTCAATAGAAGATTCACACGATATTGCTTCATTAATAGGCACAAAATATTTATTAGATGATCGCATAATTTATCCAGAAGAAACAATAGAGCATATTTCTAAAGTTACCAAAGATGATGTTATATTATTAGCAAAAGAATTATTTATCCCTTCAACATTAAATCTTGCAGTAATTGGTCCTTTTAAAAAGACAGATATTAAGCTAACATATTGATTCTTAATCAGTGTTATCTATAATAAGGTATGTTCGAATACACTTACATTTTTCTACTTGGTTTATTTCTCGGATCTTTCTTTAATGTTCTTGCAGATAGGTTATCAAAAGAAGAAACTATTGGTGGACGTTCAAGATGTGATATATGCAAACACACACTTGCATGGTATGATTTAATACCGATTATTTCATTTACTTTATTAAAGGGTAGATGTAGATATTGTAGAGCCCCAATTTCCTATGGGCATGTATATGCCGAAATAATGACAGGCGTATCATTTATTCTAACGTGGTATTTATCGCATCAATTTTATCCTACTTTAGCTTTGCATATAATTCATATTGTTATAACAGGTATTTTAATAGTAATGCTCTTAAGTGATATCCGTTATCAAATCATACCTGATGAAATGCAAATAGCATTAGCGCTAGCCGGAATAGCTCGCTTTTTTTTCTTAACTGTCAATATATTTAAACCTATCTTTCCGCAAATTTATACGATTGAATATCTTTATCTCGTAGGACAACTTATTGGTGGTGGATTAATAGTGGCAGTGCCTTTATTATTAATATTTCTTGTTACTAAAGGAAAAGGTATGGGGTTTGGAGATGTTAAATTAACTTTTAATATGGGTTTGGTACTTGGTATGTGGAATGGATTATATGCACTTTATTTAGGTTTTATAAGTGGAGGTATTGTTGGGGGAGTTATTCTTCTTTCAAAAAAGGCAAAATTAAAAAGTAAAATCGCATTCGGACCGTTTTTGATTTTAGGACTATATATCATGCTTTTTTACTGGTATGAAGTTGCACAATTTTTACAGTTTATCTATAAATTTTAAGATTATTTAATAATCAAAAGAGCAACTACTAAACTGGCTAAAGTAAAGAGGATCGTAATAAATGAATTGATAAGAATTGTGCGAACAATAGTACTTTTTGCAAGAGGATTTCGACCAACCGCGTATATACCATTAACTGCAATTCTTCCGAACGTAAAGAAGCCGAATATACTAGCTAAGATTACAATAATCAAAACAATAATGTATAAAAAACTTCTGGATGATTCTTGAGCCTCAAGCCCTGCATTCTCTAATAAACGAGTAAGTGTATTGCCAGATTCTTTATATAAATTATTGGATTCACTTGGAACTTCTCCTGCCCAGGAGTCTGTTAGAGTAAGTTTAACTTTAATAAGATGTGGACCGTCACCATCAGGCGTAGCTTCCATAGCATAGCCGACTACTGAACCATTTTCTATAGCTTTAACTCCGATTCCTGTTTCAGTTGATGTGGTAATAAAATCGCCATATTTAACGGTTCCTAATTCATTTGATACCCAAACATCCGTTACACCGTCCACAGCAAGAGTAGTGCGATCTTCACCATTATCTATTGTGTAAAGAAAATCAGTGTTTTCTGTAATAACTCCGGCTACATTCGGATCTTTATAACTGCGTGTTAAATAGTAAGTTTTTGGATCCTTTGCAACAATAAGACCCGATCGTATTTCATTCTGATCGCTGGCTTTTAATATAACTGAGATTCCTACAGTTGGGCTGAATTGTTGAGCAAATATTGTATTTTGACCAAAAAAAATAATAAGTAGAAAAACTAAAACTGAAATTCGGGTAACTGATTTCATATATTTAGTGTATAGAACAATCTCCAAAATGACAATATTTATGCATTTGTAAGAAATAATTAAACACAAATTTATACTTGAAATTAGGTTAAAAATAACACATAATAAAACAAGGGGCGACAATATGTATATATATAATGGATGAAAGTAACTTCTCACACAATTTGAGCTCAAATTTATCTGAAAAAAAACCTTCTTTTGACGCTCATAAAGGATTGATTGTTGCAATAGGATTTATTTTAGTTTTTTTTGGCATTGGAACTTTTTTTCAACATAAATTCGATTTTATTACAAAGCTTCCTTTTTTTTCTCGCAACATTAGTAAAGATGTTTTAGCTGCTTATGACATTGTTCCTTATACTCAACTTCAATCCAATTTAAAATATGTTTTTAATAATAGTGCTGAAGTTCTTAATGGCATGAGAATTCGAGGAGATGTAGATGCTGATGGGTCAAATGTCACATTAGGTGAAGGAACAATAATTGCATCAAATATTATTTACTCACTGATTGCAGGTGATGGTATAACAATTACTCCTGGTCAAAATCCAACAATAAGCGTAACAAATCCAACCTCATCTGGAGTGACTTCAATCGAAGATATTTCTGGAGCAGTCGACCTTATTGCCGGTAGTAACATTAGTTTAAGTACTGATGGAAATAAAATTACAATTAATTCTACTTCATCAGGAGCAGATGGAAATACTACCTATTCTGCAGGGGAAGGATTAGCACTAACAGGTACAACTTTTAGTGTTGACTATAATGGAATAGGGCTTTCAGACTTAGGAACATCGAATACAACTTCAGGTGCATCTGTAATTGGAGTATATTCTGGAAACTTTACAAACATAATGGTTGCATCACCAGGCACAGATTTACAAACTGTTTTAGAAGCAATTGATGCAGAACTTTCAGTTTCTGGTGGCGGTGGCATTTCAGCAGTAGGTAATATTGCCAATGGAAATGCATTTACATCCGGCGTGCCAGGTTCTAATTTGTTTATTGCTGATACTGGATGGATTGGCTTAGGTGGAGCAGCGGGAAGAATATACTTCGATGATAGTGGAACAGATACGATTTCATTTTTAAATGCGAATATTGGTATTGGAACTTCAGCACCTCAATTCACACTTGATGTAGCAGGGAATATTCGTGCAGGAACAGATATTTATATCGGCTCAGTTGCTCTCGGTCAAACTGGTGGTGCCAGTGTATTAGGTGTTAATTCTAGTTCAATTACATATTCTTCGGCAAATAACATTCAACAGGTTTTAGAAGATTTGGATACTGCTATAAATAATTTTGGAGTCGGTGGATCTGGACCTTGGCTTATTTCTGGCAACTATGCATATCTTAATCCTAGTTTAGCTACTTATTTAGGAAACAATGCCAGTGGAGGAACAAATAAATTAAGTGGTGCATATTTTTCAGACGGATCCTTGGTAAGCCTCGGGACAGATAATGACTACCGATTAGTATTTGATGGCAATAACTTATTACTTGGTGATACTTCCAATACCTTCCTATCTGTTGGAGATAGTGGAACAACAGGAAATTTTAATTTTAATAACAATCAGTTTTATATAAGAGGAGATGGGAATATTGGTATTGGGTCTACGGCACCGATAGCTAAGCTAGACGTGCGGGGAAATATAAGTACATCTGATAATTATCAAATTGGAGGTACAACAATTCTTGGATATGATGGATATCAAGGAACTAAGGTGGGTTTTAGAGCAGGCGAAACGATGCCAATTGGTGCAGATTATAATACGTTGGTTGGTTATGGAGCTGGGAGGGCGATAAATAATACAAATTCAGATAATAATACTCTCATTGGAACATTTTCGGGTTCAGTAATAACATCAGGATATGAAAATACCATTATTGGAAGTAATGCAGGATTATCTTTAACTTCTGGTTTTGGCAATACGTTATTAGGAGAATATACAGGGGTAGGTTCAACAAGTTCATATAACTTGATTTTGGGTAAATCTGCTGGAACTAGTAATAATGCTGGAAATTACAATGTTATGCTTGGTGCATATGCACAGGTTAGTTCGTATGGTCATCATAGTATTTTAATTGGAGGCGATGCTAATACAACATTTAGTTCGTCAATTGGAATAGGATACAATGCTGATCCTACTGCTGCTAATCAACTTCTTATAGGTGGAAATGATGCAGATGGTTTTATAAATGATGCGTATTTTGGTCGAGGAGTCGTAAGTGCTACTCCAAATGATATTACATTTAACGCTACGGGAGGATCGGGTTCTAATATATCAGGAGCAAATTTCCGATTAGCAGGTGGTAAAGGAACTGGGAATGCTGATGGTGGAGATATTCTATTCTTAACATCTGATTCAGGTCCATCAGGAAGTAGTCTTCAGACTATTACAGAAAAAATGAGGTTAACAGACGAAGGAAATTTAGTTATAGGAGCAACTGCACCAATAGCGGGGATGATGCTTGATGTAGCAGGAAACATTCGTGCAGGAACAGATATATATATCGGAAGTATTGCACTTGGTGCAACTGGTGGAGCAAGTGTTTTAGGATTTAATGATTTAAATAATACGCTTACTTATGTAGATGCGTCCACAATTCAGAATGCAATAGAAGATCTCAATTCAGCAATTGGAACAATTGCTTCTGGAACATCAGTTGCATGGACAGATGGAGGCTCGTTCCTCTTCCCTACAAATGATGAAGAGCTTGGGAATAGTGGTGTGGGTACAACAGGGAAATTATATGGTATCTATATGGCAGATAATTCTGCTATTACTTTTGGAACCGATAATGATTTTGAAATTTTCTATGATCAAACCAATTTCTTAATTCAAGATGGGACTAATGCCTTTTTGGCAATCGGAGATAGTGGGACAACAGGAAATTTTAACTTTAATAATAATCAGGTTTATATAAGAGGAGATGGAAGATTAGGAATTGGTACAACAAATCCTCAAGAAAAGTTTGAGGTATCAAATAATGGAGAAGTATATGCACGAATTGTAAACACTTTATCTACAGGAGCAGCAGGTATAAATCTTAATTCGGGTAATGCTTACAGTCTAATTTTTACAAACTCCCAGAGCCAGAATGAGTATGGTGGTGCAAATTCGCTCAATTTATATGGTGGGCCTAATTCTCCGATAGCATTTTTGGTAAATGATAATCCTGCACCTGCTATGTTTATTAATACAGCAGGTAATGTTGGAATAGGTACAACGGCACCAACAGCAAACATGAAACTTGATGTCGTTGGAAACATTCGAGCAGGGACAGATATATATATTGGAAGTATTGCACTTGGCGGTACAGGTGGATCAAGTGTTTTAGGATTTAATGATTTAAATAATACGCTTACCTATGTAGATGCTTCAACAGTTCAAAATGCAATAGAAGATTTAGATGCTGCAATGGCAACACTTTCTGGTAGTGCTGGACTCTGGACTGATGGTGGTTCTTTCTTATTCCCAACTGGAGGCGATTATTTAGGAAATATTGCAGTTGGTGGAACAGGAAAGATAAATGGATTATTCCTTGGAGATTCAGCCCCAATAGTATTCGGAACAGATAATGATATTTACTTGAAGTTTGATGGAACAAAATTAACAGTTGGAGATACCACTAATACATTCCTTGCAGTTGGAGATAGTGGAACAACAGGAAATTTTAATTTTAATAACAATCAAATGTATATAAGAGGAGATGGTAATGTAGGTATTGGTACAACAGCTCCTGCATATAAACTTGATATTTCTGGAACTGCACGTACATGGGATCTTATTTCTCAAAATATTAGTTTGTCTTCACTCTCTACAAATATCATAAATGCATTTGGTGGATTTGATGGATACACAAATTTTACAGGAGGAATTGGAACTGGTGGAATTGGGAAAGATAGTATAACAGGTGCCCAAAGACTAACTGCAGATGGGAATCTTACAAACATTGGAACTTATCAAGGTGGACAGATGCATTTATCGAGTGGGGGAACTTTTGCTACTAAAGTAGATTACACTTCCGGTACTGAACCGTTTGGAATAGCAATTGGAGATATAAATGGAGATAACGTATCAGATGTAATTTCTGCAAATCTAGATAGTGATAGTATTTCAGTGTTTATAAATAATGGTAATGGAACACTCGCGACTAAAGTAGATTATGCAGCAACCAATGGACCTTATACACCTGAGATTGGAGATCTAAATGGTGATGGCATTGCTGATTTAGCAGTAATAAATTTTTCTTCTGACTTTTTATCGGTATACATAAACAATGGAGATGGTACCTTTGCAACAAAAGTAGATTATGCAGCAGCAGGAGGACAATCAAGAGGATTGAGTATAGGAGATGTTAATGGAGATGGGAAAAATGATTTAGTCGTAGCAAGTGGAGATGCAGACACAGTGTCAATTTATTTAAATAATGGTAATGGTACTTTTGCAACAAAAGTTGATTATACAACCGGAGATTTTCCTAATAGTGTAACACTTGGTGATGTAGATGGTGATAGTAAACTTGATATTGTTACAGCAAATTATTTTGGCAATAATATGTCTGTGTTAATTAATAATGGTAATGGTACCTTTGCAACAAAAGTAGATTATGCAACAGGTTTAACTGCATATGATTCTATAATTGCAGATTTTGATGGGGATAGGAATCCAGATATAGCGATTTCAAATTATAGTTCCAATACAATTTCTGTATTTATTAATGATGGTGATGGTACATTTGCCGCAAAGGTTGATTATGTCGCAGGATCAGTTCCAAATAGGCTTGCTACTGCAGACGTAAATGGTGATGGGTATGCTGACATAGCTGTGACAAATAGGGATGGTAATACAATTTCCGTATTTATTAATGATGGTGATGGTACATTTGCCGCAAAGGTTGATTACGCCACTGGCACAGGTCCTACTGCAATAAAGTTGGGGGATCTAAATGGAGATGGGAAATCTGATATTGCTACAGCAAATTGGAGTTCTAATACTGTGTCAGTTTTAATGAATAATGTTTCAACAATGCTGTACGCTCAAGCTTCGACGGGAAGAATAGGAATCGGAACAACAGCACCAACTTCAGGAATGAAACTAGATGTAGCAGGAAATATCCGAGCAGGAACAGATGTTTATATTGGAAATATTGCTCTTGGTTCAACTGGAGGAGCAGGTCTTATTGGTGTTAATACAGCAGGATTTACTTTTTCAACAGCACCGACTGTACAAGGACAACTTACGGCATTAAATACAGGAATTGGAACAACTGCTTATAGTTCAACCAATTATGTAACAGCAGGTTCATCATTAGGAGCATCAATTGGAACTCTTGATTCTGCAATTCGTAATTTAGCAATAGGTAATTCCGGATTATGGAGAGATACAAATGGGGCAACTCCAGGAGGTAATGTGTACTTGGGAGATACAACATCTAATTTTGCAATAGGTGGAACAAACTCTAATGCACCATTCTATGTAAGTCCAGTACTTGGTGCAAGTATAAATGTTGGTTCAACTGCAGCCTTTACAATCGGCAATACTGCAAATGACATATTTACATTTAATACAGATATTAATGCAGGGCTGGATTTATTCTCACTAAATGTTCCAAGTGGAACTAGTAACATAGCAAATCTTTTTGCTATTTATGATAATGGGTCACCAGTTTTTTCAGTATCTCAATCTCAAATAGAATCTGCAGTCCCACACGTGTTTAGTGCTGCAGGTGATGTAAGCATTGCATATGATTTAATTTTTTCTAATGAAACATCTTCGAATATTAAATCTAATGGACCATTAACTATTGAATCTGGAGAAGTATTTGAAAATAATGATCTTACTTTGAGAACTTTTGGAACTGGGAATATTATATTAGAAACCAATACGGGAAACTTAAAGGTTGCCGGTGGATCTATTATTGGCGGTACATATATGAGTCTTGGAATGACTTCACCATTAAATGGATTACTGGTTGAAGGTAGAGTAGCTATAGGCGCAACAGCACCAACAGCAAATATGACCTTAGATGTCGCAGGAAACATACGAGCAGGAACGGATGTATACATTGGAAGTATTAGACTAGGTGCAACAGGTACAACAAACCTAACATCTGGTGCGGGTAAGATTGGTCTTTATAATGAATTTAGTTATATTGGAGTCGGAAGTAGTACAGTACAAGATGGTTTGGATGATTTGGACTCTGCCATTGGTAATTTAATAATAGGTAGCTCTGGATTATGGCTAGACGGTGGAAATTATACATATTTAAATACAACATATACTAGTGGTAACATTGGAAATACTACGCCTGGTGGAGCTAATAAAATATCAGGTTTGTTTTTAACTGATACCGCTCCTGTATGGTTTGGCTTAGATAATGATTTTAAGATGCAGTTTAATACTACGAATCTATCTATTGGAGATAGCTCAAATAATTTTTTAACCATTGCGGATTCTGGAACATTAGGTACCTTAACATTTAATACTGACGATTTTTATGTTTCAGGTACAAATTCTCGAGTAGGTATTGGAACTGCATCACCTTTAGGTGTATTAGACGTTAGAGGTGATATCTTTACAGATAGATGGTTACTAAGTGCTACAAATACAGGAGTAGGTTCTAGTGTATATGGTGGTGGAGCTTTAGCACATTCCGCGGGAAATGAAGGCTGGTATAACACAGCATTTGGAGCTAACGCTTTGTATTCAAACACAACAGGATTTATGAACTCAGCTTTTGGTCAACAAGCTGGTTATCAGAATACGACAGGAGATAGTAATATAGCGATTGGACATCAATCATTAGTATTTAATCAAACGGGGGATAAAAATGTTGCAATTGGCGTATTAGCTGGTTATGGGGTAAGTACTAATTCTTATTCTGATAATACTCTTATTGGTTATAGTACTGGTTACAGTTTGACCACTTCTACAGGAAGAAATACATTGATAGGTTCACAGGCTGGTGATCAAATAACAAGTGGAACAGGTAACATTGTTATTGGATATAATATTGATGCACCTTCAGCAACAGGAAATAATCAATTAAATATAGGTGGATTATTAATGGGAACATTAGGGGTTGGCGCTACAATAAACGGTAATGCAGTGCTCGGATCATCCGGTAGTAGTGCTCATACAATTTTAGGTACAGTAACTGCTGCAACAATCTACAATACAACTGTTGGTGTAACAAATAGAGATTTATTTGTAGATAATACCGGTGTTATTGGATATGTCTCTTCTTCACAACGATATAAGGAAGAAATAAATTATCTAAATGATGTTGATTGGTTATATAATTTGCGACCAGTTGACTATGTCTATAAAAATGATTCTACAAAAGCATTGCAATATGGTCTTATTGCAGAAGAAGTAAATAAAATTAATCCATTATTGGTAAGTTATAACGAACAAGGATTACCAGAAACTGTTACATATAGTAAGCTTATAACCCCTCTTTTGAAAGCAGTACAAGATCAAAGAAGTACATTAACATCCTTATCTAATGATTTTGCTACATTAGCTCTTCCAGAGGTCGATTCTTTCGTAAATATAGAAGAATTTGATGGATTAGAAAATGAATTTAATAAACTTGAAGAAACTCAAACAGCTCAACAATCAGAAATAATTGCTATTCAATCTCAAGTACAAGATTTGATGAATAGAATAGATCTAACTGAACCAGTTGCTTCAGAAGAATCTAAAATTGATAATCTTACCGATCGTGTTTCTTTCTTAGAACAAATGCTTTTTGGGAAGGAAGCAAGTAGCTCTGCAGAACTTGCTGAATTAATTAATAACACAAATGAGTATCCTGACGGAGAAGTTTTGGGAATAGAAGATGGCAAACTGACAGTGGAAGATTTAACAGTAACAGGTAAAACAAATTTATTTGATCTAGGTGTTGTTGGTGATATGTCAGTTGGCCAAATTGTGGTTCGAGGTAATGAAGCTGCAATTAATAGTTTAGCTTTACCATTAGAGATACAAAGTAATGCGACAGCTCCAATCCAATTCATGGCGGGTAAAGTTGTTATAGATACAGATGGAAATGTTATTGTTAAAAAAGAAGTAACAGCTAAAAAATACAATGTTGATACAACTAATAAAGAGTCTGCAAGTATTGGTAAAGGAAGTATAAAAGTTGGAGAAACGGAAGTAATTATTAAGAGTACCAGTGTAACTGGTAATTCAAATATCTTTTTAACTCCTACAGTTGAAACAGATGTACCACTTGCTGTCGTAGAAAAAATTGCTGGTAATTATTTTAAAGTTAAGATAGTTAAAGAAGCGGAAGAAGATATAAGCTTTAATTGGTGGATAGTAAATTAAGAGTGGGGCTCAGTTCGCATGCGTTTTTGATCACGCAAGCGAACTGAGCAAAATTCACTTGTTGGGGTTCTTCGAACAGAACTATACTACCAAACGGCAGCCGGAACTGAACGACCAACGCTCAACAAAGACGTTCGTCAAGACCAGACGAACATGGCATCTACCAACGACTTTCCAGTAAGTGCATACGCCCCATGCATGCCTCCATGAAAAACTTTCGTGGTGGATAATAATTATGATTCTTTCTTACAGCAGCACCTGCTGCAAGAGAAAACCATGACGTAATAATATCAGTTCAGATTATCATTGCAAGTACTCATGGTTAATTTTTACATAACAAATAAGTAAAATAATCGATAGATCAAATGCAAAAGATCTTGTATAATAAAAATTCATTATTAGTATTTAAATAAGTATTCATGGAACAAACACTTGTTATCTTTAAACCAGATTCAGTAGCTCGAGGATTAGTAGGAGAAATTACACAACGTTTTGAAAAAGTTGGACTTAAAATTGTTGCATTAAAAATGATGCAAGTAGATAAAGCACAAGCTGATAAACATTATCCAGCTTCACGAGAAGAATTTATTAATGGAATGGGTGGTAAAACTCTCGAAAATTACCAAAATCTTGGTATTGATGCTAAGAAAGAATTTGGTACAGATGATGCTCACGAAATAGGTTTAAAGATTCGAAATTGGCTCGTAGACATGATTACCGAAGCTCCAGTTATTGTTATGGTACTTCAAGGACCACATGCTGTAGAACTCGTTAGAAAGATGGTAGGACACACATTACCATTAAGTTCTGCACCAGGAACAATTCGTGGAGATTATTCTTTTGATTCTTCTTACTTAGCAAATACAGGACGAAGACCAATCAAAAATTTACTTCATGCTTCTGGAAACGTTGAAGAATCAAAATTTGAAGTAGATTTATGGTTTAAAAAAGAAGAAATCATGAACTACAAACGTGTAGAAGAAGAGATCATGAAATAATCTTTCTATTACAATTACTTTTGCATGAAGAAACATTTAGGTATTCTATTGCGTATATTGGGATATTATTTCCTATATATTTTATTAGCTAATATTGGCATCCTGTTGGTTTTGGCGATTCTTGGAATCTTCAATATCTCAAATCTTCCCAGTATAACGGGTGAATTTATTTCTGATGTGATCCTTTTGCCAATACTTATTCTTTTATTTAGATTGTATAAAAAGGAAAAACGTGATGAACTATTTAGTAAACCTTTAGAATGGAAAAAGATATTAAAATTAATTCCCATTTCTCTTGTAGCAAGGGTTTTACTTGTCCTTGCTATCGCAGTATTAGCAGTAGTAATAATGGTTTTTTTTAATCAAGATATTGGCGAACTTATCGATAGTGGCGTAGATTATCAGTGGTGGGCATTCGATCAGGGAGTAGGCATAGAACGTGTATTTGGATTTTTATCATTTGTTATATTTGGCCCAATTAATGAAGAGTTATTAAATAGAGTAGTTATATTAGGTTATTTACAAAAATTTTATTCAGAAAGAACAAGTATTATCTATTCAAGTATTATTTTTGCACTTGCTCATCTTCACCCCGGATTATATATAAGTAGTTTTATTTTAGGAATTGTATTAGCTTGGGTTTATATAAAATGGAAGAACTTATGGTATCCCATTATTTTACATATGCTGATAAATCTTCACCCTTTTATTATTGCCTATTTTATTAAATAAGTTGTTTTGGTTAAAGTAACAGGATAAAATACATAGTGTATGTCCCTATAGTTAAATTGGATATAACTGCCCCGTCCTAAGGGGTAATTAGAGGTTCGATTCCTCTTGGGGACACAAATAAACTGATATTATTAAAATAGTAGTAATGATTTAACAAATATGCAACATAATAAACGTCTGCCATCCTGGGAGTATATAAGCATTCTTTTAATGCGTACGTTCGGTAATTTTTTAATATTTGGTTCATTATTTGTAATAGCAAAAACATTTTATCAACCTATTGCAGAAGAAGTTAAATATTTTGCGGATAAACAGGTTCAAAAGGAATATGTTGTCGCTGCACCACAAGAAGCGATAACAGTTCAAAAAGAGTATGCACAAATTGCTCCTAAGGGAGCACTTGCTCAAGCATTACAAATAAAACCAGTTGAAGTATTAGTTCCTAACGATCCACAATTTAGTGTTGTTATTCCTAAAATTGCTGCAAATGCTAATATTTTAGGAAATGTAAATGCTGCAAATGAAACAGAATATCTAGATGCACTTCAAAGGGGAGTAGCACATGCTCAAGGTACAGCATTTCCAGGTGAGGGAGGGCATATCTTCCTTTTTGCACATTCTACCGATTATATTTGGAATGTTGGTAATTATAATGCAGTGTTTTATTTATTGTATAAATTAGAAACAGGTGACGAAGTAAACATTTTTTATAAAGGAACAAGACATGTATATAAAGTAACCGGAAAACAAGTTGTCGATCCTTCAGAAGTAGAATATTTAACGAGAAAAACAGACAAAGAGTTTCTTACAATGCAAACATGCTGGCCGCCAGGAACTACATTAAAAAGAATGTTGGTGTTTGCTGAACCAGTAGTCCAATAATTATTTAATGCCAACAGAATAAAGGTCACCAACTTTGTTGACCTGAGGATTAAGATTAATTACTACTAATAGATTCCAATCTGGTGCAATCATGAAGAAATCATTTTGAAACGGACCTGCATATACAGTCTCTTTATTTTCCCCATCATATTGCATAACTGAAATATGATTTTTTTCTTTTATAGCAATATAGTCGGAAGTAGGATACCATTGAACAATTTCAAGAACTTGTGATACAACAGATGGATACCAAACTTGTGGAATATTGGATTCTGCTGAATCCGTTGCTGTAGGATCTGTTACTTCTACTGCAGGTTCTTCCTCAGGTACCGTTTCGTCTTCAACAATAGTAATCTCTACTGGAATTTTATAATTTTTATCTTCTTTTTTATCGTAAATATATATTCCTCCAGCTACTAAATTGCGATCTTCTTTTGTTTGATTAGCTCCAATTAAAGGAGGATTAATAACTAAAGGAATAGTAGCATTAGATTTTGCTCGATACATAATACGTTTTTCATTAGGAGCTATAGAAATAATCTGAAAAGTTTCAGAAGCAATTGTTACTATCTCTTTTGGTAATGTTTCGATTACTTTAGCAATTTCTTCATTTTTTTCAACATCCCAGGCTTCTATAACATTTGATTTTGAAGAAGTAATATCAAATAATTCTGTATTTTCTGTATCTAAGGAAATAAGATAAGAAGTCTCAACGTCATCATTCATAAAAGAAAGAACTGCTTGTCGATAATTAGGGGAATAATAAATTGAGGCTGTTGTTAAATCTGTATTTTCTGGTAGAACAGATTTTAGTAATAAAGGTTTTAATGGTGGAAAAATAGCAATTGTTCGTTGAGATGATTCAAATAAGTAAATACCATCTTTTTCGATATCGCCCGTTTGACTCATTAAAATAATTTTATCCGTTGTGCCTACAGGTAATGCTTTTACAATACCCAAATTAGTAAGTGGGGTAAGAGAAGGATTTTTTGGAAACAAATGCGAATCTAAACTCATAACTATCTCACCTTTTAAAGAAATAGTTTTTTCCCAAGAAGTATAGCCATCCTTTTTAACCTCAATTTTATACTGACCAAATGGTAGAGTTAAATTAATATCGGTTGCACCCTTTAATTCTCCATTTACATATACTTTTGCAGGTTTTGGAGCTGAGCTTACTGAAACAATTCCTGTCGAGGTTACTGTTCCTTCATCAAAATTGAATCTATAACCACGAGCATAGGCAATAACCCCAAGCAAAATGACTATAAAGATTGAGAGAAATAAAATTTTAGGAACGATATTTTTTGTTGTGTCGATGACAACTTTCATGTTGAAGTTTATATAGTTAGTAATATTAAAATGCTATTATGATATAGAAATCGAATAGCTCTTCGTGTAATTTCTGTATCTATATTATACAATAAACAATACTTATAAGTGTTAGGAATACTTCAATTCATATTTACATATGTGGTTCAAAAAAAAAGTTGGTATAGATTTAGGCACAGCAAACACCCTTGTGTATGTTGCAAATGAAGGTATTGTATTAAATGAACCAACAGTTGTTACATATGCAGAAGAAGATAAACAAGTTCTTGCAGTTGGTGAAGAAGCTCGAGAAATGTTAGGAAGAACCCCAAACTCTATCATTGCGTCACGACCTATGAGAGAAGGAGTAATTGCCGATTATACAACAACTTCAGCAATGATCACTTATTTTTTAAGAAAAGCACTCAAAGGAAAAGTATTTTGGCCTGAAGTAATGATATCTATTCCGGGTGGTTCATCACAAGTAGAAAAACGAGCTGTAGTCGCTGCGTGTAAACAAGCTGGTGCTTCTGATGTATATCTTATTGAAGAGCCCTTAGCGGCCGCAATTGGGGCTCGTATACCTATTTCTCAACCTTCAGGGCACATGATTGTAAATATTGGAGGTGGAACTGCAGAAATTGGTATTCTTTCTCTTGGTCAATTAGTTGTTTTTAAAACGGTAAGATCGGCTGGAACTAAATTTGATGAAGCTATACTTAGTCATATGAGAAAACAGCATAATTTGCATGTAGGAGAAAGAACAGCTGAAGAAATAAAAATGCAGATAGGAAATGCTCATATACTCGATAAAGAGGATTTTAAAGAGAAAACTATGGAGGTTCGGGGAAGAGATAGTCAAACTGGCCTTCCTAAAATTATGGAAATAGGAGAAACAAGTATTAATACGGCATTGCAAAAGCCTTTAAAACAAATTATTGAAGGTGTAAAAGAAGTACTTTCTGAAAGTCCACCAGAACTTTCAGCAGATATTGTTGATAAAGGGATTGTCCTATCAGGCGGAAGCTCAATGTTAGGTAATTTAGATAAATATATTACTTATTATACGGGTGTACCGGCATTTGTAGTGGAAGAACCTTTGTTTTGTGTAATTAGAGGGATAGGAATGGCTATAGAAAATTTAGATAGTTATAAAAAAGCAATTAGATGAATGGGTTTAGAGCTTAGTAGTAACCTATAGATTTGATTTCGGTTAAATATTGACTCATAATAAACACAGAGCTTTAAGCATGTATTTAGAAATTGTAAAAAAGAAACAAATTTAAGTACTAAATATTGTCAAAATATAGTAATTTTTCTAAGTTAAGTTATAAAAGGTTAATTTATCTAGATTTATATCGTAGTAAGGGTAAATATAGAGTTTAATAAAATAGAACAAAAGTGTGTTTTTAATAATTAAATGATCAGTATTTAAAACTTATAATTATTTTTATATAACAAATATGAAAAAAATGATTACTATTGACATTGAGTTACAGTCTCAAAAAGATAGCCTAGAGAAAATATTATTATCACTTGATCACCCAAAGGGATTTTTTCATATTGTATCTATTAATCCTGAGATAGTAGTTGCTGCGTATCATAATAAAGAATTTAGTAAAGTGTTGTCAGAAGGCGATATTCAGATAGCCGATGGAATTGGTGTACTTATGGGAAGCTCTATATTGGGTATTCCAGTCCCAGAACGAGTACCAGGGGTAGACTTTATGAATGAACTCGTAAATTTGGCCAAGGATAGAAGCCTACGAGTGCTTTTATTAGGCGGTCGAAGTCAATTAGCAGAGAAGTTAGCAGATCGCTATCAAAAAAAATATCCAAATTCAACCTTTAAAGGAATTTTTGGTGTATCCAATATTCATAATCCTTCTAAGCAAGAAGAAGATGAGATTTTTTCTATAGTAGCTGATTACAAGCCGCAAATCCTTTTGGTCGCTTTTGGTTCACCATATCAGGAATTATGGATATATAAGCACAAATACTTGCTGGAAGGAATTATCTGTATGGGAGTAGGTGGGAGCTTTGATTTTTTATCAGGCGAAGTACTAAGAGCACCACAGTTAGTAAGAAAC
>CAYSZW010000007.1:19482-62302 GCA_964435665.1 uncultured Gammaproteobacteria bacterium | reverse complement strand
ATACTGTTGAACCAAGCAATATAACAATAAAACTCATGAGATTAGCATCATATAGCCCAGGTTGTCCCAGAATATTAAGTAAAAGGCCTCCAAATAGTGCCCCGATAATACCTAAAATAATATCTGTCACAAACCCTTGAGTTAAATGAGTTTTTAATAACGAAGAGGCTATACCTCCGGCAATAATCCCTAATAGTATCCAAATCATAAATGTCATAGCTATCTCCTTTCACAGAAATAATAACTATGATTAGAATACTAAGTCAGTTTAAGGATAAAATAAATTATTCGTAAACTTATAGTAAGATTATTCTTTCAACATATAACCAAAACCACGGACAGAGTGAATAAGTTTCTTTTCAAAGCCTGTATCAATTTTCTTTCTTAAATATCCTATATACACATCTACAATACGTGTTTCAATATCAACCGAGGATAACCATAATCTATTAAGAATCATATCTCTTGTTAAAATTCTGCCCTTATTTTGCATCATATACTGCAATAATTTTAATTCTTGAGGAGTAAGACTAAGTAATTTCCCTCCACGAGTTACTTCAAGGTTTTTGGTATCCAATTCTAAATCAGCAACAATTAACTTAAAATCATCACCGTTGGTTCTTCTTAATCGAGCTTTAATTCTTGCCAGAAGAACATCTGCTACAAACGGTTTTGTTAAATAGTCGTCTGCACCCATATTAAGTCCTTGAATGACATCATGAGGAGTATCTTTTGCTGTTAACATAATAATGCGCAACTCAGGATTTTCTTTTCTAATTTGTGCGCATACACTTTCTCCACTCATATCAGGTAATCCAAGATCAAGAAGTACTAAATCTGGTACTGATTTTTTTATTATTTTAAGTCCTGTTATGCCATCCGAAGCTGTCATAACATTGTAACCGCTATCAAGCAGTAATTCTTTAAGATAGGTTTGTATTCCTTCATCATCTTCGATGACGAGGATAGTATAAATCATTGACATAGTCTAAACTATAAACGTTCAACATTGTAAGATATGTAAGCAAAAAGTAAAGATATTGTAAGAAGAAATTCTATTTATGTGTTAGAGATTAAAGGCCTTGTGCTTTTGCAACAGTCACTACCACCATTAATATTGCAATAAGTGCAGCAATAAATCCCATTTGTCCCAAATGGTACATAACTTCTTTTTTTTGAATGTGTTTTGATTTTGTCATAAATTTATAATACGCTTTTGTAGCAATAGTTGTCAAGTAGTTATAAACGAAGAGATCTTTTTAAAATCTTCTTTCATTAGAGGGGCATATTTAGGGAAACGAAGTATTGCAGCTGGATGTAAGGTGAGTAAATATGTTTTGCCATCAATTTCACGAATTTCTCCATGATGCTTTAAAATTGAAATATCTTCATTTAATACCGCGAACATTGCTGTCTTTCCTAACAATACAAGAATTTTTGGGTTAATAATCTCCACTTGTTTCATAAAATTTATCCTTGCGTGTGCAATTTCTTTTTTTGTTGGAGTCCCATGTTTTGGTAAGTATTTAACTGGACTAGTAATATAGACTTCAGCTTCTGATAATCCAATTTCTCGAATGTATGAACGTAATAATTGTCCAGATCTTCCAATAAAAGGTCTCCCACTTTCTGCTTCTTGTCTACCAGGAGCTTCTCCTACAAACATAATTGATGCATTCACATTTCCTTCACCAAAAACCATTTTTCCTATAAAGTTGGATTTGTAGATAGGGTCTTTTTCAATTTGTTTTGCCAGCATTTTAAGTTTATTTTCTTTCTCCATAGATGATATTATATAGCATGCAAATAGCAATTATTGGAGCGGGATTTACAGGTTTAAGTGCTGCATTGCGATTACAGGAAAAAGGGCATAAAGTCCATTTATTTGAAAAAGAATCACTTCCTGGGGGACTAGCTATCGGTTTTGAACAAAAAAATTGGAATTGGTCTTTAGAAAAACATTATCATCATATATTTACTTCAGATTCTGCAATTAGATCGTTGGCAAATCGTATCGGCGAACTATTTACATTTTATAGACCTAATACGTCATCTCTTATTGATGGTGAAATAATTCAGTTAGATTCACCTTTAAAATTACTCTTTTTTCCAAAACTTTCAGTTGTTGAACGAATTAGAATGGCTGTCATTTTGGGATATTTACGGTATATTGCTAATTGGAAAAATCTTGAACAATATAAAGCTCATTCATGGCTTAAAGATATGATGGGTGAAAAAGGGTATACCATGCTATGGGAACCATTACTAAGAACAAAATTTGGAGAATATTATAAAGAAATTTCTTTAGCATGGTTTTGGGCAAGAATAAAAGCTCGATCTACAGAACTAGGATATCCAGATAAAGGATTTCAGCATGTTGCAAATACATTAGCAAATACAATTATAAAAAGGAAAGGATCAATTCAATACAATGCTACAGTTACAAAATTAGAAGTAAAAGATAAAAAACATGTTGTTCATTTCAAAACAGAAGGTAAACAACAAGTACAAGAATTTGATTTGGTAGTAGTTACTGTACCAAATATTATTTTTGCTGCGATTACTCCATCATTACCACAAGAATACAAAACAAAATTGAGAGATTTTAAGGGAATTGGAGCAATAAATATTGTTTTGGAATTATCAAAACCATTCTTACCTCACAATGTATATTGGCTTAGTATTTGCGAAAAAGACTATCCTTTTTTGGCGGTAGTTGAGCATACACATTTTATTAATAAATCTCATTATGGGAATAATCATATTGTATATGTTGGTGCATATGTACCGCATGGGCATAGCTATTTTTCGTTATCAAAAGAAGATTTACTAAAAGAATATGATCCATATCTTAAAAAATTAAATCCTGATTATAAAAAAAACCTATTAAATAGTTATCTGTTTCATGCACCCTTCGGGCAACCAGTAGTTACAACACATTTTTCAAAAAAAATTCTTTCATTTGAAACACCAATAAACGGATTATATCTTGCTAATATGCAACAAGTTTATCCATGGGATCGTGGTACAAATTTCGCGGTAGAAACAGGAGAAAAGGTTGCTGAGTTAATTCATGGTAAAATAAAAGAATGAAATCTGTAGTAAAGAAGGAAGAATCGACTAAAGAACTGATGATATCATTAAGTTTAATATTGCTTGCATTCGGCGGCTTATTTGACGCATTTTATCTTACTGTAAAACATTTCTCAAAAGAAATCCCACCTTGTACTATTCATATTCTTGGAGATTGTGGTCAAGTATTAACTAGTCAATATGGTATTCCTGTAGCTTTACTTGGTATGTTACATTACATATCTTTAATTACACTTCTTTTGATATCTATTTATACTCAAAAAAAACTTTTTATTCGCTTGGCATTTTTGTCTACTTCAATAGGATTCGTCATTTCTTTGTACTTAGTTTTTTTACAACTTGTAGTTATAAAGGCTATTTGCCAGTATTGTATGATTTCAGCATTAATTAGCTTTTTAATATATTTCTTAATTAGAATACGTTTCGTTGAGGCGTATAAAGAATTAATTCCCAAAAAGATTGAAATTTTATATAAATTAGTTGGTAAACCAGCTTTTTTTACTTTTGATCCTGAATGGGTTCATGATAATGCAATGAGATTTGGTGAATTATTCGGCAAAGTTTCTTTTATAAGGTCATTTACATCATTTCTTTTTAAATATACAAATCCGGTTCTCAAACAAAAAATAGCCGGAATAGTATTCCAAAATCCTGTAGGACTCGCTGCTGGCTATGATTATGAAGCCGCATTTCCACAAATTCTCCCTTCGATAGGGTTTGGTTTTGAAACAATTGGAACTATAACAAATACTGCAAGTGAAGGTAATCCAAAACCTCGATTAGGAAGATTACCTCAGTCACGTTCTTTATTAGTTAATAAAGGATTCAGGAATTTAGGATCAAAAAAAATTATTGAAAAATTAAAAAATAAAAAGTTTGAATTTCCTGTCGGGATAAGTGTGGGAACTACCAATGATGCTCGCATTGAAACTCTTGAGGAAGCAATACAAGATGTTGTTTCTACATTTATATCTTTTGAAAAATCTAATGTTAAAAATGCATATTACGAACTAAATATAAGTTGTCCAAATTTACAAACAAAAGTTTCGTTTTATGATCCAAAAGGTTTAAAACAATTATTAGATGGAGTTGCTAGATTAAAAATAAAAAAACCAGTATTTATAAAAATGCCTATAGAAAAAACTGATGAAGAAGTAATACAAATGCTTGAAGTTATAGTGAAACATTCTTTTGTGACAGGCGTTATATTTGGTAATTTACAAAAAAATAGAAAAGACAAAGCGTTTATCAAAGAAGAAATAGAAAAAATGGGGAAAGGAAATTTTAGTGGTAAACCAACATTTAAACGATCCAATGAACTTATTAAATTAAGTTATAAAAAATATGGCAAAAAACTTGTAATTATTGGCTGTGGCGGTATTTTTTCAGCAGAAGATGCATATACCAAAATCAGATTAGGAGCATCGTTAGTGCAGATGATTACTGGCATGATTTTTATGGGGCCACAAGTTATTTCACAAATAAATAGAGGATTAGTTGACCTTTCTCAAAAAGATGGGTTTAAACATATTTCTGAAGCTATTGGAGTTGATGCATAATTATGAAAAAAATTATTCTTATTCTTGTTTTATTTTTAAGTGTATTGCCTTCAATCATTTCTGCACAAAATGTTGTGCCACGTTATGAAGCAGAAGTAGAACAGATTATAAGTGGTTCTGTTACTCTTCGGATTTTAGAAGGTCCATATAAGGATCAAAAAATGGAATCACAATTTTATGATCCAAAACAGAATTTTAAAGAAGGAGAACAAGTAATTGTGTCGATAGCTCAGAATCCAAATACTGGTGACCTTGGGATTATGATTGAAGACAGGGTAAGAAGATTTCCTTTACAAGTTTTATTTGCAATATTTATATTAGTAGTAATTACTGTAGGTCGTTTAAAAGGGGTTCTTTCATTTGTAGGAATGATATTTTCTTTTGTAATTATCGGTAAATTTATAGTTCCACAAATAATATTTGGAAATGATCCACTGCTTATTTCTTTATTTGGTGCTTTATTTATTATTCCGGTCACTTTTTATATTGGACACGGATTAAAGTGGCAAACAACGATTTCTGTGTTAAGTACATTTATTGCCTTATTTATTACGGGAGTTTTAGCATATATATTTGTTACGTTTACAAAACTTACCGGATTCTCAGCAGAAGAGGCTGTATTTATTCAAGCTTTACCTGGTCAACAAATTAATATTCAAAGTTTGTTACTTGCGGGTATTATTATTGGTGCTATGGGAGTTCTAGATGATATTACAATTGCTCAAACTTCAATTGTAGATAAATTAATGAAGGCAAATCCAAAATACACATTCAAACAAGTATTTTCAGAAGCAATGGATGTAGGTCGTGATCATATTTCGTCACTTGTTAACACACTTATACTAGTCTATGCTGGAGCATCATTACCACTTTTTGTATTGTTTTATAATGCACAATTAGGAAGTTATTCGGATGTTATGAATATGGAAGTTATTGCGACAGAAATAGTCAGAACCTTAGTAAGTAGTATTGGAATTATATCTGCCGTTCCAATTACAACATTGCTTGCTTCTTGGTATATTAAAAAGCAACATTCTTAATTACATCCACCCCATAAGCCATTTTGTTCTTCTCGTGCTCTTTTTTCTGCATTTCTTAGTAATGTATCGTATTTGACGTCTGGTGGATAGGTAAGTAATGTAGCATAACCTTGCTCGATTAAGTATTCATTTACAAATATAGCTTCATCAGTAGCATCAGGATTTGGTAAATAGACATATCGAAGAAGTCTTCCGTAACGGTCAGTATCGGAAATGTCTTTTTCTAGTAATACTTCTTTACCTTCTACTAGTTCCGTATTACGATTTGAAGCTTCTTTTCCAAAACATTGAATAGGTTTTTTTGGATGTTTTGTTTCTGGTGTATCAATGCCAATATATCTTACTGTTTCACCAGATTCTAATTTAACAGTATCTCCATCAACTACTTTAGAAATTACTGCATGTTCCATTGTTCTCTGATTTACTTCACCTAATGCCGCAGTGTCTTGCGCAATAGTAGAAAATGGTTCAAGTTTTTTTAATTCAATTGTTATATTCTCAAAGGAAAGATATAGTCCAATTAATAAAAAAGGTATTACATATAACTGAGGAAGTTTTAGATTAAGCATGATTTATTGTATAGAAAGAAGATGCTTAAATAAAGTTACTTTGTGATTGTGTCTCTTAACAAATGATATTGAATTCGTAAACGTGGACTTTTAAGAGAAGAAGGAGATCCATAAATAGTTTTGGTAGCAGTCTCATTATGTGATCCTTTAATAATAATCGCAATTGAACCATTAATACCATTTGTCTTATATGCATCTTTAACTAAATCAGTAACATCATAAGAATAAGTAGTATTTTTTTGCCATGATACAGAATCTTTTCTTAATTTTTTTGATCGTAATAAAGAACGTTGAGAAGGTGTATTTTGAGTAGAAAACGCAGCTGCTAATGTAGTATTTTCAATATAAGTTGTAGTAGAAATAGGTGTTGATTGATCTGCAGGAGAAGCAAATGTAATCTCGGCAGCGGTAATTTTTGCACCTAATGGCAGTTTTTTGCCGGTAAATCTAATTCCAAGATAAGATCTAGAAATATTTTTTTTAGTTCCAATCCACATTTCATTAGATCCTCGAGATATAGAAGTTCCATCCTGATTCATAAGGTCATCATTAGAAGTTACATTGTATGTACTATTTATTGTTTCTTGAGAGGCTGTTGTAGGATTATATAAATAGCCTCGTGAATATAAAAAGCCTGTCAAGATAGCAAGAATGAAGACGAGAACAATATGCCAAGAAACATTTTTTAAAGTAAGGTATTTATTGTTGAATAAGCCTTTTTTCATTCAGAATAATAATAGTTCAGATATATTTCACTGTCAATGTAATGAAAAATATTTTTTTGTAAATTTTTATTATTAAATGTGATACAATAAGTGTCACATCGGGGCGTAGTTCAGATGGCTAGAACGTACGCTTTGGGAGCGTAAGGTCGCGAGTTCAAGTCTCGCCGCCCCGACAAAATAAGATTTATCTACTTTTTTCTGCTTCAGCTCTTATTTGATCAATAGTTTTCCCACTAACTGCTGAAAGTTCATAACTATTTGCATCATAACCTTTTTGTACAAATTCATCCTTATGTTTAATAATGAGCCATGCATTTTTTCCACCAAAACCTTTTGTTTTAATAAGTGCAAAAGATCCTTGTAATTTTTTACCAAATAAAGTAAATTTAAGTTCACCTTTTTTTAATCCTTCTTTCATTACATGTTGGCCTTCATCATAATCTTCAATTATTTTTCTTACACCCTTTTCTATTTCAATTTCAGGTAAATAATACCCTTCATCCCAAATCATAACTGGTCCTGCACCATATCCTTCAGGAAGTACTCCTTCAAAAGTTCGATAATCAAGATCATGATCGGTTGTCTGCATAGCTAATCGTTTTACCGTATTATCTAAAGAAGGGCCTTTGGGAATGGACCAAGAAGGCATAACGGATCCAATTTGAAGACGGAAGTCATAATGTAAACGAGTAGCATCATGTTTTTGTATTACAAAAGCGAGTTGGTGATTAATTTTTTTCATAAGAAAATTATACAAGCTTACATAAATTTATATATAAATTAACAAGACATTTGAAATAATTGAGCGTTCTTATAATTTTTTACAATGTAACTACACTAAAGCAATATAATTTTAATACATCATTTAGGCGTATAACTGAAGTGTAGTTAACCCTTTATACTTGTATTTTAAAATTATATAAATAGATGAAAGTTTTTTTTACGGGATCCGTTTCTGAAAAACAAAAATACCTGGGTCATTATAATACAATCATAGATTATCTAAAAAAGCATAATCATGAGGTTATTTATGAACATATTTTAAATCACACGGAAGAAAGTATAAGAAATTTAAGTAGAGAAGATCGAGTAGCTTTCTTAATAAAAATGGAAAACTGGATTAAATCTAGTAATTTTGTTATTGCAGAAACGTCACATCCTAGTGTAAGTGTAGGTTACCAAATTGCTTTAGCACTTCGTTTCGCAAAACCTGTATTAGTTCTTTATAGTGAAGGAGATCCTCCATCTCTGTTGTTATATCACACATATGATCGATTACATACAGAGCACTACAAAATGAGTAATGTTGGTACCCTTATTGAAGAATTTATTCACTATATTGAAGGTAAGCATGATACACGTTTTACATTTTTTCTTCCGGAAGAATTGAATGCATACTTAGAAGATTCTGCCCATAAAGATAAACTTACAAAATCCATGTACATTCGTCGTTTAATTGAAAAAGATCTGCAACATAGAAACTCCTAAATATACATAATTTTTATGTATGTTGTTTTGAGGCTCCCCGTACTAAACTAAAACTAGTATATTAATTATCTTATAGTAAATATTTATATCTTAAGCATGATATAAATATGAACAAAATAATAATATGCACTTTAAAAAATGGGAGTTAGATATTTTTGAGAAGGCTGCATATTGCAGAAGAAATTTTGAAACAGTCGTCCCAAGTTTTTCAAATGTTTATTGGCGTTAGTTTGAACTGGTTTTAGCATCTATAGTAGATTCTGAAATAAGTTTAAATAGAGGAGCCAATAAATAAACATTATTTATTGGAAACCTTAGGATGTTTGTTTGCTTCAGATTAGCTAGATTTTTTCTTCTTTAGTATGCAGCTTTCTCATATCGATTGAGAATCGTTTGCTGCAAAGCATCCCTCACTTTTCAATTCTAGGAGACATAAGACATGCACACGTTGGAAGGTTTTAGCCCTTACATGACTGCCGTACAGTTTGGTCTGATCATTCTGAGTGTACTACTGTTGGCAAAAATTCCATCAGTAAAACTCATGGGTGTACCGGCAACTTCAATGATTTTTTCATTGATTGTAGGTAGTCTTATTCCGACTTTTCTGCCAGAAGTTTATCAGAATCTGTTTGCGACAGTCATTTGGGCTGTTGTTATTCAAGTAATTCTGATTCCACTTCTTGGTGGCTCTGCCGGACGAGAGATCGAATTTGACAAAATTCGGTCAATGGGTTGGACAGGTTTTAAGTTTATAGGCATATCGATGATTGCACCAATTATTTTTGCGATTCCCGTTGCGTATTTGTTGGTTATGTGGAAGGGTAATCCTTACATTCAAGCCGATGCAAATAACTTGGGAGTCGGAATTGGGATTGTATCAATTGTCTTTATGCGAGCACTTCCTACGATGATCGCATTTTTTCGTGGGGCAGGTTGGAAAAATGATCTCGTTAACGTTAATATCTCGGGCGCAAGCCTTGATGATTTAGGCGTATTCGTGATTATTCAACCGGTTGTTGCTGGCATTATGACCAACCGAGGTATTCAAGGGATTATTGAGAGTGGCTCTGCAGTGATTGTAGTAGCAGCAGCTATGTTTCTGTTATCCCGGATTGTTCGAGCACTTCCGAAAGATTTGCAGTTTGCAACAGCTTTTGGTTCTTTGTTCATTGTTGCAGGCTACGCGGAGATTTTTGGTCACGTGCATTTGATCCTAACAGGTATTCTGTGGGGAATTATGATGCCACGTGATGCGACAGCAGAGGTAGAACACAAAATGGAAGGGGCTGTATTGTATTTCCTCGTTCCCTTGTTTTTTGCGGGATTAGGATTAACATATCACTTCACTATTTTGTCGTGGGAACCTTGGCTGCTTATGGCAATCTGTTTTGCTGCTGCTTATGCTGGTCATGAGCTTCTTACCGCCCCGATGGCTGCAAAGCTTTTCGGTGGTAATAAAGCCGCTGGTAGAATTTCAGCAGCATTGTGTCGGACACACGGTACCGCGGATATTTTGTTAGCTATTTCACTTGCTGACATGGGAATCCTTACAGGTATTGGATTGTCCGGGATGGTTTTGTACCTCATGTTCTCAACGATTCAGGCGTTTTCTCAAGCTCAGAGTTTGGTTAATAAGAACCCTGAACTAGTCAACGCTCGATTGGATGTTGTATCTGAATCGGCACCAGCTTGGGCACAGATTCCTGCGTGGTTCCCACGATTTGGACGACGTGTTGAGAAGCTACCTGTCTTTGCAACACCGGATGATAATGAGGATAAGTAACCCTTTCAAGTTTTACAAGTGTGTTGCAGCAACAATGGCGTTGCTAGCAATGCACTACAATTACATATTGTAGTAAATACTCGTGTGGGGTAGAAAAATTCTAACTCCCCTCACTTTTTGAAGATAATAGTATTATTTTCTTTAGAAATTGAGAGTTATCTTTTAAGTAAAAAACGTAAGTTAAAAAAGTCACTACGTGGGCGGTATTGTTCGGCACTTATAATACGGTTTTCGATACTACTAAGAGAAGCGTTAGAGAATATATCTGGCATAGATTGCATTCTCTCTAACACTTTTTTTAAGGCACGAAGTTCTCCAGGTTGGCTATCGTGTTCTACTAATTTGGCAGTACGTTTTTGCATGCCATTTCCTTCATCAATTGTTAAAATTCCATCTTTAAAATCTACAGAATGTTGAGCTTCTTCCATAGTTATTTTTGCTGCATATGCACAAGGTGTTCCAACAAAAATTATTTCGTCTGTTTTTTCTGTATAAAAAGTTCTTTCTTCAAATGGTGGTAATTGAGCTCTTTTAGCAAGCCAACGTGCATTCAAATAAATACTCCAGTCCGGAGAGTAAAAGAAATTTTTAGACATGCCAGGATACCGTTCGTAATAAAGCATTATGCCTGGAATCATTGGATCATTAGAATCTGGATAAACTGCTTCAATTCCTCGGGCAGCATAATAAGTTAAATGTGCACTATCTGAAAATCCTTCCGGAACATTTGGATGCTGTAAACAAAAGTTATCTATAAAATGTTGCCAGTCATCTTGAGTAAATGTAGTAGGATAATCAATTCGTGTTCCGTTTGGTTGAAAAGAAGTTTCAGCACCAAAGAATGGAGAGTCAGTAATACTAAATGGTGAACTGTTACCATTTTCTAATTTCATATACTTTATTATAACAAATCACATAGTCTATTTAGAGCTATTTAGCAGTTTAAACCGTTATGCATAAAATTGATGCATGTTAAAAAATAATCAAAAGGCTTACACTAAACAATTCAAATTATTTATTTATAGTATTCATGAGCATCACAAATTCAATTGAAAAATTATCTTCACATCGTTTAAAAACACATGTGTTAAGTAAACAACATCAAGCATCACTTCGAAAATATATACGTTCTTATAATCAGGATGTTCCTTCATACAAACAAAGTATTACTAAAGAAGAAGTTGAACGTGTAGCCTCATATTTAGCTCGACATGAATTTGTAATTTCTCGATATGAATCTCCCAAATTCAATTTTTTAACTGAAAAAGCTAAAAGTTTATTTACAGGCGTTCGAGGAGCAAAGATTGCCTGTATTGATGGTCGAGAATCAAGAGGCCTTCAAGATGGAAAAGCATTTAGTCGTTGGACAGTGCCTGCTGGAGTTCCAACATTATTAAAACGACATGGCGAACAACATTTAGCTTCAGGTAGATTAAGAAGTGCTATTTTATCAATAGCTGAAAGTGGAGAAGAATTACTTGAATTTATGAAAATACATTCATCAAGTTCTGCTCCTTTAGAACATGGTTGTGCTGCTCTAAAACGAATATTAACATTATCAAATAATGGAACACTCCCTGATAATCCAGATTTAGTTCAAACTGGGTTATCGCTGTTAAGAGAAAGAGAAACGGTGATTAATAAACTGTTTGAGATGGGTAGAAAAGAATTTTCTCTAATGCCTTTAAAAAAGGTGACAGTATTAGGTGTAGCAGATACAGATACACTTGGTTTAACATTCATGGGAAATGAGGAAGAAAAAATTCTCAGTACGGCAGATTTAGCAAAAAAATTATTTGGTGATTTGCAACAGATACTTAAAGAGAAAAAAGGAGTTATGTACGGTCAAATTGGGTTATTTAGTGAAAATTTTACAAATCCAGAATTAATAGAACCCTTCGAAGAAATGAATTACAACATTTCAGAGACACTTATTGAATATAAGCCTTTCAAGGAGGCCGTCATGAACTATATCACTTCTTCCAATTTGAATAAATTAACAACAAATCAAATTAAATGTTTTCTCTATTTAGTTGCTCGAAATTTAGCAAATCAGTATTTGTTAGGTTTTTATAGAAATAATGGTCATCCAACACATTCATTAGCAACACATGGAGAACTATATGGAAGTGTTTCTTTGGATGGCATTCATATTGGACAAATTGATCCAGGAGTACAAGTATTAAAATCTAGTCCTGCTACAATGGAGGCTGCAATAGAACAAGTCTTAATACAATACGCAGTATTAAATGCTAACAATCCAGAAAAACCACATGTAATTTTTGTAACTACTGCGGTACCAAGAGTCAATATGAATACAAGTAAAGATTTACTTGGATATAGAAGTACAAACTATACCTTTCTTAGTTATCTGCTTAATCAACCAGAATTACTTGAACTGGCACACAAAAAACAACTTTTATTTGTACCAGTACTTTTAAATGAATCCACAAGAGAAATAATTGAGATTCCGAACCAGATGCTTTAATTCAAAAAAGGTAAGAAAAATTAGTCATTCAAATGTTCCTTTTTTAAGGTTGATTCTAAATCTTTATAGTTTGCATGTTTCATGTCTGCCTTAGAGACCTCTGGACCTTTTCTATAGTTGAGGAATTCATAGACCATTGGAATTAAGGAAACAAATATAATTCCTACGACAGCATAATGAAAATTATGTTGTATAAATTCAAGTCCTCCAAAGAAGAATCCAGCAAATGTAAATAATGTTACCCAGATAAATCCTCCAATAATATTGTACTTAATAAAAGTATCATAGTGCATTTTTCCAACACCTGCTACAAATGGGGCAAATGTACGAATTATAGGAAAGAAACGAGCTAAAATAATTGTTTTTGCACCATGTTTAGCATAAAACTCACGGGTTTTTTCTAAATATTCTTTTTTAAATATTTTTGAGTTTTTGTTTTCAAAAACTTTTGGACCTATATAATGTCCAATCCAATAATTGACTGTATCTCCAATAATAGCAGCAGTAAGCAAAATAAAATAAAGCAACCAAATATTCATATGTCCTGCACCTGCAAGAGTTCCTGCAACAAAAAGAAGAGAATCACCAGGTAAAAATGGTGTAACAACTAAACCTGTTTCTGCAAAAATAATTGCAAACAGAATAACGTATGTCCAAGCACCAAATTGTTGAATAATATTGCCAAGATGTTCATCTAAATGCAAAAAAAGTCCTGCAATGTCTGTAAGTATTTCCATAAAATCTAATTATAAGTGACAGAATCATTATTGCAAGATGAAAATCTATTATATAATTACATAACAAATGGGAATCCAACATATACCTGTACATGAAAGACCTCGTGAAAAACTTCTTAAAAAAGGTGTTCAAAATATGAAAGATAAAGAGCTACTGGCATTATTGTTTAGAACAGGTAATAAAAAAAGGAATGTTCTGGAACTTTGTGACTTTCTATTACAAAAATATCCTCTTAAACGATTATTACAACTAGAGTACAAAGATTTAGTTGCTATTAATGGAATCGATATTGGAAAAGCAACCTCTTTGCTTGCTGCGTTTGAGCTTACTAAACGGGCACTTGATATACAGGAAAGTAATAATATATTTATTAATCATCCTACAGATGTCATTGTTCAAGTTTCTGAAATAAGAACATTAAAAAAAGAATATTTTATTGCCTTATTTTTAAATGCAAGAAATCAATTACTTCATCGAGAAACAATATCTATTGGAACTCTGACCGCCAGTTTAGTTCACCCGAGAGAAGTATTTGAACCAGCTTTACGTTTTTCTGCTGCTTCTATTATCGTTGTGCATAATCATCCTTCGGGAGATACTGAGCCGTCGGAACAAGATATTTCAATAACAAAACGATTACTTGAAGCAGGAAGACTGTTAGGAATTGATCTTATTGATCATATTATAGTTACTGTTACAAACTATAGTAGTTTTAAAGAATTAGACATTATCAAGTGAGTGCCATAAAATCCGTGCGGCATAGGTTCTATAAGGAGACCATTTTTGGCTCATTTCAAGTAGTACTTCTTTTGATGGATTTGTAATGTTATATAGTTTTTCGATTGCTCTTTTTAAACCCAAATCGCCTGTAGAAAATACATCTTCTCGACCAAGAGAAAACATTAAAAACATTTCTGCCGTCCATTGACCAATTCCTTTTACACGTATCAATTCATCAATAACTTGTTGCTCTGTCATGTTTTCTAAGGATTCTAATTGCACTTCATGATTATAAATTTTTTGAGATAAATCTAATATATAACTGGCTTTTTGATTTGAAATACCTAGTGAACGTAACTGAGCAACGGAATGTTGGAGTACATTTTCTGGCGTAATCTTCTTATTAAGAAGAGTTTTAAACCGATTAAAAATGACATCACCTACTTTTACAGAAAGTTGCTGAGAAATAATTGACTCGCATAAAGAGGCAAAATAGTTATCTGATGTTCTTCTTTTCAAAGGCTCTTTTAGTTTTAATGCAGCGGAATATAAAATGGCATCATTCTTTTTAAAATGGTCAAGAATTTTTTTCATGGGATTCTATTGTAGCAGGATTTTTATTTATATGAGATATCCACAGTACAATTCTCAATATTAAGACACCAGTTCCATACATAAATATAATAAGTCCAAAGTGTGGTAAAAGTTTTTCGTCTTTTCCGGTAAGCCACTCTAACCATCGATCATAACCTATCAACGCAAAATGAAGAATAGAAAAAAAATAGGCAATATATCCAATTCTTAATAGTCTTCTCCATAATAATCCACCCAGCATTTGGATGATTTTTTTTGTAGAGATGATTACCATTCCTGCATAAATAGCTATTGCAATTAAGGCTGTACTAAACATGAGTATATTATCTGGCTCAAGATATCTCACAAGAAAGGGAAAGCTACGAGGTAAAAAGAATAATGCAATTATGGTATGAATGAGTGCGTAAATAAATCCGACAACTCCCAGTTGTTTTCTATAGACAATAAAATGATCGGCAAAATTCCAGTAATAACAAAGTCCACTTAATGCCATAGAAAGACCCATAAGGAGCATACTAACATCACCAATCATACGGTTTGCAATCCTTATACTAAAAGTGCCTTGTTGTAGAAAGTAGTAAAGAGATACAATTATTGAAATGAGAAGACTGTAGACTGTTATATCAATCCATAGTTTTTTCCCTGTTAAACTTGGTCTTTTTTGGATAGCCAAATCTAGTTTCTGCTTAAAATTATCTTCATGATGCATATTTACAGAGTTAGTATACATAAATTATTTTTGCCAATCTAGTATCATTATTATAGGAATGAAAATAAAAATAACTACTATAATTCTTCTTGTATTGCTGATTGTAACTGGCATCTGTGGGTATATATATTTTAAGAAAATAAATTCCAAAACTGAATCAGTAAGTCATGCACTTTGGGAAGACTATAAAGTAGTTGAGAAAAATATTGAAGGGAAACAATATACATTAGTAGTTGCAGATAATCCGGATCGATGGCAAAAGGGGCTAATGTTTGTTCGCAAACCTTCAAAAGGTTTTGATGGGATGATTTTTATATTTCCAGATTATGAATATAAAACATTTTGGAATCTAAATACCTATGAAGATTTGACTCTTTACTGGATGAAAGATGATACTGTTACAAGTACATCTCAGTTACCTTCAATCGAGAAAAGTAAAGAAATTATTCGTGTATCATCTTCCGAACCAGTAAATATTGTTGTTGAAATTATTAACTAATTAAACCTATAAAGGGTCAATTTTATTTTCAGTTTCAAGAACATCATCAAGTGCTCTAATAATTTTTTCGCGGCTGTCTTTTTTAAGATATGGAACATATCCGAAAATTCCCATTAAAATTACATCTTGTTCTGGTGGTTTTTGGTTCATATTATTTATCATAGATCGTTTAAATTAGTAATGAATTCTTATAATATCTTTATAAAAAAAGAATAAGATAAAGAAGATGTTAATATTTAGTAAGAGACAAATTATCAATTTAAAAAATTTATATGGCGCTACAAATAGGAAATCAAGCTCCTGAATTTACCCTTGCAGATCAAAATGGAAACATGCATAATCTTACCCACTATAGTGGTCAGTGGATTGTATTATATTTTTATCCTAAAGATGATACGCCAGGATGTACCAAAGAAGCATGTAGTTTTCGAGATAATTTTGAAGCATTAAGAGAACGAGGAATTGTTGTAATGGGAGTATCAAAAGATACACAGGCTTCTCATAAAAAATTTGCAGATAAATTTAACTTAAATTTTACGTTATTAAGCGATGAATCTACAGAAATGATCAAAAGTTATGAAGCCTTTGGAGAGAAAAAATTTATGGGAAAAACGTTTCAAGGAATTCATAGAATTACATATGTTATAGATCCACAAGGAATTATTCGAAAAGTGTACGAGAAAGTAAAAGTAGAGGAACACGCACAGGAAATTTTAAGAGATATATTGAATTTACAGGATGAATAGGTTGTGGGGAGCTAGGCTCCCCACGTCCTTAGTCTTTGGACAAGTCAATATCTACAACAGAGTTGAGTATAGTACGGAGAATTGTCTCAGGGCTTTCTCCTCTTTGAAGAGCGAGAATAGCTTGGTAGGCATCTACTAGCGGTTGTACTCGTTCTTGGCAAGTTCTGCAACGCCTGACATGATGCATAACGGTGTGTTTTTCACCGATACCCAATGATTCCATTGCAAATTTGATCAACTGATCTTCATTTGCGTGTGGACCATCAATTTCTTCAAGACCAGTCGGTTCCTGAAAAATATTAGTTAGGATTCGACCGACTTGGTTGGACGGAATGATTCCTCGTTTAGACATAACATGCTCCTATATGCTCATTAATTGTAGGGAAGTGCAAACCTAAGACTAGGTTGTATACATTATACCACTAATACTATAGGTTATCAATTATTTAAGAATTATGTATGATGTGTTTCAATATATCTTATTGTTCCGGAAGCTTTTCTCATTGCTACAGATTTTGTAATAATACCAGATTTGGTAAATACAACCCCTGGAAGCATGGGTCCATCAATTACACCCGTTGCTGTAAAAGTAAGATTTTCACCTTTTGCCATATCTTCTGATGTAAAAATTTGATTTTCCTTTAATCCTAATTCGGCCAATTTCTTTTTATCATTATCATTTCTTGGTTTAAAACGAGTCAAAATTTCTCCTCCTAATATTTTCATCGCAACAGCAGCTAAAACACCTTCTGTACTTCCACCCCAACCCAGTAACATATCTATTGGATTATGTTGCATGCATGTAGAAACAGCAATTGCTACATCGCCATCTGTAACTAGTCGAATGCGAGCTCCGGTTTGACGAATTTCTTTTATAAGTTCTTCATGACGTGGTCTGTCTAGCATACTAACTGTTACTTCAGAAATATCTTTTCCTAATGCTTTAGCTACTTTTGTTATGTTATCTGAAACTGAAGCATCAAGATCAATAACATGTTTTGCTTCCCGACCAACTGCTATTTTTTCCATATAGGTGTCAGGAGCGCTCATAAGTGAACCTTTGGAACCCGTTGTGATAACAGCTAATGCATTATATCTACCATATGCAACACTATCTGTGCACTCAAGTGGATCAACGGCAATATCTAAGTCTGGTCCTTTTCCTGTTCCTACTTTTTCACCTGTAAATAGTTCTGGTGCTTCGTCTTTACTTCCTTCACCAATAACAATTTTGCCAGAAAAATCTACTTGGTTAAAACGAGTGCGCATTGCGTCAACTGCAGCTTGATCTGCGGCATTTTTATCTCCTTTTCCAATCCATTTAGCTGAAGCAATGGCTGCAGCTTCTGTAACCCGTACAAATTCAAGAGCTAAGTTTTTATCCATATTAGTGATTTTTTTTATTATTAATAAGAGCTTCAATACCTGGTAGTGTGCCGTTTTCAATAAATTCCAGCATGGCACCACCACCTGTTGAAATATGAGTAATTTTATCTAAATATTCTTTTTTTGAAATAGCAGCAAGCGTATCTCCACCCCCAATAACAGATAATGCATCAGCATTTTCTGTTATTGCATAATACAAAAAATCTGTACCATGTCGGTAGTGAATATTTTCAAAATAGCCTATTGGACCATTCCAAATAATCGTTTTTGCTTTTGCAATAATGGTACCAATTTTTGCTTGTGTTTCTGGTCCAATATCTAAAATTTGCCCTGTTTTGGGGATATCGTTTAATTTATATACTTTCCCACCATGTTCAAGTTCTTGTGAATTGCCGACTACACAATCCAGTGGTAATATAATTGAGCAGTTTTGTTTTTCAGCATTTTTAAGAATGTTTAAAGCGGTATTTTTTTCTTCTTTTTCGGCTAGACTGTCACCAATATGAATTCCTTTCGCAAACAAAAATGTATTAGCAAGTGCACCACCAATAATTAAATGATCAGTAAGTTTCATTAATTTATCAATAACATTAATTTTTGTTTCAATTTTTGCACCACCAATAATACCAACAACTGGTTTTTCTGGTTTATCTATAACTTTTAGAATCATTTCTATTTCTTTTTTAAGAAGAAGTCCACCCAATGAAGGTAAATAGTTTGTTACACCCACAACGGAAGCATCAGATCTATGAGAAACACCAAAGGCATCGTTGACGAATACATCAGCAAGTTTAGCCATGCGTTCTGCAAATGTTGGGTCATTTGTTTTTTCGCCTTTATAAAAACGAGTATTTTCTAACACAATAATTTCAGTAGAAGACTGTTTAGCAAAGGTATTACTGGTATCTGTTAAAAAATCATCAATCAAATGAATTGGATTGTCAGGTAAATATTCTTTTAGTTGATTACACACAATTTTCATTGAATACTTTGGGTCAGGTGAACCTTTTGGGCGACCTAAATGTGAAGCAATGATAATTTTATTTTTATTTTTAAGAAGTAATTTAATTGTGGGAATTGCTTGTCTTATACGAGCATCATCTGCAATGGTTAATGAATTTGGATTTAAGCTGACATTAAAATCAACACGAAGTAATACACGTTTTTGTTTAGGATGATGTTCATCAATAAACGGAATTTCTGATAACTTCATATTGTTCTAACTAATTGTTATACAAAATCTGAGACTTTTTCTACTAAATCAACTAATCGAGTTGAATATCCCCATTCATTGTCATACCAACCATAAATTTTTACAAAATTGCCGTTGATAACTTTCGTATAGTTACTGTCAAATGTACAGGAATATGGTGAACCAATATAATCAGAGGAAACAAGAGTTTCAGTTGTATAGTTTAAAATTCCTTTCATAGTAGCTTCTGAAGCTTGTTTAAACATATTATTTACTTCTTCAACTGAAGTTTGTTTTTCTACAAGTACCGAAATATCAGATAATGAACATGTTGGAACAGGAACACGAATAGATCCTACTTCTATTTTTCCTTTTAAGTCAGGGATTGTTTTAACAACAGCTTTTGCAGCACCAGATGTTGATGGAATAATATTTTGAGTTGCAGAACGAGCACGATCAAATGATTTTCCTGTATCATCAAGCATTGCCTGTGTCATTGTCATAGCATGAATTGTTGTGAGTGTTCCAGAAATAACTTTAAAAGAATCGTTCAAAACTTTAAACATGGGACTTGCACAGTTAGTTGTACATGAGGCATTAGATATTACGGATTCATTTGCCCAATCAATCATATCGTTATTAACACCTAAAACGATATGTGGCATATCATCTTTTGCAGGCGCAGTAAGAATAACTTTTTTGACAGAATCTTTAATATGTTGAGATAAATCTTCTTTAGTTGTAAAAGCACCTGTAGCATCTACTACAACATCTACACCATTTTCTCCCCAAGGAATTTCAGTTGGATTATCGGTTTGAGAAGTTTTAATAAGTTTGCCATTTACTTCGATACCATTTTCTGTAGATGAAACGTTTTGTTCAAATTTACGATAAACAGAATCATGTTGAAGAACATATGCGAGCATTTCGTTTTCTGTTTTTCTTGTATTAATTTGTACAATATCAAATGTGTCGCGGAGCATTGAGATGCGCGTAAAAGCACGTCCTATTCTTCCAAAACCATTTATACCAACTTTAATTCGTTTCATATTTCTAAATGAAATTAATAACAGCAATTAATCTATATCAGATTTGCCTTCAGTAAATTCGTGTTTTTTAGAATTACCAGCATTATAAATTTTGACAGCTTCTTCTACAGATTTATTTTCTACGGTAACTGCATATATTGCATTCGTAAAGCGAATCGCTTCATCGAGCGGTCGTTGATGAATATTTCGACCTGTTGCATTACCACTAGTTCCACCAATATGAATTTGGTCATGTAAAGATTCTAAAAATTTTTCAGCATTTGTTGATGATCCACCTGCACATACAACTTGTGTTCTTCCTGCTGCTCCAACTGCTTCTCTTAATAATTCAGCAGAATTTTTTCCTTCTTGTTTTGGTGCGTTTACTTTTACAAAATCACTTCCTAAACATGCTGCAACTCCTGCTGCACCTGCAATAAGATGAGGATTTTTTTCATCTGGAACAGCTTCCCCTCGAGGATAAATCCATAGGACAGAAAGCATGCCTGCGTATTGAGCATCAAATACTAGTTGAGCTGCTTCGGAAAGCATTTGTGATTCATATTCACTACCTAAATAAATGGTATAACCTATACCTGCAATTTTGAGTCCACTGTTTTCACGAAGTTCCATTACGTCTTCAATGCCAAACCATGCAGAACTCATTGGATCAGATTGTTCTGTTTTTACTAAATGAGATTTTGAATTCAGTTTTACTAAATAAGGGATATCTTTATAATCGGAGCCATATTTTGAAATAAGTCCCATTTGTGTGGCAAAAACACCAATTTTTGATTTACTAGCTATTTTAAAAATATGCTCAGGATCATTATCTTCTTTTGCAATATCTGTTCCATAAAAATCATCATTTAAATGTTCTACTTTTTGATCACCAGCAAGAAGCATCAAACGGCCAGTTTCATGTGTAATAAGGCGATAATTTTCTTCGTAGATTTTCTTTGCGTCAGTTGGAATGTGAGCTGGAACATGTATTTTCATAGATGAGTTATAATTTCTAATTATTCAAACTGTAATATGACATCATCATACATTTTTTGAGAAGATTGTCAATGATTTCATTATAGTGTAAGATTCAAAAGTATGGAACAAAGGTGTATTTTTTGTAACATTGTAAGTGGAGAGATACCAAGTTATAAAGTGTATGAGGATCAAACGTACTTAGCCTTTATGGATGTGTTTCCTCGGGCAAAAGGACATGTTCTTGTTATACCTAAAAAACATTATCAATGGGTATACGATGTTCCAGAATTTGGTGCATATTTTGAAATAGCAAAACAGGTCGCCATAAAAGTACAAAATGTAGTACAATCAGATTTTGTAAGTTTCGTGACAGTAGGTGAAGCAGTGCCACATGCACATATTCATATTCTTCCTCAGATGTTAGGAAAAAAACAAGGAATTACCTTTACAGAAGTACTAAGTATTTCAAAAGAAGAGATAAAACAGTTAGCAACACAAATTAGTAATAATTAAAACCTATGTAAACCCAATTATTAGCATTACTTCACACTTATGATGACCATTTATTACAGAAATCTTCGAGATAAAACTCTTCAAACATTAGAAACAGTACGCGTTGGATGTTGGATTCATGTAGAAGAACCAACTACAGACGAGCTTAAAAAATTAAAAGAACAGTTTAATTTAGATGAAAGTTTACTTATTGATGCAATAGATCCTTATGAAGTTCCACGTATGGAAGTGGAAGACGATGTAAATTATATTTTTAGTCGTTATCCTTCAACAAAAGAAAAACAAATTACAACTTCTCCAATTCTTTTTATATATGGAAAAGAATGTTTTATTACTATTGCAAAAGATAAATTTCCAATACTTGAGGGATTTCTTAAAAGTACATTCTTTACAACACAAAAGACAAAATTATTTTTACAACTTATTGCCATAATAAATAGTTCATATAACTCTCATTTGCATACCATTAGTCGAGAAATTCAACGAAGTGCGTACGAAATTGAAAAAATAAGTAATAAAGATATTGCACAGTTTGTTCGATATGAACGTGTCTTAAGTGATTTTCATTTAGCACTTATTAGAACTAACACAGTTTTAAATAATCTCCTTTCTCATAACTATATTCGTTTGTATGAAGAAGATCGAGATTTAATGGAAGATTTATTACTTAATAATGATCAGTTAATTCAAATTTCTAAAGAAAATTTAAAAAGTATCGTAAATATTAGAGATGCCTACTCAACAATAATTACTAATAATACAAATAGAGTAATTCGTTTTTTTACTTCTGTTACTGTTATTTTGACAATTCCAATGATTGTAGCAAGTATTTACGGAATGAATGTCGCTTTACCATTTAGTAGTAGTCCCCATGTTTTTATGGGAATAATGACCTTTATTGGACTGGTTTCTGTTGGGCTTGTTGTGATGTTTTTATACAATGATTGGTTGTAATTTATTACAATATAATATGTCAGAGCAAAGTGGTAATGATGAATCAACCCAACAACTGCAAAAAATTGAATTAGTCATACCTTCAGATTTAATTGATAATCTTAAAAAAGCAGAAACTTCTCAAGTCAAACAGAAATTAGTAGATGGTGTTTTTACAGAAGCAAGAAGAAAAGAAATGTGGCAAAAAGCAAGTAAAGATAGAAAAGGTAGGCCAGTCAGATACTATAGAAAAATGAAGGAAGATAAAGTCTTTTCATTATTAGAAAAAGGAAACCAAACATCATTAGATTACTTTGATAATCCAGATGAAGTTACAGACATAGTAGATATTAGATCATTATTATTAAGATACATTTCTTATAGAAGAATTGAAGATGAACCTATAAAGGATTTATATAAAATGGCTAATCAACAACTTCTAGAAGTAATTCAAAGAGTAGATCATGGATTTCCAAATTTAGGAGATGGCGCAACTTATGCATCTGTACAACGGGTTGTCTCACAACTTCCTCTTGATTTTGTTGCAAATATACATACAGGTTCTACGTTACAAAAATTCTCACCTTTATTATCATTATCAGTTGGTGGTCCAATCAGTGAAAGATTAAATACTAAAAGACCTTATTTAGAATATATAATTCCTGATGATCAATTAATTTTACATCCTTATAAAACACAACAAGAAATAAAGGATGCTCATGCTATTGATGGTGAAAGAGAAGTATTTGTTACTGAATTAGATAGAAATTGGATATCAAAAGCATATTTTGATCCTGATACCTATTATGAAGATTTAATTGTAGATCCGTCTAGTAATATTTCTCCTTATTATGAGAATCCAAAGCAAGGTGCTCCAACAGTAGATTATTTTCGATGTACAGAACCTGTATTAGATTGTTTACCAATTTCATTGGTAGCAAAAGCACATGAGTTGTATGGGAAAAAGACTAATTAGGTTTTTCTACACTAATATCAATCTTTCCCGCTTTAAAATCAGCTACAACATGATCTCCATGTTTAATTTTACCTTCAACAATTTGTAGTGCAATTTCATCTACCACTAATTCATTAATAATACGTTTTAATGGTCTCGCACCATATACGGGATCAAATCCAACTTCTTCTAAATGTTTTTTAAGTTTATTAGTCAATTCAAAATGATAGTTTTGTTTTTTTAGTCGATTTTCAACATCTTTGAGTTGAATTTCTACAATTTTTTCCATCATTTGTGTATCAAGTGGATTAAAGATAATAATTGAGTCTAAGCGGTTAATAAATTCCGGCTTAAAATGAGCTTTAACCCGTTCCATAATAAGTGTTTGACGTTTTTTTGCATCATCAGTTTCGGTATATATTTCACTACCCAAATTGGAAGTAAGAATAATAATGGTATTTTTAAAACTAATGGTTCTTCCTTTTGCATCAGTTAAACGACCATCATCCAGAATTTGTAAAAAAGCATTAAAAATTTGCGGGTGAGCTTTTTCTACTTCATCAAACAAAATAACCGAGTATGGTTTTCTACGAACAGCTTCTGTAAGTTGTCCACCTTCTTCATAGCCAACATAGCCTGGAGGAGCACCGATTAAGCGTGCTATTGTATGTGGTTCCTGGTATTCACTCATATCTATACGAATCATTGCTTGTTCGTCATTAAAGAGAGCATAGGCAAGTGCTCGGGCTGTTTCTGTTTTTCCAACACCAGTTGGACCTAAAAATAAGAAAGAACCTATTGGTCTGTTTTCTTCACTTAAGCCAGCACGAGATCTGCGAATTGCATTTGCTACTTTATGGAGTGCTTCATCTTGACCTACAACTTGGCTTTTGAGTTCATCTTCTAAATGAACAAGTTTTTGAGATTCAGTGGCAAGTAGTCTTGTAACAGGAATATTGGTCCATCGGGACACAATACTTGCAATATCTTCTTCATCTACCTGTTCCTTTAAAAGTCTATCTTCATCTGGAATTTCTGCCCATTTTTTTTCTACTTCTTTAATTTTCTTTTCAACTTCTGGAATTTTTCCGTACTGAAGTTCTGCAGCTTTTTCTAAATTAACTTCTCGTTGAGAAAGCTCAAGCTCAGCTTTTAATTTATCAAGCTCAACTCTATTTTTTTGAAGTTCAGAAATAATTTCTTTTTGTGTTTGCCATTTTTTCTTTAAATCATCAAGTTTTTGTTGAAGGGCATCTCGTTCATCTTTGAGCGATTGTTTACGATCTTCTAAATCTTTTTCGCGTTTAAGAGCTGCAAGTTCAATATCTAGTTGCATAATGCGTCGGCGAATTTCATCGAGCTCGGTAGGCATAGAATCTACTTCAATTTTGTTGGAAGCAGAAGCTTCATCTATTAAATCTATCGCTTTATCTGGTAAATAACGATCTGTAATATACCGAGTAGAAAGGTCTACAGCTGCAATAAGAGCATCATCCGAAATTTTAATACCATGATGGACTTCATATTTTTCTTTAATTCCTCGTAAAATTGCGAGTGAATCTTCTTTACTAGGTTCATCTACAAAAACTGGTTGAAAGCGACGTTCCAATGCTTGATCTTTTTCAATATATTGTCTGTATTCTTTTAGTGTTGTCGCTCCAATTGAACGGAGTTCCCCTCGAGCAAGAGCAGGCTTGAGCATATTACTTGCATCAACTGCACCTTGTGCACCACCAGCACCTACTAATGTATGAAGTTCATCAATAAATAAAATATATTTGCCATTACCTTCTGTAATTTTTTTGATTAAATCTTTAAGTCTTTGTTCAAACTCACCACGATAGGCTGCACCAGCCAAAAGTCCAGCTAAATCTAAAGAAACAACTTCTTTGTTTTTTAATGTATCTGGCACATCTCCGGTAACAATGCGTTGTGCTAATCCTTCAATAATGGCAGTTTTACCAACGCCAGGATCTCCGAGTAATACCGGATTATTTTTAGTTCTTCGAGAAAGAATTTGTATAACACGACGAATCTCATCGTCTCGCCCAATAACGGGGTCTAATTTTCCTTTTTTTGCAGAATCGGTAAAATTAATGGTATATAGTTCTAATGGATCTCCTTGTTGTTTTGGTGGTTCGTAATTCATTTGCATATATTAGCACTTAAACTTATTAATTGCTAATTTTTATTATAAAACCATCTTTTAAAGATTTCAAGAGGTTATTCTCTTTTTTTAAAATTTAAAGAAGCAGAGTTAATACAATACCGTTGACCACCTTTATCTTGAGGTCCATCTGGGAAGACATGACCTAAATGAGCTCCACAGTTGCCACAGGTAACTTCAATACGTCGCATACCAAAGCTATTATCTTCGTGCATTTTGACACTATCTTTAGAAACTGGATCCCAAAATGCAGGCCAACCGCAACCTGAATCGTATTTTGTATCTGAAGTAAACAAATCTACACCACATACTTTGCAGTAATACATTCCTTTATCAAAGTGATGATCGTACTTATTGGTAAATGGAGCTTCTGTACCTTTTTCTTGGGTTACATGATATGTTTCAGCATCTAGTTCTTGTTTAAGTTGTTCTTTGGTTTTATTAAAGGTTGTCATACTTTTATTATACCTTGTGTGTCAAGTGGATTTTTTTCCTAGTTAAATACTACAATAATTATATGAGTGATCTTATAGCAGAATTTGATAAGCCAGCTGAATCAATAACTACTAGTGAATTTGCAGCAAAAACAGAGCAAAAAAATCAATTTACATTTAATACTCGTGATGTTCTTGAGGCAGATTGGTATAACTTAGTACGAGCTGCAGTACCACAGCTTGAAGAAGGTAGAGTGCCCACCTATGATCAAGCAGCAGCGTTATGGAATAGATATTTAAAGGAACGATTGAAATTTGCTTCTAGTTACTACTATACGACTAAAGGAGAAGATGATATAGATGATTCTGATCCAGATAAAGAATACACAGATAGTGAATGGCAAGAGATGCGATGGGAATATGTTGAGAGCCATAGAGATGAACGAATATATGATTTGATTGATACTTTTCCAGTTCCAAAAGTTAATGTAATAGGTCAACAAATAACTCTAAATGAGAAAATACCTGAAAAAGAGTGGGAAGCTGAAGAGCCAATAAAACTAGGTGAATCAAAATTATTTCCTATGGGTTTTTTTACAAATGATCCTAACAGTGAGTATGATGGAGATAAACTTGGACTATGTACTGAATTTTTGAATAGACTTTCTCTAGAGGAAAAACAAAAGTTATCAAAAGAAATTGCTCCTTTTTTTATGTCGAAGTTTGTTGACGATGACGAAGAACTTAATCATTTTTTTCGTAATATAACTTCAGATCAGTATCCTTATGCTACACCAGAAGAGAAATTAAAATTTGCAAGGGTATATTTTGATGAATTATATAACCATAGTCTTGATTCTCTAGAATTTGAAACGTTGGACTATGCTAATGTTGATGGATTTGGTACAGGAATAGGTATAAAAATAAAGACTATTTTACAGCAAGGACTGTTTGTAGATAATGCTGATTTTTCACCGTGGATACTGTATCTTACAGAAAAAGAAAATTTTGAAACTTTAACAACTTGGCTAGGTAAATCTATTATTCCTAAGCAGTTTCCCAGCATATTAAACTCCGTAAGAATGTTGCTTCAAAAGGATAATCTAAGTATGTTACAGAGAGCAAATTTAACAAAAATTGGGAAAATTTTAACAGGGCATGAACCTGACGAGGATATTGATTTTTATACCTCACTTGACGAACTATATCATTCTATTTCCTTTGAAAATTATAAACCAAATCAGACTGCTACGGCAAAAGAGGCAGATTTAGTTGAAAGTATTTTGCCAAAAATTGAAGGGAAAAAACGTGTTCTTGACTTAGGCTGTGGAACAGGCAGACATTTAGTTGAACTTGAAAAACGTCAAATGGGTAAATCTGAAGAGGAAAAGGTTGAATATATTGGCCTGGAGACAAATCCAAGGCATGTCCAAGTTGCACGTCAGAATGTAGGGAAAGAAGAACAAATATTTGAAGGTGATTGGTATAACATTCCGTTGGAAGACAACTCACTTGATGTGATTTATTGTGTAGGTCGTAATTTACCACATGTAGAAACAGAAGATGGATTTAAAAAAGCATTTGACGAAATATACAGAGTGTTAAAACCAGGTGGAGTGATCTTATTTGATATGCCCAATCCTACTAAAGGCGCATATATTCATGCACAAGACCGTGTAAAAAAAGCATTGAAACGTTTATCTGTATATCCTGAATATATAGATCATTATGAACATTCATACATATCATATATAGTAGATGGTCCGGGTGCTGGCAAATTATATAATCGATTTGCGCCAAGTGCACATGAGGTTCATGAGTTAGTTGAAGATACTTTTACATACGGTCCACGACAAAGTAAGGACAATTTAAAAAAATTATATTGTAAAGAAATTGGTACTTCAGAAATTGATGATGGTGAAGGAAGCGAAAATATTTACTTCCTTGCACAAAAACATGCTATACAAATCGAAGAGCCAGAATTAGAAAAAGAACTGCATAGTCATCATGAAAAAGTTACAGAATTTAATGCAAATATAGCTCAAATTAAAGAAATAAAACATAAAATTGAAGAGTTAGGATACATGAGGCGAGGCATGAGATGGGAAGATTATGTCGCAAGTAAAGAACAAGCACAAAATGATCCAATTTATACTGATTTAACATCTAGATTAGAAGAATTGGAAGAGAAGCATGGCAAATTGTGGGCAGATATTCACAATTCGCATAAACTTATTGGAGATCTGGAGGCATATCACAGATCGAATTTAGAACGACTTAGTGTAAAAGCTAGAAAACAAATAGAGTAAAATTTGGTTTATTTTTGAGTTCCTTTCCAAGCTAAGTCAAATATTGCTTTCATGGTTTGCGCTATTAACGGATGATGAATTACAATCCCAATTAGAGCTTCATTTTTTTTATAATTTATAAAAGCTACTTTATCACCATAAATATCTACTTCATGAGCAAATGGATATAATTTACTATCGACTCCAATAGTTGTAGTTGCTTGGGTTTCTCTTTTTTTTATATATTCTTCACTCCACTCACCAGAGGCAACAATTACATTTGCATGTAGGTTTTGTTTTATACGATTTTTTATATATGATTTTTCAAGCCAGTGAAATAATTCTGGTTCTACTTCTGCAGTTTGAAGGACAGCATAAATAGGCTTATTTACAACTAACGTATCTTCATAAATTTTTTTTAAACCTTCCACACCTTCAAATGTAGTAATGACTGGTTTCTCTACACTTAGAATGTAATTAGAAGTTAGCTGTGGTAATAACATCCGCAAATCATCTCTTGCCCGTTGTTGTTTTTCAAACTGCTCATCTGAAAGTTTTAATAAATTATCTGGAGAAAGTGGAGTAAAGTGTTTTTTCTTTTTTATATCTTCTTGTTTTACTAACCCTTTTTCTTCAAGTGTGTAAAGAGATTTATAAACTGTTGCTCTTTTTAAACCAGTTTTTTTTATTAGAACACCAGCTTGTACTTTTCCTAATTCTAAAAGAAGTTTATAAATTGCGGATTCTTTATCGGTTAGTCCGAGGGTTTGAAGAAGTTGTTGATTATCCATGGAAATATTATTGATTATTTTCTGTCACTTGTCAATGACAAAAACATAGAGATAGTATTACTAGATATTGACAAAATTTAAATATTGACCTATAATTAAGACTTATAATAATTATTTACTTGTAACATTATATTTATATAGTTGTAATAAATACTTGACAAATATAAACCTATAGTATATAATTAATATACAGATTTAATAAAGATTAGCACTTTAAATTAATACTAATACAAATAAACGAAGAAGTCATGGAAAGCAACTTGAGCGGAGAACTCAATAGAGTATTGCCATTTCTTGTCCGGCAGTACTTTCTTGAATTTAAAACTCAAGAGATCGTGTAACACGTATATTTATCAAAAGGATATTAGCAAGCCTTGTAACGAATCTACGATATGGTACACACCCATGACATCTTGCTATTGCTTTGATTTTTAACCTGTCCAAGGATGAAAGTAAAAGCAAGCAAGACTGAGTATATGTCGTAATTTATGACACATATTCAGTATTGCTTATACAGCAATGTGACAATCTAAATATAGAAATATAGTTAAATTGTCAGAAACTTTGACAATTTAATCTGTCCTTACCAAATATCCCAAGGATATAAATCTCAGCATTCAATATGTTGGGAGGAGCAAGCCTTTTCGGACGTTTCGGTATTTCCACTTTGCTTTAAGACTTTGCAATCTGTCCTCTAGATTTATCTAGGCACAAGATCTATAAAGGCAAAGGGCAAGTGGAGATGTGTGAATAAATAATTATTCCCAGATCTTCACTTGATACCAACAAACGAAAGGCTCCTTAACGGAGTCTTTTTTTTGTAGGAAAAAAGTGATGCACTTTAAAACTAGTTCACAAACTGTGATTCGCATATAGGTAATTATTAATTAGTTATTTGTATGCGTTTCACAATTGTGTGGACGTAAATTCAGGTTATCTAGTCATTTCTCATGAAGGAGAATTCAAATGGATCTTAAGTATTTTGCAGACTCTTATTTGTTTGAAATAAGAGTAAACTCTATAAGTTTGAGGGAAAAGTTGGAGGAAAAAGTAAAGGAATTTACTGCAAATCCTCCGGAATTCGCAGACACAAAAACGTCTGCATGGAAAGCATTCCGTGAAACCCGTTATTTAGGAGAGCAATATAGCGCTGCCATAGAACATGTTTCTATGGCCGTTATAACTGCCCTTAGCGGATCTCCAATGCTTTATGCACCAACTGGAGAGGATTTCATAAATTCTCTCAGGTTAAGTTATATATTCGGAGAGGAAAAGTGGTATGTCTATTTAGGGACTAATTGGCTGAAGTTCAAGACATATGAAGAGGCTTTAAAAACCTTCAGAGAGGCTGTAACAAAAAGCCTCACCTTCCTTGTCGTTCATGAGGATAATCAAGGGCATCTTGAGATCATCCCCGCGTTTCAAAAAACGCGGGAAGAAGTCCGGAAGTTTTTGAGTCTTGAAAACAAGACTCATTATATTGTTGGAGCAGACGACTTTTGTCCGTACTGGACAGGGTCGTATGACTCGGTAACATATCGAGAGGCTTTTGAGAAAGGATGGCTAGCTGTCGTCGACGATAATGTCGGCGGTGACAGCCATGGAATGCATGCTTCTCTCTATTATTCAAATTTATAGAGATAAGCAAAAGGCAGCACAATCTCGAAAGAGATAAGCCTAGTTCGTGAGCAGACGAGCTAAAAAACGAAGCTTTGAGTGCAAGTGAGAGCTGAGACGTAAGTTGAGGCACGGTATGCTCACTATAGCTTCCGCCAGTCCGTGTGTTCCCCAGAGAATGAGGGAGGGTAACATAGCACGGATGTGAAAACAACGGATCCCGGTTACATTTGAGATTTAATCAAATGTGATGACTGCTCCTCGCCAAATGAAGAATACCTGCTTTAGTACACATTTGGTCCCGCGCCAACTCTTTCGGCGTCTGATACAGCCTACCTGGATGGCTAGGTATCAAAAATAGGAAGAGCAAGTGTTCTATAGGAACACAGTCATGGAAGCATTAGCGGAGGAGTCAAACTCCGCGCTTCCCTCAAGTTCATAAATTTTATGAGTTTAAGGGAAGGAAACTTCCAATGTACTTTAACAATTAGGTAGTTATGTTGAATTAAAAAGAATAAGTTGAAGCTTACTGCATTTTTGTGGTGGCTTTTTTATTACTAATGTAATTATTAATAATAGAAATGCTGCCACAACGAGTGGTAAGCTGGCCCACCTGGCATGTGCCTGGTCGGGTCCAACCCAAACCCAATAATAGGGAATGGGGACTCAACTTCTTAGGACCCGAAAGGGTCATGCCTTAGGAGGGCAATAATGTACACATTGACATTAAATTTTGTTCGTGCTGCTACAGTCGGCTTTGTAAAGGCCGATGCGATTCGGGAAATTCTTTCCTTGAGCTTAGTCTCAGGGAAGAACTGTATTTTATTTGGTCCAGGTGGCCACGGCAAGTCAGAAATGACTGCCGCGGTGCTCGGGGCTATTTCAGGTGCAATTTCCCGAACGCAGATGTTCGGGGAAGGAATGGATGAGTCCCGCCTTTATGGCGGGATTAATCTGAAGAAACTCAATGATCCGGAAAACCCGGTGATTGAGTATTATCCTGAGCGGTCGTTTTTGAGTTGGGACTTTGCGGTTTTTGAGGAACTTTTTGATGCTCCAACGAGCGTCTTAATGACCTTAAAAGACACGCTCACGTCCAAAGCTCTTCGTAATGGGGAACAACAGTTCCCCATGCGGACACAGAACATCGTATGTGCCACCAACCGGGACCCCGGGGAAGTGGCAGAGATTGGCGCGGCGGCGCAGGCACTTATCGAGCGCTTTCCTTTGCAACTTCGTGTTGCTTGGGGCAGCTACTCAGCGGCTGACTATCTGGAAATGTTCCGGACGGTCGGCCGAGTAGAGGAATCTTCCATCTCTCTCAAAGAGTTGGAAGCCCTTAAGTGTCGTGCAAAGAAAGCAATCGTTCCTGAGTCCGTTCAACGGATTTTGGCAGAGATGATTGCAAACGCCGTCGCAAGCGGCGTGACCATCTCCCCGCGTTCAGCCATGTACGCGCAGGATTTGGTTCGGTCTTCTGCTGTCATCAATGGTCGCGACACCGCGACTAAAGATGACATTCAGGCGATCAAGTATCTGCCTGGATGCGATGAACTTGCAGCTAAAATCTCTTCGGAGATTGATGCTGCTGTGAAACGCGCAGAGGCAGAAAGTCGCATGCGAGATGCAGAAATGCAACTGCGTGGACTCCAGCAGGAGTTTCAATCTGCCAACGCTTCACCAATTAAATTGTTGCAAGTGTCGGTTAAAGCGACTAAGTTTGGCGATACAATCGCCAACCTGACCGTTACCGACAACCTCACGGATCGCCGCAAGGCACTGCGAGAGGCAACAACGAAACTGGCGAGCGATGCTCAAGCTGCCGCGCTCAACGCTACCCGGGTATAGGAGGAAAAAAATGGGTTTACGGACAAGTCCACCGCCCACTTACCTTACTCCAACTCGAGAGGAGATGAAGGCGGCGGCGGAAAAAGAAGGAGTGCGGAAATTTGCTCCCCAGCTTGTCGAGGATATTGTAAACCTCGCTGCGGGCGGGCAAATGAATCCTCCGTCTACCTATCGATCAGTGGTCGAAAAATGGGCGGAGGATAACTTAGCACAATCCGATTCGCACGGGCGGTGGATTGTAAATAACCACTACACAACGAATCGGTCAGAAGTCATTCGTGACTCGACAGAGAAACGGATGAAATACCACCAGACAGTTTGTGACTTCTTAGGAGGATTAGATATAGATGGTCTACCGGGGAATACTCCGCTCGACAAAGCTATGTCACTCCTGAAGTTGCTCGCCACCCAACAAGGTGGAGAAAATTCTGGTGGAGAAGGACAACTAGAAGTCCTGCCTATCTTTTCAGATAACGATAATCCTGAAGCGACTGCTGCCAAGTTAAACGAAGCAGTAGACGCAGTGGATTCGTTGTCTGAGGATGAGAAGCAACTCATCACTGACGAGCCTGAAAATGGCGCGGGTAGTGATGGGAAGGATGGAGATGATCCGGCACAAGCTCGTAAGCTTGCCGAGGACATGTTGAAAGGTAAGGAAAAGATGCTCGAGATTTCTCGACATTTAGATAAACTTACCCGAATGCAGGTTCGACGTCAGCGGAAAGTGGAGCCGGATCCTGAAGGGGAAGAAGTTCGAAATCGCCCAATGAAACATTTGGGTGAAATTGGACGAATTTCCCAGGCCGAGTGGGCTTTGCCCAAAACATACCGAATGTATCGGCATGTAACTGGGCAAACCTTGGTTCGGGAACGCTGCACCCGAATTGAAAAAAAGCAGCTACTGTACATCATCGTCGATTGTAGCGGTTCGATGGGTTCCGGCCAGCGTATTTATAAGGCTGGCGGAATTATCATGAACCGCCTCAAGGCGGTTATTGCGGGTGAAGCGGAACTCTATATCAGGATGTTTGATACATCTCTGAAAAAAGAGTATCACGCTTCAACACCGGAAGAAGCTCGTGAGGTGATGAAACAATTCACCGAAAAGAACTACTCCGGAGGTGGAACAGACATTGTCGGTTGTAGTAAAGCAGCCCAAAAGCGGATCGATGAGATCATTGCTGCAGGCTCGCATTACAAGCCGGAACTTGTTGTCATCACAGACGGGGATGATGACACAAGTAAGCTGTCTGTGAACGATTTCCCCGGAACGAAACTTCATGCCTTTGTCGTCGAGTGCAAAAACCAACATCTAACGAAGTTGGCAGAACGCACAGGCGGTGTAGGTGTGGAGAATATGTAGAAAGGAGTGAAAAATGCCTGAAAGTCTTGAACTTTTAGGTGTTCTTGGGAGTGGTCAAGCGGTTTTCAACCGCCACAACTCTCATCTTCACGGCGAGCTGCAAGGCTTGCTGAGCGAGGCTTTCTCGCAGATTCACCTGCAAGGAGATCAATTCTCCAAGCAGGTAGTCGACTTCGGTCGAGTAATCGGCGCAACTATTTGCGTTGAAACTCGTCCGGAGGATGAGATTATCTTTGCTCAGCGGCCGAAGCGGTTTGGGTTGACCCGGTTTGTTCTGGGTCGCCAACCCGAGCCGTGTAGCACGCTCGTTGTCATCCTCAAGTTAATTGAGGGTGGCAACTACTTGCTCATCACCGCCTTCATTGGCGGTTTGAGTGAACCGGAACCCTGGGATCGGAATGCGACTGAGCAATCGGTAGCGTTCTGGAATTCTCATGCCCTCATTTGGGGGTATGAGGAAACCATTCCAGGGACACAAAACCGGCATTGCCCTTGGTAATGCCTAACAGAAAGGAAGACGCCGTGCAACGGTGCAGAAGTCCTCCAATCTAATAGTCTCTTAGTGTCCTCGTAGAGCTTAGGTTAGGACACCCCACCCGTGGGACATAAAAGAGACGCTAAACACATGAAACGGGTAAAAGTTCCAGCCGGGATCTGATAGGTTAAAAGCACCGGCAAAGGTTAAAGCACCTATCAAACTGTCCAGACTCATTAAACTGTGGCGATAATAGCCATGGTGAGTCTAAACGCAACGAGCATTACGTTGTTAAAACAATGCCAACTTAGAAGGTTGAATAGAAATCCTTTTAAGATGCTTCATTCACTATACCTTGTGATAAAGGTGTAAAGACCGCAAATTTTAGGTGAATGTTGAGCTGTCCTAAAAAATTCTATACATCATATAGTTATGAACTAGTAGCAAGAGCTGGTAAACAAACTATATTGATGTCCGATTGCGTTTCATTAAAGAACTATATCGGATAGTTTATAAATGCTTGCTTCCGTAGAGAGTTAGCTCTGCTAATCCTTGAAGCTTAGGCTTAGAGGTTCACTATGCAAGGGACTTTTTGGAAGTTTGATGATTGGAGGCGATAATAGCCAAAGATTTGATAACTGCCCTCGGAAACTTTTATCCTTTAGTATGTCAATACTAAAGGAAGTCATGGTATGGTTGGGAAACTGAGAGCGTCAACTCTTGGTTTCCCTCCTACCTTCAAGTTGATTAATAGTCTCTGAAACAAGTTCAAGATGACGAAAATTAATCGATTGGAAGGAAGGAAATACCTTCAATAATATTTTTCCTAAGGAGGGAAAAATGGAACACCAAGTAATATTAGAAAAAGCGATGCAACTTATTCAAGAGCGGAAGCCAGAAGCTTCAGCTCAAAAAAAGGCTGCGTTTGCAGGAAGTGTAGCCTACTTGGTTACCGGCTGGTCCGGTGGCTATGGTGGGCCAAGTGTTCGGGAACATGCTGTTTCGAGAGTCTTTATTGGACTCTCTGGACAGTATAATTTCGAAAGTGCGGTGGAGATGATGATTTTGGAGGATGGTCCGATTTTTGGCCCTATTCGAGATATCCACCGGGATTGTTGGGCAACGGAGCATTGCTTCGACGACGATCCACAGGACGTCGCGGAGCTAAACTCCTAGTTCAAGGTCGGAAGTCATGGAAGGCGATTGATCGTCAAATCAGTCGCCTCCACAAATATCCCCATCACATATTCCTGTCCAATGTTTTAGGACAGGACGTTGGTACAGTTGTACGTGGTGGGGAGATTTATGGAGATAGTGTAACCTATAGTATGTTATAATTAATATATCGATTTTTTCTAGTTTCAACATTCATAAAATCCAAGGAGGGTGTATGAAGATTGAAAAGGTAATTGTTAAATCCGCTGGTTCAAGATTAATCGTGAATCAGCAAACAGTTGCAGAGGAACAAAAAATTGCTGTATTCCGGAATTATCTTCTTCTTAAGATGGATGGCAAGTTTTATCTTGTCTCATCACCAAATTATGAAGGTGGTTTTTGGGATGCATTGCAAATTGATACTGAATTGGCTGTTGGAATCAAGAAAGAGTTCAACAGTGCGTCGGACGACGATCCTTACGGACCGAAACTGTGTAAGGTCGTGGTGGCAGCCTTCAACATGAATTTGTGGTAGGCAACTGGGGCAATGGTTTTATACCGTTGCCCTTTTTCTTTGCAAAATTTATGGAACGGGATCAAATCCACCTTTACTTAACGGATTACATCTCATAATCCTTTTTATTCCAATATAACTTCCTTTTAAAGCTCCATACTTTTCAATAGCTGTATATGTATACCGAGAACAAGTTGGGGTAAACCTACAACCAGCATTAGTGTTAAAAAGAAGTTTAAAAAGTCCTTCATGAAAGAAAGAAGTTTTTTGATACATGCGAATTATTGCAAGAAGAATAGATTTCATGACAATATATTGTAAAATATTGTTATGAAAATATCTATCATAACGCTCTTTCCTGAAATGGTTACACCTTTTTTAAATGAAAGTATTATGAAACGTGCCCAAGAAAAAGGTGCAGTTGAAATTGAAATCATTAATCTACGAGATTTTGCACTAGATACTCATCGCACAGTGGACGATAGACCATATGGGGGTGGTGCTGGTATGGTAATTCGACCTGAGCCAGTTGTTGAAGCACTACATAAAGTTGCTTCAAAAACAAAAAAACAACATGTCATTTTAACTTCAGCAAAAGGAATACCATATTCACAACAAAAAGCTTTATCACTTTCTAAAGAAGAACATGTAACAATTATTTGTGGTCATTATGAAGGTTTTGATGAACGAATAATGAAATATATAGATGAAGAAATCTCATTGGGTGATTATGTATTAACTGGTGGTGAAATTGCAGCTTCTGCCATTGTTGATTCGATTGTACGTTTATTACCGGGGGTACTAAAAAAAGAAGACGCCACCACAGAAGAAAGTTTTTTTGAAGTTTCAATTGATGATTTAATTGCTATTATTGGAGAAATAACTTCACTTACATACTTAAAAGAAATTGGTATTAAAAAAGTACAACTATTGGAATATCCTCATTACACAAGACCAATAGAGTTTGAAGGACAAAAAGTACCCGAAATTCTTACACAAGGGAATCATGAAGAAATACGAAAATGGCGTATAAAAGAAGCTTATAATCAAACAGTAACAAAACGTCCTGATTTACTTCAAAAATAACCCAGTTTTGAACTTGACAAACCATTTCTACAATGCTTAAATGACATAGTGGTTTAGAATTTTTTATTATTCATATGGAAAAAATAAATATGTGTGGTGGAGGAGAATGTGCATGTGGTGGAGATTGTGGTTGTGATTCAGGTAATTTTCAGGAATAACTATACAATAAATATATGATTAAGTTAGATGAAGTAACAAAACAATACGGAAGTAAAATCGCTGTAAATAATATTTCATTTAATGCAAAAAAAGGTGAAATTATTGGTTTTCTTGGTCCCAACGGAGCAGGAAAAACAACAACAATGCGCCTTATTTTAGGGCTAATTAAAGCTACATCCGGTGATGTTTCTGTAAATGGTCATGAACCAATTGTAGACCGCTTAAAAGTACTTTCTCATATTGGTTATTTACCAGAAAACAATCCTCTTTATCCAGAAATGAAAGTGCGTGAATATTTACAATTTATGACAGAAGTAAAAGAAGTAACAGACACAGAAACCGTAAATCAAATTGCAGAAGATGTAAATGTTACCGATGTATTAGATTCAAAAATTGAAGAATTATCTCGAGGGTATCGTCAAAGAGTTGGCTTAGCAGCAGCACTTTTAGGTTCACCAGAAGTATTAATATTAGACGAACCAACTTCTGGACTTGATCCGCTAGAACAAGATAAAATTAAAGATTTAATTAAAAAAATTTCGAAAGAAAAAACAGTTATTTTTTCAACACATATACTTTCTGAAGTTGAAGATATTGCAAACAGACTGGTTATTATTAAAGAAGGGTCTGTTGTATACGATGGTAAAAAACCAGTTGGTCGTGGAGAAGTAGAACGTTTATTTAAAAATCTCATGAGTCCAACGATGGTTGTTAAAAAAACTCAATCAGATGAAAAACCATCACGAGCAAAAATAAAAAAAGTACCAAAAGTTTTGGAATAATATGAAAGCTTTATATAAAAAAGAATTACAGTTTTATTTAAATAATCCAATAGGTTATATCGTGATTATTTTGTTTGCTGTGTTTGCGAACTTTTTATTTGTTAAAGATATTTTTGTATTAGGTTCTGCATCATTACGACCTTTTTTTGATATTTTACCTTGGTTATTGATGGTATTTATTCCAGCTTTAACAATGCGTACAATTTCCGAAGAAAAAAAGAATAATACGCTGGAAGTTCTGCTAAGTTTGCGTATTTCAGAAACACAGATTGTACTTTCAAAGTTTTTAGCCTTAATTACCATGGTCGCAATAGGGCTATTTCTAACTGTTAGTTTACCTTTTTCATTACACTTTTTAACCTCAAATGCAGGTTCCAAAGTATATATTCCTGAGTTTCTAACTGGATATGTTGGAATTTTATTACTTTCAGCATCTTTTATAGCAATTTCATTATTCTTTTCATCACAAACAAAAAATCAAGTTGTAGCATTTTTAGGATCTGTAATTACATTATTTTTCTTAGTTGTTTCTTCAACAGATTTTGTTGCAGGTGTTTTGCCAAGATTTATTTATGATTTTGTAACGTATATGAGTCCAGTAACACAAGTAAGTAGTTTCTTAAAAGGTGTACTAGATTTGCGAAATATTTTTTACTTTTTAAGCTCAACAGCTATATTTTTATTATTAACAATCATTGATCTTGAACGTAGATCCTAATGTATGGAAGAGATAAGACCTAAAAAAAATAAGTTTTTAAAAGCATTACAAAAAATGAATGTTGCGCGATGGCTTGGTTTAGATAGATATAAAATGCAACTCATTATTGTTGGCGCATTAGCACTATTTGTTGTGACAAATATATTACTAATGCCTATTTCTTTACGACTGGATTTATCCAAAGGACAAGCTTATACCCTTTCAAATTCGACAAAAAAAATTATTAATGATTTAGATAATACTGTTGCAGTAACTTTTTTTGTATCTTCTGATTTACCAACAAGATTGCATTCATTACGTCGAGATGTTGTAGATTTATTACAAGAATATGAACGATCAAGTGGCAGAGTAGAAGTTAAAATTATAGATCCAAAAACAGATACAAAGGCTGCACAACAAGCACAAGAAGCAGGAATTCAAGAATTGCAATTTTCGCAGTTAGAACAAGATAGTTATGCTTTAAATAATTTTTACTTTGGCATTTTAGTTTCACATAAAGATAAAAAAGAAGCAATTCCACAGGCAACAGATTTAGGCAGTTTAGAATACAATATTACCTCTTCTATTTATAAACTTACTCAAGAATCTTTGCCACAAATTGCAATTGCTGGACAACAGCCACAAATTATTCCTCAAATGCCAAGTGCCTTAGGAACATTTACAACAATTGCACAACGACAATTTGGTATTGAATTTATAACTCCACCAGAGCAAGCACCAGCCGCAGAAGGTGAACCTACACCTACGCCAGTTCCTATGAATTTAACACAAGATTTTAAAACCTTAATGGTCTTTGATAAAGATGCAGGAGATTATTCTGATACAGAAATTGCACAAATTAAGGAATATATTAAGAAAAAAGGTAATGCAATTTTCTTTGTCGATGGTATAGAAATTGATCCACGACAATTAACAGCAACAGCAGGACAAAGTAAATTGGTTCAACTTATTAAAGAATACGGTATTGAAGTGCAACCTAATTTAGTCCTTTCATCTAATTCAGAGCTTATAAATGCCGGGAATCAGGCCTTTACGGTTTATTTGCCATATCCACTATGGATTACAACAAATAATGTCAATCAGGACGTTTCTTATGTCTCTAATGTAAATCAATTATCATATCTATGGGCTTCATCGTTAAATTTAAAAAATATAAAAAATGCAACGATTAAAGATGTAGTCTCATCAACACCGGAATCTTGGGTTCAATCTAATAATTTTGCATTAGGCCCACAACAAATTGCACAACCAACCGAAAACCAATATAAAGAATCTATTGTTACTGCAGAATCAAAAAGTGATTCAAGAGGAAATGTAATGGTTATCTCATCTTCTCGTTTTATTAATGATGAATTTCAGTCTCGAAACGCAAATAATGTAGAATTTGTACTTAACATTTTAAATGATTATGCATCAAATGGAGCCTTAGGAGGAATTAGACAACGACAAGTTGATGTATATCCATTACCAAATATTCCACAACAAATGCAACAAGTGTTTAAATATGGAAACATACTTTTGTTACCAGGAATATTTGCAATCTACGGTGTATATAGATTAATGAAGAGGAATAAAAAAGCACAAGTTTAAGCTTTTTCAGCAATATATTCTTTTAATGCCTTTGTAATACCTTCAAACGCAATCTGTTCAAATGGAATATCTTCTGCTTTAAAAAATTCTACTGATTCAGCATCATCGGAAGGAGTTATAGTAACATTCTCCGGAAGCATACCAATAAAAACAGAACAAATAGTATAGGCTTTTATACCGCCAAATACGTATCTGTCATAAAAGGATGTAAAATACGTCATCTTAGGAATTTCAATACCAAGTTCTTCTTTTATTTCTCGATGCATGGATTCTTCAATAGTTTCATTTAAATCAATAAAACCACCAGGTAAATCATAAAAGCCTTTTTGTGGATCATCTTTTCTTTTAACTAACAGAATTTCATTATTTTTATTTTTGAGAATAATAGCATTACAACCTTTGGGATTTATATAATAATGCAGTCCACAAGAGCTACAGAGTAAAGAATTATGCGTTTGTTTTTTTAAATTTCCTCCACATTTTGGACAAAATGTAAAATCGTATTCACTTATCATCTCTATAGTATAACAATTTAGTATAATAGGCATCATGGTAAGAACACGCATTGCACCATCACCAACAGGACAAGATATTCATATCGGTAATTTATATACCGCATATATTAACTGGGCATTTGCAAAAAAAAATAAAGGTCAGTTTATTATCCGTATAGAAGATACTGATAGAACACGTTATGTTGAAGGTGCTGAACAAAAAATTTTAAGTACAATTAAATCTTTTGGTTTAGATTACGATGAAAGTGTAGATCGTGATGGTCCACATAAGCCATATCGACAGTCAGAAAGATTAGATATATATAAAAAATATGCTGAAGAATTAATACATAACAATAAAGCATATTATTGTGTTTGCTCAAAAGAAAGACTCGATGAAGTACGTAAACAAATGATTGCAGATAAAAAAGTACCAAAATATGATAAGCATTGTTTAACAATTCAAGAAGAAATAAAAAAGAAAATAGAATCAGGGGATTCTTATGTAATTAGACTAAATGTTCCAGAAAATACGGAAGTCACATTCCCAGATCTAATAAGAGGAGATGTAACAATTAACACAAATAATATTGATGACCAAGTTTTAATGAAATCAGATGGATTTCCAACATATCATTTAGCCGTAGTTATCGATGATCATTTAATGGAAATTACACATGTAATCCGTGCAGAAGAATGGATTTCTTCAACACCTAAACATGTATTGTTGTATCAGGCTTTTGGATGGGAATTACCCATATTTGCTCACTTACCTATTTTACGAAATCCAGATAAAACAAAACTTTCAAAACGAAAAAATCCAGTCTGGGCATCATGGTATTTAGAACAAGGATATTTATCAGAAGCAATTTTAAATTATTTAGCATTAATGGGTTGGTCTCATCCTGATGAAAAAGAACTATTTGATAAAGAAGAATTTATTAAAGTGTTTACATTAGAACGTGTCTCACCAGTTGGACCAGCATTTGATCCTAAAAAATTGGAATGGATGAATGGTCAATATATTATGAAGTTATCTGACACAGAGCTAAAAGAAAAATTAATTGGTTTTTATAAAGATAAAAAACTAGATGAACAATTTGTAGAAAAAACCGTACCGCTTATTAAGGAACGAATTAAAATTTTATCAGACTATTTACCATTAATATCTTTTTTCCTTGAAGCACCATTAACATATGAAGTTGATTTAACAGATTCTAAAGAATTAATTAAACAAGTAACCAAAAAACTGGAATCTATTTCAGAATGGACAACTGAAACAATAGGAACTTCGATGATAGATTTAGCAAAAGAATTAGAAGTGCCAAATAGTAAGTTTTTTATGACACTTCGTGTTGCTATTGCTGGAAAAAAAATAACCCCACCTTTAAATGAATCAATGGTCATTTTAGGAAAAGAGGAATGTATCAAACGTTTAAGAAATATTGTTTGATATTTTTTTCTGAAGTATTGTTTCTAACTTTTTTAGTTGATTAATTTGGGGCGGAGTAAGTCGAATAAATGTTCTTACTTTTTTGACCAGAGAATAAGCATCTTCATATAACATACCAGTACTCATAAGGTATGCAATAACCATTGT
>CAYSZW010000007.1:6741-19382 GCA_964435665.1 uncultured Gammaproteobacteria bacterium | reverse complement strand
ATCTACGCCATGTATGATCGGTATATCGTTGAAAGTCTGTATAAATATAAGAAGTGATACTAATTAATTTTGAAATAAATGGATTCATTTTGCTGGAACAACAATTGAAATGTGTTTATGTAAAACATTGATTAACAACTTATCAGTATCTAATTTTGTGTCATCACAAGTAATTGGTTGTTTAGAACTCATTTTAATATTAATTTTTTTACCTTTTAGATGAACAAGATTAGATAACTTTTGATCCATGAGCGCATCTTTTACTGTACCTGTTAAATATCCAATATCGGATTCTTTAATTATAAATATATCGAGCATCCCGTCATCAATTTTAAGAGTAGGATGGAAATTTAAACCAGTAAAGCCAATATTTCCAGAATTAATAACTATAAGAGAAATTCCTTCTTCAGTATTTTTTTTACCATCAATAGTTAAGGTATATGTAATTTTTTTTGCTTTTTGCAATTCAGTAAAAAAAGATACACCATAAGCAATTCTTCCAATAGTTTGTTTTAAAGTTTTATTTGCTTGCAATACCATATCAGCAAATGGCCCCGTACTTACTCTCAACATAAAAGGTATGGAATTGGCAACACCGATATCAATTTTTTTTATCGATACTTGTTTTGAAGTAATTAGCTTTACCGCTTCTTGAATATTTTCTGGAATACGTAATTCTTTAGCTAATATATTTGCAGTGCCACCTGGTAAAATGACAAGCGGCATATCAGGCGAGTTAAGAGCTTGTATAGCTTCATTTATAGTTCCATCGCCACCGTATACCGCAATAGCATCGTAATTATTTTTTTTCGTTTCTTTAATAATACGTTGAACATCTTCTTTTGTAGTAGTTACACGTATATCTGCACGAACATCATGTTTATGTAAATGGGTATATAAAGCGCGAAGTATATTTGATTCTGCTCCTGCAGTAGGATTAATAAGTATTAAAATGTGTTTTATCATTATAAATTCGATTAGTTAGCCAGTTGTTTTTCAACACGAGACAGTAAATCTTCAATATCAAAAGGTTTAGGAATAAAATCATTTGCTCCGACTTCTCTAATTGTCTCTTTAGCTTTAGGAAGAGCTGAAATTAAAATAACTGGAATATCTTTTGTTAACAAATCGGATTTTAATTGTTTACACAATACACGACCATCACTTCCTGAAAGCAGAATATCGAGCAAAATAATATCTGGATGAAAACGGGATACCTCATTAAACAATTCTTCACCTCTAGTATTGGTTTTTGTCTCAAAACCTTCCATTTGGAGTGTCAGTTGAAGCACTTCTAGAATGTCAGGGTCGTCATCAATAATTAAAACTTTTGCCATATTAGTGATTGTAGTACATAATTGTAAGGTTTGTGCAAATGTTATGTCTGTGGAAGGGAAAAATAAAATGTAGATCCTTTTCCCTTAGTACTTTCAACCCACATTTTTCCACCTAGATGTTTAATAATTTCGTTGGAAATAAATAAACCCATTCCTAAACCAGGGAATGTCCGCTCTTTGTGACCTTTAATTCTATAGAAGGGTTTAAAAATATGATCGAAGTTTGTCGAATCTATACCGATTCCAGAATCTTTTACAGACACAATAATATCTTTTTTATCTTTTAATAGAGTCACAATAATTTCGCTTGTATTTGGTGAATATTTTGCTGCATTATGAATAAGATTCGTTATAACTTGATCAATTTTCCCTTTATCTGTCGTTATTTCTTGTTCTATAGTATCTTTTAAGAGAATGGAATGTTTGTATGTTTGGTTAAGATCAGAAATTATTTCTTTTATAAGGGATGTTAGATTAAAAGTAGTTGGATTAGTTAATAATCTACCATCTTTAATTTTTGAAGCATCTAAGAGACTATTTACTAATTGAGCAAGTTTTTCGTTTTGTTCAGCAATTTTTTTTATATATCTTTTATACTGTTGATCATTGTTTTTAATGACCATTTGATCAAGAATTTGTATAAAAGCTTTTTGGCTTGTTAAAGGTGTTTTAAGTTCATGGCTGGTTGCACTTAAAAAATCTTCTTTGAGTTGATCTAAATTATCTTTATTATCAGCATCTGGATCATTGTATTGCATACTGGATTGTCTCATTTTCATGTGATTGTTTATACCATAAAAGTGTAAGACTTCAATAAGAATTATGTTTATATTTTATTGACACATAAATTATTTATACATACAATCAGATATGATGAATACGTTACAAGATATTATCATATTAAAAGATCAAGGTGTAGAGGATAAAGCTATTATTGACTTATTACAGTTAAAAGGTGCTACACATGAAGCTATAGTTACTACTTTAAATGACTTTTATACTAAAAAAAATGCTACACAAATAACAGAAGGTTCTAATGAACCATTTCCTTTACTCCAACTTATTATTTTAGTTTTGCTCATTATTATTGCCGGTGTATTAGGATTATTTATTCTACAAGGTTAATTCTCTAACAAACTTCTTATAAATTGAGCACTATAATTACCTCATGCAATCATTTTTGTTGAAGCTTTATAAGAATCTAAAAATGACAAAGAATGTGCAATTATATGTGCAACGAGTAGTGAACCATCAGTTTCTTATAGGTGTTACAGGTGTTATTTTTAATAACAAGAATGAAGTTCTTCTTTTTAAACATAGTTATAGACCAATTGAATGGAGCTTGCCAGGGGGATATTTACAAGGGGGAGAGCATCCGAAAGAAGGACTAGAACGAGAAGTTTATGAAGAATCTGGTTTTAAAGTAAAGATATTTAAAATTATAAAAACTACTCATGATAAAGAAACTGCACGCTTAGATATGAGTTATTATGGTGTCTATGAAAGTGGTGAATTTAGAAAAAGTGCAGAAGTAACTGATTTTATGTTCTGTCCTATATCTAAATTACCACCACTTTTAGAATCTCAGTATGGACAAATTAAAGAAGGGTATAAAAGATATAATGCTACAAAAAAGAGAAATATATTTGAAAATATAAAACATTTTTTTGGCCGTAATTAACTTCTAAGTTTGACTATTCTATATATAGCTGTTAGTGTTAGGCATTACTTTATTAGATATATTTATGGCTAAGAAAATAAATGGTCAAAAAAAAAGATCAAAAGCAATTGTAAAAACTAAAATGCATGGAAGAGTTCGTGCAATGAAAAGAAAGACTACAAATAGATAATTACAATAACTCACTTACTATACGAGATTGAAAGCTGGAATAGGTAGATTTTTCTATTGATAAAATATAACAATCAGAACAAGCATCTACCCATACACTTCGGTACAAAACTTCTGTTTTTTTTGATGCCACGATATCATTTTTACAAAAAGGACATATAAAAGAAGTATTTTTATTTTTTGGAATTCGTTTCTGCATCCTTTATAGTATAGACCTTGATTAGGTTGAATGTTGTGAAGAATGGGTTTACAGGGTCGGATTTACACCGACCCTGTAAAATGGAGTATTATTTGTCACATACAATTGAAGAAGTATCAAATTGTAATACAGCAATTTGCGTTCTTCCGAATTCGCTAGTAACAATATATTCTCCAATGCCGCTGGCTTCTGCATGGTTTCCATTATGCTTTTGGTGCGGACCAATGTTTGATGAAGCGATTTGTTCGCCTTTGAAAAATACTTGGTAACCAAGGGTCTCGTTACTTGTATTTTCCACGTACCATGCAACTCGTGTTTCTCCGTTTTCACAGAAATATCCTAATGTTGCAACTAATGGTGAAACCTGAGGTGTAGGAATGGGTGAAGTGTGAGGGTATAGGGCTATCGGTGTGCAGCCTGTTATCAACACACTTACTACAAACCCAATAACTTTACGTGCCATTGTATCCTCCTATTGCTAGTGCTGCCAAAGTTCAACAATCTTTTTTATTCCTATGCTGTAAAGAATAAATAATTAGATTGTCATAAGAACACAATTATAACAGAGGACCTAAAAATTGTTGTAAGTGAGTTGTAAAAGGGGGATATATGTTATTGTTGAGCTAAAGCTTGAAAATAATCTAAATTCATAATACCTTGACTTCTTTCACTAAAAATTTGGATTATTTTATTAATTTTTTTTCTTAATACAGCATCATTGATTGCTCTTCTAAAAAGAGTTTGTGGTTCCGTCATAAGAAACTCTGCAATTGTTGCTCGATCTTCCATTTCATCCATTTTGCCATATCTTCTGGCAAAACCTTTAATTCTATCAAAACTGGATCCTCCTTTTCGTAATTTATATTCACTATATAAATAGGCAAATTCACCTTGAGGATTAATATTAGCCCAACCTCTATCAAAAAATTTTGTTTTTAATTCCGAAGAATGCCTGTGAGGTAAAGGTGCTCTAGTACTTTGTTCATGCATTCTTTGATCACCTCTGTGGAATACTTCATGATGAAAAGTTTTGCGTAAATAAGGAATATCATTATCTTCAAATGTTAAGTATATATGTTTATCATCTTCGATAGCCATACCTGCTGCTTCGGACTTAGGTTCATCCTCTAAATCTATAAGACTTTTTACTAAACGAAATCTCGATATATCACAAAATTGAATATATGCGAGAGGATACTTACTAATTTCTTCACGAATAGCATGAACAGCAGGAACCGCTTCTGCAAGTGATAGTTTAGAAGGTATTTCGATTGTTGCTGCATCTAATTTAGTTTGTCTTCCCATTTGGATTTGCAACCCATATGTATCCTGAATAAAGCCTAAGTCTTCCCGTATTTGTTCACGCATAAGTACACCTTCACGAAATAATGGATTTATTGAATAAGAAAGAGCATATAGTATATGATGCGTAATATCTTCAAAAGGAGTTTCTTTTTTTTCAAAAATGCTGGGATCTTGACTAAATTGTTCAACATTACTCATATATAAAATAAACTATTGTAGTAATCTAAAATTACTATTTTAGAGTAATAATTATATCAATTATAAACGGAGATAGCAATACTATGGGATATTTATGGATGTTTATTTAATTTTTTCTAGGTATCCTTTACGTTTCACGATATTTTTATAATCCCACTGAATATTTCGGGACTTTTTTAGCCAGCGTTCCAGATCTTTAATCATTATTTGATGTTTACTTCTGTATTGTATTGAAGCATCTTTAAACTTTCCTGTTCCAGCTTCCAAATCTTTCTCATCAAAATCAATACCACTCCAAAACATTAATCGAACACTTTCTTTTAATTTGCTGTAACCAACAATAGGATTTCCATCTAAAAACCAGACAGGATGAGCATGCCAGATTTTACTTTCTGCTTGTGGAAGATTTTTATTAATAGTTGTATATAATAATTCACAAATTTTTTTATCTTCGCCTATGAGAGATTTGTTATATTCAGAAATAGTTGTTGGTTTAGACATAACTTAAGTAATATTTAAACTGCAAGTTTCCAATTAGGGCAAACTGTTGGTTCACTACACATACTACGATTAAAGCAGCAAGGACGTCTCATTCCTTTATTTAGTTTATCCATCATAACATCGAGATGTTTTACACGGGTGTCTGCTGTTTTTACAGCACGAATCCAACGAATCCAATCCCAACGTGCCATAGGAGTAATATCATTCCACAATTCTTCTGCTTTTTTAGAAGTTTTTAATATTTTTTTAACATCTTCTGGAACTTCTGGTTCAATCCATTCTTTCGTTGGTTCAAGAGTTACAACAACAGTATCACCAACTTTAACATTTGCCTTAGTAAGTAATTCTTCATCTGGTTTAAACCAGTGACTTGGCTTACGATCATTTAAATACATACCATCGGGTTCAAGAACAGCTTTAAAAGGTACTCCATTCATAGTTCCGGAAACCATAGTCATTCCACGAGATGGAAGCTTTATGGAAGCATCTTCTGGGAGATGGAGAATGGTCCAGTTGTTGATTAAAAGTAGTTTAGTTTCAAAATGGATTACCGACATTTGTTTATTATATAAAATTTTCTTAAATGGATCGAAGTTTATTGCAGATTGGGGTATACTATGGTCCTAAGAATTCTATATTTGTAAAGGAGTCAATAGAATGTCTGGTAAACCTAACCGCATGCGCAAAGGTGGTTGTTATGTTAAGAAATGTACTGGCATGGGTAAGAATCAATGTTCAGAATGTAAGGAATCTTTTTGCAGAAAACATTTTGTTCAAGCCCAGAATATCTGCAAGACTTGTCAAACCAAGCTTAGGACTCAGAATAAGTGAGTAAGGATATCGAATGAAAGAAAGATTGCCGTTTCGACGGCTTAGGTATATAAACTTGTATTTTATCACTCACTCATGGTGGTGTTGATGAAATATTTGTTTGTTTATCTGGACCTCTTTCTTTCCTTCCCTTTGAAGTTAATACATTTTGAATTCAGAGGAGAGAAGTTGGGGTGACTGGACGGACGAGTTTAGAACCCAGATGCTATAATATATCTAACCACAATGTCATCTTCTACGCAAAAACTAATTGTTAGTACAATTGAAAAATTAATTGGAATTACTGTAGTCGATATTAAGATCCCAAAACAAGGAGTCGATAGTGAAGTAATTATAATAAACGATATAAGTGGAAAAGAGTTCGCAGTAAAATTTAGTAGAGAATCAGCAAATGATGTATTAGCTTTCAACCTTATAAAGGAAAATAATATTGATATTCCTATTCCAAAATTAATAACTCATTTTTCTTTTGAAGATAATACAGTCTTAGTAATGGAAAAAATCAATTTCCCTTTACTTGAGGCTGCTTCTTCAAAACAAGTATATATTCCTTCGATGATTGCTCATTTAAAAAAGCTTCATACTATTAAGTCAAATAAAGTAGGTATGTTAAGCAATCAGGATAATTTAAAATCCTGGAAGGAACTACTATTGTATAAATATTCAGGACAACATCCATGGTTCAATTGGAATAAAATTGCACATAGAGATGGCGTGGATACAGAACTAATTCTTAAATCGGTTAATTTAATGAGGAATAAAATAGAAAAACATGCTTTTATTAATAAAAATTACTCATTATTACACACTGATTTTAATCAAAGGAATCTTTTTGTAGATCTTAATTCTGAAAAAATTACTGCAATTATAGACTGGACTGAAGCCATGTTTGGTGATCCTTTATTTGATTTTGCAAGAGTCCGGATGTTTATTTGGCACTTTAATTTGCAGAATGAAGCTTTAGAGAAATACTTTAGTCTACTCTCGTTAACTGAAGAAGAAATAGAATTAGAAGAGTTGTATTTAGTAAGTCAAATACTTGATTATATTACGTGGTATTCTGAGGTCAGAAATGATTTTAATGATGAAAGATTAAAACGGCATCAAGAGTTTCTTGAAGATTATAAATGGTAGTTAATATTTAACTTTTAAAAATTGATGGGTGACTGGATAGACGAGTTTAGAACCTAACTATTATAATCAGATCTTATTTTAAATCAATATAAGCTGAATCATATAACAATATTATTTTAGCTATTAGATGCAGTAGACTATGTTTATAGACCTACTGCGTTCGCTCCATACTCCGCTTGTTCTTGTGTAAATTTCTCAAATAATAATTGTTCAATTAATCCATCTCTGGAAAATCCAGAATACTCCATGTATGATTTAGCTTTTTCTGCAGCTTCTGCATTCCAATCAGCACCGGAATTATCTGCACCATATACTGCATCTTCGTGAGAAAACTTTTCAAATTCTAACTGAGCGACCAATCCATCTCTGGAAAATCCAGAATAGGCCAGGTAAGATTGTGCTTTTCTTACTGCGTTTTTTTGACTTACAGTCTCCTTTGATGCTGGAATAGGTGTATTAGTAGCCATTAGAATAGCTTTTGTGGGTTCTTGTGCTTGTTCTGTATCGTTAGTTGAAACAACTTGGGTAGTTGCTTCTGATTCTTGACTAACTGTTGGTGTAGCTATTTGTGTATTGGAAGCGGTTGAATTTGAGTCGTTACCTCCTATAGCGTTTACAAGGACAAGTAAAGCGAAAAATCCAGTTATAGTCCATTTAGCAGTTTTATTCCAGTCAGTATGTTTCCACATCAAAAATAATCCAGCAGGGAAAAATAAGATAAGAAGAGCGATAATTCCACCATTAGTTTGATACCATTTCTTTTTTGTTTCCATAAATTAATTTATTAAATATTTTATAATCTAAAGTTTAGACTGTTAGAGCAATTATACCACTATTGTAAGAAAAAAATTACTGATAGAAACATATTTTATGTAGTCAATACACCATTTCAACATTCATTCAGATAATTCAGTACCTTCAGTATGACGGTCATCAATTTGAAAAAGATACTCTAGGAGGGTTATTTCTTAGGAGAGTATAGTGTCTTTTCCATCAAGTTTCAGTCATTATTCTTAGTATGATATATGTTATAACTCCCAATACTGATAGGAAGATAGGAATTATATAATTAACTTCTTTTTCTTTAATAACTACTGTATGTACAGTATTATCATGCCATGCCTGTTTCTTTTCGTTCTTATCCATGTTCCAATAACCAGCTCCAAAAAATAGGGTAGAAAGTGGCTGTAGAATTGATCTCAATAAAGCAGTTACTAAAGTAATTTTTTCTGTATATTCAGATTTTACAGTCAATCCATATATTTTTTTTCCAGGCGTTGCAGAACCAAAATATAAAAATATAGTCGAATATAAAACCCAGATAATATAATCAATAAAGTACATGTCAAAGAGTGTGGTTTCAGGATCAAATATTCCAACAACTATACCCAAACAGAAAGCAAATATTAAAAGACCCAGAATATCAGCACAATATGCTCCTAATCTAAGAGCAAAGCTAGCATAATGTTTTGGTAATTCTTTTCCACAGTTTTTACAAAATTTAGCTATTGCTTGATTTTGAGTACCACATTCTGTACAAAACATATTAAAAGTCTGCATTTATAACTGTTGCCGTATACCAAAATTGACCTTCATAATTAAGATCATAAATAGGTTCTCTAAAAGTATAAGCTCCATAATCGGATACACCTTCAATAGTTACATAACGGGTATCAAATAAGTTATTTTGAGCTTCATCTTTATATAAATCTACTCTTATCTGTACATTTTGCGCATAATCTGCTGAATTATTTACTAATGTGCCCTTCAGATAGAAGATGCCAATTCCAGCAGTATCCCACTCTGCATCTATATCTTTAATTTCTAAGTCATAAAGTGAAGATGATTGATCATAGTTAGAATCGGATGTTTCGGTAGTAGAATAATCAGTTTCATCATAAGCCAAAGCTACAATAATTATAAGAAGAATACCTAAAACAGTTAATGAAATAAGAATATTTCTCAAAATATGAGAATTTTGTTTTTTTGGAACAAAGAGGATATCTTCTTTTCTATGTGAATGTTCTGATTTAGATGAGGATATTTTGCCACCACAATGAATACAATAGTTATTATCTTTTTCGTTTAGCTTTCCACAATGAATACAATGCATATTATGTTGAAATAAAGTTTTCTTTCCAGAAATAAACCAAATTGTTAATTCTATTTGTAGTTAAAGGATGATCAAACATAAATTCACTAGCTTTTACCAGATTAGAATCGGAATTTATTAACTGTTCTCTGTATGATTCTAAGTTAATTTTTTTTGCTAACTCTAATCCCACAGTTATCTTTAATAAACTCATTATTGCAGAATCAAGCTCTTTTGTTAATATTAAAGCACATTTATCACTTGTATATTCGGCTTTTCTTCTCCAAAGGCCAAAAATAACAGAAGCGCCGGGTACACCGTTCCCTAATGGATACAGAAAGGTTAATATAATATTGTGTGAAGCTTTAACATGACCTAACTCATGAGCTATAACAAACTGTAGTTCTTCTTTGGTCATCTTTTCTACCAATGCAGAGTGCAGAATTATTGAAGCAGTAGGGAAACCAATAGTAAAAGCATTTGGTGTTGGGTCTTGAATAATATATAACTTAACGTTATCAAGATTTAAATTTTTCTTATATTCTTCAAAATATTCATAAATTTCAGGAAACTGTTTTTGAGTAATTTCCAAAGCGTTTCCTATTAACTGAGCTTGTTGTAATTTAATATAAATAAACCCCACAACAATAGCAGAAATGGCTATATACCAGTTAAGACTTGCAGCAATATATCCAATTATTACAACTAGAGAAATACTAAAAAGTAAAAATAAGAATTCATTTTTTTCTCTAAACATCCATGTATTTATCTTATTCATAGCTCTATAAAATATCTTTAATAAATTCAGGATTAAGCGTAATATTTATCTTTTTATCATCAACAGATTTATATTCACCATTTTTGTTGACATAAGGTGTAAACAAAATACTACCTTCATAACAGTTTGGGCAATGAAACAGTTTAAATTCAAAATATGCTTCTTCAGAAATTTTGTCTTTGTGATGATTGTGTATTAATTCTTTCAAATGCTTACTTGATTGCATACTTTGATCAATTAATTCAGCATTTTTTTGAAAGGTGCTTATATTCATAATAAACAGTATTTTACTTTTATTATAGAGTTTACATCTATCACAGTATTTCTTATCAGAAATAAGTAACAACCCTACTGCACCACCTCCAACTATTGAAGCCAAAAATTGAAGGTAGAACTCAAGCATGTTTTGACCAGCACTTGCAGTATACGTTGTAGATGCAGAGTATCTAGTTTTAATTATATGTTCAGATTCAGTAAAGACTGTCAGTTTTATATAACTTAAGAAAGTAATTGGTTCTTCAGAATCCGTTGTCACAAAATTACTAATATGATCACCTTCAAAACTATAATTCACATCATTATTTTCATCTAAGTAGGTTATAGAGTATAAGAAATAAAATATGCCTATATAAGTTAATAGCCCCAATATTGATCCAATAAAGTAATGGGAAAGTTTAATCTTCTGATTTGATCTTATTAAACCGTAAAAATAGCCAAAAGCTCCCATTGCTCCGACTATAAATCCTCCAATAGGGATGATGACCCAAAAAGATAAAGTATGGATTTGAAAATCTATCCAAATCCCTAATAAAGCAATACCAATGATCGTACCTATGATTGTTAATAATCCAAATAAGATAGGTTGTAAGGAAAAAGAAGATTCTATGGATTTTTCAGTAAAATTTTGATGGGTTAAGTGCCCTCCACAATGTTTACAATATTTCCACTCTTTTGAAATTTTGTTTCCACATTTAGCGCAATGCATAAATCTATATAGGTATTATACATGTTTATAACATCAGATTACTATTCAAAAATTATAGTTAATATGTAATATTTACATATCATTATCTTATAAACTAATATCAAATTTAGATTGATATAATAATGTTATATGTTAATGGATACTTCAAATAAGTTAGCTAAAAATGAGGATCATCTTGATTCGAAAGAAATTGTGTTTATAAATGAATATATTCAGTCAGGAAACGCTACACAAGCCTATATTAAAGCTTTTAAAGTACCGAAGAATAGATACCATTCTGCAACTGTTCTTGCTTCACGTTTAAAACAAAAAATACACAACTTAGATAAGATATATTTTGAAAATGCAGGATTAAATGCTCGACTTATATCAACTGTAATGAAACAAGCGATGAAAGCGAAAAAACAGGTTATATATAAAGGAATTCATGAATATCCAGATCATAATACACGCCTAAGAGCTGTAGAAGTGTACGATAAAGTAGTAAATAAAGAAGATAAAAATAACAATAATGTTACTGTTATGACGGGATTACAGATAACTATTCAAAAATAACTCATTGAACAGATCTTTCACAGTTATCCCTTGCTTGTGCGTACCTTTGACTCTTACCTGCTTCAGTGCAGCCGTAGTCTTGATTTAAATTGTTACTATCTTTTTTTGAATTACATTCTCCGTTTATTGTTGCTACAGCATTTTTATAACATTGATCAACATATATGCTTCTATCAAAATCAGAAGTTGGTGTCGGAATATATTCAGGGACATAACTATTATTAGTTTCATACTCGGAACTATTATTACTACCTTCAAATTGTGGTGGATTATTACTATTGCTGTAATATGAATTTTGATCCTGAGTACATTTATTTTTATCTTCATAAAAAGTCCAAGAGTTACCAATTTCACAACAGGTGCTTTGTTCACATACACTTTTACGCAATTGTTTTGTACCACCACCACAATTTATATGCATATTACAAGTAATAATGGGATCAGGATCTGGAGTTGATGTAGGGTAATTTACAATGGGCTTTGTAGTCGGTGTAACTGTATTTTTGAGATTTGGAAGTTCAATTATCCGTTTGTTCGGAATAGTAGGTTTTTTTTCTATTACTACTTCTGTTTTAAATAGTTTAGATTTTAAATCACTATATGCATGAATTAAATCTATATCACCTGAAATACCATATAAAAAGGATATTACAAATACGATAATGGCAATTAATAGGAATTTAGGATGTGGTGAAGATATTACTTCAATAAGTGCCTTTTTAAAAGAATTTATTTCTTTATTGAATCTTTTTATTAAATTATTCATATGTATTTTAAAATAGAAGCTTAATTTAGCTTTTTTATTTGATTATTCTTTATCTTCTGAACAACGAGATATGCAATTATTGGTCCAATAAAGCCTAACCAAATAAATCCC
>CAYSZW010000007.1:0-6731 GCA_964435665.1 uncultured Gammaproteobacteria bacterium | reverse complement strand
ATCCCAGAAATCCTACTAGTACGTATTGTTTTTTACCTGAAAATAGATAAGCATATTTCCCCACATGATAAGCCATGAATAGCTTTATTAATATGTCTAAAGAAAAGTTTAAGACTGCATCTAAAGAAGAAAAAAGAGAAATGGTTACAACTTTCGGATTGAACTTTATTTTAGTTAACAGAAAACTGCATCTTGACTATCTAAAACCGTTTGGAAAGGTTAAGGAAGCTTCGGAAAGATTGCAAGATCCTACAAATAAGATTGTCCCCGTTAAAGAGATTGTTACAAAAGGACAAAAGTACTATTTTGATCATTGCAATCCAGTGTGGGGTGACCGACGGGATTCGAACCCGCGACAACCAGTTCCACAAACTGGGGCTCTACCAGCTGAGCTACGGCCACCAAAACAAATTACAGTCGAATAGACAATAATAAGTGAAGCTAATTATATCAAAAAGATACTGCTATTGTAACCTTAAGGTTGTTGAGAAGGATCATACCAATCATGCGGTTTTATATCACTTACAGTTTGTCCAGCTGCAACATCAACTGCTATTTTTGCATGAGAAGGACAAGAGGCAAGTAGTCCACATGTTACAAATTCGGTGTAATATGCTTTATACATAGTTGGATCTTCTGTATTTGTCGCATAAACATAATATGAACCTGCTGGGACAATAATCATAAATGTATTCTCCTGACCGGTTTCTGCTAAGGATGCAGAACAAATAATTTCTTTAGTCATAACGTTTTCTGCACAAGGAATGAGCGTTTTTGGAATTCCTTCAGAAGGGAAAATATAGGTACCTTCAATAATGCCTTTTGTAGGATCTACTTCTTTTGTTACAGGTTCTATAGGCATAGTAGTTTCATTGTTCTCTGTTGTTGGAGCAACTTGCACTTTTTTAGGAATAATATCGTAATTTTGAAGAAGAAACATACCACCAAGAATAATAAGACCAGTAATTAGAAGAGCACTAGCTACTGTTAATAATGAATATCCGTTCTCAAGGTTTCTCATAGGGAAGCTTTGAATTATTAACTTATTACAGTATCTTATTTTTTATAAAAAATTGCAATACAGCAATCTAATTTTAAGAAGGGTTATACGCAGTAAATGCTTACTTTTAGGAGTAAACGGAGTCTTGCCAGTTTTCGTTAGTTTCAACAGTTAAATCTAAGAAAACTTTTTTATTTGTAGAAAGAGCAATTTCTTTTCGAGCATAACTTCCAATTTCTTTAATTTTTCGTGCTTGTTTTCCAATGAGCATACTTTTGTATCTATCATGAGTTGTAAGAATACGTGCTTTTACATAGAGCATTCCATTATCACGTTCAGAAATTTCATCAACAACAACAGTTATTGTATAAGGAATTTCTTCACCCATCATAATAAATATTTTTTCACGAATAAGTTCTGCAACAAAGGTTTTACTATCCATATTTAAAATTGGATGTACTAACCCTTCAAGTGAATATTCAGATTCTTCTTTTTCTGGAAGAAGTTCAAAAATACGTTTAAGAAGAGGACCTACATGTTTATGTTCTATTGCAGAAATATAAAAAATATCTTTAAATTCATCTTCTAAATATTTGTATTGAGCCATGTATTTAGGTTCTCCTAAATCCATTTTGTTAAAAACTAAAATAACAGGAGCTCTCATTTTACGAGCAATTCCTAGAACTTTTGCTTCTTCAAAATCACGTCTGCGTGTTGGATCCACTATGTATAAAACAACATCTGTATCTTTATTTACAGCACTAAGTGTTTGGCCATTAATATCTTTTGCTAATAAATCTTTTGCTTTTGTAAAAAGCCCTGGAGTATCTGTAAAAATAATATTGCCACGTTCTTCTTGATACAAACCTTGAATAGGGAAACGAGTAGTTTGTGGTTTTGGAGAAGTAATAGCGACTTTTTGACCAATAATATTATTGAGAAATGTAGATTTCCCAACATTAGGTCTTCCAAGTAATAAAACGAGTCCTTCTTTCATGAAGGTAATTATACCATTAAAATGAAAATTTGGCCTCCTATCAATTTATTCTTCAACAATAACGTTGCCTTTCATGCCAAGTAGTCTGTGTCCTGGAATAGAACAATAATATTCAAAAGTACCAACTTTATTGGCAACAAATTCTACCGTTTCTGTTTCACCTGTATTTAATAATTTGGTACGTGTATTAAATTCATCTATAACCCAATCATGATTTCCTTGTTCTACAGTAAAAACGACTCGTACCGTATCCCCTTTTTTTACACGAATATCTCCATCTTCATATGCAATATTTTTACCAATAATTTTAAATTCTTTTACTTCTGTAGAATCAGTTGCGACAGTATTTTCTTCAATAGTAGCAGTTTCTTGAAGAGTAGCATCTTCTTCTTGTGTCGCCATATTTTGAGAGTTTTGATAATAATAAACACCTCCACCAATTAGTAACACAACAAGAAAAGTAATGAGCATTTTATTCATATAAATAGAATGAATTAATAATGACTATTATTGAGTATAGTAGATAATAGTGAATTTTAGCCTTCTATTTGTTAAAATAGTGTCTACCTGGGAGATCGTCTAATGGTAGGACAACAGACTTTGGATCTGTTTATCATGGTTCGAATCCATGTCTCCCAGCAAAGAAAATTAGCCTTAGTCATCTATATCAAACTATACCTCTCCAGATTTGGATTCGAACTAATATTACTAAATAAATCAATGTGCTAGAATTGTTTCATGAGAAAAATTATTGTTGTTGAATTTATTACACTTGACGGTGTTATGCAAGCTCCAGGTGGTTCTAAAGAAGATACTGCTGAGGGTTTCAAGTTTGGCGGATGGATGGGTCCCTACTTTGATGAAGATGGTGGAAAAGAAATGGGAGAACAAATGAAAGAAACAGCTGGATTACTCCTGGGACGAAAAACATATGAAATCTTTTCGGGATTTTGGCCGCATCATGCTACAGAAACAGAAGGTTGGCCACAAATAAACAAAATTCCAAAATATGTAATGTCCAAAACCTTAGAAAATCCGACCTGGGAAAACACAGAAGTGTTAAAAGATATTAATGCATTAAAAGAGCTAAAGAAATCAACCGGTCCTGACTTACAAGTGTACGGAAGTAGCAATCTTATTCAATCATTAATGAAGAACGATTTGGTAGATGAACTTTGGCTAAAAATATTTCCCCTTACACTTGGGACAGGAAAACGATTGTTTGAAAAAGGTACAATACCTGCTGCGTTCAAACTATATAAATCCAAAGTTACTCCAAGTGGTACTTTTTTTGGCTATTACAAACGTGCGGGAGATGTCAAAACCGAAGACATAGTATAGTTGTTTACGTAGTTAACAAATGCCAGCATGGTAATTCGGAGTATAGAATTGCCCTTCTGAAGACTGCCAATATGTTCGAATAGCGTCTATGTCCGCCAGCAAAAATAACCTATAATATTGATTTTTCCTCTTTTTTTATATATAATTTAATCTTCGTATCCAACTATTTGCTAACTAAGAAGGAGTCTATTGTGAACGATAATATGAAAATCATTGGTTTGAGTGCTTTGTTAGTTTTGGCACTATTTGGAGCATGGAATTGGTATAGTCATGAAGAACAAGTAATAGGAGTAGTGTCATCAAAATGGGTTGAAACATCGACCAGTTGTGACAAGGATGGAGATTGTACTACTACTCATACTTATCTGATCCAGCTTGAAAATGGCAACATTTATCAAGTTTTCTGGGGAAGTCTTCACTATGATCGAATCATACCAGGAGATGAGATCAAATTCACTGCACGTGGATACCATGTGGAGTTTAATGGTTGGCGTATTAATCAGCCAAGCTTTTTTGAATTTGAAATCGTTTCGAGAAAGGAGGTGCCAGGGAAACCTGGTTCCTCCTTATTTTTTTGCTAAAAAGATAAATAAAAAGTTCCCAGATAGTCAACCAGTCGCAGCAAACTTAAAAATATATTAAAATCTATACATGTGTAGAAATATAAAAACATTATTTAATTTTGATCCTCCAGCAACAGATGCAGAAATTAGAGAAGCATCATTACAGTTTGTGCGAAAACTTTCTGGATTCCATCAGCCTTCAAAAGTTAATGAAGATGCTTTTAATATTGCCGTAGAAAAAGTAACAAACGATGCCAAAATGTTATTAACGTCTCTTACTACAAATGCAACGCCACACAATAGAGAAGTTGAAGCTAAGCGTGCGCATGAACGGGCTTTGAAAAGATTTGGCAAGAAATAATTTGATTAAGCCAGTAATGATATAATCGTAGAGTATGATTCAGGGAAAATACTCTCAGTTATTCATTATTCTGGATAAAACTCTTCAGAATTTTATTCAAGAAGTTAATAACCAAAAACTACAAAATTTGGCTACTCAACACTGGACTGTAAAAGATGTATTATGTCACATTGTATTTTGGCATACCTATTATGCTCAAAATTATTTATCCTTATCAGAAGGTAAAACTCCCACAGTCTTTACCAGTAAAGGTGGGTCTTTACGTAATCAAGAAGGTGTAAATTCATTAAAAACTCTCTCCAAGGATGATCTTTTTGCTATGCTCCAAATAGCACAACAAACATTGTATAACTGTATTGTAATAAAGCATGTTCCCGAAATGAATTATACTGATCGGAAAAAATATAAAACAGAAGATTTTCTAGAAGAAATTAATAGACACATTATCGGTCATACTAAACAAGTTAAGAAAGCAAAATTACAACTTAAAATTACAATTTAAATATAGTTTTAATGTCACAAAATAAAAAAACAATTCAAACACATATTGATGGATTTAATAAGTCAGATCATGAACAAATTTTGTCTTGTCTTACTGATGATGTTGTATGGGATATGCCTGGAATATTTCATCATAAAGGAAAAAAGGCATTTGATAGTGAAATAGAAAATCCTGCATTTGAAGGAACACCTGTTGTAGTAATTACAAGAATGACTGAAGAAAATGAGGTAGTTGTTGCAGAAGGAACCGTTCAAGGAAAGAAAAAAGGGGGAGAATCTTTTAGTGCCGTTTTTTGTGATGTTTTTGAAATGGAAAACACCAAAATTAAACGATTAATTGGTTATATTGCAATGGTAAAGTAAGGTTTATTTCATCAAGAAGTTTCTGTTCGTAATATTTTTTCCATTGGTCTTCCTTTAGCCAACTCATCGATTAATTTATCTAGGTATCTAATTGCTTGCATAGTAGGATGTTGAATTTCTTCAACTCTAACACCACAGATGACACCGGTAATTAAAGTTCGCAATGGATTCATGTGTGGAGCTTGAGCAAAGAATGTTTCAAAATCTGTTTGTTTTTCAAGCACTGTTTCTAATTCATTTTGACTATATCCAGTTAACCAACGAATAATTTCATCCACTTCTGCTTTAGTTCGTCCTTTTTTTTCTGCTTTTGCAACATAATAAGGATAAACACTTGCTACGCTCATTTTATAAATGCGATGATTTGCTAGATTTTCTTGTTTCATAGTTGATTTTATTCTAACATGAAGATAGAGATTCAATGTAAAAGCAACTAAATATAGTGAATAACAATAACTATATATTGACAAACGATAAATAATGCGTTAAAATATTCATATCAATTTATAAATTGATTTAATTTTTATGAAACATACCTCAACATTAATTTTAAAAGTTGTTATTTTTCTTATAGCAATCGTAGTATTAACCGCAATGATTTGGTTTCCTCAGATAGAAGGAAGAGCGGTTGACTTAGATCTAGTAAGTATTTATATGGATCCATTTATTATCTACAGTTATATTGCATCTATTCCTTTTTTTGTAGGGTTATATCAAGTATTTAAATTATTAAATGATATAGAACAAAATAACGTATTTTCACAAAAATCAGTTACAGCTTTAAAAAATATCAAAAACTGTGCAATAGCTTTAATTGTTTTTATACTAGTTGCAGGAATGTATATTGTTTTTGGTCTGCAAGAAGAAGATAAAGCTGGAGGTATTGCAATGGTCATTATTACTACTATTGCTTCTCTTACAATTGCAAGTGCAGCAAGAATTTTTGAAAAACTGGTACAAAATGTGGTAGATAAAAAATCTGAGAATGATTTAACAGTGTAACGATTAATATAAGTTAAATTTTATATATGAAACAAAGTTCAACATTACTTCTAAAATCTATAGTCTCTTTAGTAGGCATTGCAGTACTTGCATTCTGTATTTTTGTTTTGCCTCAGACAATTGGCTCAATTAGTTGGGGAGGCTATGATCCTATTTTGATAGGCATGTATATAACGGCTGTACCATTTTTTATTGCAGTGTATCAAATTTTAAAGTTACTTGGTTATATAGATAATAATAAAGCTTTTTCAAACTTGTCCGTTAAAGCTTTAAAAAATATAAAATATTGTGCATTTATAATTAGTGCTTTCTATGGATTAGCAATGCCGTACATATTTTATGTTGCTGAACAAGATGATGCACCAGGAGTAGTACTTATCGGATTAGTATTTACATTTGCGCCGTTGGTAGTTGGAGTTTTTGCAGCAGTACTTGAAAAATTGTTGCAAAATGCTATAAAAATACATTCAGAAAATGAATTAACAGTTTAATAAGAATAATATGGGAATAATAATAAACATCGATGTGATGTTAGCAAAAAGAAAAATGAGTGTGACAGAACTTACTGAAAAAGTAGGGATTACTATGGCTAATCTTTCTATT